>CAITIS010000105.1 GCA_903892515.1 uncultured Planctomycetota bacterium | reverse complement strand
TCTGCTGCCGCAACTCAGCGTTCTCTTGCCGCAACCGCTCCAGAATGGCCGCATCACAGTCCATTGGCCATCCTGTACCAGACCACGCGCGAGCGCGCCACGTTAAAATGGGTAATTTAGAAGAATCTTCTCAGGTCGCTAAACACGTACCCCGGTTCACCGGGCTTGAGGTCGTGCCTTGAGGCAATGGCTCAAGCCGCAAGACGGCAAGCCCGTTGAAACGGGCTGGCAGAAGGTGGGGCAATCCGCTTTACCCCGGCTAAAAGCCGGGGCCTGTTACACAGCACAACCAAGGCCTGCGGCAAAAGCACCTCCCGCCAAGAATAGCAGTCACACGCAAAGCATATCCGACCGGCCATCTGGGCTCCGCCGGAGAGCCCGCCAATGCACCACAAGCTCCAAGAACTCTTCCAGAGCCGGCGTCCCGCTCTGGCCTACGACCTCTGGCCTCTGCCCTGTCTTTGAGCCTACTGCCCCGGATTGGGCAGCAGGAAGGAATCGGTGGCCGAGATCGGGGCCTCGTCGCCCTTGTAGTCCCACACGCCGTCGACCAGCCAGATGTTGTCGTTCTTTACGCCCACCGTGCAGGAATCGGCCCAGCGGACCGTGCTGTCCAGGTAAAGCACGTTCTGGCCCTTGCCATGGTTGCGGCTGGTGCCGCCCTGGGCACAGACGGGGTCGAACACGCCGTTATGGAAGACCGGCGTGGCATCGGCCATGATCGCGAAGTCATGCTGAGCGGCAGTTACGGCCGGATCGCTCCGACGGACCGCCGACGTGAGACTGTGCTGATAGCTGTAGCTGATGGCCCGCGGGTGCGGGAAATCGATCATGCCCGCTTGGGCCACAAAGCTCTCGCCGCCGGCGCCGGGGCACTGGAAGACATCGGGCTTGGCCAGGTTTTTGGCCACAAGTTGAAACAGTGCGGAAGAATTGCTGGCGGCGTTGGTCTTGCCCAGCCACTGGTGTGACTGCGTCTTGGCCGCCGGCAGGAAGTCGTCGTTCTCGATGGAAAAGGCCGCCAAGGCCGTGCCGATCTGGCCTTGGTTGGCCTGGCACAACTCACGCTGCGAGCGCTCGCGAGTCTTGCTGACGACCGGCACGAGAATGCCGATAGCCACCACCACGATGGCCGCCAGCGCCGTCAGTTCACGCAGGGTGAACGTCGGCGCCCAGGCACGTCGCCGCATCGGCGCAGGGGCCGCCACCAGCGCCTCGGTCTGCCGCATGGCCCGCACGCGCATAAGCGTGCTCTCGACCAGATGGGCGGGAGGCTCAACAGAAGGCAGTAGCGAAATGGTGTCAAAAGTTCGTTTGATGCTCTGGTAAGAAAGTGCGAAATCCGAATCGCGCGCCAGCCGTTCGGCAACGGCCTTTGCCTCCTCCTTGTCGCATTGTCCCAGAACGTACCCGACCAACAACTCTTCGTCAGCTCGGTTCGTCATTGCTTCTTCTCGCTTGCAGCCTTCCATCTACGAGCGAACTCTTTCACCGCCACGTGGAGCCGGCTCTTAACCGTTCCCAGCGGTACGTTCAGCACGTCGGCGATCTCCTTGTATGGGAACTGATGGAAGTAGCTCAGTAACAAGACAGACCGCAGATTCTCTGGCATCTGCTGAACGATGTTTTGTACTGACTGAGCCGACTCAAGGTTCTCAAGAGTTTCTTCAGGACGCGGAATACTTCCGGGCATCAGGTCGACAAACCGGGTCGAGTCATCTTCGCCGCCGCCGATCTCGGCATCCAGCTCGGCCGCCGAACGCCGACTGCGGCTGCGGAGGGCGTCGCGGGCCTTGTTGGCGGCAATTGTGAACAGCCAAGGTTTGAGCCGCCGCGTAACGTCGAACCCGCCGGCCGATAGGTGGACTTGCAGGAAAGCTTCCTGAAAGACGTCCTCGGCCAGGGCCGGATCGCCCAGGAACCGGGCCAAAAAGTTGAAAAGCTCGCGGCGATAACGGTTTACGAGCGTTTCAAAGGCCGAAACGTCCCCGTTCACGTACCGAAAGAGCAATTGCTCATCGGTGACGCTCGTGTCGGGCTGCGTGGCGTTCTCCATTTCACTCATCAGGACCGTAGACCACCTTCAATTCATGTTCCAGCGGGCACTTGAGTTCAAAGTCCCGGTAGCATCTCCAACAAATCATAGATGCCCAGTCCGGCCATCGCCAGCGTAATCCTGCCACAGTGGCTAACCACAGAACACACCGGGAGCAGAGAACGTGACTGAAAGAATAAATCGGAATGAAGCCCCTGCGTGCGCAGAGCGTATCCGCATCGGCCAAGACGAGGCGGAGAAAGGGAGACACCCTACCGCTGACGGTAGGTGATTCTGCCCTTGGTCAGGTCGTAGGGGCTGATCTGGACGAGGACTTTATCGCCAGGCAGGATGCGGATGTAGTTACGCCGCATCCGGCCGGAGATGTGCCCGATGAGCTGGTGGCTCTTGCCGCCCATATCGATTTCCAGGCGGAACATCGCGTTGGGCAACGCTTCGAGCACCTTAGCTTCTACTTCAATATTGTCGGTCTTAGCCATTCGTTTGGTTCACTACCCCGTCGAAAGTCTAGGGCGGTCCGAAGACTATAGTACGCTTGGCCCCAGCAGTCAACAGTGCCGACGGGCGAATGCGAAGCTTTTTCGGGAGAATGCCGCGGCGTGCGGATCAACCATGACGTCGGCCACGGTCCAACTTGTAGTCCCAGTCCTTGCGGAAGTCGAAAGTTCCCAACGAGCGAAGGATATTGCGCTGGCCGCGGCGGGCAATGAATTCCTCCAATGCCACGGTCACGGTTTCCTTCTTCGTGCGGAACCCGCCGACCCGCTTAGCCCGGTTGAGCAATTTGTCATCGACGGCCAGGTTCGTCGGCATCATGGTCTCCTCTGTGCAGCCTCTGCACATTCTACGTGGACTCCGTCGTGGCGTCACCCGCCTTGACTTCACCGGCCACAGGCCGCATTATCACGGGCATGTCCCATCCAATTGATGAGAAGACCGTCCGGCACGTGGCCCTGCTGGGGCGAATCGAGCTGACGGACGAGCAGGTAAGCACGCTGGGCCGGCAACTGGCCGACATCGTGGCGTACGTCGATAAGCTGCAAGAACTCGACACCGCCGAGGTGGAGCCCATGGCCCATGCCCTGCCGATCCACAACGTCCTGGCCGACGACGTCGAGGGGCCTTCGCTGCCGCCCGAGCAGGCACTGGCCAACGCCCCGCAGCGCGAAGGCGACCTGTACAAGGTGCCCAAGGTGATCGGAGAGAGTCAATGAGCGCCATCACCGACCTGTCCGCCCTGGCCCTGCGCGACGCCATCGCCGCCAAGAAAATCTCCGCCACCGAGGCCGCCAAGGCCTATTTGCACGCCATCGAAACTCTCGAACCCAAGCTCTGCGCCTTTAACGAAGTGCTGGCCGATCGCGCCCTGCTCCAGGCCGACGACGTCGACCGCCGCATCGCCGCGGGCGAAGCGCTGGGCCTGCTGGCGGGCGTGCCCATCGCCATCAAGGACAACATCTGCACCTCCTTCGGCCACACCACCTGCTCATCGAAGATCCTGGCCAACTTCCAGGCCCCCTACGACGCCACGGTGACGCAAAAGCTTCAGCAGGCCGGGGCGGTCTTTCTGGCCAAGGCGAACATGGACGAGTTCGCCATGGGCTCATCCACCGAGAATTCTGGCTTCAAACCCACGCACAATCCGTGGGATCTTTCGCGCGTGCCGGGCGGGTCCTCCGGCGGATCTGCCGCCGCGACCAGCGCCCGCCTGTGCGCCGCCGCCCTGGGCAGCGACACCGGCGGATCGATCCGCCAGCCAGCGGCCTTTTGCGGCGTGGCGGGCTTAAAGCCCAGCTATGGCCGAGTGAGCCGCCTGGGCCTGGTGGCGTATGGCAGCAGCTTGGACCAGATCGGCCCCATTGGCCGGAGCGTCGCCGACGTGGCATTGATGCTCCAGGTGATCGCTGGCTACGACCCCAAGGACTCCACCAGCGTCAACGCGCCGGTGCCCGACTACCTGGCCAAGCTCGATGAACCCGTCGCCGGCTTGCGCGTGGGGCTGGTGAAGGAATTCCACTCCCAATCGCTGAATCCCGAGATTCGCGCCGCGGTGGATAAGGCCGTCGAGGCCTTCCGCACCGCCGGGGCCACCATCGTCGAGGTGTCGCTGCCGCATAGCCGTATCGACATCGATGCCGAAGGCAAGCTCTCGAGTTTCGCGGTGGCGTGCTACTACATCGTGGCCACGGCCGAGGCGTCGAGCAACCTGGCCCGGTACGACGGCGTGCACTACGGCCATCGGACGGCCGAGCGCGTCAACGACATCGTCACGCTGTACAGCCGCAGCCGGGCCGAAGGCTTCGGCGAGGAAGTCAAACGCCGCATCATGCTGGGCTCGTACGCCCTGTCCAGCGGCTACTATGACGCCTACTACCTCAAGGCCCTGAAGGTCCGCCGACTCATCCGCAACGACTTCGACGCCGCCTTCAAACAGTGCGATGTGCTGCTGGGCCCGACGGCGCCCGAGACGGCCTTTAAGATCGGCGCCAAGACGGCTGACCCGCTGACGATGTACCTGTCGGACATCTACACCATCAGCGTGAACCTGGCGGGCATCGCGGGCATCAGTGTGCCCTCGGGCCTGTCCACGCAAAAGCTGCCGCTGGCGGTGCAACTGCTGGGCGATTCGCTGGCAGAAGACAAGTTGCTCCGCGCCGCCCGAATGTACGAAAAGGCCATCGGCGTGAGCGAGCTGAAGCCGCCCGTCAGCGCGTAGGGCGTGCAACTGGTTGCACGCGGCGTTGGCTGCACGCGGTTGATTGCACGCGGTGCTGGTGGGACTCGTCGCAGACAACGCTCCTCGGCCCACCCTACGCGCAAGCCCCTCTGGCCTCAGGCCTCAGGCCTTGTTCGCCTTCTCCCACTGCCCGAAGCCTTCAGAGAACAATCTCACCTTGGCCTTCTTGAATTCCTTGAGCGTGGGCAGCTCGACGTGGGGATGGCCGAACTGGGCCAGGGCGGCGATGACGCCGCGGGCCTGGGCTTCGTCCCGGGCATGGATCATCGTGTACAGCGTGTAAGGCCACTCCGGGCCCGCCGGGCGGAGGTAGCAATGACTGATCTGCGGCACCTCGGCGGCGGCTCGTCCGAAGGCGTCGGCCTGCTCCTCGCTCACCTGCCATGCCGCCAGCACATTGTGCACCGCCCCAGCCGAGCGATGCCGCAGCACAGCGGAATACCGCCGCAGCGCGCCGGCCGCCAGCAAGTCAGCCGCGATCACCAGCAACTCATCGGCATCCAGATTCTGCTCGGCCGCCAGTGCGTCAAATGGCTGCGGCGTCGCCGGCAAGGGCTGCTGCAAGGCCTTGATGGCAGCGATCTGCTGCGCCGTCGGCTGAATCGGCTTTCGCGGCGTTTCCAGTTCCTCGGCCGGCTCCTCGGCCAAACTCTCAGCCGGGCCTTCGCCCAGCGGAATGTTCACCCGCAGCTTGTACCGCCGCAGCACCGGCAGCAGCAAAACCTGCTGAACCTCGCACAGTTTGGCCAGCCGCTGCGCGGTGCCTTCCAAGCCCAAGGACGAATCGGGCGGGCAGACGAGCGTGAACCACAGGTTGTACGCCGCCGGCCGGCTGTAGCAGTGCGACACGCCGGGATGCGCCGACACGATCTTGCCGGCGTCGTCCAGATGCGACGGCGGCACTTTCATGCCCGCGAGCATGGAGCGATACCCCAGCAACGTCGCGTCGAAAATGCCCGCGATCTCGCGGATCACCCCGCCATCAGCCGACAGCTCACCCACGCGTGCGATCACGTCCGGCTCGCTCCGGCCCAGTTCCCGGGCCAGTTGCTCAAATGGCCGGCGGACCAGCGGCACGGACCGCTGCAAGAGCTGCAACAACGCCTTGTCAAAGTCGGTCAAGGTCATATTAGAAAGATAGGCCAGAGGTCGGAGGACTGAGGCCTGAGGTTCAAGACATTCCCGCGACGTCTCAGGCCTCTGGCCTTATCGGCTACTGACGTTCAAGGGCTCACCGACCGCCGGCGCGGAAAGTTCCGCCGCCCGCCGCCGGATCACGCAGCTCATCACGAACCAGATAATCCCCGTCCACGTCAGCGAGCCGCCCATCCGCGGCCACTTCGACAGCGACGCCAGCGACAGCACCACCGTGGCCAGCAGCAGCCACGCGCACCATCGGCCAAGACTGGTCTGCCGATGCACGATGGCCACGTACACCCCCACCGTCACCGGCAGCAGCAGCAGCGTGAAGAAGTACGTCCAGGCAATCGGCGAAGCCAGCAGGATGAACACGCTCAGCAGCGCGAACTCGGCCGAGTCGGCTAGACGGGCATCGGCGGGCCGGGGCGCTCGACAAACCCAGAAGACACACCCAGCCGCAAGGGCCAGCAAGCTTACCTCGATAATCCGCACCTGCCGCAGCGGCAGGTCGATCACGTTGATGAACATTTCCTTTCGGCCGCCGCCAGGCTCGATGGCCGTCACGTGCCGCGTGAAGCGTTCGATGAGGGCGAAGACGGATTGGTTGCTGACCGACGTGCCCCGCTCCTGCCACTGCACCTTGGGAGCGGCCTTGGCGTACGGGGCGACGATGCGATCGATCCACGCCAGGTTGTCGCGGATCGTGGACTCCGGGCCGCGGATGAGCATCGGCACCGCCAGCGACCAGATGAGCGTGCCCAGGATGGAAAACGCCACGAGCTTCCAGCGCCGCTGCATGACCGCCAGGGCCACCGCGGCTGCGGGGAAGAGCTTCAGCGACACCGCCATGCCGATGGACAAGCCGCCCAGCAGATTCTTGCCTCGGCTGGAGAGATAGAACCCGCCGAGCATGCACGCCAGCACGATCATGTTGTTGTTGCCGCAGTGCAGGTCATCGACGGCGAAGGGCAGAATCATCAGCGTCGGGACGACCAGCAGCCACGGGTTATCCGGCACGGCCCGGCCATGCAGCAACTTCATGGCCATCAAGACCGCCACCGCCCCGCACGCCGCCGACAGCGCGTAATACACGCAGATGTACGCCGTATACGGCAGCAGCGCCAGCGGGGCGCAGAAGAGCCCAAAGGCCGGCGGAAGCTTATAGAAGTTGCCGTCGTTGATGCCCTCGGGGATGCCGGTGGCCTGGGCCCCGGCCGGGTTGGCCAGGGGCTTGCCTTCCAGCGCCCGCTGCCCGATCAGGTACCAGCGAAAGTAGTCGCGCGAGAAGTTTTGCGAGACGCCGTGGAGGACCAGCGCGGCCTTGACTGAGAGAATGATCAGCACGATCAGCAGAAAGACCTGGTAGATCTTTCTGGTCTTGTCGGCCGGCGGGTTAAGCACTTGGTCAAAATCCATTGTTGTCCTTCAGGCCGGGGCGCCTGGCTGCGAGTCTGGCAGCCATGCTCAGCGAGCGCACCTGCAAACGCCGCAGGTGTGGCACCCGATCACGACGCTATGGTATGAAACGGCCAGGGAACTATCCAGCACGAGTACCAACCTGGGTGCCGTGGCCGCGGCGTCCAGCGGC
>CAITIS010000104.1 GCA_903892515.1 uncultured Planctomycetota bacterium | reverse complement strand
TTGCCGATTCCCGGCGGGCCGTACACGATGCCCTTTGGGGCACGCAAGTCGGCTTGATTAAGTACTGCACAAGGCAATGGCATTTTCAGTGTCCTCTCGTGTTGGAGTTTGGGTTGTCGTTCTCAGTTGGCTGGCCAGCCATTTCGGGCGGCGGGAGTCAAACCCGCCCGGTGGGACCGTCAGGATTACCGTTGACGTGTCGCGCACCGCCGCCGGGGCCCGAGGGTTTCAAATGGCGTCGAAGACGCGGACCTCCTCGTAGCCGGTGGGCCAGTTGCCCAACCGGTCACAGGACTTCAGGCGTTCGATGGCGGCGGCGTTCTCGCGTTCGCACTGATCGAGCGTGTCTTCGGAGACGCGCCAGACCCCACAGCGAAAGGGTTCTCTCTTCTCGACGGCGATGAAGTGAACAGGCACCAGCTCGTCGATGGCCTTGGCCAGGACGGCCCGGTAGAAGGCGACCTGGTAGGCGTAGCCGTACCGCCGGGCATCGGCCTCAAACCACGTCAGGTCATCGCAGGTCTTGAGGTCAACGATGCCGCAGGTGGGATTGAACCAGTCCAGCCGGATCTGACAGCGGACGTCGTCGAGCACGTCGCGGACAACGCCTTCCGCCACGCCGTCCACGATCAGGTCAACCGCGTGCTCGTTCATGGCCACGCCCACGGCCATGTTCTCGATGAGCTGGGCCTGCTCGACGGTCAGCACCGGCTTCTTCTGCGCGGCGACCCACTCCTGGAACGCCTTGGTGGCTGAGCCGTAGGGCTTGCCCGTCTGGGGATTGATGGGCCCGCCGACGGCGAACTGCTCGTTGTAGCGGTCGCGGCCTTCCAGGGTGCGCACGTGCGTGGCGCGGCCCAGCAGGTACGCTGGCCGATCTTCGTCGGGAATCAGCCCCAGCTTGCGCTTGAAGAACAGCTGCGGACTCTTGCGGAAGTCGGCCAGGTAATGGCTGGTCAGGAACTGGCCCGCCTTGGCGTGGTAGACGCCCTCCGGCTCGTGAATCAGGAAGCTCATGTCCATGCTGCGGTTCATTGCGGTGGTCTCCTTGGCGTTGTCGCTGGGGCGGCTTCTCCCGCCCTGATGTGATTTGCCATGAAGCCCCTCGCTGCGGCCCTCTGACCCAAACTCACATGAGGGACATATGAGGCACATGTGTCCCACATATGTCCCTCATGTCACCGCTCCGGCAGACATATGAGCGGACATGTGATCGGGGCGGCTCACGCCCTGCGCTAGATAGCTGTCACCGGCCTGTGCGGCACCATCGCGGTCACCGCTTGGGGATTGGCCCAAGCCCGAAACCGAAGGAAATCGCACATGGCCGCCAAGACGAACGACATCAAGCTGCCCAGGTACGACGGGGTCATCGAAACGTGGAAAGTGAAGCTGGTCGTCAGCCGCATCCAGGCATTCAGACTGCCCAAGGACGAGTGGGAGGATGCCCTTCAGGACGTCGCCGTCGCCATCCTTCAGTTCCGGTTCGACCAGGCCAAGGCCAACGGCGCGAAAGAATCGACCGCGCTGTGCTCGCTCATCAACAACATCCTCCGCATGACGCTTCGGTCGAAGCAGCGTGATCGTCGGCGGCTGGACGAGTACGCATCCAGGCAGTCTCACGCCTTCGATCAGGAAACCGGCGAACCCCTCGCGGCGGACAGCCCGGCCGCTCTTCGCATGGATATAGCCGCCGCGGTGAAGGCCATGACGCCGTTCGAACGCAACATCTGCAAGCGGCTGTCTCGCGGTGAGCCCATGACAGCCATCGCCCAGCACCTTCACTGCGACCGTGGCCGAGTTCGCCGCACGGTCGCGGCCATCCGGCGGCGAATGGCCCTGGCGGGCATCGACGGCTGGATGCAGGCGTGAGCAGGGAGGAACGGCCGGTGGGAACTGCGACATCTTCGGCGGAATTGACTGGATTGCCCAACCCAACCGGGCACCCTGTGGCCCTGCCACAGCCGCCACGGGCGGAGGCAGAGGCATGGATGACGGACGACCTCATCGAGGAAACGCGTCGAGTTTGGTCCCAGGGCTACCGACGCGTGATCACGGTCGAGGAAGCCGTGGAGATCTTGGCCAACGTGAAGAACGCGGCGGAAGCATTCATGAACGCCGCGTCGGAAGGGCAGAACGAATGAACGTGGTGATTTGGGCACGGGTCTCGTCGCGGGAGCAGCGTGAAGGCTATTCCATCGATGCGCAACTACGCACGACCCGCGAAAGGGCTCAGCGCGAGGATTGGAAGGTGGTGCGGGAGTTCGCCGTGGCGGAGTCGGCCAAGCGCGGGGCCGAACGCCTCGCCTTCAACGAGATGTTCGCCTGGGTACGCCGCAATGCCAAGAAAGAGAAGATCGGCGGCATCCTCAGCCACAAGCTCGACCGCGTCTGCCGTAACATACGTGACGCCGTGCGGCTCCAGGACCTGGAGGACACCGACGACGTTAAGCTGCTTTTCGTGGACAACGAGTTCGGGCCGGGCGCTGCAGGTGCGCTGTCTTTCAACGTTATGGCCGCCGTCGCCCAGTACTACAGTGACAACCTTCGCTCAGAGGTACTGAAGGGAAAGAACGAGAAGATTCGCCAGGGCTGGCTGCCATGCGGGGCGCCCTACGGATACATAAACAGCGACGACCGCGATGAACCGATCAAGCCCCATCCCGATAGGGCGAAGCTCGTCGTTCGGGTATTCGAGTTGTACTCCCGCGGGAACTGCACGTTTAAGATGGTGTCCGACCGCGTTCACCGTGAAGGCTTTGTCTTCCGGCCTTCCCAGCCCAAGTTGGACCGCACGGCGATCTCACGCATGCTCAACAGCCGGTTCTACCTCGGGGAGATCAACTGGCACAAGCAAACGCTTCCCGGAAAGCATCGCCCGCTGGTGACGCATCGGCTGTTCAAGCTCTGCCAGGAAGCGCTGGCCCGCAAGAATCGTCGCACGCGCGAGGCGGTCGCTTCGCCGCTGGCCGGCGGTCTGTTCCGATGTGAGTACTGCGGGCGCGGCATCACCTCGGAGATCATCAGGCGGCGCCTTCGCGGCGGAGGCGTGCGGGAACACCTGTACTACCGCTGCGCCAACAACGAGCGAGATGAAGGCCACCCAACAGTTCGCTGGCGAGCCGACGATGTCGAGCAAGCAATCTGGAAGGACCTGGCCGCGATGACGCTCGATCCCGAACAAGCGGCTTGGCTGCGGCAGGCCCTGGCCGGCGCCTTCGCCGACGCCATCGAGGTGCGGGAACGTCGCCAGAAGATGCTCACGCAACGCAGGGGCGAACTGGTCAGTATGAAGGACCGTCTGCTGACGGCCTTCCTAGCCGGCGCGGTTGACGAGGTGACATTTCAGAACAAGAGTGCGGAGCTAAAAACGCAGCTTGGGGAGATGGAGGAGTCGTTGCACCGGTGCAACGACGGTGACATTCACAGCGGTGACAAATCGCTCGCGCTATTCGACTGGGGCCAGCAGGCGGCCGAACGGTTCAAGGGTTCAACAACCGCCGGAAAACGCGAAATTGTGACGGCGGTGAGTTTGAACCGCACTCTGGGCGACGTAACGCTTTGCCTCCAAAAGAGAAAGCCGTTTGACTTGTTAGCCAAACGGCTCTCAGTTACAACCACTCGGGGCGAAAGGATTTGAACCTTCGACCTCTGCGTCCCGAACGCAGCGCTCTAGCCAAGCTGAGCTACGCCCCGGTCCATTCCGGCCTTGTGGCGACTTTGCAGACGCCTCGGCCCTTTTCCTGCCAAGCCTCATGCTTCGAGGCTCCTGCAGTTCGAGAGGCCGATAGTGTAGCGTCCGCTGGCCACAAAGCAAGCCCGGAAAAACAAAACGCCCTTGCTGGCCGGCTATAAGCCGAGTTCTGTCCACCGCTCCGGCGGGCTAAGGGTCCACAACCGCGACGAGTCGCGCCTGCAGGCCCCACCGCAGCGGCTGGAAGGCCATTTATCTCGACCCGCCATTGCTGGCGAGCTCTTCCCGCCGCTTGGCAACGGGAATGCGGCCTACCTGCGGCCATGTCCCAACCACACAGTCGCCGCTACTTGGCCTTGCACCCGGTGGGGTTTTCCCTGCCAGCGATGTCGCCACCGCCGCGGTGCGCTCTTACCGCACCATTTCACCCTTACCGACCTTTCGGCCGGCGGTATATTTTCTGTGGCACTTTCCCTGTCCGGCGGTTTTACCCGCCAGACGGTGGGCGTTACCCACCACCGAGGTTGGGTGGTGCTCGGACTTTCCTCCCGCCAGGCTAAAAGCCCGACGGGCGACCTTCCACCAGCCAGCAATCAGATTATACCGGCTTTACGCTGCTATGGTTGGATTATTGATGAGAGGCCGGAGGGCGGAGGCCGGAGGCCTGAGAGGTTGTAAGCGGTTTGCCTCAACTTCGATAGCCCTCGCGAACAACCGCAAAGAAATCCGCATGCCGCCACTTCTCTGACCTCTGGTCTCTGGCCTTTCCTCCTCCGGCCTTTCTTCCCCAGCCTTGCCTACGAATCGGCCATCGCTACACTAAAACGTCATGCAAGCCCAGAACAGCCCGGACACGCTGTCAAACTCAGAATCACGCCACTTGCGTCCGCGGCAATTGCTGCTGCTGGGCCTGATTCTGCTGACGCTGGGGCTGGCGTGGCGCGTCGAACGCTGGGGGCTTAACGCCCCGCTGTGGGGCGACGAGGCGTACATCGGCAACAACCTGCTGGTCCGCGACTACCACACGATTCTGTTGCCGCCGCTGGAGCACAACCAGGTCGCCCCGCCGCTGTTCCTGATGCTCGAACTGTTCATCTCGCGCACGCTGGGCTTTTCGGAACTGGTTCTGCGCCTGCCGGCCTTGCTGGCGGGCGTCGTCGGGCTGCTACTGTTTGCGTGGTTCGTGCGGCGGAACCTTTCGCCGCGCTCAGCCGTGCTGGCACTGGGCTTTCTGGCCGCCAGTTACTATGCCGCGCGCCACGCCAGTGAGGTCAAACCCTACAGCAGCGACCTGGCCATCTCGCTGGGGCTGACGATGCTGGCGTGGAACATTCATCGTGGCATGCGAACTGAGGGTGTCGCGCCGGCGGGGCCCGCGGGTGAGCCATGCACGGCTGGACACTCCGCCCCGACAGCCGAGGGCGGCTGTCCTACTACTGCCGGGGGAAGTACCCCCGCGACAGCCGAGGGCGGCTGTCCTACCACTGCCGGGGGAAGTACCCCCGCGACAGCCGAGGGCGGCTGTCCTACCACTGCCGAGGGAAGCACCCGCCCGACAGCCGAGGGCGGCTGTCCTGCGAGTCAGATCAGTTGGGCTGGGCTGATCGTTTTGGGCGGCCTGGCCGTGTGGCTGTCGCTGCCGTCTATCTTCGTGCTGGGCGGGGTCGGGGTGTTCCTGCTGGTGAGCATTTTGCGCCGGCGGCGTTGGGCCGGGCTCGTGCCGCTGGCGTTGTTCGGGGCGGTCGTGCTCGGCTGCTTCGCCTGGCAGTACGTTCTCTACCTCCGGCCCATGCAGCACGCCACGGCCAACTTTTACCAAGCGTACTGGGAAAAGGCGTTTCCCCCGCTTTCGCAGGCGTGGAAGATTCCGCTGTGGCTGCTGGAAATCCACGCCGGCAACATGATGGCCTACCCCGTGGGCGGCGCCCGTTTCGCCAGCGCCGGCACTTTGTTGCTCGTGATCGCCGGGGCCATCAGCCTGTGCAAGAGCAAGAAGCAGGATCTGCTGCTGCTCCTGCTGGCCCCGCTGGGCTTGGCGCTGCTGGCGGCCTGCGCGAAGAAGTACCCTTACGGCATGTCCGCGCGAACGATGCTCTTCATGGCCCCGGCGTTTTGCCTGCTGGCTGGCGAGGGGCTGGGCTGGCTGCTGTCACGTTTGCTGAAGGCCCGCGTTGACGTCGGCGTGGTCGTGGCCACATGCGTGCTGGGCGGCATTGCCTTGGCCGGCATGGCCATGGAAGTGTCAGAGCGGCACGTGGGCAAGGCTGACATTCTGATGCGTTCGACCTTTGCCGACCTTGCCCGCGACGGCCGGCCGGACGACCAATGGATATTCATAAACTCCAGCCCAACGGAGGTGGAGAAGCTTATCGCCCCTAAGCAACTCGCAGCCGTGACTTTGCCGGGCCGGCTCACATGGAGCGAGAACTACGGCGAGCCGCTGGATGGCGACGGGGCCGAGGTGTTCCGGTTCTACGCCGCCCGCTCGGCCAACGTGGACAACCGCTGGGGTCCCATGCCGGCGGACATTTCGCCCATTACCGGCAGAACCTTCCTCATCAGCTTCCACAGCGCCGATGAAAAACGCCAGCCGCCCGACACGAACGACCCGCGCTCGGCCAAAGAGAAGGACTACGTGGCCACGCTTGCCCAGCGCCTGGGCGAGCCGATGGAGCGACAGATCCTGCTGCCCCGCCGTAAGAATAAGCCGCCCTCGGCAATGATGTTCATCTATGAATTCGGGCCTGGGGTGGGAAGAATCTGAGGCCGGGTCTTTCGTAGGCCGCCAATCATCGTCGGTCGGCACAACTTCTACGAAACGACCGGCGATGACTTGCGGCCCCTACTGCCGCTCGCGTTCCTACACGTGAGCTGTGCGACCTGTGCAGCTAATGCATCTGGCGAAGGGCGGTCAGCGGCATGCACGCCTGGCCGATCGGATCGTACCAATTCTCGATGGCCTCCTGGCCGAGCTGCCAGGTCAAAACCAGGCGTCTGCCTCGATACGAACAAGGAAAATCAACGGCGCCGCGGGCATAGTCACGCAGCTCCACACCTACATCGTCCAATTCGCGGGCGTACTCCCGCAGCCGTTGCGAGCATTGCGTCAGCCGCTGCTGGAGCGACTGGATGCGCGAGACACAGCCATGCCGCTGCACCCCTTCCAGCAACTCCTGCGTCTCGATCATGGCGGCGTACTCGGTGACAACGTCCTGAATTACCCGCCGAACCAATGGCAGCGCACGCTGAGCGGCGGAGAGGCTAAACACCTTCCGCGGGACCATCGTCCTTGCCAGCGTTACTTGTGCGCTTTTGTCCATTACTTCATCCTAGTCTTGCCGCGCTGCGCCGACCGGTGCAGCGTTGGCCGTGCGATCTGGCCAATTTGCTTCACGCCAGCCTCGCGGTACAAGCTATCGGACGCTTTGGGGACAGAGGATTAACGCAACCGCTTGCCCCGACTATATATGCATTATATGCGCGTTAGTGCATCTTATCCGGGGCCACTATCGGTGGTACGCCTCGACAAACTGGCCACAACATGGAACAATTGCGGTCATGTTTGGATTTCTCAACATTTACAAGCCCCGAGGCCTGAGCAGCTACGACGTGATCCGCCGGATCAAGCCCCTGCTGCCGCCCGACGAGAAGGTTGGCCACGCCGGCACGCTCGACCCCGAAGCCCAGGGCGTGCTGATGATTTGCCTGGGCCCGGCCACGCGTTTGTCCGATTGGGTGCGGCGATATGAAAAGGAATACGTGACGCTGGCCACGCTCGGCGCCACCAGCACCACCGACGACACCGACGGCCAGATCACCGCCCGAACCAATGTTGTGCCGCCCGAGTCGGAGCGGGTCGCCGCGGCCATGAGTGCGTTCATTGGGCAGACTCAGCAGCGTCCGCCGGCGCACTCAGCCGTGCATGTCGATGGCAAGCGAGCCTATCGCATGGCGCGGGCCGGCCAGGAGGTGCAGATCGAGCCCCGCCCGGTTACAATCTATCGCATCGAGATATTAGCGTACGAGTATCCGCGCCTGCGGCTGAAAATTCGCTGCGCCAGCGGCACGTACATTCGCGCCCTGGTTCGCGACGTGGGTGAAGTGCTGGGCACCGGCGCGTACTGCCAGGAGATCATCCGCACCGCCATCGGCCCATTCCGGGCGGAGGATGCGTTGCAGTTGGAAGAGCTGGATCGTGCCGGCATCGTAGCTAACCTGCTGCCGCCCGCCGCTGCCATTCCTGAGGAGTTCCGCGTGGCACTCCCGGCCGATGGCGTCTGGGCGATCACACGGGGACAGCTTGTGGCCTGGCCGGCCTTGACTGACTTGCAGCGTCAGCAGAGCGAACTGGCGGCCGTTGACGCCCAAGGTCGTCTCATCGCGCTGGTCAAACCGCTGGAGGACACGCTCAAGCCGCTGAAGGTCTTCATGCGCGAGCCGCCGGCGCCATGAAAGGTGATAAAGCGCGTGGCGTGCTCAAGTGAGCCGCGTGATCGCCTCGGCCTGATCGGGATATTGGGCAATCAACTCCGCCCGCTGGCCGACCTCGAAATCGGCGTACTCAAAGCCCGGCGCCACGGTCACGCTCATCAGCGCAAACTCCCCGGACGGCAGAAACGCTCCCTGCCAGACGTTCCGCGGCACCACCACCTGCAACTGCTGGCCGGCGGCAAGGTCCGATCCCAGCGTCAGCAGTTTGCTCGACCCGTCGGGATACAGGTGCAGCATCGTCACGGCCTGGCCCAGTTGGAAGTGATACACCTCATCGCTGGCCAAGCGGTGCAGATGCGACACCATCCCTGGCCGAAGGAGATAGAAGATGTCCGTGCATAGGCATCGCCGGCCCGTGCATCGCGGCAGCGCATCTGCCGGCAGTATCTCGCTGCTTCGATATGTCTCGCGAAAGAGCCCGCCTTCCTGGGGCAGTTCCTTCAGATCCAGCAGGCGAATCACGTCATCGGCCGACAGCATCTAGCCCTGCCTTTCCAGCCTGGCCAGGTAATGGCCCTTGGTGCCGTAACCGATGGCCTCGCAGCGCCAGCCGGTCTTGCGCGCGTACCGCTGGAGCATCGGCGGGTCGATGAACAGCCACGCGAACGGTTCGCCCAGCAGGCCCTTGTACTCGATGCGGAGATGGATCTCGCCGCGAAAACGCCCGCGTGCGTACAGCCGTGTGGTGGCATTGGCGGTAAAGCGATAGTCGTGGGAATCCAGCAGCATCTGGCCGCCGGGGCCCACCAGCGCAGCGGCATGCCGCAAGAATCGCTCCAGCCCGGCCAGATTCCCCACGATGCCGATGCCGTTCATCATCAGCAGCAGCGTGTCGAAGGTCATCCCCTGCAGCTCGCACACGTCCTGGCAGATCACGTGGGCGAATCCCTGGCGGCGTAGCACTTCGTCCATTTTCGGGCAGATGTCCAGCGGCCAGACTTCCAGCCCGCGCTGGGCGAGCACCATGCTGTGGCAGCCGCCGCCGGCGCCGATATCCAGCACGCGCCCGCGGCAGGCGTCCAAGGCCTGCCGCTCGATCGCCGGCATCTGCTCCCAGGTTCGGAAGAACTGCCCGGCGAGCGTCGGCTCATCCTCGCCCACGTCGCTCTTGACGATGAAGGCGGCATCGGCCTGGCCGTCCAGGTAGTCCAGCAGCGCTAGTGCCATGGGTTCAAACGGGTCCATCGCTGTCCTGCAACCCTCTAGTACTTCGCACTTTGCGTCCGCCCTTCCGGGCAATCGGGGCAATGCCTACCATACAATTCTAATAGACGACTACTAGAAAGAGGCGGCCTATGGAACGCGAAATCCATCTCTCCGAAGAAGAGGCAAGGCTTTTGGCCACGGTGCTGCTGAGCGAGCGTGACGCCACGCGCGAGGAAATCCGCCGCACCGACAACCAGTTCTACAAACAAGAGGTCCAGCGCCGCGAACTCCTCATCGAGAAGATCCTCGACCAGGTGCAGCGATCGCTGCACACGGCGACCACGTAGCCTACAGGGCGGCAATTGGCCGCACATGGTCCGCAGATTGCGCAGACGGACGCAGAGGAAACGCAATCTCGCCTACAAGCCAGCGATTGGCCGCACATGGCGGGCGAGTTCCTCATCGTCGAGACGCTTTCCGGCATCGAGCATGATCACGCAGCCATGGGCATGATCGCTGGCCAGGATGACCGCACAGTTGTGCAGGATACGGTGGCCTTGCGGTACGGGCTGATGGCCCAGCAGGAATTGTTGCACGTCGAGACGGGCTGAGATGTCCGCCAATTGGCTGGCCGACTGCTCTCTGCCCCACGTCCACTCATACACGCTGCCGCCGCGGCGCAGGTCGCTTTCCTGGTAAGGCCGCTCCAAAATGCTCCAGTCCAGCAGGCCCATCCGGTTGGGCGAGGGCAGGGAGTGACTCAGCAGCACACCGTTGGGGCACCGTGCCACCAGCGGCAGTCCCAGGAACATCTCATACAGGGCGGCGCGGACTTCCGGCGTGTCCTGCTCGAACATCGCCTCCATCGTCGCGTCGAAGGTGCGGACGACCCCAAAGCCTTCCTTGGTGATCTCGTTGCCGGTCACCTGAGCCACGTCGTGGTTGCCCAGCAGGAAAAAAACCTGGTCGGGGTATGACAACTTCAACCGCACGGCCCGCAGGAGCACGTCGATGCTGCGATCCTGCTGGTTCTCGTCCAGCGGGCCGTGGATAAGTTCGTGGAGGATGAGCTTGCGATTTGGGTGCGCACCCAAGGCCGCGAAGTTGATGATCTTGGTCAGGTTCTGCCGGTGGCCGTGGAGGTCGCCGGCGAAGAGGATTTCATCGCCCTGGGAAAAATGCAGCACATTGCCGCGCCGGTTGGAGTCCTTCCCGAGCAGCTCCCTGGCCTGGCTAAAGACGTTAGTGATCGGATGAGCCATCGGCTGGCTCCGAGGGCTTGAGGCTATGGGTAATCAGGTCCAGCTTCAGCACGACTTCCTTGATCCGCTCGGGCCGCTGGCTGGGGTGCATGGCCACGCAGTCCAGCACCAGTTTGGCCAGATTGGGCGGCACCTTCTCGTTGAGCAGGTCCGGCGAGGTGACGCGGATATCGTCCATCCGCTGGATGCTCTCTTCCTTGGGCAGGATGGTCGGAATGGGCTTGCCCGTCAGCACCCAGTACAACGTGGCGCCGAAGTTGAAGATGTCGGTCCGGTGGTCTAAGGGCTTTAGCCGCACCTGCTCGGGCGCGATGAAGTCCGGCGTGCCCTGGATGCGCTCCTTGATGGTGCCGACCCGGCAGCTCTGGCCAAAGTCGATGATCTTCACCGACCCGTCGGAGGCGACGATGATGTTGTTGGGCTTCATGTCGGCGTGCACGTACCCGCAGGAGTGCATGTACGCGATGGC
Source organism: uncultured Planctomycetota bacterium (assembly GCA_903892515.1). Lineage (GTDB taxonomy): Bacteria > Planctomycetota > Phycisphaerae > SM23-33 > SM23-33 > CAITIS01. Next base: position 12,107 of record CAITIS010000104.1, on the reverse strand, counting down.
TTCGCCGACTTCGATGAAGATACGGACGACCTCGGCTATGTCCGTGGGGCGTTTGGCCTGGCAGCTGCTGCCCTCGCACAGCTCCATGTACAGGTGGAGTTCCTGCACTTGCAGCCACTTGCGGATGTGACGCAGTTTGTAGTAGTGCCGGATTCCAGGGTGGTTGAACTGGCCGGCGACCTGAAATTCATTTTCGGCCTGTTCGAGAAAGCGGCCATCGTCACCGGGCTGTTTGAACACCCGTTTGAGCGCAAAGTACTTCCCCGTATCGCGTTCGCGAATACGCCAAATGGTACTGCGGGCCCCGCTGCCAAGATACTCAACTACTTGGTAGCCAGGAACCTCTAGCCTTGCTGAGCGCGTCATCGGCTCCCTGATCACTTCTGCGGCATATAACGAATAAGGATGATGTAATCCTGCCATCTTAACCCTCCGGCCAAGCGGATGCAATGAAAGCTTGCTGTCCGCATGCACGGATTTTATCGGCCAGAAGCGGCCGGGGCTTAATGGGCGAACACGGCCTTTGACGCTATCTTGCGGGCAGTTCTTCCCGGAAGTCGTCCTTGGGGAAGAAATGGCCGGGACAGCCATCCTCGCCCAGGTCGGCGTGCAGGTAGACGTGGTCGCGGGGAATTTGGCAGGAGTCCTGGAGTGTCCGCACCAGCCGAACCAGCGCCTTCATCTGGCTGCCGCTGGGGGCGGCGCGGGAACTGTCCGACATCAGACAGATTCCGACTGAATTCTCATTGTAGGAAAAGCCGGGCATGTAGATGTGGTCGCCGTCCTGCTGGTCGGCCCAGAGGCTCGTCGGCCGGATGGAACCGTCGTTGGGGTTGTCGAGTCTGCCGATGACGAAGTGACAACCCTTGGTGGCGTTGGCACCGTCGCGCCCAACATCGTGGATAACGATGTTGCGCCACTTGGGGTACATCAGGGGCACGCGCGTATTACTGATGAGCGCGAAATCGATGCCGGTGTCCTGATCCTGCGTGAGGCGCGGGATCGACACAACCGGGCGAGCCGGCGCCGTCTCCATCGCAATCAGTACCGCCGTACCAATGGCCATGGCGCCGACCAATGCGGCCAATGTCTTGATCGTCCCTGATCCAACCATGCTATATCTTTGCCCAATCTGAAGACGGACGGAATTGCGTAGAAACCTAATTACTCCACGTATCGGCAAAGAGCAACGAATTTCTCTCGCGCAAAGGCCTGCAAAAAACCCTGCGCGCGAGTTTTTTTGCGTGCGTCGGGCCGAAAGCGGAAAAATCGGGAATCGGGAGTCGGGATTTGGGAAGCGGTTAGCGGTCGGGTGGCATGGTCACGCTGTTCGCGTGACCATGTTAGGACCTTCTCACAGCTCAACGGCTAACATGGTCGCGCCAACGAAAGCCCGACCATGGCGCGGTGTCGAAAGCGGCGTCCAGCATGGTGTCGAGTCTGAACATGGTCACGCGAACAGCGTGACCATGCCACCCACCGATCTGCAGCTTCCCGAATCCCGAATCCCAAATCCCGCTTCCAGCTTCCAGCTTCCCGCTTCCCATGTCCCTACGTCATCGACTCCGTTGCGTGCTGCTCGAATTCCTCGTCGCTGATGACGCCCATCTCGTGCAGCGCCGCCAGTGCGGCCTTCTGCTCGGCTTCCTTCTTATTCTTGCCCCAGGCGCTGGGGAACTGCCGCTTGTTCAACCGAACGGCCATCTCGAAGCACTTGGAGTGCTCGGGCCCCTTCTCGTCCAGCAGGTCGTAGATCGGCATGACGCCGAACTCGCGCTGGGCGTGCTGCTGCAACAGGGACTTGAAGTTCTGCTGATGCTGGCTGGCCACGGCCTCAGCCAGGGAGTCGTTCATCTCACGCAGAATGAAGCTGCGTGCTTCCTCCAGGCCGCCATCGAGATAGATCGCGCCGATCACCGATTCCAGCACGGCCGCCGCCACGCTGGAGGGCAATGCCTCCGCCGGCCCGACGCCCCTGCCCAGGCTCAGCAGTTCCGTCAAGGCCAGGCGATTGGCCACCAGGGCGCACGTCTGGCGCGAGACCACCGACGACTTGATCTTGGTCATCTCGCCTTCAAGGAATTCAGGGTGGTTGCAGAAGACGTCCTGGCAGATCACCAGCCCCAGCACCGCATCGCCGAGAAACTCCATCCGCTCGTTGCTGTCGGCCCGGGTGGCAGCGGCAGATGCATGCGTAAAGGCCTGCTTGAGAAGATCAGTGTCTTTGAATTGGTAACGCAGCTTTTCCTGGCAATACGCCAGATCGAATTCCGTCACGGGAACCTCGCCTAAAAGCGAGCAGATGACGAAAGGCATCGAAACGCCCCACTGACGCCATGCCGTTCGTCAGCCGCTCAACACCAACTATCATACTCAATGGCAGCGTTTCTGCCAAGGATCAGATGAAGAAAGACAGGCCGGAGGTCGGAGGCCAGAGGTGGCCGGAGGCCAGAGGTCGGAGGCCGGAGCAACGAAGACATGACATGTAGTGTGCGGGGCGGACCCGGCTCCCTCGGGTTAGCTCGGCTGATCCGGGGCCAGGCCCTGCTGGCCGCTGTGGCGGTACGCCAGCACGCGGACCGTCTCCAGCGTGATGAGCCCTTCGGTGATCATGGCGTCCAGTTCGGGCAGGAAGGCGGCGATCCGCTCGGGCTTGTCGATGATCTCCACCACGATCGGCAGGTCCTCGGACAGGCGCAGAATCTTGGCTGAGTGCATGCGGCTGTCGGCCCCGAAGCCCAGGATGCCGCGCAGCACCGTCGCCCCGGCCATGCCGCGCTTCCGGGCCGACTCGACAATCACCTCATGCAGCGCCCGGCCATGATGCTTGTCGCTCTCGCCGATGAAGACCCGCAGTAGTTCCGCTTCGTCCGGCAGTTTCATGACCTGTCTCCATTGTGCTTTTTCGTGACGCGGGCGTCCCGCCCGTGCGTGTCACGGCCGTCTCGGCCGTGGGCGCCGCCGCATGGGCGAGACGGCCATGTCACGAACAAAGGCCACGCAACCACTAATGCCCATGTCACAGCTACAGTCGCGAACCGATCACCAGCCCGCCCAGCAAGGCCGCCAGCCCCAGCACGTTCTGCAACATGATATTCCCGGCCGCAAACGCCCACTGCCCGCCGCGCAGCAAATTGGCCGTCTCCAGCATGTACGCGGAAAAGGTCGTGAACCCGCCCATGAAGCCGATCATCACGACGGCCCGCAGGTCGCCGCTGATCGAAACCCGCTGCTCGGCCAGGGCCCAGAACATCCCCGCCAGCAGGCAGCCGGCCACGTTTACGGCCAGGGTGCCCCAGGGAAAGCTCACGTCCACGTGACGCGACACCAGGCCGGCCAGAGCGTACCGAGCCAGTGTGCCGATGGCGCCCGCCACGGCCAGTGCGATCAGCTTGTAAGCCACGCCCATTGCTCGAAGATGATCAGGCCGTGCCACAGGATTGTCAAGCCACTCCGCTTGCGGGCGTCGCCCCCGTGTCTGACTGCGCTTTCTGGCCGTCCGACATTGTCGTGTAACAGGCCCCGGCTTCAGCCGGGGTACCAGGTGGCCAACAGCCACAATCAGCCCGGTTCACCGGGCTTGAAGCTGTGCCTTGAGGCAATGGCTCAAGCCGCAGACGGTAAGCCCGTTGAAACGGGCTGGCAGAACACTGGGGGAACGCGCTCTACCCCGGCTAAAGCCGGGGCCTGTTACACAGCTTGACCAGAGTCTGTGACAAAGCACGTCCTGCGAAGAATCCTAGTCACACGCGTCTCCCCCGTCCGCAGAACCCTTCGCTGGACGACGCGAAGGAACCTGCGGACCCTACGGGCCAGCGGACCCGTTCTGTCCCCTACCCCCTATGCCCTACGCCCTACGCCCTCTGCCTTTAACAGATACTCCGTTGAACCGCCCCGCGAATCGAATAGAATAAAGCCTGTGTTACCCATAGACGCAGACAACCTGAAACTCGTGAAGTATCCCGACCCGCTGCTGCACACCCCTTGCGCCCAAGTCACGGAGTTTGGCCCGGAACTGGAAGCCTTGGCGCGATCGATGATCGGGATGATGTACAAGTCGCGCGGCGTCGGCCTGGCCGGGCCGCAGATCGGGCTGGGGCAGATGATCTTCGTCGCCAACCCCGACGGCCAGCCCAGCGAGTGCGAGAAGGCCTACATCAACCCGGTCATCCTGGAACAAGACGGTCAGGAGGTCATCGAGGAAGGTTGCCTCTCGCTGCCCGGCATCAATTGCCGCGTCAAGCGAGCCACGCTGGTGCGAATCCGCGCCCAGGACGTGCAGGGCAACACCTTCGAAGAGACCGGCGCCGGCCTGCTGGCCCGTATCTTCCAGCACGAGATCGACCACCTGCACGGCATCCTGCTGTCAGATAAGATGTCGCCCGTCGCCCGCCTGGCCAACCGCCGCACCCTCAGGGAACTCGAAGAGCGGCACGAGCAGGCCACCGGCAAGCCTTCGGACGAATAGCCCCGTCAAAGAACGCCCCCGTGTCGCGGGCGTCTCGCCCGCGTGTGACATGGCAGTCTCAGCCAGGGCCGCTTTCGTGACTTGGCCGTCTCGGCCATGCGTGTCACGGGCGTCCCGCCCGTGGATTCCTCCCAGCGTACGTTTCTCCGGCTTTCCCGCCAGTTTGCTGGGGCATACAATTCCGCATTCGTTGCCTGTGTGGTGGCACAGGCTTTCGAGCCTGTGTCTGCCCAGCCTGCAAAGGCGGCACCACCAACGCCTCCAGCGGAGATGCGAGCATGAGCTTGACCATGTATTTCCTGCGGCACGGCGAAACGGCCGCCAGCCAGCAGGGCGGCTTCTGCGGCTCGATCGATCCCGATCTGACGCCCCAAGGGCATCAGATGGCCGAGGACTTCGCCGCGGCGTATCGCTCGCTGAGGTGGTCAGCCGTTTACTCCAGCCCGATGCGCCGAGCGGCCGACACCGCCGGGCCACTTTGCCAGGCCATCGGCATGCAGCCAGTCTTCAAGGACGGCCTGCGCGAACTCGCCTACGGCCAGTGGGAAGGCAAGACGCCCGAGCAGGTAACGGGCGAGTTTCACGACGACTACATCCGCTGGCTGGCCGACCCGGGCTGGAACGCCCCCACCGGCGGGGAAACCGGCGTCGCGGTCCAGCGGCGCAGCTCGCCCGTCCTGGATGAAATCGAGCGAACCCACCGCGACGGCAACGTCCTGGTCATCTCCCACAAAGCCACCATTCGCATCATGCTCTGCTCGCTGCTGGGCATCGACGTCGGCAGATTCCGCGACCGCGTCAATGTGCCGGTGGCGTCCATCTGCGTGGTTGAAATGGCCCGCCATGGCCCCCTGCTCCACCGCCTGGGCGACCGATGCCATCTGCGCCCAGACCTGCGCGACCGGCCAGGGACGTAGCAGACCACATTCAACGCCCCAACCGCGCAGAGACCGCGTCGCTGGCCCCCTGCCCTGCGCTGTAACCCGCTGCTTGGGAACGCACGCTCGACAACGGTGAGCGACCTGCTCCCTGTCAGCCCCTTGCCCCGGGGCAAAGGCATGTAGCCACGGGTGGAGGAGGCCGCCGGAGGCGTCCGCAGCGCAACCCGTGGAGAGAGTTGTCGTTTCACCCGCCCCGGCAGGGGCGCAGGAAGGCCACGATTTCGACCAGCCCGGCGAGACTCCTTCGCCCCTCCGGGGCGAGCGCAAAAGAGCCTCGTTCCACGGGTTCCGCGTCCGGCGGCTGCTGCGCCTGCCGCTCCACCCGTGGCTACATTCCTCGGCCCCGCTGGGGCCGAACAAATCAAAGCCTTCTTCACCAAATCGGAGCCTTCCTCAAGCAGAAGTCTTTCTATGTCCGAGGCTCCGGCGCGAGGCGCCCGTTCTTCTTGCCAGAAGAACAGGTCGCTCACCCGACAACGTGCCGGGCCGGCATTAGGCTTGACAAAACTGCCAGGCGTGGTAGTATATATGTAGCAATTGCAGTGCCTCATGTCCGAGAGCGAGCTTGCGCAGCGAGCGTCCTGGCCGCCATGTCTCCGGCTTCTGGTGCGCCATCCCTGATCGGCGCGCCGGCTTGAACGCTACGGTACGTCGCCTGCAAACGTCGTTTGACACTGGCCGGGGTCTTCATAAAGGAGCCACGCTATCGTGGCTCCTCTTTTTGCGCCCACATTGCCGGCCGGTTGAACTGATTGCCGGCCTACGATGCAACACATCCGCCCAGCACGCGCCCCTTCAGCGAAAGACGAAGCCCTGGCCTGATGGCCTTTCAGATCCGCAATCTTCAATCAACAATCGAGGATCCGCGATATCCCTTGCATCCCTGCTCTCTGTTAAGATGTGCGCGCGGGCTGCGGCTTCCGGCAGCCGGAATGCGGATTCCGGATTCCCGATTCCGCCTCATTAGGAGCCTTGCGTGCAAGTAGTGCTGGTCATCTTCATCTTCGCTATCGGCGCCTGCATCGGCAGCTTTCTCAACGTCGTGATCTACCGCCTGCCGCGCGGCGAAAGTATCGTGTTTCCCGGCAGCCACTGCCCCGCCTGTGGCCGGGGGATCCGCTGGTACGACAACGTCCCGCTGCTGAGCTGGCTGCTGCTCAAGGCCCGCTGCCGCGACTGCAAGGCCCGCATCTCGCCGCGGTACATCCTCATTGAACTGCTGACCGCCCTGCTGTTCGTGGGGCTGTACGCCGCCCTGTACGTGCTGGACCTGCGCAGCGATACCGGGCGATTCGAGCACACCTGGCCCACGTTCATCGGCTATTGCGTGCTGCTGGCCGGGCTGCTGGCGGCGTCGGCGGTGGACATCGAGTTGTTCATCGTGCCGCTGCCGGTGCTGTGGGTGTGCGCCGTCGTCGGGATCGCCGCCGCCGCGTACAACCCCTCGCCGCTCATGCCCAAGGCCACGGCCGTCACCGCCGCCGTCAGCGTGGCCGCCACGCTGGGCCTGGTAATCTCCGCCCTGCTGCTGCGCCTGGGACTGCTCAGGCCAAGCTTCCTGGGCGTGGAAGAACCCGATGCAAAGAGCGGCTCGGTGGCCATCACGAAAGCCAGCGGCGTCGATCCGCGGAAGGAAATTCTGCGAGAATTGCTCTTCCTCGCCCCGGCCCTGTTGCTGGGATTAGCGGCGTTCCTGCTGGTGAAGTTCGCCCCGCCAGTGCGCCAGTGGCTTAATCACCTGCTCGATTTCAAGACGGCTGTCGGCCCGCACCTGGCCAGCGGACTAGGGGCGCTATTGGGCATGCTGGTGGGCATCGCCTGGCTGTGGGGCACGCGGATCTTCGGCACGCTGCTGTTTGGCAAGGAAGCGATGGGCATGGGCGACGTGCACATCATGGCCGCCATCGGAGCGGTCGCCGGCTGGAAGGTCGTAACCCTCACGTTCTTCGCCGCGCCGGTCTTCGGACTCATCTACGCCCTGTACCTGCTGGCGTTCAAAGGCAAACGCGAGCTGCCGTACGGCCCCTGGCTGGCATTCGCGGCCATGTTCGTGATCGTCTTCTACGATGCGATCTGGAGCGTCCTGATCCCAGGCTGATGCTCTACAGGGTGCCGTGGCCGCGGCGTCCAGCGACCACGCGCCAGCCTAGCGTCGCACGGTTACACATACGCGCCGGGCGGACTGGACGCGTCTCTGGGCTTGCCATCGCGATCCAGCGGCACCTGGTTGTCGGGATTGCCCGCCGGCGGGTGAGGCTGATTGGGCGCGTCATCCCATTTGAAGTCGCCAATCTCGCACGTCTTGAGATTGCGCAGCTCGCTGAGCGGCACTGGCCGGAAGTCGCCGTGCTCAGGATCCATCAATTCCGGCCGCAGCGTATTGATCACGTTGAGGCGCCGCAACTCCTCCGCGTCCGCGGTTGGGTAAGCGGCCAAGTGATACTCAAGCTCCGCCATGTCCAGCACCGGCTTGTTGGCCGGTCCGTTCCAGATGATGTTGCCGGCGATCCGCACATTTTCGTCCGCCCGCGCGATCTCCGGCAAGTTGCTGCCCGGCGGCGTCTTCACCGGCCCGGAAAAGCCGATGTGCGCGAAGCGTGATTCAAAGCCGTCGGGGTTGAGGACCACGTTGTTGCACATGGCCACGTTGCGGTTGGGGATGTTGAACTGGCATGAACCTTCCGGGTTGCACCAGCCGCCCTGCCGGAGATAGTCGTCGATGATCTCGCCGCCGGCATGGCCCCAGCCCCGACCGCCCAGACCTACGGCCAGCGTGTCCCGCAAGGAGCCCACGCGATAACACGTGTTCCACGCCTCCAGGATGTTGTAGCCGCCGAACACCGCCAGCCCGCCGCCGGCGTCGTGGATAACGTTATTGACGACCTTGATGTCGTACGCCTCGTAGTGCAGCCAGGGGCTCACCATGTACCGGAAGCCTGTGGTCTGGCCGGCCAGGATGCCGTGATTCTTGCTGTCGAAGCATTCGTTGCCCGCGATGAGGTGATACGCCGAGCCGCCCTTGACGTAGATGCACTCGCACTCCGTCTGGTGGAAGCGGCTGCGGACAATGTGGCCATAATGCACCGCCACGTAGTCCAGGGCGTTGCTGCGGGCGCCGCCAAAATCGCACTCCTCGATGTACATCCGCATGCACTGATTGCCCTTGAAGACGTTGTACGGATAGCCCCGCCCCGGCCGGGACAGCCCTATCGCCGTCACGCCGCGCACCAGTGCGTCCTGGCAATCGGCAATGTGCAGGACGTTGTCGTACGTGACGGTGCCCGGCTCGTGGTCGGAGAATACGAGCTTGAGATCCAGGACGTAGATCGACGAGCACGCCCGGAAGCTAAGCCCGGGCAGTTCTGCCGTCAGCGGACCGTCGGATGGCTGAAGGATGATCGGGCAGGCATGCGAGCCGCGCCGACACTCCAGGTGAATCAAGCACTTCTGCTCGGGCGGATACTTTCCCGGCGCCAGCAGGATCCGCCAGCCATGACCGGCGGCGCTAGTGTCGGGAGGTATGCTCGCCCACGCCGCCGAGATGGTCTTGAACGCTTTGGCCCGCGTCGCGCCCGAATTGTCGTCACAGCCAGCAACCGGATCCACCCACACGTCCTTGAGAGCGGGCCGGCCAATGTCAAACCGTGGAGAAGGGTTCATGGTCTCGCCTTACATAAAACAATGATCAGCACGTAACGATCAGCACGTAGGGTGGGCCGAGGCTTCGCAGTTTTGAAGCCGAGTCCCACCAATTCGCGTGCAACAAGTTGCACGCCCTACTTTCTTTGCAGTGCTTCTGATGGGTGCCGTGGCCGCGGCGTCCAGCGGCCACGTCGGGTGCCATGGTCAGGCTGCCGTCTTAGCCTGGCCATGCATAGACTCGCTTACATGGCCGGCCCAACGGCGGGCTGACCATGGCACCCATTCCGGCACCATTCCGGCACCCATTACGTTCTCATCCCTGCAGCACAGCCAGGGCGGCATCAACTTCCTCTGTATTCACGTCGGCGAACAGGGCGGCATCGCCCAGCCCCACCGGCAGCACGAACCGCACCACGCCGGCCAGTGCCTTCTTGTCATGCAGCATGATTCCCTTGAGCGTAGCGGCATCCTTGGCCTGGCTCGGCAACGCCGGCAGGTCCGCCCAACGGGTCGGCAAGTGCAGCAACGCGAGGGTTCGCGTCACGCGTGCCTCATGCTCGGCCGTGATGAGCCCGCGCCGCAGCGCGATCCGGCACGCCGCCACCATCCCCAGCGCCACCGCCTGGCCATGGGAAACGGCCCCGTATCCGCCGGCCGTCTCAACCGCATGGCCAATCGTGTGCCCAAAATTCAGCAACGCCCGCGTGCCCGACTCCCGCTCATCGGCCGAGACAATGGCAGCCTTGATGGCGACGTTGCGGGCGATCACCTCAGCCAGCGTGGCCCCGTCGGCCGACAGCAACGCCGAGGCGTGCTGCTCAAGAAAATCCAGAGCGGCCTGGTCGCGAATAATGGCGTGCTTGACGCACTCGCCCAGCCCGCTGACAAGCTGCTCTGTCGGCAGGCTTTTCAGCAGCGTGGCGTCCACCAAGACCGCCCGCGGCTGATGAAATGCGCCGATGAGGTTCTTGCCCGCCTGGCTGTCCACGCCGGTCTTGCCGCCGGTCGAGGCGTCCACGTCGGCCAGCAGCGTCGTGGGCACGTTGACGAAATCGATGCCGCGCAGCAGCGTGGCGGCCAGGAAGCCGGCCATGTCCCCCACCACGCCGCCACCTAGGCCCATCAGCAGGCTCCGCCGATCTATCGCCGGCCGAAGGGCCAGCAGCCGCTCGGCCAGGCTCGCATACGTAGTGAGGTTTTTATTCTGCTCACCGGCGGGAAACTCCACGACGGTGGCCGCCAATCCAGCCTTACGCACACTAGCCAGCAGAGCAGCGGCGTACAGCGGCCCGACGTGAGAATCTGTGACGATGCCGACGTTGGAGAAGCGTTCAGGCCGCAGCGCCGCCAGCCGAGAGCCCACGTCGTCGAGCAAGTCCAGCCCGACGGTCACGTCGTACGACCGCCGGCCCAGCGAAACGGGAATGATCTTAGTGACGTTCATGTTCTTTGCGGTACTGCTCCACTTGGCGCGTGAGTTCTTCATCGACCGGCTGATCGACCTGCTTCGGGTCGGCCGCGTCCTGGGCCTCGTGCTGGTGCAAAAGCGTCTCCAGCGTGCCGGGCAGCTTCCGGCGAGTCGACTTGCGCAGCACCAAGAATATCACGGCCAGGACGGCGCCGAAACCAACAATCATAGCCAAGGGGGACTTGAATCCCGGCAAATCCACCGCCGGCCGGTACAGCCGCCGAGCCACCAGGACGGGGTACTGGCCCATCTTGGCGGCGTCGCGGGAACTGGTTTGATCGAGCAACTTGTAGAAAAAGCCCGCCACTTCGACCTTGGCGCCTCGGGCCAAATCCGCCGGACGATCGGGCAGCACGACGATCATCGGCTCAGGCCAATCCGGCGCGGTGATGTACGTGGCGAAGGCGGGGCGGTCCCAGAATGGGTTGGGCTGAATCTGGCTGGCTTGGTCGAGCGTCTTGCCGACGAACCGGCCAGTGACGCAAATCAACCGGCCTCGATACCGCAAGGGCTCCTGCCACAACTGCCGCGGCAGAGGCCGTTCGGCTTCGTTTATCGCCTCGACGCCCTCGGGCAACATCATGGCATGCCGCAACAGCACATACAGCGCGTCGCTGCCGACCTGGCTGGTCTCATCCGCCACGGCCTGCAGCGCGGCCTGCTCAGAGGGCGAGAACTGCCGGGCCGCTGCCAGATCGACTTGGATGGGAGATGTCGCGGGCTCTGCGGCGAAAGCTGCCGATACCAACAGCAGCGACCCGAGAAACATTGATTTCGCGGTCATTTCAAAGCCCGACGCCTACAGCGTCTTCTCCGCCCAATCCAGAATCTCTCGGGCGTGAACAAGCTGCAGTTCGCTCTGTGTCTTGGTGACGGTTCCGAGTTCGCTGTAGTCGCCGATCTGCCGCAGGTCGAACGCGTCGATCAGGTACCGGTGGAACTCTGGGATCATATGACGACCCCTTCGCGGCGGACATTCAGCAACAACGGTCGGCGCGCATGAAGGAATTCGATGGCCGAGACGAACGTGCATGCGATGACGACTGCGTGCTTGAGGCTCAGCCCCGCGACCGCTTCACTCGTGCGCTCGACCTCCGCACAAGCATCGACGTCGCCGGTCAGCACAACCATGACGTCGATATCCGAACCTTCCACGGCGTCGCCACGGGCCTGCGACCCGTATAGCACCAGCCGCTGCAACCGCTGGCCGTAGAGTGAAGACAGATCCCGCCTAAGCTCAGCAAGGATCAACTGAAGTCGGGGGTCGAGGCTGTGCCCTTCCTGGTCCATAGAGTCCATTCTATGACTGAAAGACGCTGGTGACAATGATGCGAATAACAGCCATGTGGTGTTTGACTGCGTTTTCTGGCCCCCCGGATTTGTCGTGTAACAGGCCCCGGCTTTTAGCCGGGGTGCAAAGCCAGCCAACAGACGCAATCAGCCCGCTTCGTACGTGTTTAGCGACCTATCTTCGCCAAGGCGGCGTGGTTGGCGAGGAAGCTGACGAAGTCGCGGCCGGATTGGCGGCAGGTTTCGCCCAGGCTGGCGAGGATTTCCCAACTCCGGCGGCCGCGGTCGGTCTTGTTGC
>CAITIS010000103.1 GCA_903892515.1 uncultured Planctomycetota bacterium | reverse complement strand
GCTATATCGATGTTTGCTCGCGCGGTTTCACGCCCGAGGGGTGCGTGCCACGGTAATGAAAACAGTTCCAGACAAAAAGAGCGGGCGGCCCCAATGGGACCGCCCGCTTGCATACTCAATCATCACTCACACGCGAACTCCGTTGCGTCTTACAGCATCCGCCGCTTCAGCATCGCCAAGCCGCCCAGAACCAGCAGCGACATCGTCGCCGGCTCGGGAGTGAAGGCGATCTGGTAGCCCAGGTCGCCCGCGATCGGGGCCACCGTGTACGGCAGGGCCGTGTTGTTCACGGTGACGCTCTTGAACGTGGCCGCCGCCAAGCTGTTGCCGGAGGTCAGGAACGTGTAGCTGTTCCCCTCCACCGCACCGGTGCCGTTGACCACCAGGTCGCAACTGGCCAGAGGATTGGTCAGAAGGTGCAGAGCGCTATCATAGGACTGGACCGTGCCCGAAATGGCCAACTGATCGAAGTCAGTGCCGGCCGTCGTCCCGCTGCCGGTGATATCGACGTTCATGGTGCAGGCCGTTGGGCAGCCGGTGCCCGACCAGTTGGGCAGAGTGAACCCAACGTTGCCATAAATCGACAGTAGCCCAGACGTGCCGACGTCACCCGGGGCGTATGTGGTTGCGTACCCTGTCAGGGTCTTGACCGTGCCGGTGTGGTCCAAGGCCGTGTTCAGAACAATCTGGCCATTGCCCTTGAAGCTGACCCAATGCCCCGAACTATTAGAACCATTTTCGCACCAGACAGTCGCGCCGCTGGAGATGTTCACCCAGCTATTGACAGTGGTGCTGGCGCCCGACCACAGGCCGCCGGTCTTGAGTTCCAGCACGCCAGCTTGAATATTGCAGCCGCCCGCCATCACGCCAAAATACCAAGTGGGATTGGTTGCATCGCCCAACCGCAGCGTGCCGGTGCCCTTCTTGGTGAAGCTGGTGGGGCCCAAGTTGACGCTCCCGCCGTCCATGACCATCACGCTGCTTCCCCGAACGTCGAAGGTCGGGTCACTGTGGCCATTGACCGCGGTGGGACACGGGCTGCTGGCGAAGATATATGTGTGCCCCAGACCATCGGCAGGATCAATCGTCACGGTCGAGTTGCTGTTGATCTGCATCGCGGCGCCAGAACCGGACTTGGCGAAGGTGATATCGTGCGATGTCGTGATCTTCAAACCGTTGTCTGTGCCGTCCGTGCCAAAGGGCATGGTGGCGCCGACCAGGATCGTGCTGGGCACCCCGCCGTTGAGCGTGGTGTCATTCAGCAGAATCGGATTGCCATAGCCCGGTCTGCTTGGAGTCCAGTTGCCGGCCGTCGTCCACAGGTTGTCAGCGGCGCCGCCCGTCCACGTACACGTCACCACCGCTCCCCACGCCCACGTGGTGCAGGCCAGAACCAAGAGAAGCGCGGTGCTTACCCTCACAATAACCCTCATCCTTCATCTCCTTTACGCTAGATGCTGCCCTCGGGACTATAGCTCATTGCTGAAGTCGAAACTGCGTGGACCTCAGACTAAAACACGATAGATGGACTGCCACTCTCTCGGGAACTTGGCCGTGCGGCCTTTGGGTGTGCTTGCGTGAGCGAGATCGCCCACACACCCTCACGTCAAGATGCTGCCCTGCCGCTCCCTAAGCAGATCAGAGCAACTCTTACTATATCACGCAATCCGGATCTGTCAACATCCATATCCCATGAAATTATGCGACAATGTCGTGGACCTCTGGCCCCCAAGAAGATCAGGCGGAAAGGGTTAGACAAAAGCAGCGGGCGGCCCGGTTGGGCCGCCCGTCTCTGCAATCAATCTGCTCAACTTGGGACTTGACGCTTCCTACTTCCGCCGCTTCAGCATCGCCAGGCCGCCCAGAGCCACTAGCGACATCGTGGCCGGCTCGGGAACGCCCCTGTTGAAATTGGATTCCAGGATGATGTAGTCCTTGAAGTTCACGATGCCGTCGCCATTGAAGTCGCCGGCCGACCAGCCGCCGCTGGTGCCAAAGCCCAGCTCCAACGCGATGTAGTCAGCGAACGTCACCTTGCCGTCGCGGTTGGCGTCGCCGGGAAGGGACGAGCCGAAAGTGTACAGATCCTGGTACTTGATCTTGCTGGTGGTGTTGTAGTTGGGGTCGGTCACGTCGCCGACGTCCAACAGCACGCCCAGAAGTCCGTTGGCTTCCACCAGGTCATTGACCGCGATCAGCCGCTCATTGGCATTCTTGCCCGTCACCAGGGCGGCCAGGTCGATGTTCTGAATGACCGCGCCGTCGGAGGTTCGCATGCCGATCAGGTGGCCATTGCCCATCGTGCTGCCATCCACAAACCACATGGTGTCGTTCGTCAGCACCATCGGCTTGTACGTCGGGTCTTCCCACGGCGTATAGCCGTTATCACTGGTGAAGTTGTTGGCCGTCTGCCAGGCGATGGCCCCGGTCGTGGCGTTGATCTTCATCTGCTGCGTGGCCGAAACCACGTACAGGAAGTTCTGGTTGTAGCCCATGATCGGATCGGAATTGGCTGCCAGCGCCTGCGAAACCTTGTCAGTGCCGGTGGTAATGTCGGCGATGTGCAGTTGCGTCTGGCCGCCATTGCGCACGAAATACGCGTAATTGCCGTCTTCGGTGGCTACGAAACGCCAGTAGTCGGCGGTGCAGGTGTAGAAGCCCGTGGCGCCGGCGTTGTCATTGGCGTAGTTCTTCCCCCAGGCCTTCTGGCCTGTGCTCAGATTCGTCGCCGTCAGGTACATCTTGTGGGTGAAGGCAGCGTCGGTGCTCCACGAGGCCACCACGGCGATGTTGTCGGCAGCCTTGGGGATGTCACCGTGACGGAGACCGTCATAGAACTGGCCTGAGCCGCCGGGGAACGGCGATTCGATGCTGACAGGGAACGAGTACTTGCCCTGCATCCCGCTACCCCAAGCCGTCGGTGAAATGTCGCACGCGGCATACGGCCAGTTGTCGCGGGTATCGCCACCGACATACAGCAGCTTGTTGCCATAGACGTTGATGAACGCGGCCGCGTCGCCCGCCCAAGCCGCGGCCTGTGCCGCGCCGTCGGCCGGCAGCATCGTCCAACTGCCCGTGGTCGTGTCCATGGCGCCGATGCAACGCTGGTCGCCGCCGCGCCGAGCATACATGCGCCCATCGGCAGCCCACACGGCTGGGAAGTTAAAGTGATTCGAGTCGATCTCGGCGTTGTTCTGATTGGCATGGAAGGACTTGGAACCGATGCTGTAGCCCGGCAAGTTGCTGTGGGTTACCGTGGTGCCGGTCGTGTAGTCGAACTTGGTGGCGACAACCGGCGAGTACCAGTTGCCATTGTCCGGGGCGTCGTTGCTGATGATCCAAGCCTGGCCGCCGCGGATGAGCACGCTGGTGGCGATGTTGTAGGCGGCGTTGATGTCCGCACTGTATTTGGAGTAGAACCGCTTGCTGTACACCTGCTGGAAGACGCCATCGGGCAGGTTGTCGGCCGAGTATTTGGTCATACCCGCATCGCCGCCCTGGTAACCCCAGTCCGCTGCCTGCGCAACAGCTATTCCGCACAGCAGCACGAGTAATACCGACAGACCCAGTTTCATCACAAGCCTCCGTTCAGCAGTCGAAATGGAATGAACGAACCAAGATTATCCAGAGTTCGCGAGACATTAACTATCTTACCACGAGGCCCCATTCTGTCAATCAAATATGACGCCGCGGCGCTCGATGCATCGCCATCGGCAATGCCCGTCTGGGCCAAGCCCCTCACTCCAGCGGATAGATCACCAGACCCGTGGCAGGCTTGGGGTAAAAGTACGTCGATTTGTGCGGCATGACCGAGTGAGCCAGGGCGATCTCCCGCACGGCCGAGATGGGCGTGCCCGCCAGCAGCACGACAAGTTGCGCCTGCCCATCGGTCGCCGCCGTCATGGCCTTGACGCCGTCGGGCGTGTATTCCGTCTTCGCGCCGGCAAGTGCAAAGCCCGCCAAGTGACGTTCCAGCACCAGGCGGTGCAAGATGGCCACGTCCAGCCGACGCCACGCCGGCACTTCATTGGCCGCCAGCACGTCCATGGCAGAAAGGTTCTTGAGCCGGGCCACCACCGCCTGCTCGCCCGACAGGAATGCCATGGAGTGCGGGCCGTACGGCTCCAGCAGCGCATCGGCATCGGCAGCACTGCCGGCCGAGACCTCCAGGGGCGTCACGTCCATGTCCGCCCGCAGCGAATCCACGAACCGCTCAAAATTCCAGACGCTAAGGCCGCTGATGAGCCGGTGCGTGGGCAGGATAATCAGACCCGGATCGCTCATCGACGCCAGCACGAACATGACGAAATTGGCCGGATGCTCCGCGGGCACATCGCCCAGCGTCGCGCGGTAGTTCAGCGCCGTGGTGTAGCGATGATGGCCATCGGCAATGAAGATGTCCCGCTTCGCCAGGGCATTCTGGATCAGCTTCAGCTCTTCGGGCCGGTTCAGGACCCACAGCTTCTCGCCCACTCCGCGCAGCGTGGCAAACTGGTCCGCCGGCCGCTGCGTGCAGCGCTGCAGCAGCGCCTCGATCTCGGCCGATGGCTCGTAAAAGCCGAAGATCGGCGAGAGCTGGACGCGCGTCTCCTGCATCAGCTTGAGCCGGTCGGCCTTGGGCCCGGCAAAAGTCTTCTCGTGCGGCCAGACGCCTTTGCCGAACTCCGCCAGGCCGGCAGCGGCGATCAGCGTCCGCCGGCAATAGCTCTTGCCGGCCCACGTGAATGTCTGCTCGTAGACGTACAGGCTTGGCCGCTCGTCGCGGCGCAACGGCCCGCCCATCCACTGCCGCAGCGTCTCGGCCGACTGGCGATACTCGCTATCTGGGCCCACCTCGGAGGGGGGCACGTGCGGCAAGTCCACCGCCACAATGTTCTGCCCCGACTCCCGTAAAAGCTGCTGCTTGTCGGCCAATGTGAGCACGTCATATGGCGGCGCGATCACGTCGCTGACATCCGCCTGCTCGTACCGCCATCCCTGAAAAGGCTTGATATTCATGCAGTTCCTATTCGGTTCTATCCGGCTACATGGTGCATCGGACATGGCCACGCCAACGACAGCCATGCCCTGCCACCCACTCAATCAACAATCCTCGATCTGCAACGTCCTCACGGCGTCATCGCGTCCTGCAAGGCCGACAGGCAGTACGCCGTTACGAGGACCGGGCTGCCTTCCATCCAGCGGTCGGCCTCGTTGTTCCACGAGCCGTCTTCCTTCTGCCGCTCCTTTAGCGCACCGATCAGCTCGTTGCGCCAGTTGTGCTTGATGCCCTTGCTGTCGACGATCTCGTCCTGGCCCCACGCCCGCATGGACTTGCCGAAGACCTGGTAGTAGTAGTACAGCCCTTGCAGCGACTGCTTTTCGGGCATGTTCGGGTTGGAGTCCAGCCGCCAGTGCCGACCGATCCACTCGATGGCGGCCTTGACCCGCGGGTCGGTCCGGGCCACGTTGGCGTACAGCATGCTCTTAAAGCCCGTGTACGTCATCGACCCGTAGCTGCGCAGGCCCTGGTCGCTCTCGCCGGCGTAGGACTGGCCGACGTACTTGCCATCTTTGAAGACGATGGCGTAGACGAATCCGCCGTCGCCCTCGCCATTGAGGACGAAGTTGGGGTTCTGCGGCCCCGGCGCGGCGGCTGGACCGCCCAGCAGGCGATCCTCCTCGCGACGCGGCGCGAAGCTCTCATTGTCGGGCTTGGGGTTATTCTGCAGCCGTTCCACAAAGCCCAGCGCCCGCTGCATGGCCGGATCGCTGCCGGTGACGCCGGCGTCGTGCATCGCTTCCATCCACATGCCGACGTTGGAGAGATCGGGCCGGCCGTGCTGACCGTAGCTCACGCCGCCCACCCACGGATTGTTCTCATCTACGGCCTCGCCCGAGGGCGTCTTGGAACCCGGCACGATCTGCTCGCCACGCAGGTATTTGGTCGCCCCTTCCAGGGCGTCCTTGAAGGCAGGATCGTTGGCCGCCGCCAGGGCCATGACGGCCAGGCTGGTGTTGTAGTTCTGGTTGCCTTCCTTCTCGTCATAGAAGCCGCCGTCGGAGCGGCGATGCGTCATCAGGGCGGCGAAGCCCTTGGCCACGTCCGGGTCCTTGGTCGTCAGGCCCTCGCCCAGCAGAACCTTCAGCACCATCGACGTCAGGCCGACGTGACCGTGCTCCTTGTCGAAGCCCCACCCGCCGTCCGGCAGCCGCTGAGACATGAGGAAGTTCATTCCCGCCGCCAGTTCCGCCTTGGCCGCCGCGGCCTCCTGGGCGCCGATGGCCTTGTTGATCGGGCGAGAGCCCACGGCCGGTGCGCTGGCCGGGACAGCCGACGCCGCCGGCTGAGATTGAGCCAAAGCCACACTGCCCCAACTGATCAGCAAACTCGCCAAGAGCGTTCGCAGCATATCTAGCCCCTTTCATGGCGGAGAATAATGTCCGCCGCCTCGGACAAGTCGTTGGCAATGAAATCCGGTGGCATCACGGACGAAGGCGGCTGCGACACCGGCCCCACAGCCAAGTCCGGTAGGGTGGGCCGAGGCTCTGTTGGGAGCCGAGCCCCACCATTCCGTTCCACACCGCTCGCCGGTTCCGCATCGGTGGGACTCGCTTGCCCAGACAACGCTCTGCGCTCGGCCCACCCTACGGTCACCAGCACCGTCCGGCAGCCGGCGCGCTGACCGGCTTCGACGTCGCGCATCGTATCGCCCACCATCCAGCTTGCCGCCAGGTCGAGCTTCAACTCCTTGGCCGCCCGCAGCAGCATGCCCGGCGAGGGCTTGCGGTCGGGCGACTCCATGGCGAATTCCTCGACGCTGCCTTCGGGATGGTACGGACAAAAGTAAATCGCATCCAGCCGCACGCCGTGCTGGTCCAACTGCCGCTGCACCTCGGCGTGAATCTCCGTCAGCACCGCATCGGTCAGCAGTCCCCGCGCGATGCCCGACTGGTTGGTCACCACGACCAGCTTATACCCCGCCGACGACAGCCTCCGCAGGGCCTCGCCCACGCCCGCCAGCAGCCGCACAGCCTTGGGGTCGCGCAGGTACCCCGGATCGTGGATGATCGTGTTGTCGCGATCCAGAAAGACGCACTTGTCAGCCATTACCGGGGACATTGTTCATCAAGTAGCAGGCACACAATATGGTACGCCGCCTGGTGGACCTGCTGGGCAAGGTAGGTTTGGTTCGTCGGGGCCTTGAAGCAAACGTCAGACAAGGCCGCGAGTTTCCCGCCGCCCGATGCCGTCATGCCGATGACCTTCATGCCGATGGCCTTGGCCGCCTGGGCCGCCTTGAGCACGTTGGGACTGTTGCCGCTGGTCGAAATCGCCCACAGCACGTCTCCGCCCCGGCCCAGCGCCTGCACCGCCCTGCTGAAAATATCCTCATATGAGTAATCGTTCGCCACGCACGTCAGCAGGCTCACGTCCGTGCCCAGGGCGATGGCCGGAAGAGGACGGCGGTCGTGCATGAAGTGCCCTGCCAGTTCGGTGGCGATATGCTGAGCGTCGGAAGCTGACCCGCCATTGCCGCACAGCAGCAGCTTGCCGCCCGCCTGGAAAGTCGCCAGCAGCAGCTCGGCGATCTGGGCGATGACATTGGCGTGCTCAGGCCCCATGGCCGTCACTGCCGCCTTCGCGTCATCCATCAGCCGCGAGATACGTTCCATATCGCTCATATGCCCGCCTTGCCATTGACGATGCGGTCGATGATCGTCGTGGTGGACAGCCCTTCCACCAGCGGCATGCACAGGGCCCTGCCGCCATGGGCCTCGACCACTTCGCGCCCGACGATGTGGTCGGTCGAGCCGCCCTTGACCAGCACCTCAGGCCGAAGCAGTTCCAGCAGCGGAATGGGCGTGTCCTCGTCGAAGACGGTCACGAAATCTACGCACTCCAGGGCCCCCAGCATCTCGGCCCGCTCGCTCTGGCCGATCACGGGCCGACTCGGACCCTTGAGCCGCTGCACACTGGCGTCGGAATTGATGGCCACGATCAGGCAGCCGCCCAGTTCGCGCGCCTGCTGCAAATATCGCACGTGCCCCATGTGCAGCAGGTCGAAGCAGCCGTTGGTGAATACGACCGTCTGGCCCACGGCCCGCCGCCGGGCCACTTCCTCAGCCAGGCGGGTTCGGCTCATGACCTTGCCGCCGCGCAGCCCGATCATGCGCTGCACCTCTTCGATCAGTTCCTCGCGTCGAACCGGCACGAAGCCGCGGCGTTCCACTTCCAGCCCGCCGGCCACGTTGGCCAGGTCGGCCGACTCGGCGTAGTCGCACCCGCTGGCCAGGGCCACCGCCAGCATCGCCAGCGTTTCATCGCCCGCCCCGGTGATGTCGTACACCGCCCTGGGCCGATGGTGCGGCACCCGTCGCCCGGCCTGCCCAGCCCAAAGCAGGTACGCGCCTTCCTTGTCCAGCGTGATGAGGATCGCCTGGGCCTGCGTGATTTCCATGAGCTTGCGGGCGGCCTCATCCAGCGTGGCGTCATCGACGATGTTGACGCCGCTGGCCGTGGCGGCCTCGTAGCGGTTGGGCTTGATAACGGTGGCGCCGCGGTACTTGGAAAAGTCGCGGATCGAGGCCGGATCGACCACCACGGCCTTGCCGGCGGCGCGGGCCGAGGCAATCAGCCGGGCGGTCAGAGCGGGCGTGAAAACGCCCTTGTTGTAGTCTTCCAGCACGACCACGTCAGCCTGCTCCAGCGTGGCCGCAAAACGCCGATGCAGTTCATCGGCCACCGGCTCAGAGAGCGGCTCGACGCATTCCTCGTCCACGCGCAGGATCTGCTGGGCGTGGCGATGCTGGGCCAGCCCGACGTAGCGGGTCTTGACGGCCGTGGGTCGGTCAGAAAGGCGAATCAGCGGCGCGGCATCCGCCCCGGCCTCGGCCAGCAGCTTGGATAACTCCTGAGCCTGGGCGTCGTGCCCGACCACGCCGAAGCACCAGCACGTCCCGCCCAGCGCCGGCACAGCCGCGGCCACGTTGCCCGCCCCGCCCACGCTGCCGGCGCGGCGCACGCTCCGCAAGACCGGCACGGGGGCCTCGGGACTGATCCGCTCAACGTTGCCGTGGACGTAGCAGTCCAGGATGAAGTCGCCCACCAGCGCAACCTTCACCGCCCTCAGCCGATCGATACTCGCCATTAACCGCTGCATGCGAGCGATTCTATGCCACGAAAGCCCCGGCTGCAACTGTGGCAACGGCAGTCCAAGCGGCGGGTGAACACGGCACCAGGGCTGGGTGCCATGGTCAGCCCGACGTTGGGCTGGCCATGTACTGACCATGCTCAGGCATTCACGCGTCCGACATGCATTTCCCTTCGCCAAAGCTGTCTTGACTGCGCCGCAAGGGCTGTCGCATGGCCAGGCTTGAACGGCAGCCTGACCATGGCACCCGCCCTGCCTCTTGCACTTGCCCCTTTACTGTGGCTGGGTGCCATGGTCAGCCCGATGTTGGGCTGGCCATGTGCCGACCATGCTCAAGCATTCGCGCCGACATGCATTTTCCTTCGCCAAAGCTATCTTTACTGTCGCCGCTAGGGTCGCCACATGGCCAGGCCACACGACGGCCTGACCATGGCACCCGTCCCGCCCCTTGCGCTTGCCCCTTTACTGTGGCCGCGCCAGCGGGAATAATCGGCCCATCCTGAAGGGGACGAGTCGCACATCGCAGGCTGTGCAGAAAGGAGTTCGGCCATGGAGAATAGAGTGAAAGTTCTGGTCGTCGGTTGCGGACGCATGGGCACATCGCATGCCAAGGCGTATCGCTCCATCGGCGACTTCGAGATCGTCGGCCTGATGGACCGGGGCCCGGGGCGTGCGGAGGCTCTCAACAACGCCTTGGGCGGCGGCTTGGCGACGTTTGACAACCTGGCCAGCGCCATGGCCAAAGTGCGGCCCGACGTGGTCAGCATCTGCACGCTCCCGGATTCCCACGAGGAGTATGCTGTTGCCGCCCTGCAGGCCGGCGCTCATGTCTTCCTGGAAAAGCCCATGGCCACGACGGTCGCAGGCGCCCTGCGCGTCGCTCAGGCCGCCAAGCAGGCCCGCCGGAAAGTCCTCATCGGCTATGGCCTGCGTCATCATCCATCGTGGATCAAGTTCATTGAGATCGCTCGCACGCTGGGCAAGCCGCTGGTCATGCGGATGAATCTGAATCAGCAAGTTCAGGCCGAGAACTGGCGGGTGGTGAAGGACCTGCTCAAGTCCGTCTCTCCGATCGTGGACTGCGGCGTGCATTACGTGGACGTCATGTGCCAGATGACCGGGGCAAACCCGATCCGGGTTTCCGCCATCGGGGCCAGGCTCTCGCCGGACATCTCCACGGACATGTACAACTATGGGCAGCTGCAGGTGACGTTCGACGATGGGTCCGTGGGCTGGTACGAAGCCGGCTGGGGCCCGATGATGAGCGAGACCGCCTTCTTCATCAAGGACGTGGTGGGTCCCAAAGGCTGCGTCAGCATCGTGGCATCGAGCACGGCCGAGCCGTCCAAGTCAGGCGACCTGGAGACGCATTGCCGCACGGAATCGCTGCGGGTGCATCACGCCGAGCTGGGATCCGACGGCAAATTCACCCGGACCGACGAGACCGTGGACATGAGCGATGAACCCGATCACGCGGAACTCTGCCGGCGAGAGCAACTGTATCTGCTCAAGGCCATCAGGGAGGATCTCGACTTGTCCGCTCACATGGACGACGCCGTCAACAGCCTGCGAATCGTGCTGGCGGCTGACCAGTCGTTTCGCTCCGGCAAGACCGTTGAACTGGACCGGGGCGTCTGATAATTCGACTTGGCAAGTAGTGGCACAACCAAGCAATACAGAACCTGCTGAGGAGTAGATGATGTCCCGACCTGGTTTTTCGGTCGCAGTCAACAAGTTGTCGCCATCACTGGAGGAGGCCGAGCTCCACCTGATCGCCAAGTCCGAAATCGAGATGTTCGAGTTGCAGGCGCGGATGCTCGATGACGACCCTGCTGGCCGGAAGAAGGCCACCTTGCAGCAGATTGCCCGCGACAAGGGGCCCAGAGTGAATTCGCTGCACGCCGGCGACCGCGACATCAGCACGCTGGACGAGTCGGCCCGGCACCTGGCCGTGGAGGAAACGATCGAGGGCATCGAACTGGCCCACAAACTCGGCGCGGGCCTGATCGTGATTCATCCCAGCGACGAACCCGTGAAACCCGAAGATCGCCCGCATCGGCTGGAGCAATCGGCGCGGTCGCTGCTGGAACTCGCCGCCTCCGCCCGCCGGCGCGGCGTCAAGCTGGCCGTGGAGATGCTGCCGCGAACCTGCCTGTGCAACACTGCCGATGAGCTGGAACGGTTCGTAAAGCCCCTGCCGCGCGATGTCATCGGCGTCTGCATCGACACGAACCATCTCATGGCCAATTACCGCAGCCTGTGCGACACGATCGTCCGCTTCAAGGACCGCCTGCTGGAGATCCACTGCTCCGACTACGACGGCATCGACGAGCGTCACGCCCTGCCCGGCACCGGCGTAGTGGACTGGAGCGGTGTCATGCAGACGCTCCGGGGCATCGGCTTTGACGGCCCACTGAACTACGAGGTGGTGTTCAGGACCGCTCCGCCACTGGATGAACGAATCAAGACGCTCGAAGAGAACTACCGCTGGCTGTCGAGCCTGTAGCGCCAACGTGGTCGCCGCGCGACGCTGACTCAGTATGCGTGGGGAACACGCTGACCGGCAAGGCCTTGCTCTCCGGCCGCGGGCACGTCGTTGCACGCCCTGCTCCTTAGGCCTACCCGCCTTGGCGCTGGCCCCTTGCTTTATCCCCGCGCACAAGCCATTCTGGCTCACATGGCATTGTTGCCCGAACGCTTTATCGCCCAGGTGCTGCAAGCGACCGACATCGTCGACGTCGTCAGCCAGTTCGTTGCGCTGAGAAAAGCGGGCAAGGACCTGAAAGGGCTGTGCCCCTTCCACGACGACCACAACCCCAGCATGTCCGTCGTGCCGGCTAAGCAGATCTTCAAATGCTTCGTCTGCGGCGCCGGCGGCAGCGTGATCCAGTTTCTCATGCTGCTGCACAAGTCAACCTTCCCCGATGCCGTCAAGGAACTGGCTGAGCGAGCGGGCATTCCCATCCCCGAAGAGCCCGCCATGGTCGGCCAGGACAAGAGCCTTTCCTCCGAAGCCCTGAACAAGCTGATGCTCTTTGCGGCCCGGTTCTTCCGCGAAAAGCTGTCGTCGCCCGAGGGCGCCGGCGCACTGGCCTATGCCACCGCCCGCAAGATCACTGAGGAATCTATCGCCCGCTTCGGGCTGGGTTTCGCCACGGCCGGCTGGGAAGGCTTGAAGGGTTCGGCCCTGCGCGCGGGCTTTACGGACAAGCAGCTGGTGGCCACGGGCATGGCCATCCAGCGCGAGGACGGCGGCTGCTACGATCGCTTCCGCAACCGGCTGATGTTTCCGATCATCTCGGCCGCGGGCAAGATCGTGGGCTTTGGCGGCAGGGCGCTGGACCCGGAAGATCGCGCCAAGTACCTCAACAGCCCCGAGACGGTGCTGTTCGACAAGTCATCCAACCTTTACGGCCTGAACTGGGCGCGGCAGTCCATCATCGAAACCGGTCAGGCCGTCGTGGTCGAGGGCTATCTGGACACGCTGATGCCGATGCAGGCAGGCGTGGACAACGTGGTGGCCACGCTGGGCACCGCCCTGACGGAGCGGCACGTGCGAATGCTCAGCCGATACGCCAAGGAGGTCGTGCTGGTGTACGACGCCGACGCCGCCGGCCAAGCCGCCGCTGAGCGGGCCATCGAGCTGTTCCTGTCGCAGCAACTCAACGTGAGAATCGCCTCGGTGCCGGTGATCGACATGCCCGACGGCGGCAAGGTCAAGGATCCGTGCGACTACGTGCTGACGGCCGGTGCCGACGCCTTCAGGCAGGTTCTCGCCCAAGCGCCCGATGCCATGGAGTTCGCCTGGATCAAACGCTCCGCCCAGTACCGCGCCGCCAACACGCTGGCGGCCAAGCGGACAATCGTGGACGACTTCCTCCGGCTGATCGTGTCGAGCGTCTCGTACGGGGCCATTGACACGCTCCGCCAAGGCCTGCTGGCGGAGCACGTGGCCCAACTAGTCGGCATGAGCCAGCGTGAGATCACGCAGGAGATGCGCCGCCTGGCCCGGACGGTCCGTCACGCCAGCTTGACGCCGGCGCCACAGTCGACGGCTGCGCCCGTCGATAGCATGGGCAGCACGGGCGTGCGGGCGGAGGCCTGGCTGCTGGGTGCGCTGATGAACGCGCCGGAGCTGTTCACGCTGGTGGAAGAGAAAGTCACGCCCGAAATGTTCATCGACCCGTTGCTGCGGGCGGTGGCGCAGGAGGTCTGGCGGCTGGCGGCGGAAGGCCGGCTGGAATTGCAGACCTTGCTCTCGGCGGCCCAGACGGAGCAATGGGGCCAAGTCGTGACCGACCTGCAATCGGCCAGCGAGAAGCGCGGCAATTTCCGCGAAACGGTCCTGGGCGTGCTGACGGAATTCGATCACCGCATCACCCGCCACGAAATCGACCAGCTTCGCGGCGGATCGGGCGGCAACGAACTGCTCCGCCGGGCATCGGAAGATGCCAGGACGCCGAACAAGAAACGCCTGCCAAAGATTACGTAGAACACACAATGCTTTCACCGCAGAGGACGCGGAGAACGCCGGGAAAAGCGGATATGTAGGGTGGGTCGAGCGTATTCGCGAGCCCCACCGAAACGCCGTGGGCGCCGTGCTCCCGTGGCGTTTGCGGACGCACGCGTCTTCACGACCAGCCGAGCTAGGTGCCATGCTTCCGCGTCTTGGTCGTTCGCGGAAGCGTGCGTCGGTACGTGCCGCCGAACATCGCATGCTTCTGCAAGACAACGCATAAGCATGGCACCCAGCAGAAGACGCAGAAGCATGACACCCGGCACGCGGCTAGGTCTGGCACATGTCCCGTCCGCAGAACCTTTCGCACACAACGCGAAAGAACCTGCGGACCCTACTCCTGCGGCCCCTGCATATTCTTGAGTTCTTCGTGTCCTTCGTGACCTCCGTGGTTCAAGTTCTTTTCGTCTCTGCGATCTCGGCATCCTCGGCGGTTGCCGCCGTTTCACCCGCCCAGCAGCCGGCCGACCTGGAACACGGCCGTGGTCACAAGCCAGGCCAGGATCGTCAGGTACGACCATTGGAACGCTGGCCACTTGATCGACCCGCTTTCACGCCAGGTCGCCGCCAGTGTGGCCATGCAGGGCGAGGCGATCAATATGAACAGCATGATGCAGAACCCCTGCAGTTGCGTGTAATCATGCACGAGAGCCTGCCGCAGCGACACCGCCTGTTGTCCCGGCCGTTCGTGCACCGCGTAGATCACGCCCATTTGCCCGATGAACATCTCCTTGGCCGCCAACGCTCCCATCAGGGCCGTGGAGATCTTCCAGTCGAAGCCGCACGGCTTGAGCACCGGGGCGATGAACGAGCCCACCCGCCCGATGGCCGAGTGGAGAAGCTGATCGTGATGCTCCTGGATGTTCACCTCTTGCAGCCGTTGCGAAAGTTCGTCGGCAGGCAGGTTCTCGCTGTGGATTTGGGCTCGCTGGGCCTCGAATTGCCGCGTTTGATCCGGAGGCAACTGGGGCCAGGTTTTCAGCGTCCACATAATCACCACGGCCGCCAGGATCACGGTGCCCGCCTTCTGCACGAACATCCACGTCGGCACCCAGATGTGCCGCAGCAAGGCCCGCACCGTCGGCAGCCGATATGGCGGCAGCTCCATTACGAAAGAACCGGCCTCGCCGGCAAAGAGCGTCTTGCGCAACAACCTCACCGCCAGCAGGGCCATCGCCACGCCGATGAGGTAGATCAGGAACAGCAGCAAGGCCTGGTTTGTCATGGACAGGCCCAACAGATTCAGCACGACGCGACGCGGGAAGAACGCGGCCAGGATCAGGGCATACACAGGCAAGCGTGCCCCGCAACTTATCAGCGGCAGCACCAGCATCGTGGCCAGGCGGTCGCGCCGGCTTTCCAGCGTGCGCGTGGCCATGATGGCCGGCACGGTGCAGCCAAAGCCGATGAGCATGGGGATGAAGCTCTTGCCGTGCAGGCCCACGCGGTGCATGAGGTTGTCCACCACGAAGGCCGCCCGCGCCATGTAGCCGGTGGATTCCAGCAGGGCAATGGCCAGGAACAGCAGCGCAATGAGCGGCACGAAGACCAACACGGCCCCCACGCCTTCGATGACGCCGTCGGCCAGCAGGCTGATCCAGATGCTGCCCTCAGGGCCCAGCGTCCGCACCCACATCGCCAGCATTTCCTTGCCCTTATCCAGCAGGTCCGCCACCGGGTTGCCCAGCCAGAAAGTCACCTGGAAAACCAGGTACATCATGAAGGCGAAGATCGGCAGGCCAAGGTAGCGATTGGTCGCCACCGAGTCGATGTAGTCCGAAAGAACGTGGCGCGATTCGACCGTGTGCTTGACCGCCTCCTGGCAGGCGCCCGAGACGAAACCGTACCGCCGGTCAGCCAGGACGATCTCTGCCGAGTCGCGATACATGGCTGCGACCCGCTTGCGGGCGTCGTCGGCTGACTTCATGACCTGCGCCAGCGCCTGCCCATCGGCCTCGGCCTGAAGGCGGCCGATCGTTTCGGCGTCGCTCTCCAGCAGCTTGATCGCCAGCCAGCGCGGGTGACCGACCCCAGGCAGGTTCAGCCGGCCAGCCAGCGCCGCCAGCTTCTCGATTTCCTGTTCAAGGTCGTCACCGTAACGGGGAATGGCCTGACGCGCCAGCGAGGCGGCGGGGTCATTGGCAGCGGCCACAGCCTTGGCCAGCAGTTCATCCTGCCCTTTGCCCTTGGACGCCACGGTCGGGACGATGGGCACGCCCAGCAGGTTCGAGAGCTTGGCAATGTCGATCCGCCAGCCATGGGCTTCGGCCCGGTCGAACATGTTAAACGCCAGCACCACCGGCAGCCCGATCAGCAGAAGCTGCGTCGTGAGGTACAGGCTGCGTTCGAGGTTGGAGCAGTCGATCACGTGGATGACCACGTCGGCCTTGTGATCGAGCAGGAAGTTGCGGGTGATGATCTCTTCCTGCGTGTAGGCGGTCATACTGTATGTGCCAGGCAGATCGGCGATTCGGATCCGTTGCCCGCCGGAGTCTGCCTGGCCGTACTTCTCCTCCACCGTCACGCCGGGATAGTTCCCGACATGCTCATTTCGACCGGTCAATGCGTTAAACAGCGTGGTCTTGCCCGAGTTGGGGTTGCCAACCAAGGCAATGGTCAGAGGTTCCTGGCTCACGACTACTCCATCACAGTGCGGACTTGGATGCGGTCAACCATGCCCTGCCCCAGCACCAGCCGCGTGCCGCGGACATCGACGATGAACGGCCCGGGGCCACGATTGACCACCTCCAGCCGCTCCCCCGGCGTCAGGCCCATCTCGGCCAGCCGATGCGTGATGCCGTTGCCGCCGTCCACGCCCAGGAACGTAACCGTCTGCCCGACCAGCGCCACCGACAGCGGCATGACCGGCAGCGCGGGAGTTTCACGATGTTCCATCATGGTTTCTGCACTCACATTACACCTCGCCTACGCCATTTCTTCTTTCGACACTTCACGGCCTGCCTGCAATTCGCACAGGCGTCGAAACTCCGCCAGGAACCGCCGGCCCCTGGGGCCCCGGCTGCGAAGGAACGCGCCCAGCAGGCTCAGCCGCGACAGCACCTCGTCGTCCACCACGTGCTCCATGCGGCAGGCGTTGGCCTGGCAGACCGAGTCGTCCAGGTGCAGCACGTCCTGCAGGAACCGCGCCAACTCGTCGTGCCGCCGCCGAATCTGCCCGGCCAGCCCGCGCCCAATATCGGTCAGGCTCACCACCTCGTACGGGTCGTAATTCACCAGCCCGGCCCGGCCTAACTGCTTCAGCGAGGCCGTCACGGTGGACATGCTCACGTCCGTCAGGCGGGCAATGTCCCGCACCCGCGCAGCCTTACCGGACCGCTCAAGGTCGCCAATGGCCTCGAGGTAGTCTTCCATTCGCCGCGATACTCTCTCTGTTGTCGTCACCAAGTTTCATTCCTCGCAGAATGTTTTACTACTCAAACATTCTAATACGCCCGTAGGCGGCGATCCAGCGAATTGTTTAGTTTTGTCGCACGAACGTTCTGCCCTCCCGGGCGAGGCCTATAATCCGAAAAGACAACTCTTGTTCCGACAAGATGATACGCCAACACAAAGGAGAGCCTCATGGCCGAGGATCGCGACACCCGGTGGTTGCGCAATGGCGCCATTGTCGCCTTTGTCGTCTGCATGGCCCTGATCCTGGGCGGCGGGTATTTCGCCTTCCAGCAGGTGCCGCCGCTGACGAACTTCACCGCTGACGGCAAGGTCGTAATTTCGCGTGACCAGATCCTCGCCGGCCAGGACGTCTTTCACCGCTACGGCCTGATGGACCACGGCAGCATCTGGGGCATCGGCACGTACCGCGGCATGGACTTCCAAGCCGACACGCTCCACCGCATTGGCCAGGCGATGCGCGACTTCCACGCCAGCGCAATTCTCACGCCGGGAAAGGTCGAGGCCGGCGCCTTTGCCAAGCTGCCCCTCGCCCAGCAGCGATCCATCGACGGGCAGGTTATCGATGAAATCAAGACCAACCGCTATGACGGTGCCGCCAACGCCATCGCCCTGACGCCGGCGTGGGTGTACGCGTACGGCCAGATTCGCGACTATTGGGGCGATGAATTCTCCCGCGGCGATCCGCACGTGGGCTTCCTGCCCAACACCGTGCAGAGCGACCAGGAACGCCAGGACATCGCGGCCTTCTTCTTCTGGACAAGCTGGGCCTCGGGCACCAACCGTCCCGGCCTGGCCCACAGCTACACCAGCAACTGGCCCTTCGACCCCAGCGTCGGCAACACCCTGCCGCCCCAGACAATCCTGTGGTCGATCATGTCGATCCTGGGCATGCTGGCTGTGCTGGGCGTGGTGGTGTACGTGGTGCATCGCTGGCGATTCTTCTATGGCCAGGGCACGGGCGTGGAGGCGGCGTATCGGCTGATGGAGACGCCCATCACTCCCAGCCAGAGGGCCACGGGCAAGTACTTCCTGGTGGCGGTGCTGCTGTTCGTGGTGCAGATATTGAACGGCGGGCTGCTGGCCAATTACACCGTGCATCCCGGCACGTTCTACATCCAGATGATCGGCCAGACGTACTCGTACGCCTGGGCCAAGACGTGGCACGTTCAACTGGCAATTCTGTGGATCGCCCTGGCCTGGGTCGGCACGGCCGTTTACGTCGGGCCGCTGATTGCCGGCGGCGAACCCAAGCGCCAGCGGCTGCTGGTGAATCTGCTATTTGGGGCCGTGTTCTTCGTCGTCGCCGGCAGCATGCTGGGCGAGGTGCTGAGCATCAAGGGGCTGGGCGGCGACTGGTGGTTCTGGCTGGGCCACCAGGGCTGGGAGTACCTGGAACTGGGCCGGATCTGGCAGGTGCTGCTCTTTATCGGGCTGATCTTCTGGCTGGTGATCGTGTATCGCACGCTGCTGCCGGTGCTGCGGCAGCGGCACGAGTTGGCCGATCAGCAGGACCGCAAGAACCTGGTGATCTTCTACATGCTCAGCGCCATCCTGGTGGTGCTCTTCTTTGGCTTTGGGCTCTTCTATGGCCGGAGCACGCACGTGACCATCGCCGACTACTGGCGGTGGTTCGTGGTGCACATCTGGGTCGAGAGCATCTTCGAGTTCTTCGGCGTGGCCGTGGTGGCGCTGTTCCTGGTGACGCTGGGGCTGGTGTCGGCCCGCTCGGCCCTGCGCGTGGCGTACATGACGGCCATCCTGGTCTTCCTGGGCGGCATTCCGGGCGTGGCCCACCACTACTTCTGGTTCGGGGGGCCGAGTTTCTGGCTGGCCATCGGTGGCATGTTCAGCTCGCTCGAGACCGTGCCGCTGATCCTGCTGATTGTGCGGGCGTGGATGGAATACCGCTCCATTCGCGCCGAGGGCGGCGACTTCCCCTACCGCTGGCCGCTGTACTTCCTGGTGGCATCGAGCGTGTGGAATTTCGTCGGTGCCTGCATGTTCGGCTTCATCATCAACCTGCCGGTCGTCAACTACTATGAGCACGGCACGTACCTGACGGCCAATCACGCCCACACCGCCCTGTTCGGGGTGTACGGCATGCTGGCGATCTCGCTGCTGCTGTTTTCGTGGCGCGGGCTGGTGGACCGCAAGTATTGGAGCGACCGAATCCTGAAAGTGAGCTTCTGGGGCATGAACATTGGCCTGACGCTGATGTTCTCTACCTCGCTGCTGCCCATCGGACTCTTGCAGGTCGGCGAGACGGCCAAGACTGGCGTGTGGTACTCGCGCAGCGCCGCTTTTTACGAGACCCCGGCAGTGCAGGCCCTGGCCATGTGGCGCATCGTGCCGGACATGATCATCATCGTCTTTGGCGCCCTGCCGCTGCTGTGGTTCCTGGTTAGCACCTTCCCGCGGCTGCGGAAAACCAACAACAACATCTAACCGCAGAGGCCGCAGAGGACGCAAAGAGAAGAATACAAGAGACAAGGCAACCACGGAGGAAACGAAGGACACGGAGAAGCAGAAACAGTGTTACGAGATGGTACAATCCATGGAGTTGCCGGATCACGATGTTATGGAGACCAAAGAAATGGCGGAGTCATTGACCAACATTGAGGAAGTCGCATTCAACCTTGCTGAGATGGCCTCCGCGTCGGAAAAGCTGCTTCAAAAGCTCAAACAAGGGCAAAGAGATGCCGCTGAGTTGGAGTGCGACTTCGAGCATATTCTGACTCACCTTTGCGCGGCCTGGAACGTGGGTGTGAGGCGTACTACGGAGGCCAGCCAAGCCAACTGCCCTGACGCGATCTACTTAGAGGTTCCAAACTGGCAAGGCCACTTCACCTTGGTAGACGCAATCGAGCCTAAGTAGGCATCATCATGAATTTGAAATGATTGCCGCGAGTGGCAACGCACCTCGTGTTTTTCCTGCCCTTTGTGTGAGGCTGTTGTCTTCCTCCGTATTCTCTGTGACCTCCGTGGTGAGCCGTTTCTTTCTTAGAGCGACGAAAGCTTCTCGGCCTTTTCGGCTGCGATGAGGTTGCCGATCATTTCGTCCATGTCGCCGGCGAGGATCTGCTGCATATTGAAGTTGGCGCCTTCGCTGCCGGTGCCTTTGAGGCGGTGGTCGGTGCAGCGGTTCTGCGGGAAGTTGTACGTACGGATGCGCTGCGAGCGGTCGCCCGAGCCGATCATGTTCTTGCGCGTGGCGGCCTCTGCCGCTAGCTGCTGCTGGCGGAAATGATCGTACACGCGGCTGGCCAGCACGCGCCGGGCCTTGGCACGATTCTTGTGCTGGCTCTTTTCCTCGCGCATGTTCACGGTCAGGCCGGTAGGCACGTGCTCCAGCCGGATGGCCGAGGCGACCTTGTTGACGTTCTGTCCGCCCGGACCGCCGGCCCGGCTGACGTGTTCGAGAACATCCTTCTCCCAGTCGATGTTGACTTCGACCTCTTCCACTTCGGGCAGCACGGCCACCGTGGCGGCCGAGGTGTGGATCCGCCCCTGCGTCTCGGTCTTGGGCACGCGCTGCACGCGATGGCCGCCGCCCTCGAAGGAGAGGAACTGGAAGCAATCTTCGCCCTTGACGTTGAGCACGATCTCGCGGAAGCCGCCCAGGTCGGTCGGGCTGGCTTCGAGCACTTCGACCTTCCAGCCGCGGCGCTCGGCGAAGCGCGTGTACATGTTCATAAGGTCGGCCGCAAACAGGGCCGCCTCTTCGCCGCCCGTGCCGGCGCGAATTTCCACCAGCACCGAGTCGACGCCGGCCTTGTCGCTCATCAGCAGCAGGCCCTGGATCTCTTCCATCATGGCCTCGCTGGACTGGGTCAGCTCGCGGACTTCTTCCTCGGCCATTTCCCGCATCTCGGCGTCGGCCTGAGGGTCTTCGCACAGGACCTTGGCCTGGGCAAGCTGCTCCTGGGCCTTGGCGTACTTGCGGTACGGCTGGACGATCTTGGCCAGTTGCTTGTGCTCCTTGGCGGCCTCGACCATCCGCTTGGGATTGGAGGCGAAGGCCGGATCGTTCATCTCGGCCAGCACTTCATCGAAGCGGCTCGACGCCGATTCCAGCTTGGCCACCAGGTTGGCTCGTACATCTGCCATAAAGACCTTGATCGGCAGCGGCTCGGGCCGTGTATCAGGCCCCCGCTTCAGCGGGGGTACTCAAGGCCGCCCCCCCATGCCTCCTACGCAAGGGCGATGGGAGGAGTTGGGGTGTGGCCAGTTGAACCCCGGCTAAAGCCGGGGCCTGTTACAAGGCGCTATCAACGCCGCTGCGAATTATCGAACGGAGTCGGTTCTGTAAAAACACGAACGCCGGCGCAGCAACTGCGTCGGCGTTCATAAGAAGGCTAAGCTACTTCTTGGCGGCCGGTGCGGCAGGCTTCTTGAAGTAATCGCCGCCGTACTTGCGGTTGAACTTCTCGACGCGGCCGGCCGTGTCGACAAACTTCTGCTTGCCGGTGTAGAACGGATGGCAAGCCGAGCAGATGTCGACGCGGATGTCCTTGCTCAACGTCGAGCCGGTGGTGAAGCTGTGGCCACACGCACAACTGACGTTGACAACCTTGTAAGCCGGATGAATCTTCTTCTTCATTGCGCAACCCTTTCCTAACGCATTCAACAAGACCTACAAGTCTAGCAGCGGCCGTGTTCGCTGTAAATGGAAAAAGCGCAGGGATTCGCAAACTGGCCCGACGAGGGTGGCGAAAGGGACCATCGCCTGCATTTCCCGCGTCCCTAGGTCCCACCCGCCGCTCGCGGCTTTGCAGCTTTCGCCACGCCCGCCGACAAAACCCGAGATTATCTATCGTCTGCTGAGCCTGAGCTATTCGGGCATCTTGCCGCCGCCAGCACCGGTGACCGGATTGTACGTACCGATGACTCCACCATGGGGGTACTGGAAGGCCGCATTGGGAATGATGTGGTAGCGAGTCAGGTTCCCCTGGCCGCCGCAGCCCGGTAAACTGAGCGGGCTGATCAGGAAGTCGCACATAGGAACTTGGCCGGGAGCGCCGCGAACTCCCGCGTCCGTGGTGGAGTTCAATTCGGCTCGCAGCATCTTTCGCGCATGGCCATCCATATAGCCGATGACCATCCCGCCATGCCGCTCAAAGCCCATGGCCCCAATCGCTTCCCCCCATCTGGGAATGAAATCCCAGAACCCCTTGTTGGGCGAGTCCATGCTACCATCAGCAAGAGGATGCTCGATGACATTGTTCGTGTCGCCGCAAAAGACCGTGCTATGCAGGTCGCCGACCGTCTCGGGCCGGGGCATGTACACGTTCTTCCAGTGCCCTACGAGCTGGCCGTGGCCATCTGCGTAGTTCCGGCAGACGGTAAAGAACGAACTGTAACCGGTGATGGCCCCGGGCATGTCGCCGGAGCGCGTTCCGCTTCCGGCCAATTGGCTGTAGGTATTGAACCCTCGGTTGGACCGCACCGCCGGGTTCACCCAGTACGAAGCGTGATACCAACTGTGAAGGTTTGGGTTGGGATTGGCAACGGTGTTCGGAGCACTTGAATACAGCGCCTGTTTGTCGGCACTGGGGCACACGTAGACCCTGGGGAAGTCGGCAAAGGTGGTCGGGTGCAGAGGGTCCATGTTGGATTGCAGATCGCTTTCCAGGATCCTGTTGGGCGTGACGCTGGTGTCTGTCCGGCCAGCGGGGCCGCCGACATACTTGGATAACGCGTCCAGGGAGTTCCTGGAGGGGTACTGATTCCAAGCCGCGTATGGGGTGGTGCGGTAATTCATCGGGTACATGTGCCAGACAGTCACGTACTGTGACAGGCCGCGGGTGATGGTGGCCTGGTTGTTCAGGCACATCGTCGTGCGGGCGTCTTCCACGGCGTGGTGCAGCACCGGCCCCATGGCCACGACCAGCACGGCCAGGACCACAACCACCACCATCAGCTCTAGCAGCGTAAAGCCCTTGGTCTTCATTTCGTGTCCCTTTCGTTATGAAGTATGAGCACGCAACGCATGCTCTTTTTCGACGTTCAATCGTGGTCACGCCAACGACCACAGCCGAGGGCGGCTGTGCCACGAAGGCAAAACCACAGCCGAGGGCGGCTGTGCCACGAAGGCAAAACCATAGCCGAGGCGGCTGTGCCACGAAGGCGACCGTGCCATCGTGCAACGGCCCGCGTGCAACCAGTTGCACGCCCTACGGTCTTCCTACTTCCGCCGACGCAGGAACAGGCCGCCCAGAGCCAGCAAGGCCAGGCTGGCCGGCTCGGGTGCGGGCAGCGTCTCGACGGCCATCCAGCCATTGTTGCCGAAGTACGTGCCGTCGCCGACGATGACGATGGTCCTGCCATCAACCACCACGTCGCTAGCGTGCTCGAAGGTGAAGCCGTCGATGTTCTCATTCATTTCGACCGACAGGAAACTGGCCATGCTGCGCGTGCCGTTGACGGCGTCCCAGATGAACGCCTCGTCCTGGCCATTTTCGATGGCGTAGCCCACCACGTACGAGCCGTCGAACGAGCAGGCCGTCGCGACCATGCCCAGCGAACCCGGCAGCGCCGGCAGTTCCTGGGCGGCGGTGTAGTTCCACCGCGTGGCCTTGTAGGTCGTGCCATCGAAGCACGAGCCGACCGAAACGTAGTTGGTGGCGGCGATATCGAGGGCTTCACTGGTCGTCGTGCCAGGAAGCTGATCCAGCAGCGCAATATCCCCGCCATACGCAGGATCCCCGTCACCGACCCACTTCACCGCGTGCGTCTGGTAGCTCGCATCGTAAACCGTGCCGACGCTGCGTGTGAGCCAGGGAATGACGGTCGTTCCGATGGTGAGACTGGGCAAGCTGACCGCATTGGCCTGACCTTCGACCATACCGGAGGGCAAAGGCAGCAGCGAAGCGACGGTTCCGCCGCTGGTCCACCTCGTCGGCTGGACGGACATCAGATCGCTGGACCCCGACGCGCCGACGATGATACTGCCGTCGCCAGAGATGCCATACGCGGCCGAGCCGAACGTCCCGGTTGGCATGGGTAACGCGGTCATCGTCACGATGGGATAGCCGGATGGCTTGCTGATGACGCCCTGAAAGGCCTGCCAGTTGTCGCCGAAGTTGTTGCAGGCTCCCACGAGCGTCCTCTGCGAGCCGTACGCCACGCCAAAGACCTCGCTGCTGGTCGAACCAGGCAGGAAGCCGATCTCGCCTACGAGGTCGTCGTACCCCTGCCAGTTGGCCGAGGAGTCGGCATGGGCGCCGACGGCGTAATAGTGGCCAGCGATGCCGTTATAGGCCACGGCGTCGTAGCGGGCGTTGTTGTCGCCACCACCGGTGAGGATACTCATTGTGGCCGAAGCGGACCCGACCAGCACCAAGAGCAACGTCAGCGCGAACCATGAGCGATGATTCATGTGCAGCCTCCTTCTTCTTTATGAGCGATAGTACCCGCCCCCGCTGGGCGAGCAGAATGAGCGATTCAGTGCTCTTACTATAAGGGCGAATGAGACTTTCGGCAATCGGGTGAACACCTGAGGGGGTGCAAATACCTGTAAAAATGTCGAGATCTCGGATTGATCATTTTTCCGCATGTCCGCGCGCAAGCGGGCACGTCCGCGTAGGCCGCCCGCGGCTTTGCAGGAGTCGCCGCCACGCAAAACAGGCCCGATCCAGGCAAATCTGTTGCCCGCCGCGGCAATATGCCGATACGATGAAACTGGTCGAAGAACCTGCCGTATCAACTATGGAGACCTGGGATGTCGGACGAGATCAAAAGTGAATCAGGTAAGGCCGAGGCGAGTGTGAGGGATCGCGTGGACGAAGAGCTGGGACGCATCCGGCCTTATATCCAAGCAGACGGCGGCGACATCGAGCTGCTGGAAGTGGACGAAACGACCGGTAAGGTCAGCATCCGCTTTCACGGCTCCTGCCGCGGCTGTCCGATGTCCGCGATGACCCTGAAAATGGGCGTCGAACGGCAGCTCAAAGAGAAGGTGCCGGAGGTTTCGGAAGTCGTTTCCGTTCCCTGAGAGGAACGTTAACCGTTATGAGCGATGGGCTCGGGCCTCTACCTCGAAGGCCAGAGTAGGCCAGAACAAACAATAAAGTACGAAGAGTTCTCCGAGCCCGAGAGAACAACCACCCGCCGGGCGTGGCGGGTGGTTGTCTTTTTTTTGCGCGATCAATCCTCGTTTGCGCGATCACTTCTCGATGGAATCTAAAATCGCCTTGTACAGCCGGCCACGCTTCCTGAGAAACGCCCTGTAGTCAGGCCCCTCGTCCATCCGCACCATCGCGATGACCAGGTCCCGCTGCGGGTCAATCACCACGCACGAGCCGCCGGCGCCGGGATGCCCATAGGCCTGTTCGCTCAAGCCGTCGACGTCGAACTGCTTGATCCCGATGCCCCAGCGGACCGTCATATCCGGCGGGAAGCGATCCTGGCCGGAGATCGGCATCATCTGCTGGATGATCTGAGGGCTGGTGAACCGCCACTTGCCGTACGCACCGCCGTTGGCCATCATCTGCCCGACCTTGGCCAGGTCGTACGAATTGGCCACGCTGCCGAAGGATGTGTAGTCGGTGTCAATGCTCTTGCACTCCAGCGGCCCGAATAGGCAGCGGTGGAACAGTCGCGGCATCGACTCGCCGGTCATCATCTCCATCGCCTTGGCCACCAGGGCCATGCCCGTGCCGTCGTACTGGTGCCGCAGCCCGACCTGCATCGACGGGTAGAAATCAGCCACCACTTCTTCCAGATCGTTCACCAGGTCGCCCCACTGCTGACCCGCGAAGCCGCCGGTGTGAAGGAAGGCAGCCCGCACCGTCAAAGGCCGCACGACTTGCACGCCCTGCATGGCCGGGATGTACTTGGCCACCGGCTCGTCCAGGCCGATGAGGCCCTGGTCGGCAAACTGCGCCACCATCACGGCCGTGAAGAACTTGGTCGTCGATGCCAGCGGCCCGACCGTTTCGGCTGTGAACGGGCCGTCCTTGCCGTTGGTCGGGGTCTTGACCGAACCGTAGCCCTTGTTGACGATGACAACGCCGTGGCGAACGACCGTCAGGCTGAAGCCCAGGTTCACTTCCTTGACCCACAGCTCGGCCGCAGCGTCGATGGCGGCGACGGTGTCACTCTTCATGCCGGCTTCCGCCAGCGTGCCCTCGTGCATGACGCGGGCAGGTTCGCCCTCGATAGGCCGAGGGCCCAGGAAAGGCGTGGCGGCCTTGTCGTAGCCGTACAACCCGCGTTTGAAGTTCACCCACCACTGGCGGTCCAGGCGAATGAGGTTGTCGGTCGGCAGCTCTTTGCCGTCGGCCTTGAGCTGGGCCAAGTCAAACAGCCCGGCCGTCATGGCGGCGAGATTCGCATCGGGCGTGGCTTGGCTGAATTTGGGTTTGCCCAGCCAGGTGGCGAACTCCCCGGCCCGTGGGGCCAAGAGCGACGCGTCCACACCGGCTTGAGTTAGGCTGGCCGGCTGGCTGGCTGCGGGCAGCGATGGCAACTCGGCCGCGATGCGGCAGAGCGTCACGAAGCGGCGGCTCTCGCGCATGCCTGGCCGAACGATCGTCACGACGGCGGCGTATCGCCCCAGCTTTTCCGCCGACGTGACCGGCTGGCCGGTGGCGTCATAGAAGGCGACCTTGAGCGTGTAGGGTCCCAGCAGTTCGCGAGCCGTCTGGGGAACTTCAAACTCGCAGTTGGGGAACTGCGGGCCAACGAAGCAGAACGGATCGAACTTGATCCGCTGATTCACCAACTCGCTGACGATCCTGGGCACGGCCGGTAGCGACGCAGCCTCACCGGCCGACGCAGCGGGCGAACTAGCCGGTCCCGAAGCCGGGCCTGCGGGCTTGTCTTGGGCCAGCATAGGCAGGCATACGCACAACGTGACGATCACTACACTCATGATGGGACGGAACGAACGCATGTGATGTCTCCTTTAGCAGCCAACGTCGCAGATCGGCTGTGATGCTACCGGTTCAGGATGATGGCGTAAACACCCGGGTTACCGTCTTAGCGGCAGCGTGTGCGACATGCCTTTTCTGGCGAGAAGAGCAAGTCGCTCACGTCGGAGTCTCGAACATCGAAAGAGCTTTGATTTGAAGAAGGCTTTGATCTGAAGAAGAAGGCTTTTGATCTGGTGAAGATGGCTTTGATCTGATGAAGATGGCTTTGATTTGTTCGGCCCCAGCGGGGCCGAGGGATGTAGCCACGGGTGGAGCGGCAGGTCGGCGAAGCCGCCGGACGCGGAACCCGTGGAGCGACATTCTTTTGCGTTCGCCCCGGAGGGGCGAAGGAGCCTTACCGGCCCGGTCGAAATCATGGCCTTCCTCCGCCCCCGCCGGGGCGGGTGAAACAACAACTCTTTCCACGGGTTGCGCTGCGGACCGCCTCCGGCGGCCTGCGCTCCACCCGTGGCTACAGGCCTTTGCCCCTCCGGGGCAAGGGACTGCCAGCCGAACGGGGCGTTCACCCGGCGCGCGGCGGGGTCAGCTTCCCGTGGAGCGGTAGTGCCGCACGCCGAAGCGCCATACCCACAGACTCGCCAGCAGAAAGGCCACGCCGATCAGCGGCGAAACCCAGCCAAACCACGTCGGCGTGCGCAGCGTCCCGTCGGACCGCCCCAGCAGCGGCAAGGCTGGATAATACGTCACGGCCGCCAGCGGCATGACAAACGTGAAGAACCGGCGAAACCAAGGCCGGTAGATCGACATCGGAAACTGGGCGGTCTCACTAGCACCGTACGTGACCACCGAAAAGACCTCCAGCGATTGGATGCTCCAGAAGCAGTACGTCGCCTGAAGGATGTAGATCCCGTAGAACAGGCAGGCGGTGCCCAGAATCGCCAGGCCCAGCAGCCCCAGCAGCTGCCACTGCCAGCCCAGGTGCAGCGACGTCCACGCCCACCCCAGCACCATCGCTCCCTGAATCGCCCGGCCTGCCCGGTGCATGCCCAATTCCTGGCCCGCGACCTGCAACGCCAGCGGACGTGGCCGGAGCAACAGCCGGTCGAAGTCGCCCATCCGCACCATGTTTCCGAACATGTCAAAGCCCCGGGCAACTCCCTCTGCCATCGCAAAGCCGACCGTGACGATGCCGTACAGCAGCGCCACCTCCGCCAGCGTCCAGCCCCGCAGCGTGCCGAAACGATGGAACAGGCCCCAGATGGCCGCAAACTCCAGCGCCAGCGTGATGAACACGCCCAGCGTCGACAGAATCGTCGACCAGCGATACTGCATCTGCGAGCGAAACGAGACGCCGACGTAGCGGAAGTACAGGCCCACTGCGTTCATGTCAGCCCCCCTGTATCACGACTCGTCGCAGCGAGCGTGCCATCAGGCCGCGAATCAGCAGGCTCAGCAACCCCGCCCAAATCAGCTGATGGGCCACCACGCCGACGACGTGGCTCGCTGGAATCTGTCCCAGCAGCAGCCGGAATGGCGCGTCGGCCAGCCCGCGGAAGGGCAGGATCGCCAGCGTCGTCTGCCACGCATCCGGCAGCAGCGGCAGCGGGATCAATTGGCCGCTGAAGAAAACCGTTATGGCCCCGATCAGACGGTTCATGCCCGCCCCGGAAACCGTCCAGAACATGCTTATGTCCATCAGCATGCACACGCAGCTCGATAGCAGCACCGCCCCGGCCAGCGCCGCGACCCCGGCCAGCGCCGATGCCAGCCCGGGCCAGTCCAGCCAGCCCATCAATGCCGCAAACCCGATCAGCGGCACGCACCGCAGCAACGTCGGAGCCAGCCGCGTGGCGATCTTGCGGCTGAGCCACAAGCACTGCAAGTCCACCGGCCTGAGCAACTCGTAGCCGATGTTGCCGGTACGGATCATGGCCTGGATTTCCCCGTCGCCCTGCACCATCGCCAGCAGCAAGAACGCCTGCGTCAGCCAGATGTAGCCCAGGATCTGGCGTGAATCCAGCGGCGGGGAAATCGAGTTCTCCATGAAGGCCTGGAAGATCATCATGCGAATCAGGCCCCAGAAGAGCTGCGTGACAAAGCCCGCCGCCGCGGCAGAGCGGTATTGCAGCAGCATGCGGAACCGCGCCGACAGGATGGCCAGGTACGGCCTCACGTGGCGCTCCGGTAGATGCGAGCGATGATCTCGTCGATGGGCGGATTCTCCACGAACAAGTCGCGCACCTGGTGAGCGGCCGTTACGCGCGCTACCAGCGCGGCCGGGGGCACCTGGGCCGGATCGAACGCCAACGTGACTCTCCGGCCCTCGCGCCGCACAACCGTGGCCTGCGGGTCCTGCACCACCCCGTCCTCGTCCTGCAAGTCCACGATCAGCCGGCGCTCGCGGCCAAAGCGGGCTCGAAGCTCATCCAGACTGCCGTCGGAGAGCACATGC
This sequence comes from uncultured Planctomycetota bacterium, assembly GCA_903892515.1. Taxonomy (GTDB): domain Bacteria; phylum Planctomycetota; class Phycisphaerae; order SM23-33; family SM23-33; genus CAITIS01. The sequence continues at coordinate 20,178 of CAITIS010000103.1, read as the reverse complement.
CCCTGGTGAATCACCAGCACGCGCTGGCACAGGGCCTCGATGTCGTCCATGTCGTGCGTGGTGAGAATGACCGTGAGCTTGCGCTGACGATTGAGCTGGCGGATGAAGTCGCGCACGGCCAGCATGCTCACAGCGTCCAGGCCGATGGTCGGCTCATCCAGGTACAGGATTCTCGGCCCGTGCAGCAGCGCCGCCGCAATGTCGCAGCGCATCCGCTGGCCGAGACTCAGCTGCCGCACCGGCACGTCGAGAAACTCTTTCAGATCGAGCAGGGTCACGAGTTCATCGAGCCGCTGGCGATAGTCGCCGGGCGGCACATTGTAGATGTCCTTGAGCAGGTCGAAGGACTCGATGACGGGCAGATCCCACCAGAGCTGCGTCCGCTGGCCAAAGACCACGCCAAGTTGGCGGACGGTGTTAATGCGGTTCTTCCAGGGCGTCAGGCCGAGGACTTCGACCTGGCCACTATCGGGCAGGAGGATGCCCGAGAGGATCTTGATGGTCGTGCTCTTGCCCGCGCCGTTGGGGCCAATGTAGCCGATGAGTTCGCCCGGCTGGATCGTAAAGCTGATGCCGTCCAAAGCGGTAACTGTGCAATGCCGGCGGTGAAACAGCCCAGCAAAGGCCCCCAGCGTGCCGGCGGTGCGCTGCGCAACCTTAAAGGTCTTGACGAGATTCTTGACGACGATGGCGCTCATACGGCTCCGCTGGATGGAATGTGAAAGACCGACCTTGTACCGTCATGGATGGACTGCGTCAAGACGCGTCGATGCGGTGAAGTCAAGACGTACGGCAGTGATGCAGGGTGGGCCCAGGAGCGAAGCGACGAGTCCCACCGGAGCGTCTGAACATCGTCGCACCAACAAAAGCGTGACCATGCCACCGGCGCTATCCTTGGCCGCTGGCCTCCAGCAGTTCGCGAATCTCCGGAGATAGGTACATCTCCTCCAGTTCGGGCCGGCCCGACAGGGCCTGCGCCGTCACGGCCAGGCGATCCGTCACGGAAGATCGGTTATCCAGAAAGAGGATTTCCTGCCCCCTGAGCCGGACCAAGCTTCCCCCGCCGGCACCGTCGGAACTGGGGCCGGGACGGACCGCCAGTCCCAAAGATTTGGCCAGGTCCAGCAGCAGTCGGAGTTTTTCATATTCATCCATGCCAGGCTCCCGGTCAAGTTGTCAGGTGATTCTAGCCGATATTGAGATAGTAAGCACTGAACCCGTCAAGATTGGATTCCCATGGGTACTATCGCCCGCGAACGCAAAGAGGCAAGTGTAGAGGCCGCGTTGAGAGAGGAAGTTGCCCACCTGAGGGCTCAGCTTTCTCATGCCCAACGTCTGGCCACCGTCGGCACCATGGCCGCCATGGTTGCCCACGAGTTCAACAACATCCTTACGCCCATCCTGACCTATGCCATGCTCGCCAGCGACGGCGACCCGGTCATGCAGGAAAAGTGCGTCCGCTTCTCTCTAAACGGGGCAAAGCGGGCCTGCGCGGTCAGCAAGGCCCTGCTGGCACTGGTGAACAACCAGCCCAGCGACCACCCCGAGAGCGTCAAGCTGGCCGAGCTGGTTAGCCAGGTGCTCGACGCCATGGCCCGCGACCCGGCAAAGGACGGCGTGACCCTGGTGGTGAAAGTGCCCGAAAAACTCTCCCTGTCCACCCGCCCGGGCGAACTGGCACAGGTGCTGTTGAACCTGGTGCTCAACGCCCGCTGGGCCGTGGCGCAGAAGGGCCGGGGCGGAAGCATCCAGATCGAAGCGGTGAAGGAAGGTTCCCAGGTGATGCTGCGGGTCTCAGACACCGGCATCGGCATCGCGCCGGAAAACATGGAGCGAATATTCCAGCCCTTCTTCACCACGCGGTCCGAAGGCGGCAACGGCCTGGGCTTGGCCATCTGCAAGCATATCGCCGAATCGCTCGGCGGTCATCTGGGAGTGCGAAGCGAGCTGGGCAAAGGGACGTGCTTCACGGTGTCGCTGCCCGATGGGAAAAAGCGGCGCCCGGTGGCTACCGCGGCGTCGGCTCACTCGGCTGCATTCACTTCCTGACCTCGACGACTGCCCCGAAACGCCTCTGCGACATCTGATCTGCGTCATCTACGAATCTGCGTTCACTTCTTAACATCGGCCAGTGCCACTGCCGGCCAGAGCGGGGCCTTCACCCACGGCGCAATGTAGCTGCGGACAAATTCCGCATCAGCGCTGTCGAAGTGTCCGCCGGAGTTGCCGGTCGTCTCGCCCATCTCTTCCGTCCAGGCCATCTCGAACAGGCCCGCAACAGGCTTGTCGAAGCCGAATGCCCCGGCTGAGCCGCCATGTGCGCCATCGACATTGCCAAAGGCCGTGGTGATGACCATCAGGGCGACAACATCGGAACCGGAATGGAAGTTGAGAATGCCCTTCTTGACGTGCGGGGCGACTTTGCTCAAGTCATAACGTGCCGAGAGGCTGGCCGAGAGCAGCACCAGCCCGTCGATCTGGCGGCCAGGCGGCAGCGCCTCGGCCGCGAAGACCACAACACCCCCACCGGCGCTGTGCCCGATGAGGTGCACGGGCCGGTTCGGGTGCGCGTCCTGGTACTCGACGATCATCCGAGCCAGCTTCTGGCCCTGGGCGCGGTTGCCCGACAAGTCTATCTGGTTGAACGCCAAGCCCAGCAGCGGCAGCGGCCTGCCCCACTGATAGACCTTCAGGGCGTAGTCCACGCCGGCATCGCTGAGGCCCTGGCGAATACTGTGGCTCAGCGAGCCCTCGCCCTCGACGCCGGGCAGGATCAGGACAAGCCCCTTGTCCAGCCGCGCCGGCGAGGTGAAATCCTCCGCCTCAGGATCAGCGCAGCCAACAACCAGGGCACTTATGAGCAACACCAAAGGCATCGCACGCATAGTCATTTTTCTCGGTCCAGGCAAAGAAGCCATACTCCTTTATCGGCCGGCGGACCGACGGAGGTGAATACCGCGCCGCGAGCGCTCTACTACAATCTAGGCAATGGCGCAACCAAAGCGGCTATTTGGCCTTGAAAAATCCCGCCCATCGGTCGATAGAATACACCTGCATTGCCTAGGATAGTTTGAGTTAAACCAGTTGCGAGGGCATCAGCCATGGCAGAAGAAGAGAAAGATTTCGACGATCTGGGAGACGAGGAACTGGGCGATTACGTCCCCGTCCTGAAGGTCGCCTCGCTGGACGAGGCGGAGCGATACTTCCAGCTTCTGGAGGACTACGGAATCCCCGCCTCGATCGACGAGGACTACCGCCCCACCGGACGCGGCAAGGCCACTATGGCCGTCATGGTCCCCCAATCGCTGCTGGAAGAGGCCAAGTCATTCATCGAAGAGGCAGAAGAATCCGAGGACGTCCTGGATGAGACCCAGGAAGAAGAGGAAGAGGACGAACTCGAAGGCCTGACCGAGAAAGAACCGGACGACGAACTCGAACTCGAAGGCGAAGAAGAAGAGGAGGAAGAAGAAGAGGAAGAGGAAGAAGAAGAGGACGACGAGGAAGACGATCTCCTCGATGACGAAGAAGAAGACGACGATATTGAGGACGAGGAAGAAGACGAAGAGGAAGGCGAGGAGGAGGAAGACAAGGCCAAGTAATCGCCTTGGATTCCTGCTGCACTCGCACCATGCGATTGCCGATGTTAGCAGTGAGTCTATTCAGTATGGAGAAATCGCATGGATGACACAAACCGCAACGCTGCCTCCGTTGAATCAGCCACCGCCACCGACTCAGCAGAAACCTCGTTCGACGGGCCAGACCGTCGCGGAACGGATCGCCGCGGTCCCGCAGTGGTGGACCGCCGCCTGGGCCTGGATCGCCGCCGGGGTCCGGGGCGACGCCGCAGCGAAGATCGCCGCAGCGCCGAAGAAGGCGAAATGACGCCCGATCAGTTTGACTTCCTCATGGCCGTCCAGGAATACAAGCGACTCAACGACCGCCCCTTCCCAACCTGGACCGAGGTGCTGGAAATAGTCAAGGCGATGGGATATCGAAAGGTTGCCGAACCGGCCAAATTGCAATAGAATCTACTGAGAGGATGATTCACGCATGCTAGGCTTGGAACAACTGAGCTTGCCCGTGCAAGTGGCTGCGGTGGTCATACCGGCTGCGGTGTACTTCCTGCTGCTAGGGCTGCTGAATAGTCAGCGAACGCCCCAGTTGCTCCGCGCCCGCACGGACTTCGTCCTGATGGTGCTGGCGTTCTTCCCGATCTTTGCCGTGCCCGTGCTGCAATACCTGGGCGCGTCGTACTGGACGGTGCTGGGCATGACCGCCCTGGTGTCCGCCGCCGCCCTGCTGCTGGCCCCGGGCCGAAAAGGCAACTGGGTCATCTATAACCTCACGCTGCCTGAGACCTTGCGGGCCGTGGAGCGGGCTTTGCGGGCCAACGGCATGGCCTTCGACCGCCGCGGCAAGACGCTCGTGGTGCAAGGCCACGATGTCAGCGCCAAACTCGCCGCCCTGCCGATTCTGCGAAACGTCACCATCACTCTGGATGGCCCCGGCGCCGCCGCAATGCACGAAGCCTTCGAGCAAAGCCTGTCGGATGAACTGGCCCTGATCCACGCCCAGACCACGCCCATGGCCGCGACCTTCCTGCTGATTTCGACGGTCATGCTCACCACCCCGCTGGCCGTAGTGGCCAATCGCATGCCCGATATGGTCCGGCTGATCGGCGACCTCGTTAAGTAACGAGAGCCAACGGCGGGAATGGATCGAGAGCCAACGGCGGGAATAGATATTCGGTATTCGATATTAGGAAAGCCAACGACAGGCAAGCCCGCCTTCCGATTCCCGCTCCCGCTCCCGCTCCCGATTCCCGATCCCCGATCCCCAACTCCCAACTCCCGATTCCCAACTCCCGATTCCCAACTCCCGATTCCCGCTTTTCCGTCCCGCCCATTGCCTCGCCTCCGCCGTCCGTCTACGATGCCTCTCATGAGCGGCATTGCGCACGGCGTTGACATGGTGGACTGCCAGCGGCTTAAGCTGGCCATTGACCGGCATGGCCGGCGGTTTGTGGAGCGTGTCTTCACTGCCGCCGAGCAGCAGTATGCCATGGGCAAGAAGCGTGAGATCGAGCACCTGGCCGGACGCTTCGCCGCCAAGGAGGCAGTGCTCAAGCTGCTGGGCACGGGGCTGATCGGCAAGATGAAGTGGACCGACGTGGAGGTCATCAACGAGTCCACCGGCCAGCCGAAGGTCAGGCTCGCCGGCGAGTGCCTCGCCCTGGCCCAAAGCAAGAAACTCGGCGAGATTCAAATCTCCATCAGCCACATCGACACCCACGCCATCGCCTCAGCCGTGGCGCTGATCGGGGACTAAGGTGAAGCCTCGAAGGGGCGACAGTTGTAGGGTGTGCAGGTCCTTCGCGGCTTCATCGCGAAGGTTCTGCACACGGGATGCGCGGCCTAACCAACGCGTGTACAGAACCTCCGCTGCAAACACCAACGACGCAGCGGAGAACCTGCACACCCTACCGACTCACCGCAGAGGCCGCAAAGAACGCAGAGAGAAGCTTCCTTGGAACATCCCAGCTTCGCCCGGTGCCATGGTCAGCCCTGCCTTTAGGCTGTCCATGCATCGACCATGAACTAACACGGTGACGACGACATCGGAATCGTTCACACATGGCCAGACCTGGACAGCGGCCTGACCATGGCACCCGCCGTGCCCGTCTTCAGGGCCTTGTCCGAGGTATAAACCCCGGGATGCCGGTTTCGGTTACTGCGTTGAAGCGGTAGCGCGTTCCGATCGCGTTGATCTCCCCGATGGCGTCATCGGGCAGCGTGGAGATCTCGAAGTTCTCCCGTATGCGGCCAGGCGTCGTCGAAGTGGTCAGCAGGGCGGCCCCTCGCTGCAGGCCCCAGGCGAGCAGGACCTGCGCGGGCGTCTTGTGGACCCGTCGCGCGACAGCGGTGATAACCGGGTCATCGAGCAGCCGGGGTTCCATCCCATGCCCCAGGGCCGCGAACGCCTGCAGTACGATCCCTCGATCCTGGCAAAACTTCAGGAGCTCCCATTGCGGCAGGTACGGGTGGGCCTCGACATGCACGACCGTGGGAGGAATCCGAGCGCCCGCCGATATTTCCGCCACCTGTTCAACGCTGAAATCTGAGACCCCTATCGACTTGCACCTGCCATCTTTGACGAGATCCTCCATGGCCATCCAGGTTTCCGCCAGGGTGACGCCATCGTCATATATGACCTTGCCGCTGGCGTCGCGGGGATCCTGTTCGTCGCCAGGCTTGAAGGCAAAGGGCGTGTGCATCAGGTACAGTTCGACATAGTCGAGCCCGAGCCTTGCGAGGCTGGCGTCGAAGGCCGGCTTGACGTACTCCGGCCGGTGGTGGTTATTCCAGAGCTTGGTTGCGATGAAGACATCTTCCCGCCTTACAACGTGCTGCGCGAACGCCGCTCGCAGCCCCTCGCCCACGATGGCCTCGTTGCGGTAACGCTCCGAGCAATCGAATTGGCGGAATCCGACTTGGAGGGCTACCTCGACCGCTTGCCGGGTGGCAACAGGATCCGGGATCAGCGTGCCGAAACCCAGCGCGGGCATGCTGCCCGACCCGTCCTTGAGCGGAATCGTCGTATCGCGAAGCACGTCAACTTCGAGATTTGGTCCGAGCATACCATTTCTCCTTACATTGACTCTGCACATCTCTGACTGCATCTCACTATGCCATTATAGCGCCCGCGCAATTTGCTTGCTCACCGGCCGGTTGGCACAGTCAGACCCGAGGGGGATGAATCTACAGCGGGCGGGTTGCCGGGTGCCATGGTCAGCCCTGCCTTTGGGCTGGCCATGCATCGACCAGGAACTGACGCGGTGACCGCGATATCGGAATCGTTTGCACGTGGCCAGATCTGGACACCGGCCTGACCATGGCACCCGGCAGGCTCTTCGCGGCTTGATCGCAAAGGTTCTGCACACAGGATGTGCTGACGCGTGTGCAGAACCTCCGCTGCAAACAGCAACGACGTAGCGGAGAACCTGTACACCCTACCGACTACCGCCTTTGGGCTTTGCCTACGCCTGTGGCCTTCGGTTCATCGGGCGGGTTGGGCCGGAGGAGCGGGTCGGGGCGGCACCGTCGGGCTTGCCGAAGATCATCCGGCCGGCGGAGGTCTGCAGGACTGACGTGACTATGATGCTGACCTCCTGGCCCACGTATTCGCGGGCCTGTTCGGCCACGACCATGGTGCCGTCGTCCAGGTAGCCGATGCCCTGCCCGGCCTCTTCGCCGGGCTTGATGATCTTGACGCCCAGCATTTCGCCCGGCAGGAAGACCGGCTTCAGCGCGTTGGCCAGGTCGTTGATATTGATGACCTCGACGCCGCGCAGCTGCGCGACCTTGTTGAGGTTGTAATCGTTGGTGACGATGCCGCCGTCGAGATGCTGGGCCAGCGCGACGAGCTTCTGATCCACTTCGGTCGCCTGCTCGACGGCCGGCACGCGGGCGTCGCTGATGCGAATCTGCACCTTGGGGTTGGCTTGCAAGCGGTTGAGAATATCCAGGCCGCGCCGGCCACGGTTGCGCTTGAGCTTGTCGGAAGAGTCGGCCACGCCCTGCAACTCCTCCAGCACGAACTTGGGCACAATCAGCGGGCTGGTCAGAATGCGTGTATCGGCGATGTCGGCGATCCGGCCATCGATGACCACCGACGTGTCCAGCAGCAGCGGCCTGGTGCCACGACTGTGCCGGGTGAATTCAACGTAGGGAATGATGAATCGGAAATCGTCCTTGGTCTGCATGACGAAGGACACGCACAAGTACACGGTGCTGGCGCCGACGAGCAGCTTGATCATCGCCAGTAGAGCCGACTTCTTGGCCTCGCTCGCAGTCACGAACTGGGGCCCGCTGGCCGAGGCAACGTGATCGCCGCGATCTTCGGCAGCCGCGCCCTGCGTGGTTGCGCTCTGGCTGCCGGCCGGCGACGCCCGCCGCGGCGCTGGAGCGGCCGAGAGCGAGACCGTCTGCCCAGCAGGCCCTTCCTGGGCGAACTGCACAGGCAGAAAGACAGCTGCGACCAGGTCGATCACCAGCCCCAGAACATACGCCAGCACCACGCCGGCCACCACGCCGAAGAACAGCCCGCTGATGTTGCTGAGGCTTTTGTGCTCGACGCCGATGTCCAGCAGCATGATCAGGACCGCCACCACCACCGGCAGCAGGATGACCAGCGTGACCTTGGCCACGGGGGAGACCGAGCCGGTATTGCTAAGTATTTCGGGCGTCGTGGCATACGTGGTGGCAATCGCCAACACCGCCAGCAAAAAGATAGCGCGAATTGCGTGCAGAGCCATGATTTCCTCAATCCCAGAATAAGATAAATGATGATGCCGCCGCCACTATACCAATCGGCCAGCGGGCGGGAAATCAAAACCTGGACTTAGCCGAACGGCCGGACGCCACGCCATGACCCCTACCATGTTCCACCGTCAGGATCGGCACAGTCGGCCGTAGGGGCAGAACGTGCAGCTTGCGTGGCGCTTGGATGGATAGATGCCGCTGCGCCGGCAGGCGTTGATGCTCTCGGCCAGCACCGCCAGCCGATTCGCCAACTCGCCAGGCCGATCCGCCAGCCGCCAGCACTGGCCGGTGCGCAGGAAGTACAGCGTTGCGTCTGCCAGCGTGTCGGCCTGTCCACAACTGGCCAAGTGCCGCCGGGCCGCGTCCAGGTACAGGAGCATCTGCAACTCGTAGCGTTTGGCGTGATCGGCCAGGTCATCGCCAAAGAGGCGGTCCGACTTGTAATCAATGATGTGCCAGGCCCCCGCGGCGTCGCGTAGGAGCAGGTCGATCTGGCCGGCAATGTCGAGGCTCGGCGTCGAGAGCACAAAGGGCAGCTCTTTCAGCGAGGCGGTCGCGCCGGACAACTGCCCCGCCAACTCCGATTCCGCCAGGCGGTCCAGCATGGCCGATAGGTCCGCCACAAGGGGCCCATAGTCCACTTCCAACTCAAACTCAGAAACCGTGGCCGCCAGCAGCTGCCGCGCGATATCGGCCCGCTCGCCCTGGCCCAGTTGGGCGAAGTCCAGCCGCTCCATGCAGCCATGAAAGATCGTCCCAGCCGTGGCGGCGTCAATGTAGGGCGGGCAGGCCTGCCCGCGTTTTTGTTCGGAGTTCGCCTGTTCGCTGGGCGCGTCGGCCACCGCACCCGCCCCGCCGCTGTGGGCGGCTGTGCCACGATATTCGGTCGGCACGCGCAACTCGTAGCGCCAATGGAACAGTCGCGGGCAGCGCTCGAAGTCTCCCAAGGCCGTGGCCGCAAATGTGCCCCTGGCCGGGCCGCTGGCCGGCAAAGGCCCCACCAGCGTCAACTCGGCTGCCTGGCCCGTCTTGGCCAGCGCCGACGCCAAGGCCGCCCCATCGGCGGATTGCTCGACAAGCTTGCGTCCCAGCCGCATGGCCCTGCCCTTGACGCTGACCGGCTCGGGCGTGGCCTTTTTCACCAAGGCCTGCAACCTGCCGTCAACCCCGTACCCAATCGTCCCGCCGGACGCCTGGGCCAACTCCAGAATCCGCCCGCCCAGAGCCCGGTCCAGCCGGGCGAATTCGCTGCCCTTCTCAAAGCTCTTGTCCTCTTGCACGCCCCGGCCAACGAACAGCAGATAATCCTCGTGCCGCGTGATCGCGACGTACAGCTTGCGAACCTCCTCCTGCTCGCGCTGGACCTGTTCGCGCTGCCAGGCCACTTCGCTACTGATGGGCTTGTCCTTTTCCTTGCCCTTGCCCTCATCGTCGGAGCCGCCCTTGTACACGACGCCCCACTGGCCGGCGTATAGCAGCCGCTCAGACCTCTGCCCGCGCCGGCAATTCATCTCGGGAATGACCACCACGGGAAACTCCAGCCCCTTGGCCTTGTGGATGGTCATAAGGCGGACCACGTCCTCGTCCTCGCCCAGCACGGCCGCCTGCTCGAAGCGCGGTTCCTCCATCACCTGCCGCCGGAACTGCCGCGCAAAGTCGCCCAGCCCGTGCAGGCCGGCAGACTCCGACGCCCGGGCCGTCTCCACCAGCCGCTGCACATTGGCCAGCCGGCGCAAGCCATGGAACTGCGACAGCAGCGAGCCCGTAAAGCCCGTCTCCTTCAGCAGCCGCTCGATCACGCCTGGTGGCCCCAGCGCGTCCTTCTGCGCGTGCAGGCGGGCGACGAGATCCAGACAGAACTCAACCTGCCCTCGCGGCCCGTCCGCCAGCCCGGCCGACCGCGCTGCCGCCCACAGCGAGCCGTAGTAAGGCCGCTGGGCATGCAGGGCGATTCGCACCAGGGCGTTGTCGTCCAGAGCGATCATCCCGCCGCGCAACAGGCCAAACAGGGCGATGTCGTTGTACGGATTCTCCACGGCCTCGACGGCGTTCAGGACGTCGTACACCTCCTGCTGCTTGAAGAACCCTCCGCCCGCCACGGTGTAGTAGGGAATGTCCCGCTGCTGCAACGCCCGCTCGTAGATGAGCCAGTTGGTCGTGCGGGCAAAGAGGATCGCCACGTCCCGCGGCCGCACCGGCCGCCACTGTTTCTGCTGACGATCCCACACCCGCTGCTCACTGCCGATCATCTGGCCGAGCCGCTGGGCGATCACCTCAGCCTCTAGGGCCGCCGAGTCCGCTGCGCCGTGCGACACGCCCTCGGCCAGCAGGATTTCCACGCTTTGGGCCGGCGGCGCTTCCTGGCGCTTCCAACGCATGGGCTCGTAGTCTGGCATCAGCGGCGCAAAGACGTGATTGACGAACTGCACCCCCGGGCCGTGGGTGCGGAAAGATTCCGTCAGCGGCCGGCGGTTAGCGCCGAAGGTGGCGCAGAGCTTGTTGAAGACCTCGGCCTGGGCGCCGCGGAAGCGATAGATGCTCTGCTTGACGTCGCCGACGATGAACAACCGGCCGGGCGGCGGCGGATTGTCGGGGTCGGACACGAGCAGCCAGAGCATCAGCAACTGCCGGCCGTCGGTGTCCTGGCACTCGTCGATGAGCATCTGCCGGAAGGTCTGGCGAAGCTGGAGGCGGATGGCGTGGTTCTCGCGCAGCAATCGGTCGGTGAGTTCGATCAGGTCCTCGAAGTCCAGCCGGCCAGAGCGGCGTTTCTGCTGCGCATACAGGCCCTTGGCTCGTCGGCCAAGTTCGGTCAGGGCCTTGAGGCACTTGGCGGCCAGCAGATCGGCCTCGCCCAGAGGTTCTAGCCGCTGGGCGATCTCGTTGCAACGTTCGATGAGTTCACCGGCGGCTTCGCGGTACTCCTTCCGCGTCTCGGTGCCGAGCCAGCTCTTAATCGAGCCAATGCCGCCCTTGGGCTTGGCCAGTTTTGGCCAGTTCTCGCGGCTGATGTCCTTTTCATCCAGCGCCAGCAGAGCGCGAACCTGCCCCAGCGTTTCACGGATGGCCACGACGAGCTTGTCGTCGCTGGCAGAGCACGGCGGGTTCGCCAGCTTATCAAGCAGCGTTGACACGCCCGGATCGCTTTTCATCGTCGCCGCCAGGTGCAGCGCGTCGTCGCGCAGCAGGCCTTGCCAGCGCCGCACGGTCGCATCCGGGTCGGCGAAGTCCTCCGCCCGCCACGACAGCGGATGATTCAGCAGGCTCACCAGATCCTCACAGACGCGGGCGTATTCCTGCACGCCCAGCAACTCCATGGCGTCGGAGTGCTGCTCCTGCAGCGCCGCCAGCACAGCCTCCTGCGCCGCCTGCGTCTGCAGCGAATCCTTCAGCAGGTCATCGGCCAGCACCTCAAAGGCCGGGTCGATGCCGGCCTCGATGGCGTGTTTGCGCAGCAGCCAACTGCAAAAGCTGTGGATGGTGGAAATGTGGGCCGCGGGCAGCTCCATGACCCACTGGGCCAGCTTTTGCCGGTCAGCGCCGCGGCTGGCCTTGAGCCGCTCCAGCAGCACGCGCCGCACGCGGGCACTCATCTCCGATGCCGCCTTTTCCGTAAAGGTCAGGGCCATAAAGTGGTCAAAGGGGTTCACGTCGGGACTGGCCAGGATCAACTCTGTCAAGCGCGACGCCAGCACCAGCGTCTTGCCGCAGCCGGCGCCGCTGGTGACGGCCAAGCTGTCGTTCAGCCGCTCCACCACGGCCCGCTGGTCGCCGGTGAGTTCGGGCAGGCTACTCATCGGCGTCCTCCGGGCCCGCGGCCATGGCGTGATGGCCGCCGCTCTTGCGCTGGCTGCGCGTGGGGCTGAATTGGCAGATGCAGCGGTACGCGCACTGGGCACAGCTGCTGGCGGGCAAGGCATCGAATTGGCCTTGCTCCATGGCATCGAGATACCGACGCGCCGTCGCCAGCAGGTCTTTCAGCAGGGCAGGAAACTCCTTGTGCTCGACGTTGTTCCGGGCCGGAGTGACCTTGTCCATGCGGAAATGCGTGTACGAGCAGTCGCGCAGGCCGTGATATTCCCCGCCGGCGCAGGGCTTGCCCAGCAGCTTTTCCACCGCCACCGAGTATAGCCCCAGTTGCATGTCCAGGCCGGCGATCATATCCGAGACCCCGGGCCGGTGACCGGACTTATAGTCCACGATCACCGTCCTGCCGCCGGCGTCGACGTCCACGCGGTCGATCTTGCCGACCAGCCGCACGCGCCGCTCGCCCAGCTCAATCTCGACGGCGTCCTTGCGACTGGCAGGGTCGCTGCGCTTGCCCGCCTGGCCGCCCAGGCCAAAGCCCAGTTCGAAGTACACGCCCTGCCGGCCTGAATTCTCGCGCTCGGCCAGCAGATACTTAGCCAGCTGCCGCGACCAGTGCGCCGTCTCGACCCGCCACAATTCCTCGTACGCCGCCAGCGGGGCCAGCTGCGAGCGCTCCGCCTCGACGGCCTGCTCCAGCACGGCCAGCACTTCGGCCTCTTCCACCTTCGCGAGATCGACCGCCCCGCCCTGCCGCTCGCGCAGCGTCGTCATCACCCGCCACAGCACGGCGTGGAAGAACGCCCCGCGCTGCAGCGGCGTAAGCTGGGCCGACGGCTCGGGCAGTTCCTCCAGGCGCAGGACGTAGCGGGCCAGGAACTGCCACGGGCACTTGGCGAAGCTCTGCAATTCGCTGGCGGAATAGGCGGAGCTTTTCAGTCGCTCGGCCAGCAGGGCGATCAGGGCCGGCTCGTTCAACCGGCCATCAAATTCGTCGACCTCGCCTTCCTTCCAGCGCCGATGCGTGGCGAAAATACCGTAGCACGCCTGCCGCAGCAGTGGCCCGTCGCGATGGGCCAGCGCCGCCAGCAGGGTCCGGGCAGCCACTTCATCGCCCCGGGCGTCGAAGGCGTTCAAGACGGCGGCGTTGAGCACGTCCTGCGGGCAGGCGATGCGATCCGGCGGCGGGACAATCTGGCCGGGCGAGAGTTTCTCCGTGGCCACGCCCACGCCCTGCCAGCGGCAGGCCTGCATGAACTCCTCGGCGAACGTGCTGGGCGAACGGCTGGCGCCGGAGGAATCCGACGTGGCGAAGCTGATCTGCAGGAACTCGCGCGCCCGCGTGCAGGCCAGGTAGAACAGCAGCATCTCCCGGCCAAGCAGGTCGCTCCGCCGGTCCAGCCGCAGGCCGCGGGCCGTCCAGGCGTAGCGGTCGGCCTCGTCGATGAAACACCGCTCGCTGGAAAGCTGCGGGAAGGCCTTTTCGTTGAGCCCCAGCAGGTACACGCGGTCGAAGCGCATGGCCCGGGCGTCCAGCACGTCCAGCACGCTGACGAGTTCCTCCACCCGCGCCGGCGGCGCCGCGGCGGATTTCACCAGCCGATTGAGCAGGGCCAGCAACTCCTCCCACGCCCCGGCCAGCTTGGACCGCTCCAGTTCGGCCAGCACTTCCTCCAGCGCCCCCAGGGCGCGCAACTGCGCCGCCACCATGCGGTCGTCGGGCAGCTTGGCAACCTGGCCGGAAAGGTCGAGCTTCGCGATGATCTGCCGCACAGCCGCGGCGAAGGCCGAGGCGTCCTTGACGGTCGCGGCGGAATCCAGCAGATCGAACACCGCTGCCAGCATGGCCGATGCCTGCTGGATCGGCCCGCTCTCCGCCAGCATGGGCCAGCGGACGTCCGAATCGTCCTGCTCCTCTTGCATCGCCTCCTGCCGCCGCTGCGACAGCCGGACGAGCCGGTCGAAGGCGTTGGCATAATTCCGCCGCCCCTCCAGCACGTTGCCGGCCCGGACGGCCATGCACGCCACCTGCGCCAGCACGCTTTCGTATTCGCCCCACAGGCCCGGATCGAAATAACTGCTGCCGATGGCGGTCAGAACGTCGGGCATGAGGTACCGCGGCGGCAGCGCCAGCACGCCCAGCAGAAAGCGAATGACGGGCGATTCATCCAGCGGCCGCGGGCGTTCGGCAATGGGAATGTCGAACTCCGCGAAGATGCGGGCAATCGACTCTTCATAGCCTTCCAGGCTGCGCACGAGCACACCGATCGTGCCAGTAGGGTCCGCAGCCGCGCGATGGGACGTAGGGTCCGCAGGTCCTCGAGCGCCGTCTGCTCGAGGTTCTGCGGACGGGGATGGGTCGCGCCGCCGGCCGGCCACGCCACTCAGCAAATCCGCCTTGATGGCAGTGGCGACAGAGCGGATCTCCGCCTCGGCGCCACCGGCCGAAAGAATGCGTACCTCAGGCCACTTCGCCTCGCCGGCCGATGCGGCGGCGTCCTTCGTCGCCCCCGTCAACACGGACAGGTCGAACAGGCCGTCGAGCGTTGAGGGCTGAGTCGATTCGATAACCGCGCACGGCAGCGTCTTGGTGAGTTCGTCCAGCGTCCGCTGCGTCCACTGCCACAGCCGCTGACGCCGCTCCTGCCTGGCGTGCGGCAGCGTGATGAGCGTCTTTTCCGTCCGCCCTGCCAGCAGGGCCAGCATCTCCAACTGCGTGGGCGTGAAATCAATGAACCCGTCCACGGCCAGCGCCCGCACATCCCAGCCAAAGTCCGCCTGCGGGTTCTGCCGCAGCACATCGCGAGCCAGCCACAGCAGCCCCTCGGTGTCGAAGCGATTTTCCGCCAGCAGGTGCTGCTGATACGCCTGATACACCGCCAGCAAATCGGCGTTCTTGGCCTGTGCGCGATCGATGACCCGCTGCAAATCCTCCGGGGCGATGGCGGAACGCTTCAGTTCGGCAATGGATTGATCCAGCGCCGGCACCAGGCCGGGGGTGTCAACCAGGCCGCCCAGCACCTTTAGCCCACCGGCCGATGCCAGGTCGCGCACGACGCGCTCCAGCAGCAGCCGACGCCCAACGCCGGTGAGTTTGCGTGCCGGCACGCCGGCTTGGCCCAGCACGCGCGCCGCCAAGGCGGAAAAGGTCGTGATGGCTGGGGCAAACAGTACGCCGCCGGCCCGTTGGAGCAACTGGCGGCGCAAATAGTCCTTGGCCGGGGCGTTGGGCACGATCAGCAGGCAGCGGGCTTGGCCGGTGTCGGTCTGGAAATGACGGTAGAACTCCACCACGCAGGCGGTCTTGCCCGTGCCCGCCGGTCCAGTCAGGACCGTCACGGAACTGCTGGCGTGCAAAATGCTTTCGAGGTCGGTGGCCATCCCTGATGCCATGGGCGTATTCTCGCCGCCGGGGCGTGCAATAACAAGCCGGACGAAAGCTCTTGTTCAACCCGCGTGATTCACGCACAATGCACCGCGCACAAGTTCCATCAGGAGACAGTCTTGGCCTTGACATATTCGTTGCAGACGATACGTACGTTAGAGCAGGCCTTCGCCGCCCAGCAGGTGCATCGGCCCATGCGGGTCTCGCACTATGAGGCCGGGACGCAGCTCTGCTATGAAATGCTGGGCGTCTTCCCCGCCACGACCGCCCGCGTCCGGCTGAACATCGACAAGTTCATCGGCGGCGGTTTTGCCGGCCAGGTGTATCGCGTCAAGGTCGCCGGCATCGACGGCGGCCAGATCGCCGGCCTGGCCGTCGGGCAGCAGTACGCCATGAAGATCCTTTTGCCGCCTTCGGCCGCCAGTTGCCGCTTCCGCGACACGCTGTACGCCGTCGGCTTCCAGTCGCCTTTTTCCATGCAGGTCAATGGCTGCGCCATCCGCTCCGGGGCACTGTGGCAGAAGCTCATCCGCCGGGCCTGCCAGCGCCGCTTCGGCAGCGAGCGGGCGGTCAAGGACATCTACGCCACCTTCCTTGACAGCCAACTCGGCAGCTACGGCGAGATCAGCGAATGGGTCGAGGGCCGGCAGTGGCGTTTCGAGGTGGACGACAAGCTCGACATCCGCGGCCTGGCCATGCACGGTAACGCCGCCGCCCTGGAGCAGACCCGCTCGCCCGAGTACGTGGCCAAGCGGCGATTCATGGACGCCTTCGTCGACCTGCTGCACTCGATGGGCGCAGCCGAACTGGCCCGGCAGTACGAGTGGTGGACGTGCAAGAGCCAGCCCAACTGCATGAAGCTCTCCGACAGCGAAGACCGCCCCACCGGCGGGTTGTGCGCGCTGGATTTCCGCGCGGGCCTGGTGCTGCTGCCTGTCCTGCCCATGAGCCCGGCCGACGTGAAGCTGATCGGCCAGGGCATTGCTCGCGGCAGCTGGGTGCAGTTCGACCGCGGCAACCTCGAACATCTCGACGCGTTCCTCAAGGCCTATCCGCAGGACTTCGCCGACCTCCAGCCCGCCATTGATGAGTTAAAGCAGGCCGAGCAGGCGTATCGCGATTCGATGCTGGACCTCACCCACAACGCCGGCCGGCTGACGCACGACGGCAAGCTGTGGAACTCGATCTTCGCTGCCACCGTCGAGGGCCTGCACGTCAGCCACGCCGCCGACGACGTCACCACGGCCAGGTTCCGCCAGAGCAAGCTCTCGCTGCTGGGCTACCTGAGCACGCACCTGTTGAGCCTGCTGGGCTTAGTGCTGGGCCTGTGGCTGGCGATCTCGGCCATTCGCTGCCATCGCCACGTGATCCTGGGCCTGATCGGCGCGGTCGCGATCTTCATCGCCGGCCGACTGGCGGGCCGACTGGCGCGGCGGCTCATTGGCCGGGCGGACTACCGGCGGCATTATGGGCAGATGCTGCGTGACGGCGGATACTTCCTGCGCGCCATTCGCGCCCGACGGGCCGAGACGCTGGTGGAGTGGCTCCGCGCCGGCAGGGTGACCGATGAACGGGCGCTGCATCTGGTGAATCAGCCGGTCCACTTCCTGCTGCACCTGCCCTGTTCGATTCTGCCGGCCAAGCTGCACCGCATGCTGACCGACCGCGCGTATGCGTGGGATACGTTGAAGCGCGTCATCACCCAGCCGCTGCACCTGTACTTCAACGCCGCCGCCCGCGAGCAGTGGCTGCGCGAGATGCTCAGCGAAGGCCGGCAAAAGGGCATGCTCAGTCAGGAGGACTTCGAAAAGATCAACGCCTCCGTGGGCGAGCCGTTCATTCAGAAGTATCTCAAGAGCCTGGCGGTGCACATCTGCATGATGCCCGTGGGCCACCTGATCTCGCTGGGGCTGGGCATCTTCCTGGCGGTGTATTTCGGCGAGGGCATCAAGGAGGGCATGTTAATCGCCGCGGGCACGCTGGCGTTCTTCCAGATCACGCCTATTTCCCCGGGCTCGACGCTGCGTGGCCTGTACGTGCTGTACCTGGTCATCGGCGAGCGGAACATCAAGGACTACAACATCGCCCTGCCGCTGGCGTTCTTCAAGTACATTGGCTACCTGGCGTTTCCCATTCAGATGACCTCGCGCTACCCGGCCTTGGCCCGCTTCATGGCCACGCACTGGTCCACCGGGGCCGTGCCGGTCGTGCCGGTCTTCGGCGAGCACGGGGCCCTGCTGGAACATGCCGTCTTCGACCTGTTCTACAATCGCCCGCTGACCATCGGCCGGCGCGTCCGCCAACGCTCGGCGCGGCGCCAGGGCCAGAGCAATCGGCGTTGGATCATCCTGGCCGTCACGGCGGTGGCGTCGATCCTGCCGCTGGTCGCCGACGGGCTGTACGCCAAGGGCTCGTCAAACTGGCACACGCTAGGCCATCTCTGGCTGGCGAACCTGCCGCTGGCATTCCTGGCCGGCTGGGTGGCGGCCCGCCTGCGTGGCGGCAGAGGCACGGGGCCGCGAGTCTTGGCTGGACTGCTGTGCGGCGTGCTGCTGGCGGTGCTGCACTTCGCGACGAACTCCCTGGCCTACCGGTTCGGCGCCCCCGCCGGAACGCTCTTCACCAGCGTCTGGCTGGACCAGACAGGCAAGGGGGCCCTGTGGCAATTGTTCCTGCTGCCCGTGCTGGCGTTCCTGGGCGCGACCATCGAGGAACTCTGGGTCAGCGACCGGGAGCTGTAAACGGCCAAGACTTTGCCGCAGAGGCACAGAGGAAGACCGAGAAAGCAAAGCCTTTTGAACCACGGAGGACACGGAGAACACGGAGGAAGACAAGAGACTTTGCTGTAGAAGAGACCCAAGACGTCGCCAAAGAAGAACCAGAGACTTTGCCAGAGAAAGACCCAAGACGTTGCCGCACGGGCGCAAGCCTTTGCACAAATCAGCATCAGCGATAAGCCATTGGGCAGCTTGGCATGCAGTCCGAAGGATTGGCATCCAGCCCGAAGGGCTGAGAGAGTACAGCCTGGGGCATCGCCCCAGGTTGAGATGCGTTACACAGACCAGCCCTGAAGGGGCGTCAGATGCAAAGCTATCCCGCCGTTGCAAAGGTAAGATCGCTGTATCCGTGCGTGCGTTTCTCTAAGTCTTCTTCGTGTCCTTCGTGACCTCCGTGGTTCAAATTCCTGTCCGTTGTCTTTCACTCGGTGGTCTCTGTGGTTCAGCCGTTTCCTACGCCACCTGCAGCACCCAACGCAGCAGGACTTGGGCGGCGATGTTGGCGTACACGCCGGCGATCAGGTCGTCCACCACGATGCCCAGGCCGCCCTTGAGGCTCTGCAGCCGACAGGCCGGCGATGGCTTGGCGATGTCCATGAAGCGAAAAAGCATCAGCCCGATCAGCGCCGGCGTCAACACACCCGACCAGCCCGCGACGAAGGGCACAAACAAATACGCCACAGCCTGGCCGGCCCACTCATCCAGCGTCACCTGGCCAGGATCCTTTTTGCCAAAGACGCCCTCGGCGTATTCGCCCCAGGCCAGGCAGCCCCAGGTAGCCAGCACGGCAATCCCGGCCATCACGCCCCAGATGATCGGGGCCCTAACGCCCAGCATCGCCAGCGCCACGTAAATGATCGTTACGCCCAGCGACCCCCACGTGCCCGGGGCAAAGGGCATGTAGCCGGTGCCCAAGCCGGTTATGAGAAACTTACGCACCGCCTGATCCTTCCTCATCCGTGACGGCAAACAGCCGCCGGGCCTGCGTGACATATGCAAAGCCGCTGACGACCGTGAAGATCACGCTCAGCCACACCGCCAGCAGCTTGACGAGAACCGCCCAGCTGGCGTGCGGAAAATTCGCCTGCTGGAGCAGCACGGCGCAGATCGCCACCGACTGGCCGAGCATCTTGGCCTTGCCCCAGACCGTGGCGGGGAACTTCTGGCCGATGGACTCGCTGTAGCCGCGGATGCCCGAGACGATGAATTCGCGGGCCACCACCACCACCACCATCCAGGCCTGCATGGAACTGGCCATCTCGCCGGTGATCCAGTGCGGGAGGTTCCGCTCCCAGAGGGGAATGCCCACGCCGCCGCTCTGGGCGAACGTGAAATTGCTGCCGGCCAATAGTGCGTACGCCCCGCACACCAGCACCTTGTCGACGAACGGGTCGGTGATCCGCCCAAAGGCCGAGGTGATATTCCATCGCCGCGCCAGGTAGCCGTCCAGTACGTCCGTGACGCCGGCAATGAGGTAGATGACGAAGCAGGCGTCCAGCAGCCGGGGCGAGGGCGCATCGTACAAAGCCAGCATCGCAAAGAAGATGATGGCCAGCGCCAGCCGGGCCAGAGTCAATTGGTTGGGCAGTTTCCAGTTCATGTTGGACCTTACACACACAATCCTATTCGACCGGCCGGCGAGGTAAAGAGCGGAATGAAAAAGATTCGGGCGAGGCGTAGGTCATAGGTCATAGGTCGTAGGGCGTAGGGTGGAGGGTGGAGGGTGGAGGCCTTGAACTCCTCTCCCTCGTACGTGTTTAGCGACCTATCTTCGCCAAGGCGGCGTGGTTGGCGAGGAAGCTGACGAAGTCGCGGCCGGATTGGCGGCAGGTTTCGCCCAGGCTGGCGAGGATTTCCCAACTCCGGCGGCCGCGGTCGGTCTTGTTGC
>CAITIS010000102.1 GCA_903892515.1 uncultured Planctomycetota bacterium | reverse complement strand
CAGCAAGAAGCTGACGGCGGCCATGCTCAAGGGCTACGACGCCGTGCTGATCGCCACCGACCACAGCGACTACGACTACGACTTCATCGTAGCCAACGCGCAATTGGTGCTAGACACCCGCAACGCCACGGCCAAGGTGGAACACGGCGTCGACAGAGTCGTGAGAGCTTGAGGGGGAAGAGGCGCGAAGAGACGTTCGCAGAGAGTTTGCCCCGTGGCACAACCGCCCTCGGCTGTGGATTTTGCCGCCCAGACGACGTCTTCCAGCGCAGCCCACAGCCGAGGGCGGCTGTGCCACGGTTGCGAAACCCCTTCTAACGGTTGTGAAGCCACTCCTGGCGTGACCTCGCCATCGTTATCGGACTCACGATTCAAGCGAGCCTGGCCGCGTGCCCCCGGCGGTTGAGATTATCGGTACTGGCAGCAGTTTGCGCTCGCAGCAGTCCGAGCTTCCCACGAGCACGAGATCACGTTGATTCGAACGGGGTCGCGTGACGTCGGGACGCGCGTCGCAGACGCAGCCAATCGCCTTGCCGGGGCTTGCCTCTGACTCGCGCGGCGTTCGGGATGGCAGAGCGGCGTCGCGTATTGGCTACGGCCTTTGCCTCGCACAGCAACGTGCGGAGCTTGGCCAGTGCTTGCTTTTGCACTTGGCGCACGCGTTCATCGCTCAGGCTGACGCCCCGGCCAACCGCCTGGAGGGTCTGGCATTGCTTCTGTCGGTTCATGCCGAAACGCTCCGCCAGGACTGTTTGCTCCAGCGGGGTAAGAGTTGCCTTATTGACTCGCAGTACGTGTTCCAGCATGGCCAGAGAGTCCTTCCAGCGGCATTCGTGGTCGGCTGTGCCGGGATCCTCGAAGTCCATGCTCGTGTTGAGTTGAACGGTTATTAAGGGGGTCTGACGCCTGTCCCGGCGAGCGCAGTGGAGGAAGCTCGTCAATATGGCTCGACCAGCATACGTGGAAAAACGTATGCCTCGGTTGAAATCGAACCTGTCGATGCTGCGCAGCAAAGCTAAGCTGCCTTCGCTGATGAGGTCGTCGAAGGCGAGCCTGGGGAAGCGATTCCGCTGGGCCAGTGCATACACCAGGCCGAGGTTGGCGCCGGCCAGCACCTCTTGGATCTGCCGGGCTCGCTCGAGCCAGCGCCTGGTCTCCACCGCCGTGTCGGCGTGGACGCCGAGATCGTCTACCAGCTGACGCAGCCTCCAGCGGGCGTAGTTGTATTGAAGGAATAGCATGCCTTCCTCTTCGGCGGTCAGGGCTGCGGTGCGCGACGTTCCTGGCGTGCCCCGGGTTCCATCTGTGTAGACCGTGTGACTGACCTGGCACCGGCGAGTGAGGATACGCTCGGCGTCGGGCTCTGAAAAGGAGCGATGGTAGATGTAGTGGGTCATCCTCGCAGTGATGGACGCCGCAACGCCAGGCACGTGAGCCGGTCGGCGTTCCAGGACTGGAAGAGACAGCGCCGGGGCGAGGGCGACAGTGTCGTAGAGTTGGCTTGTGGCGGCCGTCACGGAAAGTCCTTTCCCATTGAGTGGTGAAGGCATCCCTGCCGGCTATGCACACTTACGACGCCATCCATGTGCAGCAGAACTGATGAGAAGAAAGTGAAAGACCCCGGATCGAATGTCGCTCATTTGTGCCGGATGAACGTCTCGCCGGCCGGACATGGCAAGGACAATTCGCACCGGGCCGAACTGGCTGAGGCTGCGACGGCTTACTGCTCGCCGTCGTCACTGCTTTGCTTAGGTGCTACATACGTCCTGTGTATGGTACTATATGCACGCGAATAAGGGATCACCCGCGTTTTTGTCCAGAAGCGCGAATTCCCCCAGACCGCTGCGCCTCTTGGCCGAACCTGGTGGCGACCCTTAATCGCCTAAACGAATCTGCGCCATCATCCTCAATCATGGCGTTCGTTGATGCGGACGCCTCGTCCTAGCCCGTGTCGCGCGAAGGGCGGAATATTTAATGGGGATTTCCCCGGCAGGCGAGCAGGCTCTGCCCTGCTTCGTCGTGTGGCACGCATCGAGATGGTTCGGCGGAAGGCGTGTGGCGAAAACACCTTGCTTCGGCGGGGCTCCAGGCGGATGCGCGAAAGAAGCGAACCATCGCCGGCAGCGTGATGCGAAAGGGACGATCGTCCAGCGGGGGAGATTCGGTTTTTCATTCTGCCGGACTTGGGAACAACGCGGAGCGATTCTAAGCTAGGGAGGCAGGAACGGGTGATGATTACGGGATGTTAAAGAGTGAGCATCTCATAGGGCATGTCTACTGATCTTCGAAGCATGGCTTGTCCCAGGACACCCTCCTGACTTGTACGAGACGCCGGCAGCAAGCAAGACAGCTTTCGTGGCGTTTCAGGCGATGGTCGTACAGCAGTGACCATATGAGCAGCGTGTGTCGGCGATCGGAAACGGCCAGGAAGACGCCGGCTCACTTCCGGGTTTAGCGGAGTCCCTATTCGCGGGACGCATCGGCGCATGCAAGCGACGCTGTTCCCTCCGACAATGGAACTCCCAATTGGATTGAGACAACCATCACCGCGCTCAGCGCAGGGCTGGGCGGGCGATGAATCAATCTTGGTGAAGGTTTCAGACGCGATCTAAAAAAAGGTGAACCAGCGATCTTACCTTGGCCAGGAAGCGCTGGTCCACCGCCGGGTTCAGCGAGAGCCGTGTGGCCCCGCAGCACCGAGCTCCTGCATTCTCTTCACCGGCGGCGGACGAGTCAACCCCTATTCGGGGCATTCCTGGCAGAACTAAGCGACGAAAGGGCGTGCGCATGCCCGAGCCAATCACAATCGTGGGACTAGGCAGCGGCATTCTGGGGCTGCTGATGCACTTGGCAAGACGGTACTTCGACGTGGCCAAGGAGGTCGTGGACGTGCTGCTGGGGGCGGTGCTGCTGCTCGTGTGTGCCCCCGTGATCGCCGCGTGCGGGTTGCTGATCCTGCTGGCCGACGGGCGTCCGGTGTTCTTCACCCAGCTGCGCGTCGGCCGGTGGGGCAAATGCTTCCAGATGTACAAGCTTAGAACAATGCGGCGGGACGCCGAGGCGGCCTCCGGGGCCGTGTGGGCCGGGCGGAAGGATCCCAGAGTGATTCCGCTGTGCCGCTGGATGCGGCGCAGCCACCTGGACGAGTTGCCCCAACTGCTCAACGTCCTGCGCGGGCAGATGGCGATCGTGGGCCCGCGACCGGAGCGGCCGGCCATTCATGAGCGGCTGCGCGACCTGTATCCCGACGTGGACAAACGGCTGGAGGTGCGGCCCGGCATAACCGGGCTGGCGCAGCTCCGAGCCGGGTACGACACGGACCTGGAGCACTTTCGGACGAAGCTGGACAACGACCTGGACTACATAGCCCGACGTCGTTGGGGGCTGGACCTTGGCATCTTGGTACGGACGTTAGGGAAATTTCATGACAACGCCGCCCATTAGAAAAGCGGCCTGGGCGGCGCCGGAACGGGCCGGGAAAGCGAGGTGACGATGACAGTACGCTGCCGTATGTCCAGATGATGTTGCGTATGAGCAAGCATGTAGTTTCAGAAGTGAAGTGCAACTAACAAGAATGAAGTGGAATCCAAAAAGGAGATTGACTGTGAAGACGATTCTGATCGTTTCTCTCGCGATCACGCTGGGGCTCATGGCACAGGCCCAAGGCGCGATCTACACTCTGACTGCTGGCAATTCTGCCGCCCAGTTCAACAGCAATGGCGATACGGCCTTTGTGTGGAGCGTAGACGGCAACAATCAACTGTATGACGAGCAGTTCTTCTATCGCGTCGGCGACACGGGTCCGGAGCACTCGTTCGGAAGCCTGATCCTGTCTGGGTACGTTCAGCCGACGGCTGACACGTTGACCGCCACGTACGGCAGCCTGCTGGGCGGGTTCGTTGCCACCGTGTCGTACAACCTGGACGGCGGCGCCCCTGGCAACTCCGCCCTGTATGAGGACGTGTCCATTACCGCTGGGATTAACCCCGTGTCGTTCCACCTCTTTGAGTACACCGACCTGGACCTGAACGGCACTATGAACGATGACCGGGTTTCCATCGTGCGTATGCCCCCGGCGGCTGCGTTAGCCATTCAGAACGATGCCACGGGCCCGGAGTACAGCGAGTCGATCGGCGTGCTGGCGCCCAACCATGTCGAGGCGGCGCTCTTTGACTCGACGCTATTGAAGCTCAACGACGGCGTGGCCACGACTCTGAATGACGTATTGACGGCCGGGCCGGGCGACGTGACCTGGGCCTTCCAGTGGGACATGACCATTGCGCCTTTCCAGACCGTCACGATTCAGAAGGCCAAGCTGCTGGCTCCGATTCCAGAGCCGATGACGATGGTCGGCCTGCTCATGGCGATCGGCGGCATCTCCAGCTACGTGCGGAAGTATCGCAAGGCGTAACGCAGTGAAGCATTCGTTGTAGTCAGGACATTTGGGGCGAAGGCGCCGACGCCGGGAACCTTTGGGTTGCCCGGCGGGACGCCTTCGCTGGCCCCTCTTGTGAAGCCCCGCCGCCTGGGCGTGATGTGACGGGGCAGTGCTCAACAGCCGACACGCATTCGGCCAACGTCTTGCCCGGCCCTGGTGGCGATAGCGTCGCCTCGAACTGCCGGCCACTCATGAATGTCTGTGCGATCTCCAACCCCATGTGGACAAACGGATCCTGGTCCCCGATCACGCTCCCCAATCAAGTGAGACAACGACCTGCGGCATGTCGTTCGACGTTGCAGGGAAATGACATGGGCATCGTGGTACGGCTTGTATTGAGATTCATCACGCGGCTAACCGAGCAGAATGGCGACCCCAGCCGCCGGTCCGCCAGGAAAGCGAGGCGAAGATGACAGCACGCTGCCGTGTGCCCGAATGATGTTACGTACGCGCAAAGCACTTTTGTTCAGACGTGAAGTGGCGTCTGAAAGGAGACTAACCGTGAAAACACTTTGTCTCGTTTCGCTCGCGATCACGCTGGGGATGATGGCACAGGCCCAAGGCGCGATCTACACACTGAGTACCGGCAATTCTACCGTTCTGTTCAACAGTATAGGCGACTCAGCCTTCACGTGGACGGTGGATGGCCACAATCAACTCTGGGACGAGCAGTTTTTCTACCGGGTCGGCGACACCGGCCCGGAGCACGCGTTCGGCACGCTGGCGGCCGTGTACTCTCAGCCGACGCCCGATAGGCTCAACGTCGTGTACGGCAGCCTGGCGGGCGGCTTCGTTGCCACCGTGTCGTACAACCTCGATGGAGGAGCCCCCGGCAACTCAGCCCTGTACGAGGACGTGTCCATTACCGCTGGGATCGGCAGCGTTCCGTTCCACCTTTTTGAGTACACCGACCTGGATCTGAACGTTCTTGCCGGTGATGACAGTGTTGCTGTTCAGTACCTGCCTCCGATGGCTGCGATAGCCACGCAGAGCGATCTCGGGGGGCCGGTGTACAGCGAGTCGATCGGCGTGCTGGCGCCAAATCATGTCGAGGCGGCGATCTTTGATTCGACGCTCTTGAAGCTCAACGACGGCGTGGCCACGACTCTGGATGACGTACTGTCGGCCGGGCCTGGCGATGTGACCTGGGCGTTCCAATGGGACATGGACATCGTGCCTTTCCAGACCGTCACGGTTCGCAAGGCCAAGCTGGTTGCTCCGATTCCCGAACCGATGACGATGGCCGGCCTGCTCATGGCGCTCGGCGGTGTCTCCGGCTACGTGCTGAAGTATCGCAAGGCATGACGCAGCGGGGCGTTCGTCGCAGTCAGGACATCTAGAACGCTGTCCGGGCAATAACGTGGGTGCCACGGCTGCGGCGTCTGCAGCCGTGCCCTTGCACACCTGCAAAACACCGCAGGTGTGGCACCCGACGATCCAGGCCGGACAGAGTGCTAGGGGCGAAGGCGCTGACGCAGGGAACCTTTGGGTTGCCCGACGAGGCGTCTTCGCTGTCTTGTCTGCCCTTGGCCGCCGCAGACGCCCGCCGCCGACACCATTATGAGTTCGCAGGGGGGCGGAGTTCCGGCCCATCAGGCATTGCCCGAGCCGGCATGGGGTGAGTTCGCAGTGAAATGAAAGAGTTCTTTGATGCCTTTCTTGGGATTGCCTCCTACGGGACATATATCTCTTGTGAAGCGGCCAGCACAACGACGGGCGTCGGGATGCATTTCGCTGATGCCGCGACGGCGCGACGAGCCGTCCCTGCTGGGTTGAAGCTTTCCTTCACATGCATATCAGGGAGAGGCGCTTATGAGCAAGCCAAGGGCGTGCCGGGTTCACGGGGGACTCGCAGTGTGCCTTTTCACGGCATGGCTGGGCGGATGCAGCTACAACGCCCAGGACGTTGTGAAATTCCTTCAGACACCTCGCTCGCCTATCTCGGGCACGGAATACCGGGTGCTGCCGCCAGACATGCTACACATCACTTCGCAGCACGTCCCTGAGATCAAAGATACCACTGAGCGGGTGCGTCCTGACGGCAAG
The DNA here is from genome assembly GCA_903892515.1 of uncultured Planctomycetota bacterium. Lineage (GTDB taxonomy): Bacteria > Planctomycetota > Phycisphaerae > SM23-33 > SM23-33 > CAITIS01. Next base: position 107,423 of record CAITIS010000102.1, on the reverse strand, counting down.
ATCAACCTGCCGCTGCTAGGAGAGATCGACGTGGTCAGGCGCACTCCCAAGGAGATTGAGGAAGAGATAAAGAAGGCCGCCGGGAAGTACTACTCGGAGGTCGATGCCACCGTCCAGGTTGTCGGCTACAACTCCCAATCCTTCTACACCTTTGGTGAAGTGAACCGTCCCGGGCCCACGCCGTGGACGGGGCATGACACGCTTTTGGATGCGTTGGCCAGGGCGCAGCCCACCACGTTGGCCTGGCCCGAGCGAATCATTGTTGTCCGCCCGCTCACCCCGCAGGAGGGCGGCTTCGAATTCCCGCAGACGCCTCATTACAAGAAGAAGGGCGTCCGGCCGGAATCGATGGAGACGCCATTCAAGAAGATGACCATTAACATGATGGCGATGGTCGAATCCGGCGACATGGGCAACAACATTCTGTTGATGCCCAACGACGTAATCTACGTTCAACCCAATCCAATGGCGAAGATCGGTCTGGCGGTGCAGAACATGCTATTCCCGCTGCGTCCAGCCGCCGAAACGGTCGGGATGCCCGGTTATGCAGCCAGCAGCTTAGGCATGATGGGACTGTGAGGCAAATGGCCATGGGCTCATTCACCAGCAGACAATCGTTCGAGCAGGTCGTTCGTATCGTCCTTCGCCGGCGCACGCTCTTCCTGGTTAGCACCGCCGTGTTCGCCACGGTGGTGCTGATCGGGGCGCACATCGTGCCGATGCGGTACACCGGCCAGGCGATCTTCGAATTCGGCTTAGAGACGGCCGCCGAGGCCATCTCCAAGACGAGCCGCGAATCCTTCAGCACCATCAAGGAACGCCTGCGGTACGACGTCTCGGGCTATCTGTCGGTGGAAAAGGCGCTGACGGACCTGGGCTTCACCAAGGGCCTGCCCCACGACGCCAAAGGCGAGCTGACGGACGAAGGCCACATGCTGATGCAGAAGCTGGTGAAGAAGACCATGGAGGACGTCGACGTCAAGTGGGAATCCCGCAGCGAGCAGGAGGACATGGTGTCGGTGAGCTTCACGGATTCCAACCCCACGCTGGCCCAGCAACTGCCTAACACCCTCGTGGCCAATTATATCGACGCCACCTATGAACGAATTCGCGAGGGCCTGAAGCGCCAGCATGAGTTCCTCAACGGCAAGTGTCGCGAAATTTCGACGGTCATGGAGGAACTGACTCGCAAGAAGGTGCAATTCGAGATCCGCTATACCGGCGTGCTTCCGGCTGACCCTGGCTCATTGCAGGATCAGATCCAGCGAACGCGCACCAACCTGGATGAGTTGGCACGCCGCCAGAGCGTGGCCCAGCAGACGCTGGCGCGGCTCAAGGGGCTGCAGCCCAGTTCGCCCGGCAGTCAGCCCGTTCAGGTGGTGCGGCACCCCAACCCCGAGTTGGATAAAGCCCACGAGGAACTGCACCGGCTGGAGGACGACCTGGAGTCGGCCATGACCGTCTCGCAGATGACCGACAAGCATCCCGCGGTCGTCGGCTTAAAGGCCAAGATTGAGCGGCTCACTCGCCGGATTCAGGAGATGCCCGAAACCGTGGTGAAAGAGGAAACCTTCACCGGCACCAGCACGCCAAGCGACATCGCCATAGCCATGGCCGGGGCCCAGTCCGAATTGGAGATGACCACGGCCGAGATCTCGCGCCAGCGGCAACTGCTGGCAGGCTATGAGAAGCTCTGGGGCAGCTTCGCGCCGGTACGAGAGGAGTACCTGCGGTTTCTGAAGGAATGGGACGACCGCACGGCCGAGGCCAAGCAATGGCAGAAGCGCCTGGAAGACGTGGAAGTGGCGCTGGGAGCTGCTGTGAATAACCGCCTGACGCACCTCAACGCGGTGCAGGCGGCGCAGAAGCAGTACATGCCTTCGTTCCCGAACATTTGGGTCGTGTTGGCAGTGGCCGTTCTGGGTGGCCTGGCTTTTGGCGCCGGCGTGGTGAGCCTGGCCAATTCCCAAGACCACTCTTTCAGCAGCCCCGTGGGCGCCCAGGACGCCTTGGGACTGCCGGTGTACGGCTCCATCAGCGAGATTCTCACCCCTGCTCAGTACAAGGTGCGCAAGATCCGCCGTTGGACGATCGGCCCGGCCATCGCCGCTGTCCTGGTGCTGGGCCTGACGCTCTCAACCGTGAGCATCGTGATGCGTCTGCATTACTGCCGTGCCTACGAGCAGTGGAAGGCAGGGCCCGTGGCGTTCCTATACCGTAGCCTTGGTGCATAGGCCCCAGAGAGAAGGCAAGGTAATGTACCTAGAGTACTACAAATTGAAGGAATATCCGTTCACCATCGCCTGCGATGAGCGGTACTTCTTTGAGAGCTCCATCCACGCCGAGGCGTTGGCCAGCATGCTGTACTGCTTCCAGCAGCGCAAGGGCATGATCCTGGTCTCCGGCGAGGTCGGGGCGGGCAAGACGTTCCTGGGCAATATGCTCACGTCGCGGCTGGGACCGAGTTGCCAGGGCGTGTTCCTCTCGCATCCTCCGCAGTCCGCGCGGCAAATGGTCCGGGCGGTGGCGACGGGGGCGGGACTGAATCTCCATCAGGCGGGCATCACCGACAAGCAGGACATCGTGGAGGCGCTGCTGGATCACCTGACGCGGATGCACCATCGCGGCCGGCTGGTGGCGCTGATTATCGACGAATGCCAGGACCTATCCAAATCCGCCCTTGAGGAAATACGCCTGCTCTGGAACTGGGAGCTGCAAGGGCAACGGTTGCTGCAGATCTTGCTGATCGGCCAGCCGGAGCTGCGCGAACGGCTGCTGGAGCCCAAGTGGGAGTCGCTGCGTCAGCGCATTGTGCTGAGCTACCACCTGGGGAATCTCTCGGCCGCCGATACGGTCGCGTATGTCGCGCATCGCCTGCGGATTGCCGCTCAGGATGGGACGCAGGGCTGGCTGACGTTCCTGCCCGAGGCGTTAGCGGAGATTCACGCCGCTACGGACGGCATCCCGCGGCTGGTCAATGTTCTGTGCGACAATGCCCTGCTCGTGGGATATGGGCGAGAGGTTCGCATCATCGACGTTCCGATCATTCACGACGTATTGCGCGACATGACGTGTTGGGGACTGCGGGCGCGTCCCGAGGTGTCTCTGCAGGTCTCGGCCACTGGGAGCACGTAGGAGCAAAACGTGGAACACGTATCTCAAGCCATGAAGAAGCACCAGGCTGAAGCGGCCCTTCACGCTGTGGCTGTACCTCTCATGTCGCCATTGCCGGCGGGAATACCGTCACGGCAAGGCGCGCCTGAGCAGGTCATCGCGCCGCCGCGAAGCTCGCCCATTCTGCAGCCGCTACGGGTGTTCACGCCCGAGGCTGAGGGGCCGCGCATCACCAACGGCTACTCGCCGGTGCTGATCGCCCATCACGACTGCGGCCATCACATCGCCGAACAGTATCGGTCCGTTCGGACGCACCTGCTGTCCTTCTACGAGAACAAGCCGTTCACGTTGATGCTCGCCTCGGCCCAAGGCGGCGAAGGCAAGACGGTGACGTGCCTGAACCTGGCCTTCATCCTGGGCCGGCAGCGCGGCTGTCGCACGGTGGTCGTCGACGCCGACCTTCGCCATGGGAAAGTTGCCAGGCTGCTGCGGCAGCCGCACCCCATCGGGCTGGCGGACTTGCTCCGCCGCGACGCCACGCTGGATGAGATCATCTGCCCGACGGTGTACCCGACCGTCTCGGTTATCTGCGCCGGCAAGTGCTCCAGGGGCGAAGCCGGCGAACTCGTGAGCCATCCTGAATTGGCCGAGACGCTCCAGGAACTTCAGAAACGCAATGACTTCGTTCTCGTGGACACGCCGCCGATTGCGCCGCTTTCGGACACCTGCACCATCGGCCAAGTCGTGGGAGACGCGCTGCTGGTCGTGCGGGCGAACCATACGCAGCAAGAGGCCGTGGAAAACGCCGTCAAACAGCTCAAGGAACTAAGCGTACGGACCGTTGGCATCGTCCTGACGCATCAACGTGACACCCGGCTTAGCCTTGCCGAATAGTGGATCTTTCAACCATGACTCAAGTGGCTCTGGACAGTCCGCCGTCGATCTTCGTGCCGAAGCTTGAGATCAAGCCGCTGGGCTCTCAGGATTCTGGCGCGTGGGAAGAGTACGTGCAGGATCATCCTGACGCGACGATGTTTCACCCGCTGCGGTGGAGTGCGGCGGTGCAGGCTGCCTATGGCCATGAGCCGATGCACCTGGTGGCCTGGCGCGGCGGTCATGTGGTCGGGGTGCTGCCACTGAGCATGGTCAAGAGCCTGTTCGTGGGCAAGGTGCTGGTATCGGTGGCGTGCGCCACGTACGGAGGCATCCTCGCCGACTCCGGGGATATCGCTCGTGCCTTGGCCCAGGCGGCGCAGAACCTGTGCCACGACCTGGGCGCGCAGTATCTGGAGTTGCGTCACCGCGAGCCGGTGGACACTGGCTTTGCGGAGGTCGGACAGTACGTAACGTTCCGCAAGCTGCTGCCGACGCAGGTGAATGATGTGCTCCCATCGCTGCCGCGCAAGGCGCGAGCGGCCGCCCGAGCGGGCTTGGACGCCTTCGGTCCAGAGGCCGTGCTGTCGGGGCCAGAGCACCTTGGCGATATCCATTATCTCTACGCTCTGACGATGCGCCGGCTGGGCTCGCCCAGCCACCGCTGGAGCTTCTTCGTCCACCTGGCCGAGCTGTTCGGAGACGACTGCGTCTGCCTGCTTCTGCGGCGTAACGGCCGGCCGGTGGCGGGGGTCGTGAGCTTCCTGTTTCGAGACGAAATCGTTCCATACTTTTCCGGCAGCACCCAGGAAGGCATGGAGTGCAACGCAAACAACGTCATGTATCTGCGGCTGATGGAATACGCCGTGCTGCGCGGGCTGCGCTGGTTTGATTTCAATCGCAGCCGGCGAGATAACCCTGGGCCATACCACTTCAAGATTCACCAGGGGTTCGATCCTCAGCCGTTGCACTATCAGGTTTGCCTGCTCCGCCGCTCCGAGGCGCCCAATCTGACGCCCGGCAACCCGAAGCTGGCGCTGGCTCAGCGAGTGTGGCGGCGTCTACCGCTGCGTATCACGCGGTCGGCCGGCGGCATGATCTGGAAGTGGATCCCATGACCGGTTTGGACGCTCACAGTGGACGTATGCACGGACGAGTGTTTGACGCAGGCGGGTAGCTCAGTTGGCAGAGCGCCCGGAATACACCCGGGACGGCGCGCGGTTCGATTCCCGCCCCGCCTAGTGACGCGTAAGAGTGGTCTCGAAATCGGGCTCATTTGTGCCCGGAAGCATGCTCTCTGCGAAATCTGTGCAATCTGTGAAAGAGTCTCGAAATCAGGTTCATTTTACCACTGGTAGCATGGGCCCCGAAAATGTCTATGGACAAGCTCCTGTTCATCTCGCATTGCGTGCCTTATCCACCTGACAAGGGCGAGCGGATCCGCGCCTTTCACGAACTCAAGGCCCTTAGTCAGCATTTCGACATTACGCTGGCTGCGGTCGACCACAGCGGCAGCGACCTTAGAGAGAACGTTACGGCGCTGCGTGAGTTCTGTCGCGAGGTCATGGTGTTTCCATCTGGCCTGGCGCGGTCCTGGGGGCGTGGCGGACTCGCGCGATTGGCAGGAAAGTCGTTCAGCGAGGGCTACTTCTGCCCGAGCAATCTCCGCCGAGCCGTGCTGCGCGAGACCTCGGTCGAGTCGCCTCCGCTTGTCGTGAGCTACTGTTCGGCCATGTTGCCGGTGGCATTGGAGGCCCGCGCCCAAGCCCATGTGGCCGACCTGGTGGACTTGGACAGCCTCAAGTGGGCCAGCTATGCGGGCAAGGCCTTTGGGCTGCGTCGTAAGTGGCTCCACCAAGAGGCCATTCGCGTGGAGGCGTTGGAACGGCGAGCCACGCGCGAGTGCGACGCGGTGGTGCTGGTCAGCCAGGCGGAAGCTTCGTTGCTCAATGGCTCGCAGGCCAAGGTCATGGCTGCGGGCAATGGCGTGGACGCGGAGTACTTCACGCCCCGCGGCGCCGAAGGCGGATCGCCGTTTCTAGTCTTCGTCGGAACGATGAACTACCGCCCCAACGTGGAGGCGGTGTGCGAGTTCGTGCGCCGGGTCTGGCCAGGCTTGCGGGCGAGACTGCCGCGCTTGAGCCTGACGATCGTTGGCCGGAAGCCTCCTTTGGAGGTGCGGAAGTTGCAGGATGCCGGCGGCGTGTGGGTCACAGGCGCGGTCAAGGATGTTCGCCCGCACCTTCGCCGCCCAGCCATCGCGATCGCGCCACTGCGGACCGCCAGGGGGGTCCAGAACAAAATCCTCGAATCCATGGCCATGGGCCTGCCGGTGGTCGCCTCCTCGCCGGCAATGGCGGGGCTGGACGCGCCGCTCAGGCGATGCGTCCAGCCGGCTGACAGTCCCGTCCAATGGGAGCAGGCCATCGTGCAACTGGTGGAATCGTCGGCCAAGCGTCAGGCGTTGGGCGAGGCTTCGCGCGAGTGCGTGTTGAAGCACTGTCGCTGGCCGACGCAGATGGCGCCGCTGGTCGAGCGCTGCCTGGAACTGGTCGGTCGGGCGTCCGCCCGCCAGCAGGTCAGAGACGTGACGGTTCCGCGGGCGCCGCAGCCGGCACGGCTATGGGACATGATCCAGGAACGACAAGCGCGATGATCGCGGGACAAACCATCTTGTGCCTGGCCAGCGGCTATGACGCGCCGCCCACCAGCAAGCATCACATCATGCATCTGCTGGCACGCGACAACACGGTGCTGTGGGTGAACTACCACGGCTCGCGTGCGCCGTCGGCGCGGGCGAGCGATCTGCGGGCGGCCATCGGAAAGCTTACCCAGATCGGCAAGGGGTTGCGGGAGGTTCGTCCCGGCCTGCACGTGCTGACACCGCTGCTCGTGCCACTGCCCGGCAAGGCGTGCGTGCGCGGGCTAAATCGCATGCTGGTGGGCCGGCAAATCCGCCGATCGCTGCAACGCGTATCCCGCGGGCCATTGTGGGTGTGGTCATTTGCCCCGGACGTGGCCTACCTGGTCCGCCAGTTCCCTGCCACGTACAGTGTCTACTACTGCGTTGATGACTTCGCCAGCTTCCATGGCTACGACGCGGCCCAGACGCTCCGCGACGAGCGTGACCTCTGCCAGTGCGCCGATCTCGTCGTGACCACCTCGGCCAATCTCCAGCGTGCCAAGGCGCCGTGGAACCCCAATACGCTTATGGTCACGCATGGAGTCGATTACGACCATTTCGCCACCGCGTTGCGCTCGGATCTGCCCGAACCGGCCGATATGGCGAATATTCCCCGTCCCCGGCTGGGCTTTTTCGGGCTGATCCGCGACTGGGTGGACGTGGGCCTGCTGGCCGAGATCGCCCGGGTTCGCCCGGGGTGGCACTTCGTCCTGATCGGCGACTCTGCTGTGCCGTTGCGGCAATATCGCGGCCTGCCCAACATGCACTTCCTCGGTCCCCGGCCGTACGCGCAATTGCCGAGCTACTGCAAGGGTTTTGACCTGGGACTCATTCCGTTCGTTATCAACGATCTGACTCGCGCCGCCAACCCGATCAAGTTGCGTGAATACCTGGCCGCCGCTCTGCCGGTGGTGTCCACGCCGCTGCCTGAGGCCAGTCGCTGCGACGGGGTTCACCTGGCGCAAGGTGTCGAATCGTCGGTGCATGAGATCGAACTGGCCTTGCAGACTCCGTCATCTGTGCGGCTTTCATACAGTGCTGCCATGCGGGAAGAAACGTGGTCCGGGAAACTGGATCAGATCCATCGCAAACTGATGGAGGTAGACAATGAGCATCGGGACGGACATGACCGGCCGGATCGCGACGGAAGCCGCTTTTTGGGACAAGCAGGTGACCGAGCCCAAAAGCTTTCGCCAGCGGTGCTACGAAGCCGTTAACCAGGAAGTGTGGCGCCAGATGCTGGAGATGATGGGCAACGTGCGCGGCCGGCGCGTGCTGTTTGTCGGCTGCGGCACGTCATTTTCCCTGTGCCGCGACCTGCTCGAGCGCGGAGCGGATCTGTGGTGCCTGGATGTTTCCTCCGCCTCCATCGATCAACTGATGCGCCAGCCATGGGGGAGCTCACGGCGGCGGTTGCATCTGTGCGTGGCGTCGGCCGAGGACACCGGGTTGCCCAGCGGCGCGTTCGATGTCGTGGTCGGCAAGGCCATCCTGCATCATCTGGACATGAAGGCCTTTCTGCCCGAACTTGGGCGTGTGGCCGTCGCCGGGGCCAGGATCGTGTTTTCCGAACCGCTTCAAGGGAGCCCGCCGCTGCGGCTATTCCGGCGGCTGACGCCCAATCATCGCGTGCCATCGGAGCGGCCGTTTCGTCGCACGGAGCTGGCGGCGATTCGCGCTGGCTGTTCGGAATGGACGATCCGGCACAACTTCCTTTTGGCCACGGCGGCCATGCCATTGATGCTGGCCGGGCTGGGCCGGCTGGGCGAACGAGTGTTTGAAGCGGGCCTGGCCGGGGATCGCCTGGTGTTCTCGCTCATCCCTCCAGCCAGGTGGTGGGCGTGGAACGTTACTTTTTCCGGGCAACTGAACGGGAGTATCTGACCATTCCCGCTTTCCGGGTATACGCGCGCAACCTGGTCAGCCACTGGCTGACGAAGCTGGCCAATCTGGCGGTGATGCTGCTGCTCTCGCGGTATGTGATTCACGCACTGGGGCCCGCGGGCTACGGAGTGTGGTCGCTGATGGTGGCACTAACTAGCTATCTTGGTTTGGCCGAACTGGGCGTCCGCGTAAGCACGGGACGCTACATCAATTACTACCTGGGGCGTGGCGAGAACGGGCGGCTTAACGAGGTGGTGAGCGTTTCGCTGGCGTTCTTCGCGGTGGCGGGGGGCGTCGTGGTCGTGGCCGCGGCCGCTCTGGCGGCAGGCTTTGGCCAGCTCTTTCCGAAGGTTCTGGCTTCATCGGCCCATCAAGCGCTGTGGGTGTTGCCGCTGCTGGGGCTGAGCCTGTGGCTGGGCTTCTTTTCGGCGACCTTTGTACAGTTGCTGGCGGCGCGGCAGCGGTTCGATCTGGTAAACGCGGCAGACCTCTCGGCCTTGGCGGTGCGTGCAGGCGGAACGTGGCTGGTGCTGGCCGCGGGGGGCGGACTGGTGGCACTGGCCGGGGTGCAGGTAGTAGCTGCCGGGCTTTCTGCGGCCATGTTGCGGGGAATGTCTCGACGCTGGGGCCCGCCGGTCCGAATTGCCTGGCGTTACGTGCGGGCCTCAATGGCCCGGGAACTGCTGGCGTTCGGCGGTTGGGCGATGCTCAACAATATCTGCATTCGCATCGTGTATTCGGCGGGAGTGGCGGTGGCGGCCTGGAAGCTGGGAATCGAGGCCGCCGCCTTCTACAGCGTGGCCATCCTGCTCATCGACAACGGTCGAGAACTGGTCAACGGAGTCAACAACGTCTTTGCCCCGGAATTGCAGCAGGCGGCGGGGCGTGGCGATCTGCCGGCGTTGCGCAGCCAGTGCGTCCGCGGAGTTCGGATGACCATGCTGCTGGCGATCCCGCTGCTGGCGGGCTTTGCCGTGTTTGGCGGGCAATTTCTGCGACTGTGGTTGGGAGACTCCTACGCCGTCGCGGCCAGGACCCTGACGCTGCTGGCGTTGGCGAACCTGGCAAACCTCGCCGCCATGTCGCCGCTGACGAGCTTGGAAGGCTTGGGGCACGTGCGAATGATCGCGCTGCTTTCAGCCGCCGAGGCCGCGGCAAATGTGACTCTGGGCCTGGGCCTGGCGGCATGGCTGGGCTGGGGCATCGACGGCCTGGCTGTCGGTACGCTGGTCCCCATGCTGCTGCTGGGCGCGGGGGTACGGACGTGGGTGGCCTGCCGGGCCATGCGTCAATCAGCCAGGCAATACGCGGCCCAGACGATGCTTCACTGGGTGAGCGGAGCGGCCTTGACGGTTTGTGGTGGAATGGTTCTGGGCTGGGCGATTCCGGCGCACGGTTGGATGGGTTTTGTATTTCGAGTGACCGCCCTGTGCGCGTGGTACCTGCCGGTCGGCTGGTACATCGTGCTGGGGTCCCAGGAGCGTGCGGCCTTTGCCGCCCGTGGACGCAGCCTGCTGATCCGGTTGGGCGGCGTGAAAGAAGTGCCCGTGTACGAGACGGACCGAACCCGCCTGAACTGAACGTTATCGTCCCGGCCTGTGCGGGCTTTCCTGGCCGGCGCGATCGAGGAGAAAGATCGTGGGAATCCGCGACCTGCTGGTACTGATGGCCGGCTACGGCTGCATGCCGGTGGCCTTGTACAACGCCTATCTCGGCTTGCTGGCGTACTGTTGGCTGTCGTTGATGCGGCCTCAGTCGCTGGTCTGGAGCACGAACGTCCGGGCGGCCCGAATCACCATGGCGGTGGCGGTGGTACTGGTCATTCGCGCGCTCTTCACCCACGGCCCGAAGATTCGCTTTCGCGCCTCTACCGTAGCGTTCCTGGCGCTGTGGGCGTGGCTGGGCGTGTGCACCTTGTACTCAACGCATGTGGACTCATCCAGCAACGACCTTCTCCAGTTCAGTAAGGTCGGCGTGGCGGCCGTATTGATCACCGGCCTGGTTCGCACACGCTCGCAATTCAAGTGGCTGATGGTCGTCCTGGCAATGTGTCCCGGGATATGGGCCGCGAAATTCGGGCAGTTCTTCCTGCGCGGCGTGCCGAGTTCACAGGACGGCGCCATCCTGGGCTTAGACAACAACGACGTGGCATTGTTCATCGCCATGAGCATCCCGATGCTGGCCTTCTGCGCCCACGAGATCAAGAGTCGCTGGGGACGTAGGGTGCTGTACGCCTCGAGCATGTTGGCTGTGCCGGGGGTGATCCTGACGACGTCGCGCGGCGGCATGCTGGCGATGGCGACGGCAGTGGCGCTGACCCTGCTGCGCAAGACGGCCTGGTGGAAGGCCGGTGTTCTGGGTCTCGCTGCGTTTGGCGTGACGTGGATGCTGATCCCGGCCAAGACACTGGACCGCTACCGCTCCATCGAGTCGTACCGGGCTGACGTGTCCGCTCGTGGCCGAATGGAAGCGTGGCAAACCGCCATGGCCATGGCTGAGCGAAATCCGTGGACTGGCGTGGGTTTCGGCCAGGAGGCCTTTCTGGCGGAGTATCAGTACTACCGCCCGACGGCCCAGGCCGAGCCCCGGGCGGCCCACAGCGTGTGGTTTTCACTCATGGGCGAGACCGGCTATATGGGCTTGGGCTTGTATATAACGCTGCTGCTTACCGTGCTGCACGCTACTGCCCGGGTCGTGGGGGCCGCTCGAATGACCCCGCCAGGCCAGAAGAACTGGGCGTGGAGCTACGCCGTGGCGATCCAGTCCTCGCTGCTGACGTTCATGGTGGGCGGCTCGTTCCTCAGCCAGGCGCGTTTCGAGTACGTCTACCTGTTGGCCCTTGCCTCCGTGCCGCTGCTGTTGTTGGCCGAAGAGGATCCAGCGCTGGGTCCGCATCTCACGGGCGAGGTCAGGTCAGTCGGCGCTCAAGGTGCGCTGGCGCTTACGCGGAGCGACTAACCATGTCACATCGCATCGTGCAATTGGTGCAAGGACTGCATGCCGGCGGCCTGGAGCGCGTGGTGCTGCTGCTGGGCGAGGCGATGGTTCACCGGGGCCACGACGTCACGGTCTGCTGCTACGACTACCTCGGCAAACAGGCTGCCCCGGCCCGGGACGCCGGCCTGAAAGTGGAACTGCTGCGGCGGAGGCCGGGGCTGGATGTGAAGTACATCTGGCAACTGGCGAGCTGGCTGCGGCAACGCCGATGCCAGGTGCTGCACATGCACAACAGCACCGCCCTGTTCTACGGCAGCCTGGCCGGGCGGCTGGCTGGCGTGCCGTGCCTGGTGTACACGGAACATGACGGCGTCTTTCCGCGCAGCCTGGCCGCCCAGTGGGCCAACCGCCTGGCGGTAAAGCTGGTCACGTGCAGCGTGGCGGTTTCCCAGGCCGTCAAGGAGCGCTGGTGCCAGCATGACGGGATTGGCGAAGACTGCGTGATGGTAGTGTCCAACGGCGTTGCGGCCTGCCCCTCGCGCAGGGCCACGCCGCACGATGAACGCCGGCCGGTGCGGCTGCTCAGCGTTGGCCGGCTCAGCCGCGAAAAGGGCATGGACGTGCTGCTGGAAACATTTGCGCTGCTGCGCCAGCGGGTGCCGGCGACGTTGACGGTGGCGGGGGATGGCCCGGAGCTAGGGGCGCTGCAGGCCCAGGCGCGGCGGCTGGCGGTGGACTCGGCCGTGGAGTTTCTGGGCTCGCGATCGGATGTGCCGACGCTGCTGGGAGACTTTGACGTTTTCGTGCTGGCGTCGCGTTCGGAAGGAATGCCGCTGGCCATTCTCGAAGCGATGTCGGCGGGGTTGCCCGTGGCGGCCACTCAGGTCGGGGGAGTTCCCGAAACGCTCCGCAACCGCTGGAGCGGCCTGCTGGTGCCGCCAGAGGATCCGCAGGCCTTGGCCGGGGCTCTCTATCATCTCTGCCGCAGCGAGCGGCTCAGGCAGCGTCTGGGGCAGGCTGCCCGGAAGGACTTTCACGAACGCTTTGAGCTGTCGCGCATGGTGGACGCATACGAGCGGCTGTTCGGCTTGGAGCGGCGGCGCACGAGTTCTCTCTGTGCCTGGTGGACAAAGGCGAGCATCTGCTAAGGACTTTGCTGATGTGCGGCATCTGCGGCATAGTCGATTATCGTAAGCTTACCGGCGACGATCCGGTGCGGCTGGCGCGGATGGTGCGATCGCTGCGCCACCGCGGACCCGATCAGGACGGCATGCACGTGGACGGCCCAGCCGGCCTGGGGCACGCCCGGCTGCGGATCATCGACCTTTCCGCCGGCCGGCAGCCACTCTGCAACGAGACCGGCGACGTATGGATCAGCTACAACGGCGAGGTCTACAACTACCGTCAGCTTCGCCAGGAACTGCTGGCCAAGGGGCACCGCTTCACAACTCAGACTGACACGGAAGTGATCGTGCACCTGTACGAGCAGGAGGGCATCAAGTGCGTCGAGCGGCTGCGCGGAATGTTTGCTTTCGCCATATGGGACGCCCGCAGCCAGCAGACCTACCTCGTGCGCGACCGGCTGGGAGTAAAGCCGCTGTACTACACGGTGCAGAACGGCCGACTCATCTTCGGCAGCGAGATCAAGGCCATCCTGGCCCACGGCCAGGTGCCCAGGGCGGTGCGCGAGGACGCCCTTTCTGACTACCTGACCTTCCTGTACGTGCCGGCACCCAAGACCATGTTCAAGGACATCTACAAGCTGCCGCAGGGCTGCTGGCTGCGTTTTGACCTCAACGGCAGCGTCGTGCAGCAGTATTGGGATGTGCCCGCGGGTCAGGGACCACAGCGATCGGTACAGGAGATCGAACATGAGCTTATCGAGCGGCTGGCCGAATGCGTCCAGATGCGGCTGGTGAGCGACGTGCCGCTGGGGGCGTTTCTGAGCGGCGGCGTGGACTCATCGGCCGTGGTGGCCATGATGGCCCGAAGCGGGCATCGCCCGCTGGTCACAACCAGCGTCGGCTTCGCCGAGGACGAGTACAACGAACTGCCTTTCGCTCGCCAGGTGGCCCGCCGGTATGGCACGGAGCATCACGAGCGGATCGTTGAGCCGGAGGCGACCAGCGTGGTCGAGCGCCTGGCCTGGCACTACGACGAACCGTTTGCCGATTACTCGGCCATTCCCACTTATTACGTTTGCCAGGCCGCCCGAAGCGAGGTGACGGTGGCCCTATCCGGCGACGGCGGGGATGAGAACTTTGGCGGCTATCGCCGGTACCGCTTCGACCTGATGGAGCGGCGGCTGCGGCGCTGCATGCCCGGGGCGGTGCGGCGATTTGTGGGCGGGCCGCTGGCTTGGCTGTATCCCAAGGCCGATTGGCTGCCGCGATGGCTGCGGGCCAAGATCACGCTGACCAACCTGGCCGACGATGCCCCCGAGGCGTACTGCCGCAGCGTCGGCTTCCTCAGCGACCGGGACAAGCCGGCCTTCCTCAGCCCGGATATCAGCAAGGCCTTGGCAGGTTATCGCTCCTCCGACCTGATCCGCCACTACATGGGCCAGGCCCCGCGCGACGACCTGCATCAGCTACTTTACACCGACATCAAGACCTACCTGGCCGATGACATACTGGCCAAGGTGGATCGTGCCAGCATGGCTCACGCACTGGAGGTTCGCGTGCCGCTGCTGGACCATTGTTTCGTCGAATTCGCCATGGGCATTCCCTCGGCGATGAAGATATCGTCCACCCAGGGCAAGCGGGTCTTCAAGTCCGCCCTCGGGCCGTACCTGGACAGCCAGATCATTCACCGCCCCAAGCGCGGGTTCACGCCGCCGCTGGTGGAGTGGCTGCGCGGGCCGCTGCGGGGCATGGTCGGCGACCTGCTGCTCTCCGGTCACGCCCAGTACCAGTCATACATCGATTCTGACATGGTGCATCGGTCATGGAAGCTGCACCAGAGCGGGCTGGGCAATACCGCCCCTCTGCTGTGGGCGGTGCTGATGTTTGAACTGTGGTGTCGCACGTTCCTTCACGCTGACGTTTCGCGGGAGGCAATGCCATGAGAGTCCTGTCCTTCTGCTCCTGTTATCCCAGCAGCGTCGATCCTCTGCGCGGCATCTTTGTGCTGCGGCGTCTGCAGGCCTTGGCCCGGCACGTCCACTTGGAAGTGGTCCATCCCATGCCCTGGTTCCCGATGTACGCCCGAGGCCTGACTGCCTGGCCAGAAGAAGAGGAGTACGTGGACGGGATCTGCACGCACCATCTACGCCACTTCTACATCCCGCGAGTCTTCAAGTGCATCGATCCCGCGTTCTACCAGCGCGGCGTGCTGCCATGGGTACGGCGGCGCTTGGACGCCGACGGGGCGGTGGATGTACTGGACGCCCACTTCGTCTGGCCCGATGGCGTGGCCGTGTGCCGCATGGGCCGGCTACTGGGTCTGCCCGTGGTCGTGACCCTGCGCGGCTCAGTAAACACCAAGGTGCACAATGCCTGGATGCGTCCTCAGATCGCATCGGCGCTGCGTTATGCCGATGGGATTATCAGCGTAAGTAAGCCCATGGCCGACTTAGCAATTTCACTGGGGGCGGCGCCGGAAAAGGTCCACCTCATCCCCAACGGCGTGGACCTGGACTGCTTTACACCTCTCCCCGCCGCGCAGGCCCGCCGAACGCTGGGCCTGCGCGGTGACCGGCGCTACCTGGTGTCAGTGGCCAATCTCCGACCCCATAAAGGGCTGGAAGAGACCATCGACGCGTTGTCCCTGCTGCCCCTGGATGTCCATCTGCTTTTGGTGGGGAGCGGCAGCTCGGGATACCGCCGTGGGCTCCAGCAGCGAGCCCGGGCGCTGGGCTGCGGCGACCGCGTGACCTTCGCCGGTTCACAGAACCCCGGGAGGGTGCGGCTGTACCTGTCGGCCAGTGCGGTCAGCGTGCTGGCGTCGCATTCCGAGGGCTGCCCGAATGTCGTGCTTGAGTCGCTGGCGTGCGGCCGGCCTGTGGTGGCCAGCGCCGTGGGCGAGATCCCGCGGCTGCTGGACTCGCGTAGCGGCATGCTGGTGCCCCCTGGCGACGTGCCGGCGCTGGCACAGACGCTCCGGCGGGCGCTGCTGTGTCATTGGTCCCCAGATGAGATCCGGTGTTCCCCAGCGGTACAGTCGTGGGATTGCGTAGCGCGACGCGTGCAGACGGTCTTTGAGCAGGTTCTGGAGGCTCGCCGCGGGGCAACAAGTGCATCGCTCGCGGCGTTGGCGTGCCGCCCCGCATAAAGGGCTTGCTAACAGCACGTTGAGCAGGGGTGTCTCGCTCACGCCAGCGAATTGTGGGTGCCACGGCTGCGGCGTTTGCAGCCGTGCTCCTCACCTGCAAACACCGCAGGTGTGGCACTCGACAATTTCCAGACGCGGGCGAGACGCCCGCGACACCTACGCAACGGGCTTGCTAGGGCAAGAGCTTGCAGAGAAGGTCGTTCTTGTCGAGCACGCAGCACTTGGCGCACTTAGGGAATAGCCGGTGCCTTCGAAGCGTCCGGCGGAATTGCACATACTTCGGCCCGTTCCAGATCGCCTCCAGCGACTGCTCGCGGATGTTGCCCATGTCCACGGAAATGGAGCAGGGGTAGACGGTCCCCGAGGGCGTTACGCGCGTGGCGTACCAGGGGTAGAGGCACTTGTTGTTTTCGCTGTAGTTGGGTTCTTCAAAGCGATGCACCAGGTCCTTTTGCCCGCCCATCCGACTGTGCATGGCTACGCCCAGCGTTCTGGCCAGGGCTTGAGCTTGCGGCAACTGCTTTGCCAACCGCACAACGTCTACCGCGATGATCCGCTCGGGCAAACGCCAGTCCTCTGGCTTCACCGGCCGGCCGTACAGGAGCGAGTGGGTCGCGGCCTCCTGCTCTGTGGTACTGTAAAAGATGGGGTTGAAGCTGACCTCCACGCCCAGTTGGGAAGCAGTCTCTACCACCTCGCGGATGTACATTTCATTCAGGGCCGAGACCGTGCAGCCAAGCGCGATGTGTGGCGTGTCCAGGCCGCGCTTAGCTTTCTCCTCTTTCACGAGCGAGATCGCCCGTTCGACTCGAGCGAACATTCCCGGAGAACGCCGGATGTCATCGTGCACCTCGGCCGGCCCGTCCAGCGATATGTTCAACGAGTTTAGCCCGGCCTCGACGATGCCGGCAGCCTGGGCCGGGCCGATCATGCTGGCATTTGAGATCAGGCCCGTGCTGAGGCCCACCGTCTTGGCGTACGCGAGCACTTCGCAGAGATCCTTTCGCACAAAGGGCTCGCCGCCGGTGATGGTAACGTCGGAAATGCCCAGCTGGGCGCACTGGTCCAGGAGCGAGCGAATCTCCGATGTCGTCAACTCGTTTTGCGGGTCGGGCTCGGCTGAGCGGCTGCGATTGCCGTCGGGGTGCTCGCCGTACAGTGGACACATTCGGCAACGGGCGTTGCAGCGGTAGGTTATCTCCAGGTCCAGGCGTGTTGGCGGCTTTGCGAAGCCATCGCCAAAGGCATATTGGCGGTAGTGGCGCAGCGTGTTGCGTCCACTGCGAATGGCGGCTGTGCCACGCTCTCCAAGCAATCGCTTGATCGCGGACTGTATCATTCGAAGTCCTTCACCTAAGCACCAACACGTGGCTGATATGACATATTTAGATTATATGGCTGCAATAGAAGCCTTCCGCGCCTCTTAGAACATTTGTTCTGCTTTGTAAGGGTGGCCTAGGCCAGGTAGGCAGCTACTCAAAGCGACCGGCGGTTTCCCCAACTTTTTTCAAGTTTTTGCAATTTTCTTATTGTTCATCCTAAATATCCGCCATGACTCGTGATATGTGAATTGCCCGTTTTGGCCGCAGGCGAGAGATCGCCTGGGTCGTGGTCTCGCTTGGCTGATAAGTTCCGAAAGAGTCGTTGTTTATCGAGCAGACCCTCCAGTTTACACAGCTTTCCCCTCTCCGCAGCCCTGCTATTGAGGGCCAAAGCCGATGCCGATAGATTGAGGTAAGCATGGTGTGGCCCGAATAAGGTTGCAGGCGAATCCCTAGTAGCAATAGGACAGTCGCCAGCGACACAGCCGGTAGCAGAGGACGAGTCCTCTCCCTCCTTAAGACGTGCGTTACGGATGGTCAGCAGTGAGATCCATTTACATTGGCAGAGGAGACAGCATGGACATCAACAAAGACCCGGTGGCGTTCGAGGCGATGGAGGCCCGTGAGCTCCTTAGCTCGGTTATTTCGCCGACCACGGATATAGGCGGCTCGTTCAGCGCTGCTTTGGCCGTGCCGCTCGACGGCGGTGGGGCGACCGTTAACAGCGCCATCAATAGTCGAACCGACGTGGACGTGATGAAGGTCACGGCCGACGTTACCGGCACGATGAAGCTCCAGGTGTCCACGCCCGGCATGCTGAACTGGCTGGACCCTAAACTGACCGTATATCAGGCCAACGGCTTGACTTTGGCCAGCCGGTCCCACGACGGCGTGCTGGTCATCAACGTCCAGAAGGGAGGCGTGTACTACGTCTCTGCCGCCAGCGTGAACTCATTCACGTCAGGGCGTTACGCTGTCGCCATCCAGACCACTGCGACGCCGACCCCCACACCCACGCCAACCCCCGATCCGACGCCGACGCCGACGCCCAAGCCGACACCGACCCCGGACCCAACACCGACGCCGACGCCAACACCCAAGCCGACGCCGGACCCGACACCCACGCCAGCTCCGGATCCGACACCGACACCAACGCCAACCCCGGATCCGACGCCAACGCCAACACCCAAGCCGACGCCGACGCCAACCCCGGATCCGACGCCAACGCCCGACCCGACGCCGACGCCAACACCTGATCCGACTCCGACGCCGACACCAACCCCGGATCCGACGCCGACGCCGCCTCCGACACTTAATGGCAGTGCCCGCAACGTCACGTACTTGGACCGGGACGGTGACGGTTATGGCGTGGGCAGCCCGCTGGGGCCCGACGCCGATGACACCGACGCAACGGTCAACACCAATGCCAGCATGCTTAACAAGTATGGCACGCTCAATAACTTCCTGGCACATATGGGATATCAGGCTAGCCGGATTTTCTATATCGCCACAGCCGGCAACGACTCCACCGGCCTGGTCAACGACGCTTCGAAGCCCTTCGCCAGCTACAATGCCCTGAGGTACATTCTGCAGCCCGGAGACGTGGTTGTGTTTGACGGCGGGACGTATTCTGGCAATCCGTTGATCGAGGGCAGCTACCCCACGCTAAACGGCACGCCCGCTAAGCCCATCGTGTTCATGGCAGACCCCGGCGAGAAAGTGGTTTTGAGTTCCGCTGGCCACAGCATATCGATCGGGTATTGCAGCAACCTGGTCTTCGACGGCTTCGTGCTGGACAATCCCGACCCAAGCGGCAACGGCGTGGGGCTGTGGATGAACGACAGCAGCAACATCACGATCAGGAACGTCGAGTCGATGCATCACACCTGGGGCCTGTTTGGCATGCAGGACCTGCACAACATTCTCATTGAGAACAACGTCGTGCATGACAATCCGCAGGAGCACGGAATCTACCTGGGATCGCGGGACCTGCCCAGTTCCGACATCACGGTTCGAGACAACCTGATCTATCGCAACGGCCGTCACGGCTTCCAGTACAACGGCCGGGTGACGAACCTGGTGGTGGAAAACAACATCATTCACTCCAACGCGCTAGGCGGAATATCGTTGTTGGAAGGCGTGAGCCACTCCTTCATCCGCGGCAACCTGATTTTCAACAACGACCGGGAAGGTATCACGTTCTACAACTACGATGATCCCAGCCCCAACACGGCCATTTTCGCCTACGACCAGAGCAACAACGTCGTCGAGAACAACACCATCTGGGTGGGCAGCACCAGTTGGGATACCAACGCCCAGTCCTCCCCGGCGGATTTCTCAGCCATCGAGTTCACCGACGACACGGCGGCGCAGGCTCATTCCATGAGCGGGAACATCATCCGCAACAACACCATCGTGACGTACAACGGACCGGCGTTCAAGTTCTCATCGAGCCGGTTCGCCCAGGCCACCACGATCACTGGCAACACCCTCTACCGGTACAACGGGACCGGAGAGATATTGCAGGTGGCGGACACGACGTACGACTTGTCGGGCTTTGGAAGCTACTCGAACCTGTTTGGCGGCAACATCTTTGCGTTGCCACGCTTCACCGACGTGTCGCTGAGCTACTACGCCACGCCCGATAGGTTCAACTTCACGATCCTGTCTTAGGTCTGACGCTAGTACCGGCCTGATGGCCGGTGTGAACGGATAGCACGAGCCGGCTCGACGGTGCCAGAAGGGCGCGTCGGGCCGGCTTTTTGTTTACACCCGGTTTCATAACCGTCTCACGCTCACCTTCGGGCGCGAGACGCACGAGAAGACGTCGTCTGGGCCGCAAACGTCCACAGCCGAGGGCGGCTGTGCTACGGGCACTGCGATTATGAAGCGTGTTCTGGGTGCATAAGTTGTTGTGACCCGCGACGCGTTTGTTCGCTCATGCCTGGGAGCATATACTCCCATGCCGTAGCTGTTTCGACGGCACGCCCCAAAGGAGCCACACATGAAGGGCCGTCGCGCAGTCGGATCGGCTGTCAGTGGACGGCTCGTCATCGTGGCCTTGACGATGGCAGCGTGGCTTATTGCCGGCGCCGTCTCGACGTCGGCCATCCCCTCCTCGTGTTCCGCTCCAGCCTCTGCGAAGGCGGTACATGTCAGTACGGCATCCCATCCCCAGTCGCGTGCGTGCGCACGAAGCCAGCCATTTTGCCTCGACGCTGACGGGGACGGCTATGGCGTGGGTTCGGCCAACGGGCCCGACGCCGATGACGCCGATGAGGGCGTGAATACGCCCGAAACTTTGCTGGCCAAGTATGGCAGCTTGCCGGCCTTCCTGGGGGCGCGCGGGCTGGATGTGCGACGGGTCTTCTACATCGCCCGGGGCGGCAACGACCGAAAAGGCCTCCACGACGATGAATCGCGGCCTTTTGCCACATGGCTGCGCGTGTACAGCCTGCTTCGGCCAGGCGACATCGTGGTCTTCCGCCAGGGGACGTATCAGGGCAATCCGGTGATCGACTGCACCCAGCCGCGTTGGCGCGATGCCAAAGCCCCGGTCATCGTAATGGCTTATCCCGGCGAGAAGGTGGTTTTGAGTTCGTCCGGCCACTGCATATCGATCGGGTATTCGAGCAACCTGGTGTTTGACGGCTTCGTGCTGGACAACCCTGACCCGGAGGGCTACGGCGTCGGGCTATGGATGAACGACAGCAGCAAGATCACGATCCGCAACGTCGAGTCGATGCATCACACCTGGGGGCTGTTTGGCATGCAGGACCTGCACAACATCCTCATCGAGAACAACGTTGTGCATGACAATCTCCAGGAGCATGGCATTTACCTGGGCTCGCGGGACCTGCCCAATTCCGACATCACCGTCCGCGGCACGCTGATGTATCACAACGGCCGGCACGGCTTCCAGCACAACGGCAGGGTGACGAACCTTGTGGTGGAGAACAACGTCATTCACTCCAACGTGATGGGCGGCATCGCACTGCTGGAGGGCGTGAGCAACTCCTTCATCCGCGGCAACCTGATCTTCAACAACGACAAGCAGGGCATCACCTTCTACAACTACGACGACCCCAGCCCCAACACGGCCATTTTCGCCTACGACCAGAACAACAACGTCATCGAGAACAATATCATCTGGGTGGGGCGCGACAGTTGGGAGCCCAACGGCCAGAGCCCGGCGGACTTTTCGGCCATCGAGTTCACCGACGACACGGCGGCGCAGGCCCATTCCATGAGCGGGAACGTCATCCGCAACAATACCCTGGTGACTTACAACGGACCGACGTTCAAGTTCTCTTCGAGCCGGTTCGCCGCGGCCAACACGATCACGGACAATACCATTTGCCGCTACAGTGGCCCCGGCCAAGTGCTGCAGGTGGCAGGGACGACGTATGGCTTGTCGGGCTTTGGAAGCTATTCGGGCCTCTTTAGCGGCAACGTGTTTGGGCTGCCGCGCTTCACCGATGTGTCGCTGGACTACTACGCCAGGCCGGATAGGTTCGACTTCAGCTTGTGTGGCCATGCCGTGCCGGGGGTGTCGAGATGAAGCCGGCGCCAGACACGTCACCCGGCGCGCTGAGGGATGCGGAGACATTCGCCGCGGGCAACCGCAGCGGCGCGGGGCTGCTCGTGCTTTCGGAGGTGTACATTCCCATCAGGGGCGGGCACGTGGTGTGGCTGCACGAACTGTGCAAGCGACTGGCCGGGGCGCAGGTGCTCACCGGGCAAACGGACGGCTTGCCGACTCACCAGATGATCGACGGCGTGAACGTCACGCGTTTGCGTCTGAACAGGTTGGCCTTTGTGCGGCCCGAGTCGCTGTTTCTGTACGGGAATTTCCTGCGGGTCGCGCTACGGCTCAGTCGGCAGGTGCGGCCAAAGGCTATCCTGGCTGCCCGCGTGCTGCCTGAAGGCCTGATCGGCTCGGTGGTCGGGCGGCTGCTGGGAATTCCCAGCATCGTGTTGGCACATGGCGAGGAAATCTCCGGCAACGCCAAGGGCCTGGCGCTGGGCCGGCGACGGAAGTGGACGACCGCGCTGAAACGGTCTCTGTTGTGGAGGACCTATGCGGCGGCCGATGCGATCATCGGCAATGCACACTTCACCAAGCGGCTTCTGGTCGAGGGCGGCATCGAAGAAGCGAAGGTGGCAGTGGTTCACCCAGGGACGGACCCTGTACGCTTCCGGCCGGCGGATCGAGACGCGGCCCTTACGCAGCAATTGGCCTTAGAAGGCAAGCGGGTGATTCTCACGCTGGGACGCCTGACGGAGCGCAAGGGGCAGGACATGACGATCCGGGCCTTGCCGCGCATCCTCCAGGCCGTTCCTGAATGCGTGTACGTGATCGGTGGTGGGGGCGAGTACGGGCGGCATTTGCGCGGCTTGGCGGCAAGCCTGGGCTTAAACAGCCACGTGCGTTTCCTGGGCGAAGTTCAGGACGAGATGCTGCCCAAGCTGTACGCGCTGGCGGATGTCTTCGCGATGCCCAACCGCAAGCTGCCCCTGAGCAACGATCTGGAAGGCTTTGGCATCGTGTTTCTCGAGGCCGGCGCGTGCGGCGTGCCGGTGGTGGGTGGCCGATCGGGCGGCGTGCCGGATGCCGTCATCGATGGCCAGACCGGCCTGCTTGTCGACGGCGCCAACCCGGACGAAATTGCCAGGGCCGTGATTCGGCTGCTGACTGACCGCGAACTGGCGCGGTCGCTGGGGCTCAAAGCGCGGCAGCGAGTTCAAGCGGAACTGACCTGGGAGCATTCCGCCCGCGGCGTGCAGGCGGCGATAGCGCGAGCCGGACACTAGCGCAGCTCACAGCCGAGGGCGGCTGTGCCACGGTTATGAAACCAGTTCCAGTACTCTGTTCGGGCAATAATGCGGGTGGCACGGCTGCGGCGTTTGCAGCCGTGCTCCCCACACACCTGCAAACGCCGCAGGTGTGGCACCCGACAATCCAGGCCGGACAGAGTACTTGGGGAAAGATGGCGGACCAGGAGCGGCTTGGGTTGTCTTAGCGGGGCGCATATGCTCCCACGGAAGCCCCATCCGTTCAACGCTCCAATTGCGAGGTGCGCCGCCTTCATGGTAACCATGGCAGAAACTCCTCGTAGCGCTGTCTGGACTGCCGCCCTCGTCGCGGGCGTGACGACCCTGGGCCTCATCGGGGCCTTCGCCCAGACCTTCGCGGAGATGTGGCTTCGGTGGTTCCCGGCCTGGCGATATGCGCACTGGAGCCTGTATCAGCGTTTCACAGGCGGAGAAGGTTATTACACGCACGGCCTGCTCGTGCCGCTGATCAGCGTTGTCATAGCGGCCGTGGTGTTGCGTCACGTGACACTACAGATCCGGCCCAGCCGCTGGGCTGGGCCGGTCGTCCTGGGGGTTGGAATCCTCATGCACCTGACGGGGTGTCTGGCTCGCGTGAACTTCCTGAGCGCCTTGGCGCTGGTGGTCGTGCTGGCCGGATTGACGCTGAGCGTGCTGGGACGCCAAGGCCTGCGGACGTTGGCATTCCCACTGGCGTTTCTGCTGCTGATGGTTCCTTTGCCGGAGGTGTCGCTGGCGCAGATCAACTTTCGCCTGAAGATGCTGGCCGCCGATTGGGGCGTGTTCCTGGCCGAACTGGCCGGGACGACCGTGGAGCGGGCCGGCAACACGGTGCTGCTGGCGGGCGGAGGGAGCCTGGTAGTGGCCAATGTATGCAATGGGCTGCGTACGATAGTGAGCCTGATCGGATTTGCGGCCCTGTATGCGTACGTCTGCAGGCTGCGTGGGCCGTGGCGGTTGGGACTTTTCGCGATGGCAGTGCCGGTGGCGGTGGCGAGCAATGCCGTTCGCGTGGCGGTGCTGATCCTGGTTGCAGCGGCCTGGGGCACGTCGGCCGCCACCGGGTGGTTCCATGACGCCTCGGGAGTGACGATCTACGGCGTGGCCTTCCTGGGCATGTTCGGCCTGGAAGGGGCATTTCTGATTATCCACCGGCCTGCGAACCGGTCGGGTTCCAGCACGTCGGCGCCGCAGGGATCATGGGCCTCGGCCAGAGCGGCGGCGGCAGCGTTTGCGCAACGGCCGGCCCGAATCGCGGCGGCTGCTTTGATGGTGACCGCGGTCGCGTCACTATGGCTCAATCGCTCTGCCGATGCCACGTGGCTGGGCCAGACGGTCCAGCAAGTTCTGCCCGACGCGGTGCAGGTGCAGGGCAAGCAGTGGCAAGGGCACGACCAGACGCTGGACGATCGCACGCTGGCGATTCTGGAAACGCGCGACTACATTTTCCGGCGCTACGTATCGGCCGGGACCGCTCCGCTGGACGTCTGCATCGTCTTTAGCCAGGACAATCGCAAGAGCACTCACCCCCCCGATCTGTGCTTGGAAGGCGGGGCCAACACGATCCTGGAGAAGTCAGAACGCACAGTCACGCGCAGCGACGGACGCGGCGACATTGCCTGCGCGGAGCTGGTGAGCCAATCCGGCGCGGAAAAAACATATCACCTGTATGTATATAAATGCGGGCAGAAGTACACGCGGAGCTTCTGGTCGCAGCAACTGGGAATATTCGTCAACGGACTATTGGGCCGCGACACCCGCGGGGCTTTGCTGCGGGTTTCCACCGTGTTGGATGTGAACTCCCGAGCTGCGAAAGAACGGTCGGCAACCATGATTGGCCTGGCGGCCAACTGCCTGGATCGGGCCTTGGATAGATAGAGGAGATCTAGCGATGAGGCGGATTCTTCTGGCGATTACAGTGGCGTGCGTCCTGGGCGGGCTGGTGGCGGCGGCAATCCTGAGCGTGCATCGCCGCCAGAGCCAGTCCCTGCTGACGCGGGCGGAACTGGCGATCCGGGCGGGCAAGTTCGACCTGGGCTTGTCCCTGGCCGAAAAATACACGCACGACTCCCCGAAGGACTGGCACGGCTACGCCCTGGCGGCTGAGGCCCTTCAGCGGCAGGGGCGTTTTGGCGACGCCTGTCAGCGGCTGGAGACGGCCTTGGAGCAGAGTCCTCGCGAGCCGGGGCTGCGGCTGGCCTTGGCGTCAGCGTACTCGATGCCGGCGGAGAATGGCCTGCGCAACCAAGCCAATGGCGACGTGGCAGCCTTGGAATCGGGCATCGCGCAACTGGGGCGCGCCAACGGCATCCTGCAGGACGCGGTCTGCTCTGACCCCGCCGACGAAATGGAATGCCGCCAGGCCATGGCCATGAACCATATGCACATCGGGCTGGCGATGCTGGTCAAGAGCAAGCGGTTGGTGCGGGATTCCGAGACCGCCAAGGCCGGCTCGACTGCGTGGCTGCATGAGAATCGGCTTCGCGCCAGTCGCGAGGCTGTGACGGAGTCCGACAAAAGCATCCGCAAGGCCTGCGACATGTTCATCCAGTCGCTCGAGCAGGGGAAGGGCCTGCTATCCCAGGGCCAGCCGGATGAGCGGCAGAAGCGCATCGCGGCGGTGCTGAATCAGGCCGGGCGCTACGCCTCGCAATTGGCCGTAGCTCGCAACGACGTGGAGATGCTGGGCAGGATCAAAACCGCGCTGGAAGGCATGGATCGCTTCGCGCCGACCGCAGCGGTGGTCCTGGCGGTGTATGAGTTGCAGACAGCGGGCAGGCTTGAAAGCGCCGAGGGCCGGCAGAAGCTGGCCCAGATCGCCGAGAGGCTTGATCGGCTGCTGGCAGAGACGGCCTCGGCTGAGCTTTCGGATCAGTTGGAAGTGAAGATCGCTCGGGCAGAGGTGGCGCTGCGAATGGGGCAACTACCAGTTTGCGAAAAGCTCTGCAAGGACGCGTTGCAGGCCGATGCCGAGAATCCGCGCGCCAGGCTGTTGCAGGCCCGCATACGCATGGCTCAGGGCCAGTGGGATCTGGCCGAGCGGGACCTGTTTGCGTTGCGGACCGAGTTTCCACAGTGGGCGCTGGTGCAGTACGCCTACGCCGAGGCCGCCAACAAGCTGGGTAAGAAAGAGCTGGCTCGCGAAGCGATGCTGCAAGTGGGCCAGATTGACCGCAAGGACATCACCTCGCAGGTGTACCTGGTCCGCGCCGCATTGCAGGAGGGCAACTATGCCCAGGCCTTTCAAGACGCTGCCATTGTGCAGCGAGGCAACCCCCAGGAACCGCGTGCCCTGCGCATCCTGATGGAGGCGGCGCTGGCCGCGGGGGAAAAGGATTACGCTGTCAAGGCTTTGGCGGGAATCGAGAGTAGCGGCGGGGGTTCGCCCCAGATTCTGCTGGCGGCAGCTCAGGGCTACCAAGGCCTCAACGACCAGGAGCAGATGCGGCGTTTGGCCCGCCTGGCCAGCGAGGCCACCGTCCGCTCCCCCGACGATACATTCGCTGTCGCCGAGGCCATGTCGATGCTGGGTGAAACTGCCGGGGTTGAGAAGATACTTCGTGAGCAACTGGACGTAGAGGGGCAGCAGGCCAGGGCTCACTACGAGCTGGGAAGGCTGCTGTGGAGATCTTCGCGCAAGATGCAGGCGATGGAGCAGTATCGGGCCGCTGTCGAACTGGCCGAGGGAAATAGCGATTACCGCCTGGCGCTGGCCGAGGCGTGTCTGGCATACGGGGACGTGGACGGGGCAGAGACCGCACTGAAGGACGACTCGGTGAGCGGACCGCAGGCCGAACTGTTACGCCTGCAAATCCAGGTGATGCGTGGCCAGCCGGTGAGCCTGGAACAGGTGATGGCCCGTGCCCCGGATGAGCGTTCGACGTTGGGGGCCGCCTTGCGATACCTGACAGCGGGCAAGGCCAAGGAATGCATCGCCGTCTGTCGCGCCGCTCTGGAGAAGGATTCTCACCAGGCGGACCTGCGGGCGCTGCTGGCCGAGGGCTACGAAGCCACGGGGCAGACCGATGAAGCGATTGGGCAGTGGATGGAGTTGCTCAAGGCGGCTCCCGACAACTCTGCGTATTACCTGCGAGCCGCTCGGGCCATGGCCAAGGATCAGTCGCCTGCCCAGGCCGCCGAGCGCCTCAAAGGTGTCTCGGGCGCCCGGCTGGAGAAGGTGGATGTGACTGAGGCCTGGCTGCTGGCATCGGCTGGCAAGCACGACGAGGCCGCGAGCGTCTACCGCCGCGTCGCGGAAAACCAGAGCTATCCCATCGATGCTCAAGGCTCTGCCCGAATGCTCCTGGCCGAACAGTTGGCCTTGAGCGGGAAGACCGATCAGGCTATCAGCGAATTGGACCGCCTGACAACCCAGACCGACTGTGGCAAGCAGGCCATGCTGGCCAAGGCCCGGTTGCTGGCTGAGGCGGGGAGAGTGACCGAATGTCGGGCGGTGCTGCTGCGGCTGGTGGATCAAGCGGCCGCGGATCAGGATGCCCGGCACCTTCAGGCTTGTGCACAACTTTATGGGGGTATCGGCTTGGCTCAGGAAGCGCTGAGCACATGCGCCCGGCTGGAGAAGCTCCAGCCCGGGCGCAGCGGGCCGGTCCTGCTGCGTGCGGCCCTTCTTCAGGCGGCCAAACGTCCCGATGAGGCAATCGAGGCGTATCGCGAGGTCGTTAAGTCTCAGCCAAGCAATCTCAGGGCGTATGAGGTGCTGATTCGGGCACTGGATCAGCAGCAGCGGCGGCCAGAGGTGCTGGAAGCACTGACCCAGATGGGCCGCCTTGGCCAGTCGGGCCACATCATGGCAGGGTTGCTGCGTGCGTCCGTTCTGGCCCGCTGGGGGCTTAGAACGCAGGCGCGCGATTGCCTGGAACAGCTCACCAAGGATGGGTGGAGTCACACTCCGCCGGCGGATCTGGCACTGGGCAGGGCCTGGGCGGCGGCGGGAGATGTCGCGCACGCCCGCGCGAGCTTACAGGCCCTGCCGCCCGGCACGGCTCAATACGAGGCCGCCCAGGTGCTGCTGGCGGAAATGGCGGATGATCCGCAGGCCAAGCTGGATGCGCTGGAGAAGGTCTCTTCAAAGAGCCCCGAGACGTTACTGCTGCAAATGCGAGCGCAAATGGCCTCTGGGCAGATGCCCGACGCCATTGCGGCCTTTACCGACTACTGCGCTAAGCTAGGTCCGGATAAGCCGATACCGACGCTTCCGGCCATAACTGCCTTGGACTGCATGATCACGCTGCGAGATGATGCCGCCGCACTGGAGCTGGCTCGCAAAATGGCGCACGGCGCCAACGCTACTCGCTGGGCGGACCTGGCCGTTCTGCTGGCCGTGGCAGGTGGACAGCCAGCAGGCGCGGAGACGCCCGCGATGCAGTCGGCGGGAGCGTATGAGTGCCTGCTTGGCGGCTGTGTCGCGCTGGCGGCAGGGGATGCTGCCGCGGCGAAGGCTTGGACCGACCAACTGGATGCTGTCGAGCAGAAGGCATCCAAGCCACTCGTGCCGCCGGGGCACAAGGTGCTGCTGGCGATGGCACGCGGAGACATCGAAAAGGCCCACCTGGCTGCGGCCACTCTCGATGGCTCGGCCGGGCTGGGGCGTTCCCTGGCGACAGCGTTTTTGGAATCCGGGCCCGATGCCTCGCGTCAAGCAAGCGTGCTGTTGCGGGCTTCATTGGCCTTCGACCTGGGCGCACCGCAGTTGGGCCGGCGTTGGGCGATGGACGTGTTGAAATCCCAGCCGCGCTGCCAGTGGGCAGCCGCGTTGGCGGTTCGCGATAGCGACGATCCCGACGTGCTCAAGCAAGTCTCCGAGGCGTTCACCGATACGGAGTCCGCCTGGGCCAAGCAGATCGCCGGCCGATTGCTGCTAGCCCAAGGCAAGCCGGCCGAAGCGGCAGAGATGCTCCGCCTGGCCCGGGACCTGGACATGGGCAATCATGAACTCCAGCTGCGTCTGGCGCTGGCCCTGGAACATTCGGGCCGGCTCCAGGAGGCGCTGGACATGTACACGCAGCTCCACGACAGCCCTGTCGCTGCCAACAATGCCGCGTTCCTCATCGCCAAGCTTTGGCCCAAAGAGCCTGCCCACCTGGCCGATGCCACGCGGCTTTCGGCAGAAGCGGTGCAGCATGCCCCCTCGGCCGCCAGCTTCCGTGACACGCAGGGCTGGATCGCACACTTGCTGGGAGACGATTCCAAGGCCTGCCATGAGCTTCGGCAAGCCGTCGAGGCCATGCCGGACTCGTCTGAGACACATTATCACCTGTCATTGGCGGAGCGATCCGCCGGCAACGTCGAGTTGGCGGACTGGCACCTGCGTGCATCGCAGGAGCTTGGCCAGGCCAAGGGGCCCGCAGCCCAAAGCGTCTCGCCACTGGCGCCCGCGGTGGTGACGCCGTGAGCCAGGCCCAGCCGCCATGCCCCGCCGCGGCGGCAACGCTTCACATGCTGAGCTTCGACGTGGAGGAGTACTTCCACGTCGAGGCGGCCGCGCTCTTGCCGGCGCAATGGGGTGAGTATCCCAGCCGGCTGGCCCCGGCCATGGAGCAGATCCTGCAACTGCTCAGGGAGCATCAGGCAGGGGCGACATTCTTTGTGTTGGGCTGGGTGGCACGCCGTTACGGCCCGCTGGTGCGAGCCATCAGCCAGGCTGGCCACGAGATCGCCTCGCACGGGGACATGCATGCCATGCTGCACCGCCTGGGACCAAAACGGTTTCGCGAGGATCTGCTGGCCAGCAGGGCCGTGCTGGAGGACGTCACCGGCCGTCCGGTAGTGGGCTACCGCGCCCCGACGTTCTCGATAACTCATGAAACCGCCTGGGCAATAGATGTGCTGGCGGAAAATGGATTTGTCTACGATTCATCGATCTTTCCGATTCGACATGACCGGTACGGCGTTCCCGAGGCCCCGACGGTCATGCACCACGCCATTGGCCCACGGGGCGGCAGAGTGATCGAGATCCCTCCGCTGTGCCTGAGCCTTCCAGGAGCCAACCTGCCGGTCGGGGGCGGGGGATACCTGAGGCTGTTGCCTGTGGCGCCTGTGGCATGGGCGCTGCGACGATGCCAGAACCATGGCAGCAGCGGGTTGCTGTACGTCCATCCCTGGGAGCTGGACCCCGGCCAGCCCGAGTTGCCGATGGGGAGGATGTCGCGCTGGCGGCATCGCGTGAATCTGCACACGACGGCGGGAAAACTCCGCCGACTCATGGGGGCGTTTCGCTTCGGCAGCATCCGCCAGGCGATGCTGGACCGGCCGCCGCAGCAGAGCTTCTTTTACAGCCAACAGGCTTCTGATAGCTGAGGCTGTTGCTCTGGCGTGGCAAAAGTTTCTGGCATGTTGGACTCCATGTTCTTAGCCCGTAGGGCGTCTGAAAGTAGCCCCGCCTGCAGCGCAGCAAGGGCGGGGAAGACGGCATGCTCTGCCAAGAGCCCATTGCGGGCGACTGAGGATCGGCAGCCGCCCCTGAGCTTCAGTCGCCCCTGAAGGGCTCGGAATGCTGACGCCTTCAACCCCGCCCTCCCGTCGGTCGGGACGGGGCTACTTTCAGACGCTCTTCGAGCTAGGAAAAGCCGGTGCCAGAAACTTTGGGCACACCCGCTTTCTCTGCCAGTTCTCCATAAGGTTTGGTTTGCGCGGCATGGCGGGATAGACTTGCTATGAGAGCACGCCTGATCGCCGGTGTCTGCGCCGCTTGCCCGCAGCCATCGAATCAGGCATCTGGACGGCGGCACTTCCTCACCTTCTTGTCCCCTTATCGACGGATTCTATGGATCGACTCGGGGCTCATCGCTTGTGGGAAATCATGCACAAGGCCCATGTTGCGAACGCCTGAGTCGGCCCGTCGGTGAGGGGGTAATCCAAGTAAACTCCAAACCTTAGCGTGCCGGCGTTGAGCGCAGGCATTGAGTTGGTCAGGGCCGATGGAAACACAATTCGAGCATGGAGAACAAACCGAGCCGGTTCGGATTCTGCTGGCAGACAACTGTCCGCTGATTCGTCGCAGCTTGCGTGAGATTGTCGGCGAAATCGACGGTTGGGTCATCTGCGGAGAAGCTGAAACGGCACAGGAAGCAGCCAACGCCGCGGTCTCGCTACGGCCCGATCTGACGTTGATGGACCATGCATTCGCCGATTCTGCCGGGGTGCAGGCCATCGCGCAGGTTCGGGCAGCGCACACCACGGGACGAATCCTGGTGCTGTCGGCCTCGCAGGAGTCGTCCCAGGCGGAACTGGCCCTGCGGGCGGGGGCCGATGGCTATATCAGCAAGAACAAGCCTGCGCAGGAGATCATGAACGCCGTTCATCAGGTGCTGGCCGGCGAAATCTACATGGATTCGCACATGGCGGCCATGGTGCTGCTGCACGTGCTGAAGGCTCGCGCCACGTCGCTCGACGAGGCCCTGAGGGAACTGACGCACCGGGAGATGGAAGTCTTTGAACTCATCGGCCAAGGTGTGGGCACTCGCGAAATCGGCCGGCGGCTGGGCCTGAACGTCAAGACCGTCGCTTGTCACAAGCACAGGATCAAAAAGAAGCTGGCTCTGCGCGACGCCGGCGATCTGTATCGTCAGGCCATCCTGTGGCATGAACACCACCTCTCCGAACTGACCAGCCACGCGAAAACTGGCCCAAGCTGAGTGAGAGTTTTTTCCATCACCGCTCGGTAAAGCGGCGGACCGTGACTTTCTTGCCCTTGATGAGGGCCTTACGCATGGCTACGAGGACTGCTTCGACGGCGTCGACGGGCAGCTCGACCAGCGAGAAGTGTTCTTCGATTTCAATGGCGCCGATGCTCTTACCGTTGATGCCGGATTCGCCGGCGATGGCTCCGACCAGGTCCTTGGGGCGGATGCCCTCGGCATCGCCTGCCCCGACGTAGACGCGGGCCATGTTCTCAGAGGGGCCGGATTGACGCTTGGCCCGCGCTCCAGTGGGCTTCTCGCGCTTGCCTGGTTTGCCCGGTTTGCCCGCCGCGGCAGGGGTGTAAGAGGGGATCGCGATTTCGACTTCGGCGTCGTCGTGCTCGCCGCAACTGGCCAGGTGCGCCAGCTTGACGGCCGCCAGTGCGATCTTCATGAGGTCGTGGTCCTGGGTAAGTTCGTCGATGGCCGAGCGGTACTGCTCGAGGTCGTCGGCCCCGGCGGCTTCGTGTAGCGCGGCGCAGGTGACTTTCAGGCGGCGGGCCCGCAGGTCGGCCACGGTGGGAACCTTGGCGATCTCGATCTTGCCCTTGGTCTGGTGTTCAAACTGGCACAGCAGTCGCGACTCACGCGGGTCGGCCAGCGTGATGGCCACGCCCTCGCGCCCGGCCCTGCCGACGCGTCCGATGCGGTGCACATAAGAATCGGCGGCCACGGGTACGTCGTAGTTGATGACATGGGAAAGCTGCTCAATGTCGAGTCCGCGTGCCGCCACGTCGGTGGCGATGACCAGGTCAATGGCGCCCTCACGCAGCAGCTTGATGACGCGCGTGCGCTGGTCCTGGGAGATGCCGCCGTGCAAGGACTGGGCGCGGTAGCCGTGGGCGCTGAGTTTCTCGGTCAGCTGATCGACCTCGGTGCGCGTGCGGCAGAAGACCAGGGCCGAGGCGGGGTCTTCGAGGTCGAGAATGCGGCCCAGGACCGCCAGCTTGCTGGCGCGGGGGACGACGTAGGCCACTTGGCGGACGCGTGGGGCGGTGCCCTTGGTGGAGGCCTCGCGGGCGATCTGGATGCGCACGGGCTCCTTGAGATGGCGCTTGGCCATGCCGTTGATGCGGGGGGGCAGCGTGGCTGAGAACATGACGGTCTGGCGGTCACTCGGCGTCTGGGCCAGGATGGCTTCGAGGTCCTCGGCAAAGCCCATGTCCAGCATTTCGTCGGCTTCGTCCAGCACCAGAATGGAAATACCGCTCAGGTCGAGCGTCTTGCGCCGGATGTGATCCAGGGCCCGGCCCGGCGTGGCGACCACGACATCGACGCCCCGTTCGAGCATGTTCAGCTGCTGGCCGAAGGAGTGGCCGCCGTAGATGGGGACGACGGCGATCTTGAGTCGCTGGCCGTACTTGTGGACGGCTTCGGCCACCTGCATGGCCAGTTCGCGCGTGGGGACCAGCACCAGGGCCGAGGGCTGGGACCGGTCTTTGCCTGCTTCGGCGATGCGTTGGAGCAAGGGCAGGGCGAAGGCCGCGGTCTTGCCGGTGCCGGTGGCGGCCTGTCCCATGAGATCACTGCCGGCCAGCATGGGGCCAATGGCCGCCTTCTGGATCGGCGTGGGCTCTTCGTAGCCCAGCTCGGCCAGCGTGGTGAGCAACTTGGCGTTGAGCCCCAGCCCGGCAAAGCCTTCCAATACCTCGGACTTCGTTTCGCTTGTCATCATCAATATCTATCCATTTCAAAGATTATGTTCGGGTGGAAACGTCTACGCCGGGGCCGAGCTAGCGGAGCCAGTGGGCTGTCCCACAAACGGTGGGCGGGCCGAAGCAGTTGTTTCTGGCTCGCCTCCAATGCATCAGAGTTCGACGAGCCACGGATGAGATCATACCTAAAGACAGTGCCCAAATGCTACCCTGTAGAGTTCACAGCGCGAGAGAATCGAGGGCGTGTGGAGAACTCCGGCATTCTCTACGCCTCATGCGTTGCATAGTTCAGCATTAGTGATGACCCGTTGGACAGCTTGGCCATGCAGCCCGGCATGATAACCCATCGGACAGTTTGGCCGCGCAGCCCGGAGGGCTGAGAGGCTACAGCCTGGGGCAACGCCCCAGGTAGAGATGCGCTACACAGACAAGCCCTGTAAGGGCGCGAGAGGCAAGCTCTCCCGCCCTTTCAGGGCTAACATCGTCGTATCTCTGCCAACCCAGGGCGGCGCTCTGCCCTGGGCTGTATTCTTCAAGCCCTTCGGGCTTAGCCGCCCGTTGAAAAACGTAGCACGAGCGTCTCGCCCGTGGTCTAACCACGCGAAAGTGGCCGGAATACTCATGGGCGAGACGCCCATGCTACAAAGGCTAGCACTTCTTCAACGGGCTGTTAGGGATGCGGTTTGATGGGTGTATGCAAAACCCGCTCTGCAGCTGTCGTTGGGCTTGCCGCTCTAGGAAAGGGCCCGGATGATCGCCTGGCAAAAGGCCGGCAGGTCGTCTGGCTTGCGCGCGGTGATGAGCCGGCCATCCACGACGCATTCTTCGTCCACCCAGCGAGCGCCGGCGTTGATCATGTCGTACTTGATGGCCACGAAGCTGGTGGCCTTTTTGCCGCGGAGGGCGTCGGTGCAGCACAGCATCCAGCCGCCGTGGCAGATGGCGGCGATTACCATGTCGGTCTTGGCGCAGTCCTGGATGAACTTGATCATGCCATCGTCGCGGCGCATGAAATCCGGGCACCACCCGCCCGGCACGATTACCGCCTGAAAGTCGCCGGCCTGTACGTCCTTGACGGCGGCGTCGGACTGGCAGGGGTAGCCCAGCTTGGACGGGTACGTTTCATGCGCCTTGGGTGCCACCCGGACCACGTCAGCGCCTTCTTCCTTGAGACGATAGTAGGGGTACCAGATTTCCATCTCCTGGTAGTCCCGCTCGAGCATCAACGCGATCTTCTTGCCTTTGAGAGACATGGTCGTCCTTTCACGCAGACGGGCATTGGAAAAGACTTGCCGCATAGCCGCAGAGCCGAACCGAGAAAGTCCCATTCATTTCGGGTTTCACAACATCATCTCTTCTCCGCGCTCTCGGCGCCTCCGCGGCCAGGCCTTTTCCGGATTCCGTCTTCACCGCTTTTCCGGGTTGCCTATCGCTCACACAGCAGCATAGGCTTGGGCAGTGCGAATATCCGTAAGTCAAGCTCTGGCAAAGGCTCGCTGGTGGGTGCTGGGGGCATGGGTGCTCCTGGCGGCTGGCCTGGTTCTCTTCATGCCCCAGCCTGACCCGCTGGCTAATGAGTTGCGAGTTCTGCTGCCAGAGGACGCCCCGACGCTGGCTGCGATGCACGCCTTGCAGCGACACTTCGGGGCGACCTCGGGCCTGTCGCAGGCCGCCATCGTTATTGAACGCCAGCAGCCGTACACCAAGGCGACCATGCCCTCGAGCCCGTCGTCGTATCATCTGACCGTGCCTGACTTGGAGGCGTTAGAGACGCTCGTGACTCATCTGCGTCAGCGCGGCGTGCCCTCGTCGCTGGGGATCGGCCAACCGGCCCTGGCAGTCCGGGCGCCCTCCGACACGCCGCCCATCCTGCATGACAATCCAATGATCAGTCCCGACGGTCAGGCGGCCGTGGCGTTTGTGGAGATTCCCTCCAACTTTGTCACGCTTGAGACGATCCGCACGGCCGAGTGGGTCGATCAGCAGGTACGCCAGATCCAGTGGCCTGCGGGGTTGGCGGTGGCCGTTACAGGCTCGGCCGGTTATGGCCGCGACTATCTTCAGGCGACGGTTCACAGCTACCATCGCAGCTTCCTGGTGACGGTGGTGGCGGTGTTGGCCATTCTGCTGCTGGTGTATCGCTCGCCGGTGGCGTCGGTGGCGGTGCTGGGGGCGATTACCGTGGCGGCAGTGATCGCCGGCAAGGTGCTCGACGCTGGGACGCCCTGGGGCCTGCATGCCGGCACGGCTGAGCGAATCTTCGTCATGGTGCTGCTGTACGGCCTGGGCGTGGACTATTCGCTGCTGTACCTGTCGCGGTTCAGCGAGATGCTGCGAGCGGGGCTGCCGTCGCGCGAGGCGGCGGCGCGGGCGCTAGCTGGCACGGGGCCGACAATCCTGGCGTCGGCCGGCACGAACCTTATCGGCCTGGCCATGCTGGCCTTCGCCCGCTTCCGCATCTTTGCCACCGCGGGTGTGGCCATTCCCGTCGCGCTGACTGTGCCGCTGCTGGTTTCGCTGACGCTGGTGCCGGCCATGGCGGCCATCCTGGGCCGGCGGCTGTTCTGGCCTCAGCGCAAGCTGGGCCTGGGGACTGAAAAGATATGGTCGGGCATGGCGCAGGTCATCACCGCCCGGCCTTGGGCGTTCCTCATTCTGCCGGTGCTGTTGCTGGCTTGGCCGGCGGTGCACGGGGCTCGCCAACGCTATACCTACGACGTGCTATCGGGCTTGGACCCTAGCTATGACTCTGTCCGCGGCATGCAGATGACGCGGCGGCACTGGCCCGTGGGCGAACTGGGCCCGACGCGAATCCTGCTGGAGGCCGACGGCCCGGCGGGGAAGAAACTGCCCGACGACGCCAAGCGGCTGACCGAGCAATTGCTCGCGCTGGAGGGTGTGGCCGACGTGCGCTCGCTCTCCCAGCCGTTGGGCAAGGCCTACCAGACGCCGGGGCTACGGCTGCTCTTGAGCGTGTCGGCCGAGGCCCAGCAGCGGGTCAAACGCGAATACCTCGCCGCCGATGGACACGCTACCAGGCTCGAGGCGATTCTCAAGTACCCGCCGCTGTCGGATGACGCGATGGCCACGGTGGCGAGAATCAGGGAGCTGTCCGGCCAACTCGACCCGGGCACCAAGGCCTACGTGGCCGGGCCGACGGCGGAGATGGCCGACACACGCGCCGTCACGCAGGCGGACTTCAAACGCATCTTGCTGCTGGTCTCGCTGGTGGTGTTCCTCATGGTCCTGGCGCTGCTGCGCGACGTGATCCTGTCGGCCTTCATGCTGGCCACGACGGTGCTGACGTACCTGGCCACGCTGGGCCTGACGCAGGTGGTGTTCGTGGGCCTGCTGGGCGCACCGGCGCTGGACTGGAAGGTGCAGGTCTTCCTGTTCGTCGTGCTGGTGGCGGTGGGGCAGGACTACAACATCTTCTTGGCCGGTCGGTTGGCGGAGGAGTCGGTGCTGCTGCCGCCGCGCGAGGCCGCCAAGGCCGCTCTCGTGCGGACTGGCGGAATCATTAGCGCAGCCGGGCTCATCATGGCTGCGAGCTTGGGCAGCCTGGCGTCGGGCGATCTGGCCCTGCTGCGCGAGCTGGGCTTTGCCTTCGCACTGGGCATGCTGCTGGACACGTTCATCGTCCGGCCACTGATGCTGCCGGCGTTCGCCGTGCTGACGGGCAGGACCGGCCGGCCGCTGAGGAGAAGAAAGGGCTGAGGCCAGAGGTCGGAGGCCAGAGGCCCGGGTCTTGACGCACACGATTGTCCTGGGTGCCACGGCTGCGGCGTTTGCAGCCGTGAGTGCGCGGGCACACCTGCAGACGCCGCAGGTGTGGCACCCGGCAAGCATCGTCTTTCCTCTGGCCTCCGGCCTCCGACCTCAATCCTCGTTCAGGAAGGTCTTTTCTCTGGCCTCCGGCCTCGGACCTCAATCCTTGTTCTGGAATTCTTCTTGATCGGCCGCATTTCACGGTAAAATGCACGCTCGTTTCCAAAGTAAAAGGAAGGTACGCTTTTACGCCATGGCCAAGATAGCCGTCATCATGGGTTCCGACAGCGATGTCGCCACTATGAAGGGCTGCATCGAGCAGTTGTCGCATTTTGGATTGCAGGCGCGGGTCCGCATCCTGAGCGCCCATCGCTCGCCGGCGGCCGTTGAGGAGTTCGCGGCGTCGGCGGCTGCCAATGGCGTTGCCGTCATCATCGCCGCTGCCGGCATGAGTGCCGCCCTGGCGGGCACGATTGCCGCCCGCACGACCATGCCTGTTATTGGCGTGGCCATTCCCTCCGGGCCGCTCAATGGCGTGGACGCGCTGCTCTCGATCGTGCAGATGCCCCCGGGAGTCCCGGTGGCGTGCGCGGGCATCGGCTCGGCCGGAGCCGTGAATGCGGCCGTGCTGGCTGCCCAGATGCTGGCGCTGTCCGACCCGGCCCTGCAGGCCAAGCTGAAGGCCTATAAAGAGGAACTGGAACGCAAGACGTTGGAGAAGGACCGCAAGTGCCAGCAGGAGTTTGTGTAGTATTGTGCTGGACTGTCTTGGCTGCCAAGAAGTTGCGAAATGTCAATTCGCCAAGTAGAGGCTGGACTTTCGGGAATAAATCGCTAGGGTAATCGAACTTTACTGCCCTCGTCCCGCTGGCGGCTCGTGTGCCGCTGGCCATGGCGAGTTTGGCTGGATCTGTAAAGAATGTCGCATCGTTCGGCCGTATTCAACCGTCAATTGCCTGACGACCTGTCTGAGCTGCTACGCCGCGAGGGTATCTTCCCCGACCACGCATGGATGGCCGTGGAGACGGATATCAACCTCTCGGGCAACTATGAGCCGGGCTGGCTGATCGCTGAGCCCGACCGCATCCTGGTCGTCAGCCAGCCCACCACAGCGGTGCCGGCGCCGGTTCGGCTGCTGCTCTCACGCGAGTCGATCAAGGAGATCCGCACGCGCCAAGGCGTGGGCGGCGGCTTTATCGACGCGCTGGTCGAGGGCATCTACGTCGAGGTCATCGGCTACTCCAACGCCCGGGCCGACATCTTCCACAAGGCCGCCAAGAAGCTCAAGCAGTGGGTCGAGGGCCAGCAGCCCTCCATCCATCCCGACGACGACCGCAACCCGCGCAAGTGCCTCAAGTGCGGCATGACCCTGCAATTCAAGGGCGACATGTGCCGCCGCTGCGTCGATCGCGGGGCGACCTTCATGCGGGCCGTCAAGATGATGCGGCCGTATGCGGGCAAGGCCATCTTCATGATGTGCCTGGTGGTCGTGAACATTGCTATCGGCCTGGTGCCGCAGAAGCTGGTGCAGTTGCTGATCGACTTCGTGCTGGCGCCCGAGCAGGCCCACAACCGCATACCCGAAAGCCCCCGCAGTTGGCTGCTGGCGCTGGTGGGGGCCTTGCTGGGTACGTACATCTTCGCCGCCGTCATTGCCATGATCATCGGCCGGTTGGCCAGCTTCGTGGGCACGCAGATCACTTACGACATGCGTGAGAAGGTCTTTAACCACCTGACCAAGCTCGGCATCGACTATTACGACCGCTACAACGTCGGTCAGCTCATGAGTCGCGTGGCCGGCGATACCGAGCAGATGAAGGGCTTCGTCCACCAGATGACCTTTGGCTTCGTGGCCCAGTTGATCCAGGTCGCGACCGTGGGCGTGATGCTCTTTACCATCTCCTGGAAGCTGGCGGCCTTCACCCTGCTGCCGGCGCCGCTGGTGGTGCTGGCGAGCGTCTTTTTCTGGAAGCGGATCTACCCGCGGTATTACCGCGTGTGGGACGCCAACAGCAAGCTGCACAGCGCACTGAATACGATCCTGTCGGGCATCCGCGTGGTCAAGGCCTTTGGCCAGGAAGACCGCGAACAGAAGCGGTTTGGACGCAGCAGCGGTTACGTGCGCGACAGCTTCCGCGGCGTCGAGTACACGGTCTCCATGTTCAACCCGGCCATGGGCTTTATCTTCCAGCTTGGCGGGCTGATCGTGTGGTACGTCGGCGGCATGATGGTGCTGGGCGACAAGAATCTCTCTTCGGACCTGCACCCGTACACGCTGGGCCGGCAATTGCAGTTCTTAGGCTACCTGGGCATGTTCTATGGCCCCTTGAACAGCTTGACGCAGTTGACCAACTGGCTGACGCAGTTCCTGACGGCCACGCAGCGGACGTTTGAGATTCTCGACACCACGCCGCAGATCGTGCAGGTGGAAAAGCCCCACCGGCTGCCGGCGGCGGCCAGCATCAAGTTCGAGAACGTCAGCTTTGGGTACAACCGGCACGAGCCGATCGTCCGGAACGTTTCCTTCGAGATCAAGCCCGGCGAGCACATCGGCGTGGTGGGCAAGAGCGGTTCGGGCAAGACCACGCTGGTCAACCTGATCGCGCGCTTCTACGACGTGGACGATGGGAGGGTGCTCATTAACGATCACGACGTGCGCGAGATCGACGTGGACGACCTGCGCAAGAACGTCGGCGTGGTGCTGCAAGAGCCGTTCCTGTTCCGCGGCACGATCTTCGCGAATGTGACCTACGGCCAGCGGGACGCCACGGCCGAAGAAGTGCTGGCGGCCGCCAAGAGCGCCAATGCCCACGACTTCATCATGCGTCACCCGCTGGGCTACGACACGTACATCGGCGAGCGCGGCGCGGGGCTGTCGGGCGGCGAGCGGCAGAGAGTGTCGATCGCGCGGGCACTGCTGTATGACCCGACGATCCTGGTCCTGGACGAGGCCACCAGCAGCGTCGATACCGAGAGCGAGAAGCTCATCCAGGACGCCCTCAAGCGCGTCACAGCCGGCCGGACCACGATCGCGATTGCTCACCGGCTGAGCACGCTGAAGAACTCCGACCGAATATTTGTGGTGGATAACGGCAAGATCGTCGAGAACGGCTCGCATGAAGAGTTGATGGCGTTGGAAGGCCTGTACTACCGGCTGGTGAAGATCCAGACCGAGCTGTCGCGCGAGCCCTCCATCGACCGTTTGGCGGTAGAAAAGAAATGACGCAGCAAACCGAATCCGACAAGGCCCAGCCCCAGGACGCTCCGGAAATCGACCAGACGCACATTCGCTTTCTGACGCCCGAGATGTGCGTGATCCATCTGGGCAGCCATGCCGCCCTGCACGTGACGGTCAAGAACGAGCGGATCTACGGCGGCGTGTTCGCGGCGTATGCCTTCCCGGTGGCCTATCCTCAGGGCTACATCTCGCTGATTCACTCGGTGGGCGAGGGCAAGGACCGCGAGATCGGCCTGATTCGCGACCTGAACGACTGGCCGGCCGAGCAGGCCGACCTGGTGCGGGCGGCACTGAAGCGGCGGTACTTCATCCACACCATTCAGAAGATCAACCACATCGGCTGGAAGTACGGATATATCTCGATGAATGTGGAGACCGACAAGGGGCCGGTGGAGTTCATGATGAGCTGGCAGTACGACCGGGCCGTGGACTACGGCAAGGGCGGCAAGACGCTCATCGACGTGGAAGAGAACCGCTACCTCATTCCCGACGTCAGCAAGCTCGAGCCGCACGAAAAGTCGGAGTTCACGCGGATTATTTACTGGTAGGCGGAATCCGGAATCGGGAATCCGGAATCGGGAAGCCGGAAGCCGGATATGCAACCCTTGCATATGCGGTCGCGTCGCCCGAGTTTTTCCACGCCGTCGAGTGCTCGGGAAAAGTTTCGTATTCCGTATAGACATATTAGGTCTCTCGTCTATAGTATGCCATATAGGCATAACGTCTGAATCGCATGGAGCGAAAAGGGGATAAAGTGGCGCCATCGAACGAAGGGTTGGAGCGGTTCGAAAGCCTGCTGTACGACCTCGTGGAGATGCTACTGAAGCACTGGAACAAACTGAGCGATGCCGACCGGCGACGGCTCATGGGCGACTTGCGACAGTTGGAGCAGTGGTATCGTGAGAATCGGGGCGAGTCGTCGCTTTGGGTCAGGTATTGGTCCGCCGAGGTGGCAAAGCGGTACTATAAGTTGAGTGTCAATCGCAAGCGTTGATGAGGTACAACTATGACGACGAAGCGAATGAGCGGAGCGGACATGAAGCGCCGGATGGCGGTCCTGGGGCCTGTTCGACTCAAGAAGGGCTTGTGCGCCAAGGCGGTCCGGTACGTCGGCCTATCCTATTCAATGACACAAGAACAGATTGGCCAGATGCTCCAAGTGGACCAGGGATTCATCAGCCGGGTCGCCCGGGGTCAGCGCAATCTGACCGTCAAGCACCTGGAGAAGCTCAGCCAGGCCGTGGGGCTTCCTCCTGCTATTCTGCTGTGGAAGGCGTCAGCGGTGGAATCGCCATCCGATCCAAAGAAGCGAAAGCTTTTCGCCGCCATCAACGGGCTTGTCGAGACAGCCTATCCCGAGCCGGCCGAACAAACTCCCCGTCGTCGCCGCCGCAGCGCCTGACGCGCTGGGTGCCACAGGCTGGCACGGCTTCGCGTCTTTTGGCGAAGACGGGGCTGCCTATGCCAGACCTTGTGTCAGCATGGCGCCCACACGCATAGGTAGAGCCGCAACGGCGCGGCTCAACCTATGGCACCCTTGATTCGCACCTTGGTTCGCACCCTTGGCTTGGCGCCCTTGACGCGGGCGGTGGCCGGCTGCATCCTCAGACATCTTAGCAGGAGACAACATGTCGTCCGAACTACTCTGGCTGCCGTCGATCATCAGTGACAACATGGTGGTGCAGGCCGGCGTTCGCGCCGCGATCTGGGGCAAGTGTCATCCCGGCCAGCGCGTCCGCGTCGAAATTGCCGGCAAGAGCGCGTCCGCTACAGCCAACGACCGAGGCGACTTCGTCGTCCGCTTGCCGGCGCTGAAACCCGGCGGGCCGCACCAGCTTCGCATCCAGGCCGGCGCTGAGCGGGTGATCGAAAACGTCCTGGTCGGCGACGTCTGGCTGGGCTCGGGGCAGTCCAACATGGAATGGTTGCTGGGGCCATCGAAGGACGGGCCGCGGGAAATCCAGGCCGCGATGTACCCGAAGATTCGGCTGTTCACGGTCACGCCCTGCGCCAGCCGGGCGGCAGAGTCCGACGTGCAAGGCCGCTGGCAGGAATGCAGCCCTGATACCGCCGGCGACTTTTCGGCCGTGCTGTACTTCTTTGGCCGCGAAGTCCACCAGGCCACCGGCACGCCCATCGGCCTGGTCAACTCCTCCTGGGGCGGCACCGACATCGAGCCGTGGATCAGCCTGAGCAGCCTCAAGCGATTCAGCGGCTACCGCAAGCTCGTGGCGCCCTTCAAGGCCGAACTCAACTCGGGCAAGTCCGCCGGTCCCGTCCAGGGCGGCTTCCACAAAGACAAATGCAACAAGGGCGTCGCGCTGGGTTGGGCGAGCGAGGCCTGCGACGAAAAGCTCTGGCAGAAGATCGTACTGCCGGCGTATTGGACGCAGCATGTGCCCAAGGTCGGCCCGTTCTGGTTCCGCAAGACGGTGACGATCCCGCCGGCCTGGAGAGGCCAGGAACCGGCACTGGGCCTTGGCCCCATCGTCGATTTCGACAACACGTACTTCAACGGCCAGCGCGTCGGCGGCATCGGGCCGGAGTGCCGGGGAGCCTGGGACATGCCCCGGCGGTACACGATTCCCGCCGCGATGGTCAAACCCGGCAAGAACGTCATCGCCGTGCGTGCCTTCGCCCACAACGTCAACGGTGGCTTCACGGGCCCAGCCGGCTTGATGAACTTGTCCGTCATCAACCGCGCCGATCTGGGCACGATTTCGCTGGCCGGTGCATGGCGCTATCGCCCTGAGGCCGCACTGGACCGGGTCGGCCGCCTGGGTCAGGCCCTCGTTCCCAGCACGCTGTACAACAGCATGATCCATCCGCTGCGACAGTTCGCGCTCAAGGGCTGGATCTGGTGGCAGGGCGAGAACAACGTCCCGCGGCACGGCGAGTACCGGGAACTGTCTGGCCTGCTGATTGACGACTGGCGAGAGCAGTGGGGTGACGCGCGGCTGCCGTTCTACTTCGTGCAGTTGGAAGACTATGGCAGCGAAGCGACGCACCCGAACTTGCCGCTGTTTCGCGAGGTCCAGGCAGCGACGCTGACGGTGCCGCACACCGGCATGGCCGTGACCGTCGACGGCGGCGAAAAGGACGTCCACCCGCGCAACAAGCAGCTTTCCGGGCATCGACTGGCCGTGCAGGCGCTGGCCAAGACGTATGGCAAACCCATCGAGTGGCGCGGGCCGGTGTTTGCGAGCTTTGTGGTGGCCAAGGGCAAAGTGCGAGTCGCGCTGGATCACGCCAAGGGCTTGGCCACGCGCGACGGCAAGAAGCCGCTGGCCTTCGCGCTGGCGGGCGAGGATCGGCGGTTCGTGTCTGCCATGGCGCGGATCGACGGTCAGGGTGTGGTGCTGAGCAGTCCTGACGTGCCGGCGCCCGTGGCGGTGCGGTACGCCTGGTCGGCTGCGCCGCAGTGCAACCTGGTCAATGGTGCCGCTCTGCCGGCTGAACCGTTCCGCACGGATGCGTGGTGAAAGACGGGAGTCGGGAGTCGGGAGTCGGGAAGACTCGGGAAACCTGCTGCCTTGCGGTTCGGTCTGGCATAGGTAGAGCCGCAAACGACGCGGCTCAACCTATGGCACCCATTCGACCTCCGGCCTCCGACCTCCGGCCTCCGACCTCCGGCCTCCGACCTCCAACCTCCAACCTTTCCTTCGGCCTTCTTCCGGTGCGTGCTTGTTTCCCGGCCCAAAATCCCTAGATTGCATTTATGCAGATTGTGTTTCGTCGGCCACTGAGTTCGCAGCCCCAGGTCAGTTTCCTTTTGTTGGACTGGTCCTGCCGGGACAGCTTCCACATACTGGATTATTTCGACCGCCAGGACGTGCCGCGCGAGCAGTACGAGGTCATCTGGGTGGAGTATTGGTCGCGGCGGGCCAAGGAACTGCTGGACGGCTCGCAGAGGCGCCCCGGCCGGGGGCCGCAGGTGGACGCCCACGTCGTGCTGGAGATGCCGCCGGAGGTCTATTACCACAAGCACCTCATGTACAACGTGGGCGTCGCGCTGGCCCGTGGCCAGATCGTCACGATCATGGACAGCGACGCCTTCTTCAAGCCCAGTTTCGTCCGCTCGATCATCGACGCCTTTGCCGCGAACGACCGGCTGGCGCTGCATCACGACGAGGTCCGCAACAACAGCCGGCGCTTCTATCCCTTCAACTATCCTGACTTCGACGAGGTCACCGGCGAAGGGGCGATCAACTGGGCCGGCTCGACCACCCAAGGCTTGCTCGACAAGCGCGATCCCATTCACAGCCTGAATTATGGGGCGTGCTTGTCGGCAAGGCGGCAGGATCTGCTGGCCATCGGCGGGGCGGATGAGCACGACGACTACATCGGGCATATCTGCGGGCCGTACGAGCTGACGTTTCGGCTCGCCAACGACGGCAAGACGGAGCGGTGGCACGAGAGCGAGTTCCTGTATCACGTGTGGCACCCCGGGCAGGCAGGCGCGGAGAACTTCGCCGGCCCCGACGACGGCAGGCACATGTCGCTATTGGCGCTGGAGGCCAGGCGCACCGGCAGGGTCAGGCCAATGGTCGAAAACCGGGCTATCGAACTTTTGCGGCGGGGTGAGCTGGACTCTTCTGACACCGAC
This sequence comes from uncultured Planctomycetota bacterium, assembly GCA_903892515.1. Taxonomy (GTDB): domain Bacteria; phylum Planctomycetota; class Phycisphaerae; order SM23-33; family SM23-33; genus CAITIS01. Next base: position 62,537 of record CAITIS010000102.1, on the reverse strand, counting down.
GGGATTTGCGCCGCCTTGATCGACCCGCTTCGCGTGGCCGGTTGGAACATCGAAGCGCTGCGGGCAGCCCAGCGGGTCAGACGCATCGTGCCTGGCAAGCCCGGACTGCCAAGCGCACCGGGACTGCCAGGCAAACCGGGGTTGCCGGCCGGATCCATCGATTCGCCGCGTACAGCGCCATTATTGCGGCGATCCACGAAGCTGCTCCTGCTGCCGCGGTTGTACCGGCTGGCCGTGGGGGAGCGGATGGCAGGCCAGGCCCCGTCCGATCCGCAGCGCCGCCGATCCTTCCGCCGACGGCTGAGCCGACAGAAGTACCTCGCGCGGCGCACATGGCACCTGCTCTGCACGGCCTACTTGGAAGGCCGCTCGCCCGTGATTTTCGTCTGCGACTCCACACATGAGCGGATCGTCCGGACGCTGATGCGCGACGTGGGCATCGAGGTTCGCTTCGTGCGCCCGTGGCGGCTTGATGATATACTGCCCAGCGATTGGCAGGCTGCGGGCGGCGTGCTGCTGTTGTCACGCCAAGAGAACCTGGCCGAAGGCTTGCTCAAGCGTGGCGTCGGGCCTGACCGGCTCAGGCGGCTGTGGAGACGATGAAGAGTCACTGCGACATTGTGTTGATAAACCCCGGCGGTCGCTCCGAGGCGTACCAGGATCTCTCCAATGACCTGGCCGCGATCGAGCCGCCATTGTGGTTGGCGCTGGTTGGGCGGTACTTGCAGCAGAAGTCCTGGGCCGTCGAGATCATCGACGCTGACGCCGAGGCGCTGACTGCGTCGCAGGTGGCCCAGCGCGTCGGAGAGGCTTCGCCGATCCTGGCGGTGATCTTCGCTTACGGGGCCAATCCCTCGGCCTCGACGCAGAAGATGCCCGTCGTCAGGCTCATCGCCCAGCAGATCAAGGACTCGCTGCCGGCGCTGCCGCTGGCGCTGGGCGGCGTGCATGTTTCGGCCCTGCCCGAGCGAACGCTGACCGAGGAACCCTGCGATTTCGCCATTCAAGGCGAAGGCTTCCGCACGCTGGACGCGCTGCTGGCGTGCCTCCAGGCCGGCGGGCAGGAACTTGAAAAGGTGGCCGGGCTGTGGTTTCGCCGCGACGGCCAGGTGACGCACACGCCGCCGGCGCCGCTGCTGAAGGATCTGGACGCCGACTTGGACGGTGGGGCGTGGGACCTGCTGCCGATGGCCGGATATCGCGCCCACAACTGGCACTGCTTTGACCGCCTCGACCGGCGCAGCCCGTACGCCGCCATCTACACGTCCTTCGGCTGCCCGTTCAATTGCTCCTTCTGCTGCATCAACGCCCCCTTTGGCGGCAGCGGCATTCGCTACCGCGGCGTGGCGTCGGTGCTGGCCGAAATCGACCTGCTGGTCAGCCGGTACGGCGTGACGAACATCAAGATCGCCGACGAACTGTTCGTGCTTAAGCCCGAGCGCGTGCGGGCGATCTGCCAGGGGCTGATCGAACGCAACTACGGGCTGAATATCTGGGCGTACGCCCGTGTCGACACGGTGGCGCCCGACCTGCTGGACAAGCTTAAGCAGGCCGGCGTGAACTGGCTGGCGTACGGCTTCGAGTCGGCCGTGGCGTCGGTTCGGTTGGAGGCGTCCAAGCGATTCGAGGACGAGACGGTCGAGCGGGCCATCGCCTTGACGCGGCAGGCGGGCATTTACATCATCGCCAATTACATCTTCGGCCTGCCGGAGGACGACTATCACACGATGGCCGCGACACTCCAGGCCGCAATGGTTCACGACTTCGAGTTTGCGAATTTCTATTGCGCGATGGCGTATCCCGGCTCGCGGCTGTACGAGCAGGCGATCAAGGAGCACTGGGCGTTGCCCGAGGCCTGGGCGGGCTATTCGCAGCTTGGGTATGAAACGCTGCCGCTGCCGACAAAGCACCTTTCGGCCCAGCAGGTGCTGAACTTCCGCGACCGGGCGTTCGTGAAGTTCTTCGCCGACCGGTCTTACCAGGAACGCATCGAGCGGCAATTCGGCCCCGAAGCGAAACGACATATTCAACAGATGCTGGCGGTGAACATCCGCCGGCGACATGCAGAGAGCACGGAGATTCGATGAAGATTCCTTTCGGCGCCATAACGATCACGCCGCTGGCCAAGCAGTTGGCGATGGAAGCCCTGGAGAGCGGGCGCGTCTCCAGCGGCCAGTTGGTGCGGCGATTTGAGCAACGCTTTGCCGAGTTGGTCGGCGCCAGCGAGGCCGTGGCGGTCTCCAGCGGAACCGACGCGGTGGTGCTGGCTTTGGCGTGCCTGTACGAACGCGGCGCGCAGCGTGGCGATGAAGTGATTCTGCCGGCATTGTCCTTTGTGGCCACGGGCAACGCGGTGCTGCAGGCGGGCTTTACGCCCGTCTTCGTGGACGTTCGCCGCGAGACGCTTAACATCGACCCATCCCGGATCGAGCGGGCCATCACGCCGCGCACGCGGGCGATCCTGCCGGTGCACCTGATGGGCAAGCCCGCCGACATGGACGCTATTATGGCCATCGCGCGGCGGCACGAACTGGCGGTGATCGAAGACGCCGCCGAGGCGCACGGCGCCAAGTACAAGGGCCGGAATGTCGGCGCCATCGGCGACCTGGCGGCCTTTTCCCTGTACGTGGCGCACATCATCACGAGCATCGAAGGCGGCATCGTCACGACCAACGACGCGGAGTTGGCCGGGGTGCTTCGTTCGCTCCGCAGCCATGGCCGGGCGTGCAAGTGTGACGTCTGCGTGGTTAACACCGGCTCGGGCGAGTGCCGGCGGCGCTTCGAGCACGGCACCGACATCCGCTTTGTTTTCGAACGCGTGGGCTTTTCCGCCAAGATGAACGAGTTGGAGGCGGCCGTGGGGCTGGGCAGCCTGGAAATTTACGATGCCATCGTCACCAAGCGGCACGCCAACCTGTTGGCGATGATGGACGTGGTGACCAGCTTTGGGCCGCTGCTCCAGACGTTCCGCGAGGAGCCGCACGAATTCCTCGGCCCGCACGCCTTGCCTGTGCTGGTGGGGGCCGATGCGCCCTTCACGCGCGACGACCTCGTGCTGCACTTGGTGAGCAAGGGCGTAGATACCCGGAACCTGTTCGCGTCCATGCCGACGCAGTGCGCGGGCTTTGCCTACCTGGGCCATCGCTGGGGCGAGTTCTCCGAGGCCGAGTATGTCGGCGATAAGGGCTTCCATGTCGGTGTGCACCAGGAGATCGAGCCAGAGCACATCGACTACTTCCGCGATGTGCTGGCGACCTTCATGAAGGAGCGGGCGTAGATGAGCAGCCTTACCTACGTCGCGGGCCATACCGGACTGATCGGCAGCGCGGTCATGGACCTGCTAGTGCGGCGGGGCGAAACGCCTCTGACCGCCTCGCGAACGGAACTGCACCTGACCGACCAGCAGGCGGTGGAGGAGTTCTTCCGCGCCCACCGGCCCGAGCGGGTGTACCTGCTGGCCGGGCGGGTCGGCGGCATCAAGGCCAACAGCACCAAGCCCGTTGAGTTCTTCTCCGAAAACGTGCTTATCGCAACCAACGTCATGCTCTCAGCGGCCTTGTACGGCACGCGGCGGTTGATCTTTCCCGCCAGCGCCTGCATGTACCCCAAGCAGTGCCCCCAGCCAATTACGCCGGCGGCGCTGTGGTCTGGGCCGCCGGAGGAATCGAGCCTGCCCTTTGCCACCGCCAAGTTGGCTGGCTGCATGTTGGCACAGTCGCTGCGACGCCAGCACGAACTGGAATTTCTCACCGTTGTGCCGGCCACCTGCTATGGGCCGGGCGACCGCTTCAGCGACGAGGGGCACGTGGTCGGCTCGATGATGGCGCGGATGCACCGCGCGAAGGAGCGGTCCGACGCTGAATTCGTCATCTGGGGCAGCGGCCAGCCGCGGCGCGAGTTCATCTACTCGACCGACGTGGCCCGGGCCATGCTCCAACTGATGGATGCCGAGAGTTTGCCCAGCGATGAGATCATTCACATCGGCTCGGGCGAAGAGGTCAGCATGCTCGAACTGGCCCAGCGGATGGCCGAGGCCGTCGGGTATCGCGGGCAAATCCGCTGCGACGCGTCCCGCCCTGACGGCATGCCGCGCCGCCTGCTCGACAGCGGGCCGATGCGCAAGCTGGGTTGGAAGCCCGAGGTGCCGCTGGCGCAGGGGCTCAAGCTCGCGTATGACTGGTACTGCCGCCACGGGCTTGAGGCCGCGCCATGAGCCGTCTGGCCATTTCGCTGCTGCTGCCGACGCGGGGGCGGTGCGAACTGCTCAGGCAAACGCTGGAAGGCGTGTTCTCGACCGCGGCCGATGCAGACAGCATCGAGGTGCTGCTGTACGTCGACGATGACGACGTGCCCAGCCGCGAAATGCCCCTGCCGGACGCCCGCGTTATTCGGCACGTGGGACCGGCGATGCGAATGGGCCGGCTGACCAACGAGCTTTTCACCCGCAGCCACGGCGAACATGTGCTGCTGTTCAACGATGACATCATCTGCCGCACGCCCGGCTGGGACCATCTGCTGCTGGGAGCCGCCGGCCGATTCCGCGATGGCGTGTGCCTGGCCTACGGCAACGACGGCGTGCAGGGCGCGAATCTGCCCACGTTCCCATTCCTGCCGCGGCGGACGTGCGAATTGCTGGGCGGCATCTGCCCGGACGAGTTGCGGCACGACTACATCGACACGCACTTGCTGGACATATTCCTGTGCTTGCGTGAACTGGGGGCCGATCGGCTCGTCTACGTCGAGAATGTTCTGTTCGAGCATCTGCTGGCCGAGAAAACCCATGTGCTCAACCGCGAATTGCAGCAGCAGGATGAGTTGGCATACCTGGCCTGGCGAGATGAGCGGCGGTACCTGGCCTGGCGACTAAGGAGAGCCTGCTCTCAGATCGACTCGACCGGCGAGAAGAGCCGGCAACAACACTCGCGACACTGAGATTCGCAGGATCGGAGAAAAGCTTAGAACCGATTTCATAACCGTGGTACGCCCGCCCTCGGGCGTGAAACCGCGCGAGAAGACATCGACCTGGCCGCAACACCCACAGCCGAGGGCGGCTGTGCCACGGGTCAAACCGGTTATGAAACCGGTTCGAGAGAATACGGCGGGCGGCGCTTTTGCTTTCCGATCCTCTTCTCTGTCTCTCTGCGCCTCTGCGTCGAGGCACTTTTGTCTTTCCAGCCTTTGCGCCCTCGGTGACATCGGCGGCGAGATTGACTTTTTGTGCCCTCTCTCAAGGAATTCATATTGCCAGGCCGATTCTATCGTAATAGATTCTGCTCTTACGGCGCGGGAGGCGCCTACTATGATGATCCGGCGGTTGGAAGAATCCGTTCCCGTCTGCATTCTTGCCGGCGGACTGGGCATGCGGTTGCGCCCGCTGACCGAGAATTTCCCCAAGCCCATGCTGCCCGTATCGGGCCGGCCGTTCCTGCATCTGCTGATGAGCCGGCTGGCCAAGGAAGGCTTTGACCATTTCGTCCTGGCCGTGAGCTACCGCTGGGAGTCGATCCGCGACTACTTCGGCGACGGCTCGCTCTTTGGCTGGCGGATCGACTACGCCGTCGAAGAGGAGCCACTGGGCACCGGCGGGGCGGTACTGAACGCCTTCGAGCACATGGGGCCGCGCGCCATCGTCCTCAATGGCGACACTTTCATGCCGCTGAACTGGCGGGCGATGCTCCAGCAGCACGTGCATGCCGATCTGCCGGCCACCATGGCGCTGTCGTACCAGGCCGACGGGGCCCGCTACGGCCAGGTGCGATATCGCGACGCCCGCGTGACGCACTTTGTGGAGAAGACCGCCCAATGCGGCAGCGGCTGGATAAACGCCGGCTGCTACGTCGTGGAAAAGGCGCTGCTGCAAGATCGCCGACTGGGCGAGAAATTTTCGATGGAACGCGACGTCTTCCCGCAGATGCTTGGCCGGATCGGGGCGTATCCTTCGACGGGACATTTCACGGACATCGGCACCTTCGAGTCGCTGGATGCCTTCCAGCGCCAGGTGCGCTCGGTACTGGCTTCGGAGGTGGACGTTTGACAGTTCAGGCAGTCAGTCAGGCGCCACTGCGGGTCAGTTTTGCCGGAGGGGGCACGGACGTTGAGCCCTTCAGCAGCACTTACGGCGGCTTGGTCGTTAACGCCGCCATCAACCATTTTCAGCAGGCAATCCTGCGCCTGCGGGCCGACGATGAGGTCCACCTGCTGGCCCGGACCGCTTACGGGGCGACCTTTGCCCCTCCGCCGGCCTGGCTGGAACTGGCCGGGGCCTTGGCCAAGCTGCTCTGGAAGACCAGTCGCGGCTTTGACCTGGAGATGATCTCGGCCGTTGAGCAACGCAGCGGCTTGGGCGGCTCCGGCGCGATGTGCCTGGCCGTGGCCGGGGCGATGAACGAGTTTTCCAACGCGCCGCGCAGCCCGCACCAACTGGCTGAAATCGCCTATCGCATCGAAGGCGACGTGCTGGGCAACGATTGCGGCTGGCAGGATCATTTCGCTGCCGCGTATGGCGGCGTCAATTGTTACGAGGCTTCGCCCTCGGTCAGCGTGCAGCCGCTGGATACCTCGCCCGCGGTCCTTCGCCGGCTGGAGCAAGGCCTGCTGCTGCTGTGGCTGGGGCAGCGCAAGGGAGACTCCGGCGAAATCATCCGCCAGCAGAGCCGGCGCGTGAGCCTGGGCGGCACAGCCTTGCGGGCCATGCTCGCCTCCAAGGCGCATGTGCATGACATGGCCGGGGCAGTCGGGCAGGGCGACCTGCCGGCAGTCGGCCAATTGCTTGACGAACTCTGGCGGCAAAAGAAACAGTTCTGTGGCCGGATCAGCAATAGCCGCATCGACGAGGCGTATGCGATTCTTCAGCGCCACGGCATGATGGGCGGCAAGGTCACCGGCGCAGGCGGCGGAGGCCATCTCCTGGTCTGCTGCCAGCCTGATCGGCGCGCCGAACTCATCGCCAAGGCCGACGAATTGGGCTTAAAGACCCTGCCCTTTGGCTTGGCTCCGCCCGGGCTGACGGTCAAGCGGGTTTCGTTGGGCCAGTACACGTCAGATTCCAACGTCACGGCCGGGTAGGCATTCGTGGCACAGCCTTTTAGGCTGTGCTGCACAGGCTGGAAAGCCTGTGCCACCGCCAGGGCTGTTTGAACCCGACAACGCAGCTTCTGCTCAGTTTCTGTTTTCCCGGCCGCTCGATGTGGCTATAATCCGCACTTGCATAATGCAGCGGAGTCACGAATTGGCGGGCGAGGGCAATTATTCCAGCGACGGCAGAAGCGAGGCGGCGCCCTTGGCCGATGCTCGCCGCGACGCATCGCCGCGAACGATGCCCGCAGAATCCGCGCCGCCGGCTACGAGGCTTGACCAGATCGTCGGCAAGATCCTGCCGCACTCCATCGACGCCGAGGTGTGCGTGCTGGGCTCCATGGCCTTAGACCCGGCCGCCATCGACGTGGTCGTGCAGCTCCTCCGGGAAGAAGACTTCTTCCGCCCCAGCCACCGCATCGTCTTCCAGGCGATCCTTGGCATGCACTCGGCCCACAAGCCCATCGACCTGGTCACGCTCAAGGAAGAACTGGAGCGGGCCAAGCTGCTCGACCGAATCGGCGGCGATGAATACCTCGTCGCCCTGGTCGAGGGCGTGCCCAGCACCGCCAACATCGAATACTACACGAAACTGGTTCGCGACAAGTCGCTGCTCCGCAGCCTGATCTCGGCCAACCAGACCATCGCCCAGGACGCCTACGACAGCCAGGAAGAGGCCGAGCAGATCATCGACCGGGCCGAGACTGCCATCTTTGACATCTCCAACCGCCGCGTCGGCGACGCCGCCAGCAGCATCCAGGTGCTGTTGCAGCAGACCTTCGAGATGCTGACCAACCGCGACGGTTCCCTCACCGGCCAGCCCAGTGGCTACTTCAAGCTCGATGAACTCATGGCCGGCTTCCAGAAGAGCGAAATGATCGTCATCGCCGCCCGGCCTTCGATGGGCAAGACGGCCTTTGCGCTGAACATCGCCGAGTACATGTCCGTCGAAGATAAAGCCCCGGTGCTGATCTTCTCGCTGGAAATGTCCAAGGAGCAATTGGCCCAGCGATTCCTGTGCTCGCGGGCCCGCTACAGCGCCACCAAGCTGCGGCGCGGGGCGATCACGCCCGAAGATTGGACGCAGCTCCACATGGCGGCGGGCGACCTGGAAAAGGCCCCGCTTTTCATCGACGACTCGGCCGAGCTGAACATCCTGCAACTGCGGGCCAAGGCTCGCCGCATGGTGGCCAGCCACGGCATCAAGTGCATCTTCGTTGACTACTTGCAGCTCATGTCCACGGTGGGGCGAGTGGAGAGCCGCCAGCAGCAGATCTCGGAAATCAGCCGAGGCATCAAGGCCTTGTCGCGCGAGTTGAACATCCCGGTGGCCGTGCTGAGCCAGTTGAATCGAGGCCCCGAGGACCGCGAAGGCCACCGTCCGCGCATGAGCGACTTGCGCGAGTCGGGCGCCATCGAGCAGGACGCCGACGTGGTGATTCTGCTCCACCGCGAAGACTACTACCACAAGGGCGAGAGCGACTACTGCCCCACGAACCTCACCGAAGCCATCGTGGCCAAGCAGCGTAACGGCCCCACGGACACGGTGAGCCTGACCTTCCTGGCCGAGTGCGTCCGCTTCGAGAATTGCGCTTCCGAACAGGTGCATGGGTATTAGGACGAGGTCGGAGGCCAGAGGCCAGAGGCCAGAGGTCGGAGGCCGGAGGTTTGAGGCCGGAGGAGCGGCGGGTTCGGATCACGTTCAACATCGAATCATCCAAGGCGAGGACGGCCTTGCCGGTTGTATTGTCGGACATTGTCAAATCCTTTCCCCTTGAGTAATATCAGCGTCATCACTTAGGCGAGAGGGGACATTGAATGGCACGGAGACCAGACATGGCCCAGACGATTCATCTCCCGGTACGATGTTACCAAGCTCCTACCGCTGTCACTTTCGCTTGCGAGCCGTCCCGAACGGCGCTTCTGCTTGTTGACTGCAATGGCGACCAGATGCCCGGCTGTTTCGGCCCGGTCAAGCGCGACTGCATTGCGCCGGTTCTTCAGATGGCGCGCCGCATCGGAATTCGCCCTGTCTACTTGTTCCAGTCCGGATACGGCACCGGTGGGCCAATGGACGTGGTTCGCACGCTGGTGGAACCGACGCTGCGGGCGGATGATTGGCAGCCCACGATCCCGGAGTACGGCCCGGAGATCGCCCCGATGGCCGGCGAGGCGATTCTGCCAAAGGTGCACCAAGATGCGTTCCAAGGCAGCCACGTCGATTACTACCTCAGAACATGGGGCATCGACACAATCTTGGTTGTGGGCTTCTACCTCGAGTGCTGCGTGTACCAGACATGCCTCGGTGCGCGCCTGAGGAATTACCGGGTCATCCTGCTTCGTGACTGCACGAGCCCGCCGGGCGCCAGCGAGGATCGCCGAAGCGTTGATCCCGCCAACCCCGAAGGCGGATGGGTGCGGTGGGTCTTCCTCAGCATGCACGAGAAGCTTGTCGGGCCCACCTCCACCTCTGCCGAGTTTCATGCCGCGTGCGCTGCCGCGGACGCGAAATCGCCATGATATAATTGCCCCGGGGAAGCGTTGCTGAGAAGCTCACTAGTCAGATGGACTCAATCTTCGCCTACAAACATGATCGTCATGTTCTTCCTCCGGCCTCCGACCTCTGGCCTCCGACCTTCGGCCAAGAAAGTTCGCGGCGGCCGCGCTAGGATGGCTTAGACCCCTAGAGAAAAGGAGTGCGGCAGTGATGAAAGAGACTTTGCTGGCCCAGGACGTGATTCGGCAATTCCAGGAGCGGTGCGAGGTGGCGATGCTGGCTACCGTCGAGGACAACAAGCCTCGGATTCGGCCCATGGAACCGCTCATGATCGACGGCAACGTGCTGTGGATGGCAGCGGGCGCCAAGAGTTCCAAGATGACGCAGATTGCCACCAACCCGCACGTCGAGTTGTGCTACATGGACGACGAAGGGCGGCACCTGCGGCTGGCCGGCGCGGCCCAACTGGTCGACGACCCGGCCATCAAGGAGCAACTCTGGCAGGAGCATCCGATCCTGAAGGAGTACTTTTCCTCCTCGCGCAGCCCCGACTACCGGCTCATCAAGGTAGTTCTCAACGAAGCCTTGCTGATGGAAGAGAAGGACGAGAACTACCAGACGCTTCAGATGTGATCGATCGCACAAATGGACGCCGGCAAATAGGTGCCAGCAAATAGGTGCCAGCAGATGGGTGCCATAGGTTGAGCCGCGCCGTTCAGCGGCTCTACCTATGCCCGGCCAGCCACGCGAGATTGTACCTTCATCCTTCGCCGGCTATTCTCTATGGCATGGCAGGCGACCTGCACAGGCGCAGACTCAAGCACCATGACATACCCGGGCATGCTCACTACATAACCTGCTCGTGCTGGGGCAAAAAGCCGCTGCTTTCGCGCGACCGTACTCGCCAGTGGTTTGTCGAGGCGATCGACAGGGCCCGCCGGCAATATGGTTTCTCCCTGTGGGCCTACGTCGTCATGCCCGAACACGCGCATATCTTGATTCTTCCGCAGGATGAGTCACGTGTCGGATCGATTCTGCAGAGCATCAAACTGTCCACTTCACGCAGGGCCATGGCCTGGCTGCGCGCGTATCAGGCAGAGTCATTAGCGACGGTGCGCGATGTTCAGCCCAGTGGCAGGGTCGAGTATCGGTTCTGGCTTCCTGGCGGAGGTTACGACAGGAATATATGGTCTGCGCAGGAACTATGGGAGAAGGTGCAATACATTCATCGCAACCCGGTGAGACGCGGACTTGCCCAGTCACCAGAGGAGTGGCGGTGGTCGAGTTGGAACGCGTGGCAAGGGGACGCTGACGTTCCGCTTGCCGTCGATAGAGACACGTTTCCCTCGATTCAACGGGCGTAGGCACTCTCGGTGCTCGTCTGAGCGAACAATGGGTGTGCTCTGGGGTATTGCGTCTTGAGCATAGGTAGAGCCGCTGGACGGCGCGGCTCAACCTATGGCACCCTGAGGAAGACGGCGCGGGTCAACCTATGGCACCCGCTTCCGGGCCGACAATGGCTTTGGTCTGGGGTATTGCGTCTTGAGCATAGGTAGAGCCGCTGGACGGCGCGGCTCAACCTATGGCACCCTGGGGAAGACGGCGCGGCTCAACCTATGGCACCCTTGGCGCGTTTTACTGTCGCAGATTCGCTGCCGGGGTGATGGTCAGCGGGAAGCAGCGCATGTCGGGGAAGGCTGCGGTGATCTTGGCCATGGCCTCATCGCGGTCCTGTTCGGAGCGGGCCACGAACTGGGCCGTGCCGTCGCCCTGGCTGCCGACGCCCTTGCCGCCGTGAATGTGCGGCTCGAGTTCCTTGAACGCCAGCAGTTCGTGCAGCCGCGGGCTGGCCAGCTCACCGGGGCAATGCGGGGCGACCTTGTGATCGAAGTTGGCCTGGCTTTGCGTCATGATCTGGCCCAGTTGCCGGGCGTCGCCGGCCACCAGCGCCCGGCAGCCACGCCGAACGAACTGCTCATTGTCGGGCCCCAGGGCTTCCTGCAGCGTCGTACTGGCGGCGAAGCCTGACTGCAAGTCGGCCAGGATCTTCACCGTGTCCTTTTCCCCGGCCAGATCGACGATGAACATCTCGATCCGCCGTTGCGGGAAGAGCGGCTCGATGCGGCAATCGTCGGTGCCGCTGAAACTCAGCAGCACGGGAGTCTTGCCGAAGATGCAGGCCTGGTCCATGCGTCCGCACTGGGCGCCGGTGAGCCGCTCGCCCAGGTAGGCCAGGTCCATCAATTCGTGCGGGAAGAGGTTGAGGTTGTAGACGGCGTCAAAGGCCTTGGCCATGCCGATGCAGACGGCGGCCGAGGAGGACACGCCTTTTTTGAGCGGCAGGTCCATGCGGTGAATGATCAGGCGGATGCCGCCGGTCTTGTAGCGTGTCAGGACTTCGTGGGCCACGCCGGCGCAGTGGCGGAAGAATTCGGTGCTATCGGTGGCGGCCTCCAGCAGGGCTCCGGCGGTCCACTGGCAGCTCATGCGGCGGTGCCGGCCCGAGGGCGTGCCGTCGGCCATTGGCAATTGCGTCTGCATGATCAGGTCGTCGGCGGGCTCGGCCGTGGCGAAGATGCCCTGGTCGGTGCCGATCACCAGGCAGTACCCGGGGTGCTTGCCGAATTGCCCCGCCCAGTCGGCGTGCTCGCCCAGCAGGCACACTCGGCCAGGTACGGAAAGTTCAATCGTCCTTGATCCGCTCATCTGTCTATCGCTTCCAGTTTTTCCTGCCCCGCCATGACTGCCGGGAGACGATGGATCGACAGTTCGGGGTGCAGACGGTACGGATTATACAGAGGATCGGCGATCAAGGTAAGCCGCCAACTTGTCCAGGGGATCGTTCGCCAGTAGCACTCGGCCACGGTGTAATCGCCGGTCAACAGCAGGCCGTAGAACTCCGCGGGGGTGGGGAAGGCGTACAGGTATGGCTCGCCGACAGCGCCCAGCGTGGCGGCGATTCCGTTCCTGATAAGATTGGGGCACCACTCGTTGCTGGCGAGGGTGCGCAGGTGCACGGCCTCCAAGCTGGCGACGTGCCAGCCGACGGCGCCGCGATTGAGCGTCAGCGATGGAATGTAATGCTGCAGGCTGTACCAGCCGACGTACAGGGCGGCGTCGGGGCAGGAGCCCGGCGCGAACAGTTCGGGGGAACTATCGTAGACCACGGGGATCTTGGTCTGCTTTTTGATAGTTTCACAGAAGGGCTTCATAACCTTTTCGTCATAGATGGGGTACTTGCCGCCGGCGTCAATGTACAGCTTGCCCTTCAGGCCGTTTTGCTCGGCCCAGATCGAATCCTTGATTATCCGCAGGGCGTCGGAGGGGGCGGGCCCGTCGAGTCGGCAGCACATGACCATCGGCGAACTGGGCATGTCGGCCGGTTTCGTGGGCGAGCCCTGAACCCGCCAGTTCAAAGCGTTGGGCACCTGATTGTGAAGGTTGTACGGCTCCTGCCAGATCAGCGACAGTTCGCTGTCGACGCTGGCGTCCTCGTCGCTGGTGTCCAGGTTGTTGACGCGGGCGGTGCACATGGTCCAGGCGGCGGCAGCGCCGTTGAGCGACTCAGACAACTGCGCCTTTTCGCGGATGATCTCGGGTGTCTCGCCCGAGACCGGCAATTCGTCGAATTGTTTTTGCAGGGCCTGGGCCTTGATGCGCATGTCCGCCGGTGTCACGCCAACTCGCAGATCATCCTTGGGCCAGTCCGCCACGAAGGCGTTGAGTCCGTTGACGTCCAGTCGCAAGGCCGCCAGTTGCCGGCGGGCGATCTCTTTCTTGCCCTCATCGCTCACCCCGGCCAGCGCGGCCAGCTTCTTGTTGAGCAGGGCGCTAAAGTCCGTGATGGCAGAGGCACCGTTGGGCGGCTCGTCGCTGACTCGGATTTTGGCGTCAAAGAGGTCGGAGATGTTGAGCGTGTTGGCCTTGGGGGCGGGGAAGGCGATCAGGACATTCTGGAGCAGCTGCCCGTCACAGGCGAGCTTACCGGCCAGGCGATTGGCCTGCACTCGCCAGGCGGCCTGGGCCTGCTTTTGCTCGCTGGTCATTTCGGTGCCCAGCACGCGGACGGGCACGCCCCACATAAGCAGGATGCACTTGACGCGGTCCTTGAGGTCGTGCTCGATGATGAATTGCCGGATCGGCCCGGCGATGTTCTGGTCGTACTCCGCGCGCGAGCAGATGGCGGCAGGATCGCAGTTGAGCACGAGCATCTGCTCTGGCAGCACGTCGCGGGCCAGGCAGTAATATTTGCCTAACGCCTCTGAGCCTTTGGCCTTGGCGTTGACGACGACCAGGAGGTCCTGCGGGCCCAGTCCATGCGCCCCCCAGGCCGGAGCGGCGCAGAGCACCAAGCATGCCAGAACACGTGAGACGGTTTTTGTCATTTCATTCGCTCGCGCCACAGGCCGATATCAACCTTATCGGCCTTCTGAGCCTACGATGTATAAGCTATGAATACGACTGAATCTAGTACGGTCAGCAGCCTCGATCAGTTTGGCCATTCGTGGACCCAACTGGTCGTGCAGCGGCTGACCCTGCTGGCGCTGGTGACGATGCTGGCCTGCGCTTCGGCCTGCGCGAACGCGGCGGGGGATGCGGGCTGGATCGCCGTGACGATCGCCGCGGCGGTGGTATGGGGGCTGTGGCTGCTGTGGCGCAGCGCCGCCGGCAACGTCGACGTGCCGCGACATCACCTGTACATCTTCCTGTTCGTGCCCATCGCCATTTACCTGGCGCACCTCTTTACCGCCAACGTGCATCAGCATGCCCAGCGGCTGGACCTGATCGGCGATGCCGACGGCGCCCTGGTTATCCGCCTGGCGCTACTGGCGCTGGTGGTGCTGCTGGTGCAGGATGTGCTGCCGCGTGTTCCCGGCCTGCGCTGGCTGGTGCTGGCGGTCGCGACCATCGCGATGCTGGGCGGTCTGCTCCGTATCAGGATGACGGGGTCGGAGGGGATTCCGCCGGCGCTGGTGCTGTCGAGTCTTTCCTGCCTGCTGATGATCCTGTCGCAGATGCCGTTTCGTTCGGCCGCTTTCGGCGAGGGCCACGCCTATCCCACGCGGCTCGATGCCGTGATTCGCAAACTCCGCCCCGCGCTGTTCGTGCTGCCGGTGAGCCTGGGCGTCTGGCTGTTAGCGCAGACGTCGGCCAGCGGCGGCAGTTGGGTCTTGGCCGGGGCGTGCGTGGGCGCGTCGCTGATGGCGGCCCTGGTATTACCCGGCCGGCGGGGATCCAAGGCCGTCTTGGCGGTGCTGATTCTGGGTGCTGCGGCCACGGGCGCGGCGCTGGTGTCCTGGCCGACGATGCGAGAACACTTCAGCTTGCTCGGCGGGTGGCAGAGCACCGGGGCGATGGGCAATTCGCACTCAGCCGGCTGGGTTATGATCGGCCGGAGCGCCGGCATCATCGGCCTGGCCAGCGTAATTCTGGGCATGGCGTTCTGCATGATTCGCAGCCTGCTGGCGGGTCGGGGCTCTGGCGGCCAGGAGCAGGCGCGAACCGTTCTGTGGCTGGGGGCGTCGATGTTGGCGGGCTTGACGCTGCTCTCGGAGGGCGGGCTGGCGCTGCCTTCATCGGTAATGATCGCCGGGTTTGCGCTAGGCCTGCTGCCGCACATGATGGGCCATGAGCAGAAGACCATCAATGGCTGGCCCGTGGCGATGATCTTTGGCCTGGTGCTGCTGGTGCTGGGGCTGGCCAAGCGGCTGCTGGAAGACCCGCTCTGCGGCTGCATGCTCGATGACCGCATCGCGCATTACCTGGCGGGCGTGGTGGCCTGCGGCGTGTTCATCTGGCAGGGCCGGTGCCGGCGGTGGTGGAGCAGTCTGCTGCCGATGGTCGTGGCGGCGGGGGCGCTGTCGCTGGGCGAAGTGGCGCAGGAAAAGCTGTCCACGCGGCAATTCGATTACGGCGACATGTTCTACGACACGCTGGGCAGCATCACGACGTGGCTGGCATTTGGCCTGGTGTTATGGGCGGGGCGCGTGGAGCGGCGAATGAAGCTTTCGGCCATGGCGCGGGAGCGGGACGCCGAGGCTATGATCCGACGTGGGTACGCAGGCCGTCGCGAAGGCTTGGACCGCGCCGCAGCCGGGCACGCTCGCTCAGCAGCCACACCAGCACAGTGGCCCACAGCAGCAGGGCGATAGCGAAGGCGATAGAGAAGGTCGTCCAGCCCGCGCTGGGAGCGGCCGATGGCATCGACGACGCCACGCCGCGCAGCGTCAGCATGCCCAGTACGCCCCACAGTCCCAGCAGCACGCACGCCAGAGCTTGCAGCAGCACGGAAAACCACGCCCACGAGACGCTCCAACGCTGCCGGGCAGCCCCGACGACCAGCACCAGCGAGATCAGCAGCCAGGTCACGCCGCAGACGTCCCAGATCAAGGCCCCGTTGACGGCGGCGGCCCGGAAGCTGGTGACGACGGCCGAGAGATCTGACGCCCCGGCAAACAAGGCCGGCGGCAGCTTGTTGATGCTGTGGCGAATCACGCCAATGGTCAGCGCCCACACCAGATAGGCCACGCCCACGAAGGCAATGGACATGCCCACGTCGGCCCGGGATGTTCTGCGTACGTGTCCGAGCATGGGCGGTATTAGAACAGCGCAGGCCCGGGCATGCAATGAGGACGGGGGCGGGAATCGGGAATCGGGAAGCGGGAAGCGGGAATCGGGTGGCATGGTCAGGCTGTTCGCGTGACCATGTTAGAACTTTCTCGACCCACAACGGGCAAACATGATTGGGCCAATGAAAGTGTGGTCATGGCGCGGTATCGAGTCCGAACATGGTCACGCGAACAGCCTGACCATGCCACCCACCTTAACGGTCCGGCCCAATCAAGCTTGTCAGCTTTTCCCATTCCGGTGATTCCCGACGTGGAATGTGGTGGGCGGCGGCCCGAATTTGCCATCGGGGACTCGACACCCGAGGGCGTTCGTGGTACGTCTGCGTCTGTTGGCACTGATTTCTACTGGACTGCCGTATGCCGAACGCCGAGCGTTCAAGGAGAACTTCTATGCTGGGTTCACGTCGTGGCGTTTCTCGAATCGGGCTGGGGCTCGCTGTTTTTGTCACGGGGATAGTCATCTGGCAGGCCGCAGGCTCGTCGGCGCAAGCGCAGACCACGGCCACCTCCGAGCCGCAGGCCAAGACGCTGATCCTGAACGATTTTGAGACCGACGCCGATGTGAAGGCCCTGTTAATCCAGGGATCAGGATCGGTCGCGCTGACCGACCAGGACGCTGGGCATGGCCAAAAGGCCCTGGAGGTCACGTGGAACCCAGAGGAGGGACCGACCTTCATTCATCTGGTCAAGCCTCTGGAGGATTGGTCGGCCTACGACGCGCTGCAATTGGACGTCTTCAACTCAGGCGATGCGCCCGTGCCCGCCACGGTGGGCGTTTCCGACAAGGCCTGGCAGGCCAAGCCCGATTATTGGAATCGCTACAACGGATCGGCCGTGTTCGCCCCGGGCAAGACCACCTGGACCATCCCCGTCCACGGCATGTTCCGCGGCGAGTCGGGCCACCGCAACCGCGACATTGCCCGCGACATCGACGCCGACAGCATCGTCAAGGTGTACTTCGGCTTTGGCGACAAGGGCGTCAAAGGCAAGCTCGTCATCGACAACCTCCGACTCATCAAGGCCGCTCCGCCCAAGGGCGTCTGGGCCTTCGACCTTGGCCCGGCCAGCCAAGCCGTAGAACTGGGATGGACCGGCGTGTCGCCCAAGACCCGCTACGACGCCAAGGTTGGGTACGGCTTTATCGCCGAAGTGCCCGAGGCCGCCGCCCATGACACGACCTTCGGACCGGCGCTGATTCGCGATGACGTGGACGGTAGCTTTGCGCCCTTCCGCGTGGACCTGGCCGCGGGCAAGTACAAGGTCATGGTCATCTACGAGAACTCCGGCTTTTGGGGCGGCGAGCAGGCCCAGGCCACACACCGCGTCATTCAGGCGCTGGGCCAAGTGGCATGGCAGGAAGATCGTCCCGACGGGCCGCTCCACGCGCTGTATCGCTTCGAGAATGTCGAGCCGCTGGGCGACGTGTGGGACACGTACATGGCCAGTGAGCTTGCCCATCCGGTTGTCTTTGACGCCACCGTCGACAAGGACCACCTGACGCTGGCGTTTTCCGCCACCGGCATCCTCGGGTCGCGCATCTCCACCATCGCAATCTACAAGGCTGATGACGCCCAGGCCGCCAATTGGGTCAAGGAGCAGATGGACGCAGTGGCGGATGAGTTCCGCAGGATGGCTTTGTGCCTGGACAAGCCTGCCGCGAAATTCGAGGTTTCGGAGGCCTGGCAGAAGCTTGGCATGGTGGCCTGGCCGACGCGAATCGAAGATGACATCAAGCCCGCTTCCACGCCGCCGGCCAAGTCGCCTGAGCCAGAGGCCGTGACGGTTTCGCGTCTGGCGGTGCAGGGCGAGTACGAGCCGCTTTGCCTGGCCATTCGGCCCACGAAGGATCTGGGCACGTGCCAGATCCGCCTGGAAGGCTCGGTGCCTGACATCGACGCGCAGGTCGGCGTGGTGTGGTACGGGATGATGCGTTCGGCCGGGGCGATCTCCTACCATGTCATGCCGCATTCGTTGCGGCCACAGTCGAGCGTGAACCTGCCCAAGGACGTGACGCGTGAAATCGTCGTCACCTGCCACGTCGGCGAGAACGCCAAGACGGGCGAGGCGAGTTGGACGCTCGTGTTGGCCGACGCGTCGGGCAAGGATCTGCTGCGCGTGCCGCTGAAGCTGTCGGTACACGCCGTGAAGCTCGACCGGCAGACGGACTTCCTGATGGGCTATTACGGCATGAATCCGCCGCCGATCGTGCCCAAAGATCGCTGGCCGGCTCTCATCGACAAGTCGATGCGCCTGCTCCAGCAGCACGGCATGAACGCGCTGGGGGGCGGGGCGAATTTCTACCTCAAGGGTTTCAAGGACGGCAAGCCGGAGATCGACTTTGCCGACATGGACGCCTTTGTCACGCTGGCGCAAGAGTACGGCTTCACCCGCGCGGTCGACAGCTACAGCGGCGCCAACCTGAAGGGCATCAACGACGGCT
Source organism: uncultured Planctomycetota bacterium (assembly GCA_903892515.1). Classification (GTDB taxonomy): domain Bacteria; phylum Planctomycetota; class Phycisphaerae; order SM23-33; family SM23-33; genus CAITIS01. The sequence continues at coordinate 43,897 of CAITIS010000102.1, read as the reverse complement.
ACCAGATCGGCAAGACCGGCAAGGGTTGGGCCGAGAAGACCGGCCTGAGCTACGAAGAGGTGCTCATGCGGGCTTGGAAGTCCGTGGACGAGCACGCCCGCAAAGTCGGCTGGCCGCTGATCTACGTCGTGCTGTGCGACGAGACCCGCCACCGCGCCGATGCCGAGCCTGAGCTGGAGTTCATGACCTTGATGAGCAAGGTCTCCAAGGCCTTCCCCAAGACCCTGCGGACCGACGGCGCCTACAGCGTCAGCTTTAACACCCGGCCCGAAAGCAAGGACGACATGCTGTACTGGCATCAGCGGTATTTTGAGACCCTCGACGCCAGCACGCTGAACGTGCATGACGAGTCGGTCCTCGCCGAGGCGGCCAAGCTCGGCAAGGAAGTCCATATATACAACCAGGGCCTCAGCCGCTACTCCTTCGGCTTGTACCAGTGGAGCGAGTATCGCAAGGGCGTCAAGGCCCGGTGGCAGTGGCACCTCAACGACATGTACGGCTATCAGTTCTTCGACCTCGACGGCTGGACCAATGATGAAATGATGATCTTCTACGGCCGAAACGCGATCTACCCTGCCGTGGCGTTCGAGCGCTGCCGCGAGGGCGCCGAAGATTTCTACCTCTACCAGATGCTGTGGAACCTGATCGAGAAGGGTTCTGGCGAACCGGCCGCCCGCGAGAAGGCCAAGGCGCTGCTGGAAGATGCCGTCACCAAGCTCAAGGTCAACCAGTGCCAGACGCCGGAATGGTTCGACGCCGACGCGATGAAGGCACAGGCCGTGGAGGCCATCGAGAGCCTGACGAGCGGGAAGTAGTGGCGGAGCCGGGAATCGGGAAAAGACGGAAAGACGGGATTTGGGATTTGGGAATCGGAAGACGAAGTCAAAGTCCAGGGTGCCACCAGGCTCCAGGGTGCCACAGGTTGAGCCGCGTTTTCTAGCGGCTCTACCTATGCGGCGGGCGGTCGGCGTTGGGTGGCATGGTCACGCTGTTCGCGTGACCATGTTTGGACCCGCCACTTGCCCTGGCGAACATGCCCTCCACATGGTGAGTCTGAACACTCACCCCAACAGCAGTGACCATGCCACCCACCCGGATCTCCCTCCCAACTCCCAACTCCCAACTCCCAACTCCCAACTCCCAACTTTTCACTCCCGCTGTTTTCTATTGCAGCTTTCTGGCCGCTTTCTATAATCGACGCGATTGCTGGGCCAGGCTTCCGTTCTGTCGCAGGGGCGGCGGCAAGGCCCGTTTGCAGGAGCATTCCTTAGATGGGTTCATCCGGCAACGTTTCCCGGGCCACGGCGTATGTCATAGTGGCAACGCTGGGGGCGGTCGTGGCGCTGCTGGCCTGGCAGTTGGTCAGTCCGGCCGGCTTGGCCTCGGCGCAATCGGCGGCCTCGGCCAGTTCGGCCAACGGGCCGGTCACCGCCATCGCCGGGCAACTCACCAAGGACAATTATGGGCTGTATCTGATCGACGCGCAGAGCGGTACAATCTGCGTGTACCAGTACTTCCCCAGCGACCGGAAGCTCCGGTTGATGTCCGCCCGGGCCTTCCTGTTCGACCGGCAACTGGACGAATACAACACCGAGCCGCCGCTGTCGGAGATCAACGATTTGGTCCGCAACGCACGGCGGGTGAAAGACGTGACGCCGGCCAGTCAGCCCTAGCCGACGCAAGGAGTTTTCATGGGCAAGAAGATGTACTATTCCGAGCAGGAGGCCTCGCAGAAGCTGGGCCTGGCCGCCGCTCAGATCGCCAAGCTCGTGGCCGACGGCAAGCTGCGCGTCTTTGCCGACGGTCCGCGCAAGATGTTCAAGGCCGAGGAGGTCGAGGCCTTGGCCGCCAACGAGCCGATGGTCGCCTCGGCGCCTCCGCCGGCAATGCCGGCTTCCGGCGACAGCGGCGAGATCATCCTCTCCCCGGCAGACAGCACGGCCGCCCATGACGCCATCGCCCTGTCCGAGGACAGCGGCTTGGGCACGGTTCCCACCAAGGAAGACACCGTGCCGACCAGCCAGGGCGGCGTGAGCGTTTTTGACGAGGCCGACCTGGAAATTGAAGCCGCCGACCCCATGGCCAAGACCATGATGTCCCCGTCGGTGGAAGATGGCCTGTCGGCTGAAGTCGGCAGCGGCAGCGGCCTGCTGGACCTGACGCGCGAGCCTGACGACACCTCGCTGGGCGCGGTGCTGGAAGATATCAACGTCGAAAGCGCCGCCGGCGCCAGCGCCACCGGCAGCGGCACAGCCGTTGTCAGCGGCACGGGCATGGCCGAGGCCGTGGCCGACGAGCAGATCCTCAGCGAAGAGAACGTTTCGGCCTCCGCCCCGGCCGTCGAGCCGGCAGTCGTTCATGCCTTCGACCCCATGGCGGGACTTTTCTCGGGGCTTGCCATCGCCTGTTGCATCATTATGCTGGTGTTGGCGGCGGTGGCCGTTCCGCTGCTGATCAGCCCCGACGTGCTGCCGAGCTATGTGGCGGCGCTGCAGGAGAACTTGCCGATCGTGCTGGCCGCGGTGGCCGTGGTGGCGATCCTGTTGGCGGTGATCGGGTACGTGACCGGTCGTTCGGCGGCGACTCGCTCTGCCGCCTTGACACAAAAGTAACGAATTCGGAACTCACCGCAGAGGCCGCAAAGGACGCAGAGAGAAAACGAGACGGCTTAACCATGTGGTTGGGCAGTTGTATTTTCTTTGCGATCTCGGCGTTCTCTGCGGTAAAGCAGTCGTTTGTTGAGAATACTGTGCCCTTAGGGTGCTAATAAAACACGTCTGGCAGAAGAAAGGATTCGACATGGGTAGCAAATGGAAGTTGGCCGCGGTGGTCCTGGTGGGGCTGCTTTCGGTCACGGTGGTCGGGTGTCGCTCGGAAGCAGATTTCCAGAACGCGGCCAATGGCAGCCGTCGGGCCATGGAAGAGTTGCAGAAGGCCCAGGCTGAGTTGCTGGCGCTGCGCCAGGAAAATGACGGTCTCAAGAAGGAACTGGCCGCTCGCCAGGCCGAACTGGCCGCCAAGGACAAGATCATTGCCAACCTGCAGCACGAGAACGATCTGCTGACGGCTGAGCTGAACAAGCTCAAGGCGCTGCTGAAGGATCGTGGCGCTCAGGCCATGCCGATGGCGTTGCCGGCGCTGCCCAAGGGCCTGACCGACACGCTTGCCGCCTTGGCAGCCAAGTATCCCGATCTTTTCGAGTTTGACGCGACCAAGGGCATGTTGCGGGTCAAGGCGGACATGACCTTTGATCCGGGTTCGACGGTGATTAAGCCGGCTGCTTTGGCGGCGTTGAAGGAACTGGCCAACGTGATGAACTCAGCTGACGCCCAGGCGTTCAGCCTGTACATCGCCGGCCACACCGACGACATGCCGCTGAAGAAGGAAACCAGCAAGGCTGAGCACAGGACCAACTGGGGCCTGTCGGTCCACCGTTCGCTGGCGGTGATCCAGGCCCTGTTCACCGACGGCATCAGCCAGAACCGGATGGGCGCGCTGGGCTTCAGCAAGTACCACCCGATTGCTCCCAACGCCGCCGGCAACAAGGGCAACGTGGCCAACCGCCGCGTCGAGATCTGGATCCTGCCGCAGGACCGGCTCCTGACGACCGACGAGATGGGCACGAACTCGGCCGCTGAAGAGGGCGATGCTTCCGCCGCCCCGGCCGCCAAGCCCGCCAAGGCCATCAAGCCCGCCGCAGCTGCTCCGGTGGCAGCCCCCGAGGCCCCGGCCGAAGAGTAGTCTCAGCGATGTAACCGTGCGAACGAGTACCAGGCCCCGCCAGAGCGAACCTCTGGCGGGGCCTTCTTGTTTGATTTTCGATTTGCGATTTTCGTATTTCGATTTGAAAGAGAACACAACAGAACACAGAACGAATACGCACCGGGCAGTGGCATGGTCACCGCTGGCCGTCTCGCCCGGTGCTAAGATAAACGAGTGCGAGAGCCTGAAAGGCTCAGAGAGTCCAGCCCAGGGCAGAGCGAAGCGCCGCCCTGGGTAGATCGCCCATACGCGTAGCCCTGAAAGGTCGGGAGAACGAATATGCCGCCCTTTCAGTCGGGTGGCATGGTCAGTCCCGTCGTTTGGGATGACCATGCTGAGAGCCCGAGCATGGTCACCGCCTTACACGACAGGCGGATGACCATGCCGCCCAGGTCACGATGCGCATTGCCATCCAATGGCCTCGCGCGCGCTCGCGCCTCTGGAGGGCGAGGTATCCATCACATCGGAAGTGCCGGCCGGCCAGGGAGAATCGGCTGGGGTGAATGGCCGCGTGCGCGCCGCGAGGTTCATCGCCCCTTCTATAGATGAACCTCCAGCCACAGGGCGGCTGGGGGGAGAACGCTTCACAAGTGAAGAGCGGCCGGGAAGGGTGCCATGGTCAGTCCGCCGTTCAGGGCTGGCCATGCAATGCGTCCATGCATGGCCAGACTAAGACGACAGCCTGGCCATGGCACCCGCCGTGCGGAAGGCTGCGCGGATGTGCGCATGGGGTGTGCTCATCGCTCGCAACGCGGCGTCAAAGCGTCGCTGGGTGCACAAGGGTTTGGCGGGCAGCACGATCAGCGACTGGACCTACGTGCCGAAACGTTCCAAATGGTTCCGTTTCGTTCCGTTTGGTTCCCAGCGGTTCCGAATCGTTCCCAACGGTTCTGTTTCGTTGCCAGTATCGTCAGGCTGTGCAGGCGAGCCTAGCATGGTCACCGCCTTAAACGACAGGCGGATGGCCATGCCACCCTTCTTATCGCCCTTGAAACACCCCGGTGCGCCGCCTATTGTGAGGAGACACGAAAGGACTTCATAACGCGTGAACAAACCGAAGGTTACCCAAGATCGCAGCCTCGATGCGTCGCTCAGGTCCCGCGGCCTAGTGGGCGTTATCTCCGGCCTGCCGCTGGGGCTGACGCTGCTGGTCATCCTCTTTGTTTACTTGGCTGCGTTCTCGGTCCTGCCGGGTAACGCGCCGACTTGGCCTTATACCATCTGGCCGCTCAAGGCGATTCTGGGGCTGCTGATTCTCAACATGACCCTTTCGACGCTGCTGCGGCTGCCGCTGCGGGCGGCGCGGCTAGGGGCGTGGCTGGCTCACGCCGGCACGCTGCTGCTGGCGTGCGGGTCGGTGTGGTTCATGGCGCATCCCGCCCACGGCCTGGTTGCCAACCAGCGGCCATCGGCGGAGATGGCCTTTGAGCCCACCGACAAGCTCTATCTCGACTACACCACGGCCTTGTACGCGCAGGTGACTCAGGATGGCCAAGGCGAGTTACGCGGCGTGCCGCTAGCGCCTCAGCCGGAGTTGCAGCAATCGACCTTTGACAAGAACGGCGGCGTCACCAGCGTGTCGGGCGTCGTGCCCAAGCTGCCGACGGGCGTCAGCGTTGAGGCCCGCCAATTTGTCCAGGCCGCCATGACGGACTATCAGTGGCAGGACGACGGCCCGGTGGAAAGCCCCGGCGTGGGCGTGACAATCATCGACGCCCAGGCGCAGCCGCTGCAGGAAGTGCTGGCGCCGGCGTATATTTTCGCCCGCGTCATGCAGGGCAATGGTTACACGGTCCGCTACGAGCCGGCGGGCGTTTCGCCTGAGATGCTCGCGGCCGCCACGTCGGCGGGGGCCGAGGTGATCTTCCTCACGGGCAAGGCTGAAGCGCCGGGGCAGGTGATCGTCATCCACGCCGACGGCAAGAAGGACGAAGTTCCGCTGGCGGTCAGCAAGGACATTGAGTTGACGGTGGCCGGGCGGAAGCTCGTGCTGTCGGTGGGGCAGTTCTATTCGCGGGCGTGGCGCAAGACGGCGATTCATCCCGTGCCGCTGGAGAAGGCGCGTCCAGCCGCTGAGGTCGAGATCGGCATTGGAGAGTGGCATCAGCGGCAGTGGGTCTCGTACGACACGATCCTGCACAAGACCGACCCGGCCGATCCCGATTTGGCCGCTCTGCCGCTGGGCGGCGGGCGCTGGCTGTTCCTGCAAGTGTCCCAGGAATACCGCAAGCTGCCGCACCCGATTCAGATCACGCGGGCTCAATACGAAACGTATCCCGGCTCGGGCATTCCCAAGGACTACATCTGCGACATCAACGTGCTGGGCGACTCCGGCGGGGTGCTGTCGAGCATGCAGTGCCGCCTGAATAAGCCCGTCCGGCTGGGCGAGTACCGGCTGTACCAGGGCACGTGGCTGGGCGATCCGAATCGCCCGCTGACCATCGTGCTGCTGGGCGGCGGCGAGAGCGGCATCTGGGCGGTGTGGACGGGCATGGGCCTGATCTGCATCGGCATCCCGTACGGGTTTTATGTCAAGCCCATCCTGCTGCGGCGGGGGCGGAGGAGCACGCCATGAAGTCGGTACTGATTACTTTGATGCTGGCGCTGCTTGGGGGCTTGGCGTCGGCCCAGGTCTTCGACCAGGCCACGCGCGACTTCGCCGCCAAGGTGGACGCGCGGGCGTGGGAACTCTTGCCCGCCCAACAAGCCGGGAGGGTGAAGATCCTCGACAGCGTCGCTCGCGGCATGGTGGCGGGCTTTTACGGCAAGAGCAGCATCGACAACACCGGCTCGGCCTTTTGCTTCCTGGAGATGTACTTCAACGCCGGGGCGTACCTCAACAAGCCGATAATCGATGTGCACTCGGGTGTCCTGCGCGACCGCCTGCTACCGGTGCTGGGCATCGAGACGGCCACGATGCTGCGGGCCACCGGCCACTTGCCGCCCGAGGGGCTGATGGCGGAGGAATCCGTTCAGGCCCTGGTGCGGGAGCGGCGCGTGCGGATGAACGAGTTGAGGATGGACCGGCTTGGCCGGGATATCCAGGCCCTGATAACCCTGCAAGATGATCTGAAACTGCGTTCGGCGCTGGGGCGGTTCTGGGAGAGCGTGGACGACTTCGTCAAGATCGGCTCGGTCGGGCTGGTGGCGCCGCGGTCGGGCGATGTCTACCTCAACGCCCATGAATTGCGCGAGGCCGAGCCGGAACTGTCGCAGCGATTCGATGACCTTCGCCAGGCCTGGCGGGCCCGTGACGCTGACAAGGCCAACGCTATGCTGAAGTCGCTGGCAATCGATCTGACCGCTCGGGCCGAGAAGGCGGGGCTGCCGGCCTGGCAGCGTTCGCTGGAACTCTTCCATAACCGCGTCGCCGGCTTCTCGCTGGCGTGGATTGGCTTCGCGCTGGCGACGATTGTGCTGCTGGTGGCGGTATCGCTGCGCAGCAAGGGCTGGGGCGTGGGCGGGTTTGTCATCTTCCTGCTGGTCAGCGCGTTTCTGCTGGCGGGGTTTGTGATTCGGTGGATCCTCAGCGGGCGGGGCTGGCACCTGCCGCCGATGACGAACCAGTACGAGTCGATCCTGACGGCGGCGGTGTTGTCCTGCCTGGCTGCGACGGTGCTGGAGATTCTGCTGCGGCGCTGGTTCTTCGCGCTGGCGGCGTCGATCTTCTCCTGCGTGGGGCTGCTGACGGCCTATTTCAACCAGACGGCCGTCGGGTGGCAGATCGAGGCCCCGCACGGCATCCTGAACACGCCGATCCTGGCCTGGCACGTGGCTACGTTGATGATCGGCTATGCGGTCATCGGCATGTCGCTGGTGATCTCGATCGCGTACCTGATCGTGGCGGTGAGCAAGCAGGAAGGCAGCGAGGGCGTGCTATCGGCAGGCGCGGATTTGGCCGGTGGCCCGGACGATGCGGCGCTGGCACGCGAAGCATCGCTGCTGGCGGACCTGGACCGCTCGAATTTGATTCTGATCCAGCTTGGCTGCTGGCTGGTGGGCGTGGGCGTGGCCCTGGGGGCGTTCTGGGGCGACCACGCCTGGGGCCGGTGGTGGGGCTGGGATCCCAAGGAAACCTGGGGCTTGGAAACTTTCCTGGTCTATTTGCTCATCGTGCATATTAGATACGTGCTGCCACGGGACAATCGCGGCGTTTGGACGGCCTTGCTGGCGGTCATTGGCTGTGCGGTCATGGCCTTCACCTGGTTCGGCGTTAACTACCTGCTGAGCGGACTGCACAGCTACGCGTGAGTTGTAGGGTCCGCAGGTTCGCGAGCTCCGCGAGGGGTTCTGCGGACGGCGTGCTGTCCGAGCGATCCTGTAGGGTGGGCCGAGCGTATCCGCGAGTCCCAACTGTTTACGAAAAGCACGCGGCGAGTCCGGAGACTCGCCGCGCTTGTAGCTGTTTAACTAAGAACTAGGAACTAGGAACTAGGAACTAGGAACTAGGAACTAACCACTCGGAACTGTTCCTACATCCGAATCTCCACATCGATCTTCTTGAAGCCCGACACGTTCGCGATTTCGGCCTTCGCCGCCGCTCGGCCATTGATGCTGACGCCGGCGGTCTCGCCGCGGCCGGCCTTGCGGATGTTCACGTGCAGCGGAATCTCGCGGTACTTGCCCTTGGAAACGCACTGATGAATCACGCGCTGGAAGGACAGTGTCTGCTCGAAGTGCTTGGGCAGCGTGGGCGTGATTCGCAGGTTGGCGCGCCGCTCGTCGACCAGGTCCAGGTCGATGCCCACGATCTTTTCGGCCGTCTCGATCGCCAGGTCGGCCGTGCCCGACAGGCCGAAGATCATGCCCGCGCCGAAGTACGGGTCGCTGGGGTCGCTGGCGTAGGAGTTGGTCAGGCTGTCAAAGGGGCCCATGAGTTTTCCATCGCGCGTGACGGAGAGAATCTCGCGGAACTGGCTCCACGTCCGGTCGGCCTGGCCCGGCACGTCCAGCCGGAAGCGGTGCATGAACGACTGGGCGTGATGGTATTCGCCGTTTTCCGCACAGCCGGTGGGCAGCAGGCCCATCCTGCCGACGTACCGCAGCGTGGTCGTGCTGTTGGCCAGGGCGGTGGTGTAGAGCTTCAGGCCCACGTCCTTCTGATACGCCAGTTCGTCGACGGTCTTCAGCAGGGCCTTGATCTTGGCCTGGCGGTCGGGCAGGGGCTTCAAGTACTCGCGCTCAGCCGTGAGCATCCGCAGGCCGTACGCCATCGTGGTCAGCACGCGGCGCGGCACGCCGTCGAACTCGCGCTTGGGGTTCATCGAGCCCAGCGTGTAGCCGATCTCGCCCTTGGCCAGCTTCGGCGCCTTGCCGTCCTTCTTGAGTTCGTGAATCGAGTCGATGAAGCCCGCGCCGGCCTTCTTGCCGCGGGCATCTTCCCACGCATACTTGATCGTCGAACTGCGCAGCCGGTTGGCGAAAGCCTTCAGGGCCTCGACGGCCTCATCCAGCGGCAGGGCGCCAGCGACGGTCTCGGCCACGGCCGGAATGCCCAGCGCGTCGATCGCCTGCAGCGCCACGACGAACACGTGCGCCGACAGCCGGACGCTTACGCCCCGGCCATAGCCGCGCCGCGTGGCATCGCCGATGCGGTCAGTGCCGAACAGGTCCACCGGGTCGGCCCAGTCGCCGTACAGGATCTGCACCATGCCATACGGCGAATCCGTACACAGCCGCTCGTACATGGCCAGGATTTGCAGCATGGCCTCGATGATGGTCTGCCGCTTCTTGCCGCCGCGGATGCTGATGGGATTGGCCACGTCGGCGAACTCGACCGTGGTGGCTTCTTCGAGCAGGATGGACACGTCGCCGGTCTCGCGGACGTAGCGGATGATGGTCTCGACGAGCCAGATGGCGCTATCGGCGAAGGGGCGATTATCGTTGAAGATCGCCCCACGCCGGTCCAGCCACAGGCTGGCGATCTGCCGCGGGTAGCAGCCGTGGAGTTTTTCCAGCAGCGTCAACCGCTTCTTGGTGGAGATGGGCGTTTCGCTCGTCTGGTACATGAAGCCGGCGGCATGAACCAAGTCCTCGCGCACCCGGCCAGGGAACAGCGCGATCACTGGCCGGAGGTCCTGGCAGCGGTCGCGGAAGGGCAGCTCGACGCCGTCGGCGATCTTGCCGCCGTAATTTCGCCCATACATGTCGGGCATGCTCGCCCAGACGGAGTTGATGAATTCCGCCTCGCCCTGCTGCGTGGGCAATTCCACGTGGAAGTAGCGGGCGATGCCTTCCTCGCTGGCGGGCTTGACGGCCGCGATGGCGGCCACGTCCGGCGTGCGGCGGGTGAGCTGCTTGGCGGCCTGGAGGTAGCGAGCCTTGGCCGCGACAAAACCGGGCTTGGGCGCACTGGAATCGGTGCGGAACTTCCCGACGATAGCCTCGTTGGCCACGTACAGCAGCGACTGCTCCAGGCAGGCGCTCTTTCCCGCCGGCAGGTTCACGCTGAACTGGTTGGCCGCGATGGTCGGGGCCGTGAAGCGGTTGAAGCCGCCGTACTTCTTGGCCTCGCTCAGCTCGCCGCGTTTGACCGCCTCAGGCAGCAGCGAGAATTGCCCGCTGTCGCCCACGAAGGACAGGTAGCTGCACGTGGCGGCCACCGGCTTGAAGCCCGGCGTGACGGCGGAACTGACGCGCTTGACCTGGACGATGTCGGTGTACGGCACGGTGCAGGAGCTAACGGTCTCAGCCGGCGAGAGCGGCAGGCCCATGTCGTACCAGATTTCCTTATCGTAGACGCGTTTCTGCGTGCCGTGGAGATTAAAGAATCCCCACAGGTTGCCGGTGATGGCCTTTCTGCCGGTGTTGCGCAGGTACACTTGCCGCAGGATGGCAGGACCGGCCGGCGTGACGACCAGCGACATCCGCAGCACCGAGGTGAAAGCGACGCCCTCGCCGGCGTCAACGTCGGCGCAATAGAAGATCTCACGTACCGGCCGTTCGAGTTTGACGATCTTACGCGACTTGGCCGGCAGGTTGACCTCGAGCGAGGGATTGACCAGCGAGACGATCCGGCTGAGGCCCTTGCCCTTGCCGCTCCGGTCGGTCAGGTCCAGCCAGACGTTGCCCGACAGCGTGCCCATCTCACGCTTCTCGAAGATGTCGAAGCTGCCGCTGAGCACGGGGATTTCCCAGCCCTCGGGGCGGGTGACGACGAAGGCGACCGAGCCGTTGGCGGCGAAGGTGGCCTTGACGTTGTCGCGGGTGTCGATCAGCACGGCCGGTGCGGCGGCGGGCTGACGAAGATAGATCACCTCGCCGTTGGGGCCGTACCCGCCGATGCTTCCGACGGGAATGGCGATATCGAGGTTGCGAATCTGCTCGGCCCGAACGCGAAAATCATTTGGATTCGGTTTCATGCGGTAATTCATGCGGCAAGACGCGAGGAAAGTCAAGGGCGTGACATTCGTGTGACATCCGTATGGCGCCCGCGTGGCGTCCCCGTGGCACAGCCGCCCTCGGCTGTTAAAGGTTCTGTATGGGGCTGACCCGGGCGTCATGGCCTGAGTCGCTGAGCCGGCGGCGAGGCGACGCTGGCCATGTTCGACGTCCCGCATAGGTAGTGCCGCAACAGCGCGGCCCAACCTATGGCACCCATCGTCTGACCTATGGGCACACATTCCCTAACGCATGGGCCTCATCTCTCGCTTCCGACCGGCGACAGGTGCTTCAGGGAATCTGGCGTCGGATGGCAGCGGCGGCGCGGGCGGGGTCGGCGTCGGAGATGACAGAGGAGCAAACGGCCACCGCCTTGGCGCCAGCGGCGATGACGTCCTTGACGTTCTCGGCCGAGATGCCGCCGATGGCCACGTGGGGCAGGGCGATCTCGCTGGCGACCTGCCGCATGTACTCCAGCCCCGCCAGCGGCCCGGCGTCCTTGGTTTGCGTGGCGAACATCGGCCCGACGCCGATGTAATCGGCTCCAGCCGCCACAGCTGCGTGAGCCTGACCGACGTTGTGCGTGGATTGGCCCACCAGCCCCGCCAGCGGCAGCAGTTTGCGAGCGGCCGATATGGGCAGATCGTCCTGTCCCACATGCACGCCATCGGCGCCGACCAGGGCCGCAATGTCTGCCCGGTCGTTCAGGATGAACAGTGCACCGCGCCGCTGCGTCAACTCGCGCAGCTTGCCCGCCAACCCAAGCAACTGGCCGTGGGGCATGTCTTTTTCACGAAGCTGTATGCACTCGGCCCCGCCCTCCAGCACGGCCGATGCCGTCGCAAGCACGTCCTGCCGACATAGCCGGCTGGTCAGCAGGACATAGAGCTTCACGCGGGCGAAGCGGTCGCCGACAGCGATGCGATGGGCGAGTCGCTGCTCCAGCGTGTAGCTGGCGTAGCGCATTCTCTCCAGGCGGGGGGCTTGGGCGGGCGCGACGATCTTGGCATATTCTTCCAGCGTGCGCAGGGCTTCGGAGAGCCGCTTGCACGCGGCCGTGGCGACGGCAGGGGCGTCGGATCGCGCGGCCTCGACAGGGCTGGTCAATTCCGTGCCGACGTCGCCGGGGGTGTCGCGATCCGCCAGCAGTTCGTCAGCGGGCAGGGCTTGCAGCACCTGCGCCAAGTCGCTGCGGAGATCCTTGGCGATGCCGGCCAGGGCGGCGTCATCGAGCAGGAAGCGGGCGAAATCCTCGACCACCCGCAAGGCCTCGCGGCTGCGGTTAAAGTTGGCGTCCAGGATGCGGTAGATGCTTCGCATAGAAATCAGGTCGTAGGTCGTAGGTCATAGGTCGTAGGGAACAACGGCAACACAACGGCCGGACGTACGCTTCGCACCACGCAGCACGTAGCCAGAAGCTCGCAATCCTGACTCCCTTCGCCTTGCCCTGCAAAGCAGGCGCAGACAGCCGCATAACGACTACGACCTATGACCTACGACCTACGACCTTATTCTTGATTGGGCACTGGGAACTGCTGACCCAGTTCGCGGACTTGCCCGGCGATGCGGGTCGTAATGGCCTCGTCGCCGTCGTGGCTGAGGATGTCGTCGATCCACTGGGCGATCTGGCGCATCTGGGCCTGCTGCATGCCGCGGCTGGTGGTGGCCGGCGTGCCAAAACGCAGCCCCGAGGTCTGGGCCGGCGGCCGCGGGTCGAAGGGAATCTTGTTCTTGTTGGCGATGATGCCCGCGTTGCTTAGCCAGTGTGCGGCCTCGCGACCGGTCAGTTCGGCTTTGCGGCTGCGCAGGTCGATCAGGAACATGTGATTGTCCGTGCCGCCGGTAACCACGCGCCAGCCCTTCTCCGTCATCGCGGCCGCTAACTCGCGGGCGTTGGCGACGATCTGCGCGGCATACACGGCGAACTCCGGCTTGGCGGCCTCGGCAAAGGCCACGGCCTTGGCCAAGATCGAATGCATGAACGGCCCGCCCTGCAGGCCGGGGAATACGGCCGAATCGACCTTCTTGGCCCATGCCTCGCGACACAGGATCAGTGCGCCGCGCGGCCCGCGCAGGGTCTTGTGCGTGGTGGTGGTGACAAAGTCGGCATGCGGCACCGGCGAGGGATGCACCTTGCCGACCACCAGCCCGGCGATGTGGGCGATGTCAGCCAGCAGGAACGCGCCGATCTCGTGGGCGATCTGCGCGAAGGCGGCAAAGTCGATGGTGCGGCTATACGCCGACGCCCCGGCGATGATCAGCTTGGGCTTGGCCCGCTTGGCCAGGTCGCGAATCTCGTCCATGTCCAGCCGTTCGGTGCTGGTGTTGACGGTGTAGCTGGTCACGTCGTAGTACATGCCCGAATAATTGATCGGCAGCCCGTGGGAAAGGTGCCCGCCGTGGGCCAGGTCCATGCCCATGATCTTGTCGCGGGCGCCCAGAGCGGCCATGTAGCAGGCGATGTTGGCGCTGGTGCCGCAATGTGGCTGGACGTTGGCGTGCTCGGCGCCGAAAATGGCCTTGGCGCGGTCGATGGCCAGCAATTCGGCCCGGTCGGCGTTCTCGCAACCGTTGTAGTAGCGCTTGTGCGGGTAGCCTTCGGCGTACTTGTCGCTCAGGGCCGAGGCGTTGGCCTCCAGCACGGCGGCCGAGGCGTGGTTTTCCGAAGCGATCAATTCCAGCGTGTTACGCTGGCGTTCCAGTTCGGCCTGCGCGATGGCATAGGCCTCGGGATCAAACTGCGATAAATGAATCATCAGGGACCTCAATTTTGGAAAGGAGCACTGTATCGCAGCCGGGGCTTCCTGGCAAGAGGCCGCCAGCGCGAATGTCCGCCAGCGCGGTGCAAAGTGCGGGTGTTACGGCAGGTCGTATGGCATAGGTCGTGGGGCATAGGGTAGAGAATATGGCCTGGTGCGTAGAGAACCGATTCGGGAGGCTGGCATGGTCAGGCTGCTGGCGTTTGTTGGCGTTGTTGGCGTGACCATGTTGCACCGAGCGAGTTGGCGGGACCCGCGCGTCAGGGTGCCGTGGTTTGCGCAGCGAAGCGGAGCAACCACGCCCGACGTCACCTGTGGGCACAAGTCGTCGGGCTTCTGCCCGACCTACCTGAGGTCCGCAGGCCTTGCCGGCAGACAAGCCGCGCGAACATGCCGGCTCTCCGATCGATTACAGCGACTTGTCGAGCGGCCTGCCCAGGTGAAACAGTGCCAACTTGTTGGCGAATTTCAGGGACGACGTGCCCGCAATCGGCAGCAGGAACTGGCGAGCCTGCTCCACCGACGCCGACACAACCGTCGTGCTGACGCTCGCCGACAGCGGGGCAAGGGACGGAGCGACCGACGGCGCAGAATAGATGGTCGTGCCGAAGTTGGATTCCAGAATGATGTAGTCCTTGAAATTGACTACGTTGTCGCCGTTGAAATCTCCGCCGGCGAAGCTCACGCCCGTCTTGCCGAAGTTGCCTTCCAGGACGATGTAATCTCTGAAGTTGACGTTGCCGTCGGCGTTGGCGTCGCCTGGCAGGGCCGGCAAGTAGTAACCGTGGAAGATGCCCGCGCCGCCGCTGCACAGGTACATCTGGGTGTGATCGGTGGGGTCGAAGGCGATCTTGCTTATGGAGCCGAACTGCAGGTTGGTGAACGGTGCCCAGGTCATGCCGGCGTCCTGGCTCACCCACAGCCCTTGGAGGTCCGTGCCGCAATAGACGATGTTCGGGTTGTCAGGGTACACAGCCACGGTCATGGACTGTGTGAACGTCGGTGCATGGTAGGTAGAGATCAGCGACTCCGACAGGACGCGCGTCCACGTTGCCCCGCCGTTGGTGGTCTTCCAGGCGCCGCCTTGGGCATAACCGCCGCCGGTGGCCGCACTGAGATACATCGTGTTGGAATCCACCACCGCCACGTCCGTCGGCCAGGCGAACTGCCGATTAGTCAGATCCGTCCATGTATCGCCACCATTAGTGGAGCGGAACAGCCCGCCCTTGGTGAAGGTGTTGTTGACGCGGAAGGCCGTCACCACACAGTACAGGTAGCCCGTGGCCCCGTCGCGGTAGAGCCGCGCGGCGTGGTGGTTGTCGGAGAAGCCGACGCCGGGCTTGGCGACCCACGTGGCCCCGCCGTCACTGGACTTCCACACGCCGCTGTTATACATGCTGGCGTACAGCACGCGCGCCGAGGGCGGCGAGGTCGGGTCGAGCACCAAGCCCGTGCATGCCTCATTCGGCAGTCCCGTGCCCAGCTTGCTCCAGTTGGCGCCGTCGTTGGTGCTGACAATCACGCCGCCGCCAAGGCTGCCGACGTCGTTGATGTCGATCCACGTCGGGATCTGGTGCGCGCTGCTGGCGGCCGCATAAATCTTGTTGGGGACGCTGGGATCAAACACGACTGCATACGTACTGTTTGGCCAGGGGTTGCCGCTCTCTGACCACTGCCACGTGCTCCCACCGTCGCTGCTGCGAATCAGCCCGAAATCGCCGAAGCTGGCGAACTGATTACTGTGATTATTCGGATCCCACTGATAGTTATAGCAGGCGGAGACTTCCAGGCCGATGGACTTGTAGACGCTCCCGCCGACGTTGGTGTCGATGTCCTGGACCCAGCTCGTCCCGCCATTGGTGGTCTTGTAGACTGCCTCCTGCGTGACGATATAGGCCGTGTTCGGGTCCGTGCCCACGCCCAGGCCGCCGTCGTCGATCACGTAGCCCCAGTGCAGCACGGGCTGCACCCAGGACTTGGTCACGTTGGTGGAAAAGTTGAAGGTGCTCGTCCAACTCGTGCCGCCGTTGCCAGAGACCCAGACGGAGTCGTAGCTCTGTTTGGTCTGGCAGGTCCAGACCTTCTGCGTCTGGCCCGGGGAAATCAGTATCTCGCCCTGGTTGTTCCAGCCCTGGACAGTGCCCCAGGTCGCCCCGCCGTCGGTGGAGCGGATAACGCCCACCTGGTCGCCGATGACGAACACGTATGGCTGATTGGAGCCGCTCTGCGCGGCTGCCACGCGCTTGAGCGCGTGCGTGCCGGCGCCGGTGACGGTAAGCGTGTTCCACGTCGCGCCGCCGTCACTGCTCTGCTTGAGCGTGGTCCCCAGCACGGCATAGATGTAGTTGGAGCCCACGGTCGTGATGCCGGTGCAGCTGCCCGTGGCGACCTGGGTCCACGTCGTGCCGCCATTGAGGCTCTGCCACAGCCCGGTGCTGGTGCCCAGGAAGACCTTGTCGGGGCTGCCGCTGATGGCGCCGATGTACTGGATCGTGCCAGAGGCGCTCGTCGACATGTTGATCCACGTCGCGCCCTTGTCCGAACTGACGTAAAACAGGTTCTGGTACGAGTCGGCCCAATACGTCTTGGTCAAAGAAAAGGCCGGCCGCACGTTGTAGGAGGAGCCTATCTGTTTGAAGGGGGCAAGCTCCCACGAGGCCCCGCCGTCGAGCGTGCGGTAGTCGCCGCTCATGTCGCAGGCCAGTTGGACGTAGTTCTGATCGTAGGGCGAGACGGTGACCTGGAACATGGCCCCGCCGCCGCCAATGCCAGTGTTCACGAACGCCGGCAGCCCCGAAAGCAACAGCCGCGGTTCAAGGGTTTCCATCATGCTGGACGAAGAGACGTTCGTGCAACGACGGCGTCTGGACCTAGACGTGGACGACATAGGCTCTCCTCAGGTTGCCCGCCTGGGCGACCAACTCAACAGCGTGGCCGGCCACGGTGAAGACATCGCTCACCGGACCGATCTCGTCTTCACTCAGATGAGAGACGCGTCAGACGAATCGTAACGCTAGTATATCACGAATCCCGAATTCTGCAAGCTGTTACGGCGCTAGTGATTGTGAGCCGATGGGATTGGAAACGTGGGAGTTCGCATCGTTGGCGCCGTCCTCTCCGCGCCAGCGCGAACTGTCAACGCCAACGCTGGGCCAAAGATCGCTCGCGCCGAGTCATGTCATTTTGCCGCTTCGGTTTTCCCCCGGCCTGCACTACAATGCCGCGTCGAACGACTTTGAGGATGAATGCCATGGAAAAAATGATTTGCGGCAAGGTTTTCGTCGCCGGCGACAATATCGACACTGACCAGATTATCCCGGCCAAGTACCTGTCCTATGACCCTTCGACGCCCGAGGAGCGGAAGTTCTTCGGCAAGTATGCCATGTCCGGCATGCCCATCGACGAGTCGGGGCTGCCCAAGGGCAAGATTCCCTTCGTGGCGGCCCATGCGTTCACCAGCCCGTACGTGCTGGTGATTGCGGGCAAGAATTTTGGCTGCGGTTCCAGCCGCGAGCACGCCCCGCTGGCCCTGGCCGAGGCAGGCGTCAAGGCCGTGGTGGCCCAGTCGTACGCGCGAATCTTCTATCGCAACACGATCAACGGCGCGTACATCATTCCGCTGGAGACGGCCGAGCGGCTGGTGGGGGAGTTTGACACCGGCGACGAGGCCGAGCTGGACGTGGCCAAGGCTACCATCAAGAACCTGCGGACAGGCAAGAGCTTCCCGCTCCAGCCGCTGGGCGACGTCACGCCGATCATCGAGGCCGGCGGGATCTTCGAGTACGCCAAGCGGCAGGGCATGCTGAAGTAGGAGGGCGGGTGCCCGATGCCGTGGCCGGCGGAGCCCAGCCGGGGTGCCGTGGCCGCTGGGTGCCGTGGCCGCGGAGTCCAGCGGCCACGCCAGGGTGCCATAGGTTGGACGTTCCAAGGGTGCCACAGGACGTTTCACGGGTGCCATAGGTTGAGCCGCGCTTTTGCGGCTCTACCTATGCAGGACGTCCGCATAGGCAGACCCGCCTCCGCAAGAAGACGCGAAGTCGTGTCAGCCTATGGCACCCAGACAGAGAATAGCCATGAAGGGCATCGAAACGGTGGCGATTCGCGATGTGGCGGGCGGGGCGGTCATCTCCGTCAAGGCCGTTCCGGGCAGCTCGCGCGACCGCGTGGCGGGCGTGCTGGGCGAGTGCCTCAAGGTCGCCACCTCAGCCCCGGCCGAAAAGGGCAAGGCCAACCAGGCCATCGCCGCCATCCTCGCCAAGGCCCTGAACGTAGCATCCCGCCAAGTCACGCTGGCCTCAGGCCCGACGAACCCGCGCAAGGAATTCCACGTCGCAGGCCTGTCCTCCCAGCAAGTGCGGCAGGTGCTGGCGGACATGTGACAGGCCAGCAGGCCGTCCCGGCGGGCCATCCAGCAGGCCGTTCCAGCGGGGGCGTCGAAGCCTTTACGTGTCGCGGGCGTCTCGCCCGCGCGATAGCTTTGGTGCCGTGGTTTGCGCAGCGAAGCGAAGCAACCACGCGGGCCTAGATCAACCTGCCCTTACCCAGCAGATCATCGATGACCGAGGCATCAACCTTGCCAAAGCCTTTGAGCAGCCCCCAATTCCCCGTCGCGTGAGCCCGCTGCTGCAAGCCCGCCGGAGCAATGGGCCCGACAAATCCCTGACCGTCCAGGTACCACGTCGGCGGAGTTTGCAGGCGTGCATCTACTGAAGCAGCCGGCGCGGCGCTGAAGGCCGCCGACAGCGATGCCGGCGCTGGCGACTGCACCACGCTCCCCTTGCCAAAGTTCGCCTCCAGGATGATGTAGTCCCTGAAAGTGACCACGCCATCGCCATTGAAATCGCCCTGGGCAAAGCCCATGCCGGTCTTGCCGAAGTTGCCTTCCAGAACGACGTAGTCTTTGAAGTTGACCACCCCATCGCCATTGGCGTCGCCGGGCCACGGGGTCGTGTTCAGCAGAACCGTTAGACTGTCTCCATGAGAGTTGGCTGTCGCCAAGTCAGACCTGCCGTCACCATTGAAATCACCAGACACCACGGACAAGGGATATGAGCCCGTGGCGAAGTCCTTCCTGGAGCCAAAACCGCCGTGGCCGTCGCCCAGCAGCACACTGACGATGTTAAGCCCGGAGTTGGCCACGGCGAGATCAGTCTTTCCGTCGCCGTTAAAGTCCCCCGCCGTGACGGAAGAGGACAAGTAGCCCCAGCCAAAATCCGTCTTGGGTCCAAAGCCGCCCATGCCGTTGCCCAGAAGCACGCTGAGAGTAGCATTGCTCCCCACATTGCCCAAAGCCAAGTCCATCTTCCCATCGCCGTTGAAGTCGGCAGCCATCACGAAATCGGGCATTGAGCCCGTGGCGAAGTCCCCCGCGGCCTCAAAGCCGCCGCTGCCATTGCCCAGCAGCACGCTGACGGTGTCGTCGCCCTCGTTGGCTGTGGCCAGATCGATTTTCCCATCGCTGTTGAAGTCCGCTGCCGCTACGGAAGACGGAAACTTGCTCGTGGCAAAGTCAGTCTTGGCCCCAAAGCCGCCGCTGCCATTGCCCAGCAGCACACTGACGGTGTTGCTGCCCTCGTTGGCCACGGCCAGATCAATCTTGCCGTCGCCATTGAAGTCCGCCGCCGTTACGGAATAGGGCCATGAGCCCGTGACAAAGTCCGTCTTGGCTCCAAAGCCTCCGTTGCCATTGCCCAGAAGTACGCTGACGGTGTTGCTGACCCGGTTGGCCGTGGCCAGATCAGTCTTGCCGTCGCCGTTGAAATCCGCCGCCGTTACGGAATAGGGCCATGAGCCCGTGGTAAAGTCTGCCTTGGCGCCAAAACCGCCACCGCCGTTGCCCAGAAGTACGCTGACGGTGTTGCTCCCTTCGTTGGCCACGGCCAGATCGATCTTCCCATCGCCGTTGAAGTCCGCAGCCGCCACTGAATACGGGTACTCGCCCGTGGCAAAGTCCGTCTTGGCCCCAAAACCGCCACTGCCATTGCCCAGAAGCACGCCGACAGTATCGCCACCTTCGTTGGCTACGGCCAGATCGATCTTCCCATCGCCGTTGAAGTCCGCTGCCGTCACGGATGTGGGCCATGAGCCCGAAGCGAAGTCCATCGTGGCGCCAAAGCCGCCACTCCCGTCGCCTAGAAGCACACTGACGGTATTACTGTTGTAGTTGCATGTGGCCAAGTCGATCTTGCCATCGCCGTTGAAGTCCGAAGCCGTTACGGAGATGGGCGATAAGCCGGTGGCGAAGTCAGTCTTGGGCCCAAAGCTGCCAGTACCGTTGCCTGGGAGCACACTGACGTTCCCGCCATAGTTGGCTACGGCCAGGTCTGTCTTGCCGTCGCCGTTGAAGTCTGCGGCCGTAACGGACCAAGGCCATGATCCGGCGGCGAAGTCAGTCTTGGCCCCAAAGCCACCGCTGCCATTGCCCAGGAGCACACTGACGTTGCCGCCGTAGTTGGCCACGCCCAAGTCGAGCTTGCCGTCACCGTTAAAGTCCGCGGTCGTCACAGACCTGGGCGATTGGCCCGTAGCAAAGTCCGTTTTGGCGCCAAAGCCGCCGCTGCCATTGCCCAGCAGCACGCTGACGGTGTTGTTGCCCTCGTTGGCTGTGGCCAGATCGATCTTCCCATCGCTGTTGAAGTCTGCGGCCGTCACGGAGGAGGGGCCGCCAGTGTCGAAGTCTGTCTTGGCGCCAAAGCCGCCCCTGCCATCACCCATCAACACGCTGACAGTGCTGCCGTGAGAATTGCCAACAGCTAAGTCGATCTTCCCATCGCCGTTGAAGTCCGCCGCCGTCACGGATGTGGGCCATGAGCCCGTAACGAAGTCCTTCGTCGCGCCAAAGCCGCCCTTGCCGTCGCCGAGAAGCACACTGACGGTGCTGCTCTCTCGGTTAGCCACGGCCAAGTCGATCTTCCCATCGCCGTTGAAGTCCGCGGCCGTCACGCAAAAGGGAGCCGACCCCGTGAAATAATCAACCCGCGGCTCTGTGGAGGCAAACGTGACGGCATTGAGCAGGCAGCGGGCTTCCAGCGGCTCGAAGGTTGTGCGCGACCAGGCGGGACGGAGCGGGCGCTTGCTTGATGTGGGCATACGATGCGAGCGGCGACAACCCCGAGTTGCGTGCGACTTGGAAGACATACCTGACACTCCCTTTGTGTCGATCCACTTCCGGCCAGGCCGCAACGACGGCCGAGAGCCTGCGAAGGTGAATCAGTTTCCATTGACGGGCCGCCCCAGTGACTGGCCGACTGTTAGATATGATTGTACATCGAAAGCTGATTTTGGGAAGAGGCGTGCGGAAGTTCTTAGTTGGAGTTCCTAGAACCAGTTTCATAACCGTGGTACGCCCGCCCTCGGGCGTGAAGCCGCGCGAGAAGACATCGATATGGCCGCAAAAGCCACAGCCGAGGGCGGCTGTGCTAAGGGAGCCAGAAACTCACACTCACCGCCGCCGCTGGGCCGCGCGCCAGCGGATGTCGATCTGCGTGTGCCGCCGGCCGTCGAAGTGAATCGTCAGCAGGCCGGGAATTCGGGCATCGATGAGGTGGCTGCGGGCGTTGGTTTCGACCGAGACCAGCTCATGCGTCCGGCCATAGCGGATGTGAATCTGTGCCTCGCGCTGGACCGGGTGCCCGACGCGGATACTCAGCACGTTGTCTTGATATTGCACATCGTCGAACTCGACCGCGCCCTGCAAGATATGCAGATTACTGCCCACCACCTGAGGCCGGTTTAGCGCGGGTCTCACGGCCACTATGCGGCAGCCGTGGGCCGGCACGTTGGGCAGGCTCAAGCGGTCGCGCATCTGGCCAAGGTATCGCTGGGCCCAGTAATCAAAGACGTGCCACTTTCCCGCCCCGAGGTAATCCCGCAGCGAGAGTTCGCGATCGGCGTACAGATCGCCCCAGTTGAAGGCCCCGAGCACGTGGTATATCTCGAACGGCGTCTCGATCCGCCGGCCATACCACGTGGGGTCGCCGTCGTGGGCGAAGGCGTCGAGCACCTGGGCCCGCCCGCCCTCGACGTGCGGCAGGAAGCGGTGCAGCAAGTCCATGCGGTCGCCGCGGGCCAACTCCTCCATCGGCTCGGTCACCAGCATGGCCCCGCCCACGAGCGTGGCGGCAGAGAGGTAGCAGCGGATTTCATTGTCCGTCAGCATGGTGTCTTTGAGCTCGGGGCTCTGCTGTCTCCAGGCGTGGAAGGGCGAGAGAAAGTCGCGAATGATGACGTTCTCGCGGTGGTTGTGCCAGTACACGTTGTGCATGTACCCGCCCAGCAGGTCGTTGCGGAGGTTGACCTGGAGCGACGGCTGGCCGGTGTGCGGGAAGTACCAGAATGGGTGATTGTCCTGCGTGGTGCGCTGCGTGTCCACCAGTCCCACCGACGGCAGGTAGATGCCCTCGCCCTCGACGATCACGTCCTGACCGCACTCCTGGCGGATGACCTCCAGGGCCGCTCGAATCTGCTGAATCCGCGTCTGGCTGGGATCGTGGAACCTGCCGCCGGCATAGTGCGCCAGGCAGGGGCCGTCGAGCTTGAGATAGCCGATGCGGTAGTCACGCACGAATGTGCGGACGATCTTCCGCAGCCATTCCAATGCGGCCGGCACGGTGTAGTCCAGCGTGTAGCATGGGCCAACATTAGAGGCCGTCCTCTTCAGCGGGCGGCTATTGTCAGCCTGGAGCACCATCCACTGCCGGTGCCGCCGCGCGACCTGCGTGTTGACGTTGGTGATAAAAGGCGCCAGCCACAGCCCGAGTTTGAGCCCGTTGCGGCGCACGAGGGCGGACAGCTTCTTCATGCCCGATGGGTACTTTGAGCAGGGGGCAAGCCACTCGGATGCGAAGTCACACCAGCCGCCGTCGAGGATGACGTGCTCGGCGCCCAGGCCACGGCGGCGCAGATCCGCCAGCACCGGCAGGCTGCGGCGCAGGTCCGCTTCGCATTTCTCTTCACGCCAATACTGCCAGTCGCTCCAGCCGGTGACTGTTCGGCTTGGGACGCGGGCGTGGCTGCGCTTGGCCACATAACGGGCGTACGCATCGACGGTGTCATTGAACCGCGTGGCGTCGATGGCGAAGAGCTGTTCCAACTCCAGCCACTGCCCCGGCGCGAGCTTGCGGCCCTCCAACTCGCACCAGGTGCTCAGGGCGATGCTCCGGCCAGAGGTGTCCAGCACGACATAGCTCTCGAAGCGGTCCTCGCTGGCAAAGCCGATCAGCCGCTTGCGCCGCGGGAGATTCAGGACGGTAAAGGGATGGCTCAGCGCCGCCATCGGATCGCCGCGGCTGGCTCCCCACCAACGCGGCACGTCGTGCGGACGCCCTGCGTGCAGGCGGAAGAACCCGCGCTGCTCGCCGGGCATGTAGTAGCTCTCCTTGTAGATCGCCAGGTCTGGCACGCGCAGGTCCGCTTCCAGCAGCCGCACCCGCGCCAGCGTCAGCCCGCGTGAACCAGGCGGAAGGGCCACCGCGACGCGATAGATCGTGGCTGAGTCGACGCGGTCGCACTCCACGCGGAAGGGCAGTTGCACGCGCCGGCCATTGCTCAGCACGGCCAGCGGCTTGATGACAGCTTTCCAATCGACAGTGTGTTCGGACATCCGTGGTCCTTCCTTGATCCTTTGGCGATCATGCGCCAGTGCCGCCGGCGGATCGGGTGATTCTCAGACAACTCCCAGATCGATTGCGGCCTGGGCATAAGCTTGGAGGAACAGCGCGCCCTTGGCACGCATGTCCGCGGGCGTCAGACCGGGCCAGGGGAACTCCACCGTCACGCCCACGCCGCCGAAGCGTTCCTCGACGTAGTTCTTCCAGGACTTATCCTGCTCGCGCAGGGCGGTCAGGCCATTGGCCTTGAGCCAGTCCTCGGCGCTTTCCACCAGCCATCGCTTGCCGTGTTCGGTGTCGGCGGCGATGTGTTGCAGGATGGCCGGCCCAACGGCCGAAGCGTTGACCAGCAGGCCGTCGACGTCCTTGACTTGCCAGTTGTGAATGTTCAGGTACACCTGCGGCCTGACGTGATCGATCGCGGCCCGCACCGCGTCATGGGCCAAATCGCACTCGGTGACGAGCCGGTTGAGGTTGGCCCCGCGCTCTGCCGTCAGCCGGCTCATGCCGTTATGCACGCCGTCGGGGTTGGCCATCGGCAGGCAATACACCTCGAACCGTTCCCGCAAGCATTGTGCGGAGGGGCAGTCCGACAGCAGGAAATCGATAATCCCTTCGATGCAATACGAGCCGGCCGACTCGTAGGCGTGGTCGCGGGCCTGGACCATCAGCGACGGACAGCCGCTGCGGGAGGCCGGCACATGCACAAGCCAGATATCGCGGCCTTCGGCACTGTGCCCCGGCACGGCCAGGCGTGCGCCCCGCTCGCCCAGATGCTCGACGAAACGGCGGCACTGCTCGACGTTGTACTCGGGGTACAGGGCCAACGCCGTCACGCCGGGCGGGACGAGCAGGTTGTAGCAGATGGTCGTCTTGTCCCGCTGGCCGGGGATCTGCCGCCAATCCTCGTCGGGGAGGCGAACGAAGCCCAGGTCGCGATATTCCAGGCACGACTCGGTTTGCCAGTCGGCCACAACGGTCACCGGTGCGGCAGAGGGCCCATCGTTGCGGATTCGGACGGAGAGCCGCGCCCCCGCGCCGGCGATGCACTCCTCGCTGATGCCCTCAACGCGCCGGTAGTTGGGATAGACGACGAAGCGGCCTTCGGCCACCTGGCGCACGCCCACGTCGTCGCGTGGACTGGCGCCGTCAAAACCGGTCAGGAGGCTTATGGACATGGCGAAGACTCTCCTTGGAAACGCTTACCGTTCCTGCTTGAAGGAGGATTCTACGCCTGTGACAGAGGGGCCGGCAAGCTTTCGTGGGTATGGGTTAAACGGTGTCTGACTGCGCTTTCTGGGCACCCGGATTTGTTGTGTAACAGGCCCCGGCTTCAGCCGGGGTGCCAGGCGGCTAACAGTCACAATCAGCCCGGTTCACCGGGCTTGAAGCCGTGCCTTGAGGCAATGGCTCAAGCCGCAAGACGGTAAGCCCGTTGAAACGGGCTGGCAAAACACCGGGGGAACCCGCTCTACCCCGGCTAAAGCCGGGGCCTGATACACAGCTTGACCACAGTCTGCGGCAAAACACGTCCTACCAGGGATACTAGTCACACACCCCGGCCACCGGTCGCAACATTCGGCGCGCAGGCCCATCCCGCGTTTTGCGGCAGAGAGTGCCTATCGCGGCAGTTGGTCGATCTTGGCCGCCACGATGAAATCGTTTTCGCTCAGCCCGCCGATGCTGTGGGTGGAGAGTTCCACGCGGGCCATGCCCCAACTCAGCGAGATGTCCGGGTGATGGTGCTGGTGCTCCGCCAGTTCGCCCACGCGATTGACGAACGCCAGGGCCTGTGCGAAGTTCTCAAACTCAAAGGTCCGCCAGATTCGCTCGTCGTCTTCGACTTCCCAGTCGGGCACCTGTGCGGCCAGTTCGTCGATCCGGTCGCTTTCCAGCGGCTCCTGATCGGAGGGAATCTTCTGACAGGAACGTTCAATCAACTGCGTCATCGGTTTCTCCTATGTCCTGTAGGATTATAGGGCTGCCCTCTGGCCCGCTATCCAATCAATCGCATCGTTTCCTGTGTGTATTTGTTAGAATCAAGAACCCCGCGGCGGGGTGCTCTCACGAAGCCGCCCTCACGGAGCACGGGTGCTGCCATGCGATCAACACGCTGGATAATCATTGTGGCCTGCCTGGCCTTGGCCGGTTGTGCGGCCGAGCCGCCGGATGCGACCATGCCCGCGCGCGGTTCACTCTCGCGTCAGCCTCCGGCTGGGGAGTTCGTCCCCAGCCGGCGAACGGTGCTGGTCGATTTCGAGCCGGTAAACTCACGCACCCAGCCGACTTCCAGGCCACGAGATTTCTTTTCCATCGACGGTGCCGGCGAAGGCTCGGAGGTCCAACTCGTTTCCAACGTGACGCGCTCGGGGCAAGGGGCATTGCAGGCGATCCTGCCCAAAGGGTCTGAACTCTCGTACCGATTGCCTGCTCCAAGGGACTTCTCGACCTATCCGCTATTGTCCGTTGCGGTGTACAGCGTGCAGCGGCGGGGGGACTTCCACGTAACGCTGGAGGATCGGCAGCGCCAGTGGCGGTCAGGCGAGTTGCCCTTAGAGAGTGGCTGGACGGATGTGCAGATCGATCTGGGGTTTCTCAGAGGGCAGGGGGCATTGGATGTGCAGGATATCCGCGCGCTTCAGTTTGGCTTTGGCGAGCGGGTGAGCGTTTCTTCGCCGTCGGCATCTTCGGCTTCTGCCGAAGCGAGCGAGGCGACCTCAGAGCCGGCTGCCGAATCGGTCTGCGAGCCAAGCGCCGAATCAGCCAGCCAACCGGCCAGTGCGCCTGCCAGTGAGCCAGCGTCGCATCCAGCAGGTGACACGATCGTGCTGGATGACATTCAACTGATCGACAATCGTCACGAGATATCGCCCTTGCCCGAGGGCATGCGGCTGATCGCCAGCGGGCTGGATTACGAACTCACGCTGCCTGGCAGGGCGGATCCCTTGCGTCTGACGCAGGGTCGCGACGGGCTCTGGCGGCTGGGGGCAGATCGGGCCGCGTTGGCCTTGGCGGACGATGTGAACCATTTCGCCGCGCCCCAGGCCGACACCGCGCCGGCGGAGAATTTGGAGGATCTGACAATGCTCGGGTGTGGCACGGGCGTCTCGCCCGTGTGTAACACCGCCGTCCCAACCATGAGTGACACGCCCGGCGCGGCCAGTGTCTTGCCATCGCTAATAACCAGCCTTGGGCGAGACGCCCAAGACACTCATGGGCGAGACGCCCATGCCACGAACAGCCAGAACAGCCAGTCTTCGCGCGTCGGGGCGGTCGAGGTGATAGAGCACAATGCGATTCGCCTGCGCTTGGCTAGCACGTGGTTCTTTCCTTCCTTTGCGGGCGAATGGCGGCTGAGTACCTGCCGGCGCGTTCGCTGGGAGTACACCTTCTATTGGGATGGCCGGTGGGTGACGCACATGCGTGTCGATCTGCCTGGGGCTGAGCGGATCCCAGCCCTGCGGCTGGCGTTGCCCGACGAAGCGGCCTGGTCGGACCGTCAGCGGTCGGCGGGGCGGCTCTTCGCGCCCTCGGGCGGCGCAACAAAAACTTGTTCATTTTTGACCGAACCTGCGGGAAGCCCCGGGGGAATAGTAGGGGAAGCGTACATGGATCCGCCGGCGCTGCGGGTGCTGAGCCCCGCAGGCGAAGCGGCGGCCGCCCCATCTACAAAAGGAGCGTTCGACGCCTCAGAGGGATGCTATGTGCTGGACGGGGCGTCCGGGCTGGTTAGATTCACGCTGGAAGGCAAGGCCGGTGGCGCGGACTGCGTGGTTCGACTGCTGCGCTGGCCGGGGCCTGAGGCGGGAATCAACTGCGACGGGCTATCGATTCGGAATTACGTTCGCCTGGCCGACGGGTCGCTGCTTTTTGTGATCGCTCAGCGATCGGGAAGCGAATCCGTCGAGGCGGTCGTGCCGGCCGGTCTTCGCCAACTCTCTGTAGGAGATTAGATTAAGGCCATCTCCTAGGCTGCCGATATCAGTACGCAGAGCCCTGAAAACGGTACCGGAAGGGATGGGTACTTTCCTTGGCAATGGATTGTGGCTCCGTGTTAACATACTCGACTCGGGGCGGCCCCGGCCTGCTGTTGGTCGGCGGCTCAGCTTGTGCTGGAGTATGGGCAGGAACTAGAAACGTGGAACAAGAGGGCTAACGGTGAAACTACGCAGTCTCCTCTCTCTCTCGGTTTTGGTCGGGGCGACCCTGTGCCTGGTCGTCTGCGGCGGGTGCGGCGAGGCACTCCCTCCAGACACATGGTTTGACCCTTCGCAGGTCGTCAAGCATCCCAAGGATGGACAGAGCCCGGTCAGCCCGATTTGGGACCGCTTCGGTTCTGCCGATCAGACGTCCGAACGCATTCCCGGTTCGCAACTGCCTCGGGCGGAGGATCTCCAGTACAGCGACCAGGACTATGTCATCGGCCCATCAGACGTCCTGCGAATCACCGTAATGGACCTGTACATTGAGCAACAGGAGGCGCTCCTGGAACGGCGCGTCAGCCAGAGCGGCTATATCGAGATGCCCCTGCTGGAGCAGCGGGTCAAGGCCAGCGGGCTGACGCAGGAGCAACTGGCCGACGCGATCAAGAAGGCGTACGAGCCGGACATCTTGCGCGACGCCACCGTTACGGTGCTGGTCGCCGATGCGCGACAGAACATCTTCAGCATCTTGGGCGCGGTCAACCGTCCCAGCACGTACGGCATCAGCCGCACGGAGTTTACGCTGCTGGAAGCCCTCGCAATGGCCGGGGACGTCAGCCAGCCCAATATCGAGTGGATCTACGTCATCCGTAACCAGTCACGCCAGCCGGCCAAGGTCCAGGGCAAGCCCTCCAGCGAGGAATTGCCGCCGCTGCCGAAGATTCCAGCCAAGTCCTCGCCCAGCCAGCCCGCCGGCCAGCAGCCAGCGAGCCAGGAGGGGCCCAATCTCCAAGAGCAGCTCAAGGATCTCGAACGCCTGATTCCGGGGGCCTCGGCCAATCCGCGCAGGACGCCCGGAAGCAAGGCTCCCGCCCGACCGATCTATCTTGGCAGCACCGGCGGCGATGTGGCCGATGCCACGCCCGCATCGGGCGAAACCTCGCTCGGCAGCACCTCGGCCAGTGCCGAGACCGGCCAGATCAGCCATCCGGCCTGGCAGTACGTTCGCGGCCGGTGGGTCAGCGTGCAGGGCGGCGCCACGCAAAGCGCCCCTGCGAATGAAGATGCCGGCGTCGCCGCTTCGCGCCCTGCCGGCAGCGAGGACGATCCGTATGGCTGGAAGAAGTACACCTATTCCGATCAGGTCCGCATCATCGCCATTAACCTCAACGAGTTGAAGGCCGGCGAGGCCCGGCTGAACGTAATCATCCGCAACCAGGACATCATCCAGGTGCCCACGCTGGAACTGGGGTATTTTTACGTGATGGGCGAGGTATCACGCCCGGGCGTGTATGACCTGCGTGGGCAGCGCATCACGGTCAAGGAAGCGGTGGCCGCCGCCGGCAACCTTGGACCCTTGAGTTGGCCGTCCAACACGATTCTGTATCGTCGCGTGGCTCGCGATCAGGAACAAATGATTCCGCTGGACCTTAACGCCATCTTCCAGGGGCGCGAGCCGGACATTTTTCTCAAACCAGACGACGTGGTGGCCGTAGGAAGTAACTGGATTGCCCCATTCATGGCTGTGTGGAGAAACGCATTCCGTCTGACTTACGGGTTTGGTTTTGTGTATGACCGCAATTACTCTGACAAGGAGTTTGAGATTCCGATCATCTGGCCCAGAGCAGGCGACCGTCCGTACTATCCTGGCTGGCCGGCCAATCCACCGTCCAACACCTTTACAGGAACTCTCCCTGGAATCCAATGACCGACTCGTCATATAGCCCGATGCCACCGGCCAAGAACCTGGCAGAACTCGTGCAGGACGAGCCCGCCGTGCCGTTCCTTCAGGCATTCCCTCTGGGAACTCTGCTGAAAGCAGGCGTGCTGGCCGTACTGTTTGCGGTGCTGCAATACCGCTTCGTCGCGCCCATGGCGAACGTGTGGGGCACCGACCCGAACTGGTCGCACGGGTTCATTATTCCGTTGTTCAGCCTGTATCTCCTCTTCAGCCGGCGCGAGGAACTCAAGCAAGCCAAGCGTCAAATCTGCTGGGCCGGCTTGCCACTGGTCCTGCTGGGGCTGGTGGGCGAGTTCATGGGCATCTACACGCTCAAGAACTACTGGATCAGCCAACTGTGCGTGTTGCTCGTGCTCTTCGGTTTGGTGCTGTACCTGGCCGGGCCGTCGATCATTCGCATCACCTGGCTGCCGATTCTGTTTCTGATCTTTGCCGTGCCGCTGCCCGAGTTGATGTACAACCGCATGGCCATGCCGCTGCAGAACGTCGCGGCGCGGGGCTCCATGCTGATGCTCAGGGCGGCGGGCGTGAACATAACCAATGACGCCAGCGCCCTGCACCTCATCAGCAAAAGCGGAATTGCGCAGGAACTGACGGTGGCTGAGGCCTGCAGTGGCATGCACCTGCTGATGGCGTTTCTGGCCTTGGGCGTGGCCATGGCCTACCTGGACGACAAGCCGATGTGGCAGCGGCTGATCCTGGTGGGCGCGGGCATTCCCATCGCCATCTTCTGCAATGTTCTCCGCGTGGCCATCACGGCCTGGATGTATTACATCGACAAGGTCGAGATGGGCCAGGGCTTCATGCACGCCGTCACGGGCGTGGTGATGCTGATTCCGGCCCTGCTCATGCTTTGGCTGCTGGCGCGGGTTCTCAAGCTGACGCTGGTTGAGGTCGAGGAAGAGAATCCACCGACTTCCACGCAAGTGAAAGGACAGCCGTAGCGATGTCCGATGTGCCCAACCTGCAAACTCCCCCGACTTCCCGGTTCGACTGGACCGCTCTGACTGAGCGGCACTTCCTGGTGGCCGCCGTGCTGCTGCTGGCGGCGATCATTAGCTGGAACACGGCCCAGGAGAAGTGGAAGTTCTACCTCATCAAGATGCCGGTGGTTCCTCCGGCCACGGTCAAGGTGGACAAGAAGTATCACGTGACGAATTTCCCGGCCAAGATTGGTTCGTACGAATTAGTCGAACAGTCCGACAAGCCGGTGCGCGAGGACATGCTCGAAGAACTGGGCACGGCCAAGAACAAGAACAACTGGTACTACATGGGCCTGTACCTGGACAAGAAGGCCAATCAATACGTCCAGTTCAGCGTATTGTACTACACCGGCCTGCAGGACGCGGTGCCGCACGTCGGCGAGCGGTGCGCGATGGCGGCCGGCGGTAGCATCGACTATGGGGCATGCGGCAACATGCCGGTGATGTGCGAAACCATTCCGGCCGCGTGGAAGCGGGCATGGAGCAAGATCAACGTCTATCGCACTGTGTACGGAACCAACAAGGGACGGTTTGTCCAGTACCATGTGTTCAGCATGAATGGCGAGCCGACCGAGTCCTGGGAGAAGGTGCGGCTTACACTGAGCAAGCCGTGGGTAAAGTATTGCTACTTCGCCAAGATTGAGATTGCCTTGCCTGTTCCGGATCTGCCGGAAAAGACGGGCGATGAGATATGTCAGAAGTTCCTTTCCTGCGCGCTGCCCGTTGTACTGCCGTACCTGCCCACCGGGCAGGACGTGGAGCGGGCGGCGGCCCAAGGCAAATAGGTAACGGATAGAACATGGCCAAAAAGAAACAACTTAACAAGCGGTTTGTGATCCTTCTGGTGTCGATCCTTGGGCTGCTGCTGGTGGCGGTCGCAGCGGTCCTGACGATGCGTCAACCCAAGGATCCCGACCAACTCGCCGCCAAGGCGGAGAAGGAACTGAAGGAAAAATCCTATGCCGCGGCTACCGCTGACCTGTCGGCCGCCGCCGAAATCGGGCACAAGCCGGCGCACTACCTGGCCTTGGCCGATGCGATGCTCGAGCGTCGCAAGGAAGAAAAGGGCTTGGCCCAGTCCGACCAGCAAAAGCTTGTTTTCAGCGCGATTCGATCCTACCGCGAGGCGGTGCGCTACGACCAGGGCGGACGGACCAAGGCCGGCCAGGACGCGCAGCGCAAACTGGCTGATATCTACGAAGCGATCGCCATGTCTAACCAGGACTGGGAAAGCTACATCAAGGAAGCCAGCGAATTGCTGCGGATGGACCCCAAGGACAGCGCCACTCGCTTCAAGATCGCCGCGGCCAAGATGGCAATGATGGCGACCCGGCCGGAGTACGGTGATCAGGCCTTGGAGGAGTTCAAGCAGCTTGTGCAGGATGAACCCGGCAAGGACGAGTATTGGCTGGGATTGGCCCGGTACTATTTCTCGAGTCAGAACCAGGCTGACGGGGCGGAGACCCTCAAGCAGGCCATGGCGGCGGTGCCGGATTCCGTGCGTCTTCGCACCACATATGCCGAGTATCTCCAAGTCGCCGAGAACAAGAAGCCCGAAGAGGCGCTGGCCCTGTTGACGGATACGCTGGCCAAGAATCCTGACAACGCGGACGTCTTCATGGCCTTGGCGATCTTTTACCAGCGGCAGAATCAGGTCGACAAGAGCATCGAAGTCCTCCGAAACGCCATCGCCCAGAAGACGGTGGACTATCGTCCGTACCGGATGCTAGCCTCGCTGTATATGTTTACGAAGGAATACGACAAGGTATTGCCGCTGGTTCAGCTGGGGCTGGATACCCTGCGGCAGCAGACGACGGGCGAGCAGAAGCTTGAGGGCATGGCCCTGGGCCGGCAACGGGAAGGCTTGGTGTGGCTGAACTATGTTCTGTGCGACTACGTGCTGGATCAGTTAGCGACGGCCAGCGAGCAGGATAAGCCCAAGCTCACGGCCATGTTGGACAGCGCGCTGAACGAGATGACGGGCGTGATCGCGGAGCATCCACTGGTGGCTTCCGTCCGCGGGCGCAAGCTTGCGGTCGAAGGCGATCTGACCAATGCGGAGCCTCTTCTTCGCCGCGGCTACGAAGGCACGGGCGACCGCAAGACTGCCCAGGCCCTGGTCAACATCTACCTGCGCACGAGCCAGCCGGGCGACGCCAAGCGGATCATCCAGTCTCTGGTGACCACCGCCAAGGACGACCCGGCCGGAATGATGTCGCTGGCGCGGATGTGCGCGGAATTGGAGCAGTACGACGAGGCGCTGGCGGCCGCTGAGGAAGTTCTCAAGAAGCATCCGGAAATGAAGGATGTGGCCGCTCTGACTGCGGCGCTGAAGATAGCGCGAGGCGCTATCACTCGCGTTCCCGATGACATTCGCGAGTTGGACCAGTTCGCCACCGTTCTCATTTTGAAGAAGGCTGAGGAATACTGGAACCAGGGAGACTCCGATTCCGCGTTGCGACTGGCGAGCGATCTGTACGATCGTCAACCGCGCAACCTGGGCGTGATTCTGGACCTGATCGTGTGGCGGCGGGCGAGGAATGAGGCGGCTGAGGTGCAGGCCTTGATGGACCGGGCCAAACGGGATCTGGCCGACGATCCGGCCGTTCTGGAGCGGCTGAACATGGCCCTGACCGTTCGAGACGATCCCAGCCAGCAGCTTGAGATCCAGTTGAAGCTGGCGGATCAGAATATCAAGGATCCCATTGCACGCATGATCCGGCGAGCGGACATCTACAGTTCGGCCGGCGACCGCGAGAAGGCCTTGGCGGATCTGAACGAGGTCATCAAGCAGCAGCCCGACAATGCCGAGGCGGTGATGCGCCTGTTTGGGTTCGCCATCGACAAGAACGACTGGGACACGGCCCAGAAGTACGTCGACCAGGCTGCCAAGGAGAACCTTGACAAGTGTCACGGCAAGTGGTTCCAGGCGATCATTCACCACAATCGGCGAGAATACGACAAGGCCATTGAGGTGCTCAACGAGGTTCTGCAGGAGCGGCCTCGGTTCAGTCAGGCGGAGGCCCTGCTGGGCGAATGCTATTTCAACAACAACCAGTTGGACAAAGCCAAGGAAGCCTACGCGGCTGCATACGATCAGGATCCCAAGAACGTCGCCGCCATCCAGGGTCTGATCAATGTCGCCGATCGTACTGGCCAGATGTCAGAGTACAACAAGTACATGGAGCAGGCGTACCGCATGTTCCCCGGCAACGCGCAGGTTCGGGAACGGTATCTGCAGTTGGTGGAGTCGCAGGGCGATATGGCCAAGGCGCTGCGCCAGCGTGAGCAAGTGGCGCGGACGCAGCCTCGCGACGGACAAAACCTGATGCGGCTTGCCATGCTGTACGAACGGAACAACCAGGCGTCCGACGCAGGTCGTATCTACCAGACGTTGTATGAGTCGGCGCCAAAGGATGCGACGGCCTGCCGGATGTACGCCAATTTCCTGCTCAAGACCGGCCGCGATGGCGACGCCCAGTCGCTGATGGCCAAGTTCGCCAACGATTCCGACAACAAGCTGGTTGGGTTT
This sequence comes from uncultured Planctomycetota bacterium, assembly GCA_903892515.1. GTDB lineage: Bacteria > Planctomycetota > Phycisphaerae > SM23-33 > SM23-33 > CAITIS01. The sequence goes on along the minus strand of CAITIS010000102.1, from coordinate 9,990 downwards.
GTGTACTGGGCGGACTTCCTGGAGCACGCCGGGCAGGTCGACAAGGCCAAGACCGTGTACGAAAAGTCCTTTCAATACGATCAGAACGGCGAGGCCTATGCTTCGGCGGCGCAGTTCTATCAGCGTCAGGGCAATTGGCCCGAGGCGGTCAAGTGCCAGAAGGAATACATTCAGCGCGTCAAGGACAAGAACGGCGCCGCGGCGGCGCAGATGCAGTTAGTGGAGTTGCTGATCAGCGCCAAGCAGTTCGATGAGTCGCAGAAGATGATTGACGCGATGCTCAAAGACAAGCCCAATGACGCGGACGTCCTGAGCGAACGGGCGGCTTGGCACATGGCCCAAAAGGACTACGGAAAAGCCCGCGACGTTCTGGACGGCATCTTAGCGAATAACCCGCAAGCCGTGGCGGCGCTGCTGGCCCGGTCGGAAGCCAATCAGGCCACCGGCGACACGACGGCCGCGATTGCCGACCTGGAGGCCGCTCGACGCGCCCAGCCACGGATGAACCCACAGGTGCCATATCGCCTGGCCGAGTTGTATATCCTGACCGGCGACGTGGAAAGTGCGGATCTGCTGTTGCAGAAGATTAACGAGGAATCGCCCGACTTTGTGCCGGCCAGGACGGCGCGGGCTCAACTGATGATTCAGAAGCAGCAGTGGGATCAGGCGGCCCAGTTCCTGACAGCGGCACGGCGGCTGTATCCCAAGGAGACGGGTTTCCCGAGGCTCGAAGCGCAGATGTGGCTGCAGCGCAAGCAGGTGGACAAGGCGCTGGCTGCGCTGCGCGACGCACGAGCTGTTGCCATTGGGCCGGAGCAGACGGACATAGATTTGATGGCGGCTAGGATGCTGATCGAGACGGGCGAGTACGACAAGGCCTTGCCGGTCTGCCAAGCGCTGTTGGCGTCGCCGAACGTAGCGGTGCAAGCCCACGCGTTGATCGGGCGGTCACTGGCCAAGAAGGGCGATCAGGCCGGGGCGGAGGAGGCTTTCACAACCGCCCTGAAGGCCGCGACAATTCCTGAGATCGACTTCGTTGTCGCCCAGATGGAAAGCGCCTACCCCAAGCCCACGGTGATAGCCAACCTGAAGAAATGGGAGTCTCTGGGCAAGGATGGCTGGCGAATCCAGATGCACCTTGGGCAGCTTACGGGCGAGGCGGGCGACAACAAGGGAGCGGCGGTGGCCCTTACGGCTGCTGCGGCCAAAGCGCCCGATGGCAGGGACAAGCTGACCCTCTATAACGTGCTGGCCGTGACGTATCAGAATCTCGGGCAGTATGAAGATGCGACCAAGACGTTCGAATTGGCCATCAAGATGGAACCCAATGATGGCATTATGCACAACAACCTGGCATTTTGCCTGGGCGAGTACATGCACAAGTACGCCGAGGCGCTCCCGATAGCAGAAAAGGCCGCCAAGCTGGCACCCAATAACGCCAGCGTCATGGACACGTACGGCATGATCCTGCTGAACTTGGAGAAGTATAAGGAAGCCGAGGACGCGCTGACCCACGGCCTAAAGGTTCAGCCGTTGGCGTCGAGCCGATACTACCTCGGTCAGACCCTGGAAAAGCAGGGCCGCAAGGATGAAGCATTGGAGCAGTACCGTCTGGGCTGGGAGACGGTTAAGAAAGACGAGAAGGACCCGAACTACCAGAAGCTCAAGCAGGCGATGGAGCATCTGGGCGGCTCGGAGTAGGGAGTAGCAGCTATGACAATGGCCATCACGAAAGATCAGGCTCCACGGTTGCCAGGTTCGGCGCGGCCTGGGGTTCATCCGACAGGCGCGGGGCTGGCTCCGCGCGACCTGGTTCGCATCGTTCGCAAGCGGATCTGGTTGATTCTCCTGACGTTCCTTTCGACATGCGCCCTGGTAGGGGTCGGCACCGCACTCTGGCAGGTGTATGCGCCGCAGTATCGCGCGGAAGCCTACTTGGCCGTCAGCCCGCCTCAGAACAATTTCTTCAGCGCTGACATGTCCACGATGATCAGCAAGGAGGTCATTGAACGCTACAAGCGGAGCCAGGCGCAGCTTGTCAAGCACGAGGAAGTGTTGCGTGAAGCGGCCAATGACAAGCGCGTCCAGGACAAGGTTTGGTATCGAACCCACCGCGACAGGGTGATCGAGACATTCATCAGCGATTTGGACGTGGCGGCCTTGCCGGAGACATCCTTCATCAAGCTGTCCATGAAGGGCTCGGACAAGAAGGAGTTGCCCGACATAGTCAATGCGGTCGCTGATGCGTTCGTGACGTTTGCGGCCAAGCCGACGCGACGGGATCGCGAAGACGCTGTGGCCAAGTTGACGGCCGAGAAGGACCGGCTCACGAAGATGTTGACCGCCATACGCGAGGATATGAGAGGCCTGCGTGTCGGCGGCGATAACGAGGGCATGCGCAGCCAGCAGGCGGTCGTTGTCTCCAAGCTACAGGAAATCAACAGGGATCTCTCCAAGGCAGTGTCCGACCAAGCCATGGCCGAGATGTCGGCCAAGCAGTTTCAGGAGCAGTTGCAGAACGGTGAGCAGGAGAAGAACCCTCGCGTCATCGAGGCGATCGATCTGGACCAGACATATCGTCAATTGATCTTCCAGAAGGGCCAGTACGAAACCCAGCTGGATACGATGAAACGCCGTTACGGCGATCGTCACAAGACGGTGACGCATCTGCAGACGCTCATCGATTCCACGGAGGGCCAGATCAAGGACCGCCGAAAGGAGATCGTGCAGACCCAGGTCCAGAAGGAAAGCGAGATCAGGCAGTCGCAGTTGTCGATGCTGACCAAGCAATGCCAGGACTTGACTGATCAGCTCAAGAAAACGAACGACGAATCGCACGACCTGGAGAATCAGATTGCTAAGTATACCACCAAGAGCACCGAGGCCACCGATATAGAACGGCAGATCAGCATGCTGGACGAGAAGCTCATGGACCGCAAGCTGGTGCTCAACAGGCCCAGGCCGGGAGAAGACCCTTCGGTGGGCCCTGTGTCCATCGGAGCTTATGCCACTGAGCCGCGCGAACGTTCCCAGCCGCAGTGGAAGATCATGGCTCCGGTCGGTATCGTGCTGGGCTTGGTCTTTGGCTTTGGTTTGGCTTTCCTGGTGGAACTGACGGACAGCTCCGTCAAGAACCCCAGTGACATCACGCGAAAGTTGGACATGCCACTGCTGGGCATGGTGCCGCACATCGACGACCTGGACGAGGAACTCAAGGACATCTACCGCGCGGTGCTGGAGGCGCCGCTCTCCCCGGCGGCCGAAGCCTTCCGCCACATCCGCACCAATCTGTTCTTCAGCGGCCCGGTGCAGAGTCGACGCAGCCTCCTGGTCACCAGCCCCTCGGCCGAGGATGGACGAACGACGGTCGTGACGAACCTGGGGGCTTGCATCGCCCAGGCCGGCAAGAAGGTGCTGATTGTGGACGCCAACTTCCGCCAGGCGGCCATTGCCAAGGTGTTCCCGCAGGCGATCGAGTCGCAGGGATTCTCTTCGGCCCTCATCGGCGCGGTCGGGTGGCGGGACGCGGTAGTCGCTACCGAGATTCCCAACCTGTCGGTCATGCCCGCTGGCCCCATGCCGCCCAATCCGGCCGAGTTGCTGGGCTCGGAATTCGCCCGTCACATGGTTCAGGAAATGATGGCCGAGTACGACCAGGTGATCTTTGACGGTTCGCCGGTGATGGTCGTGACCGATGCCCGCGTGCTCAGCGCCCAGGTTGACGGCGTGATCTTCGTCATTCGAGCCGGTGTCAGCAATATCGGCGAGGTGCGTCGCTCGGTCGATCAACTGGCTCGCGCCGGGACGCATGTTGTCGGCGGCGTGCTGCAGGGCGTGCGCGTGATGGCCGGCGGTTATCTCAAGAAGAACTACGCCGCCTTCTACGAGTACCACCAGAAGAGCTTGGTCTGACGGAGTGTTTGTCGGAAGCCTTGGCCCGAGGGCTTCGGCCGCCGAACTGGTGTAGTCGGGGCCTGTCGTGGACTCGCAGGCCTTGTTCGGTGGCAGGCGTCGCTGGCCAGGAACAATCAGAATAGGTAGAATGCGTGAGGCTGCCCGGTCAACCGCCGAGGCAGCCTCGCTTACGCCAGCGTAGCTCAACGGTAGAGCACCGCTTTTGTAAAGCGGGGGTTGCGGGTTCAAATCCCACCGCTGGCTGTGTGACAGAGCATGTCACGCACTGACATCAAGCGACAACGGTGGCCATTCTCCTGGGGCGCCAAAGACTTGGGGCCGTTGGAAAGCGGTGCCGCGGACGACGCCGGACGCCCCGTTTTGCCAACGCTTGCCAATCAGTGACAACTTCAGCCTGCTGTCCGGCACCGATTCGGGCACCGGCGGCACTGATTCGGGCACTGGGCTGAAACCTCGTCACCTATTATGAGAATCGCAACAGAACGTGGTAGATCGTGATTGCCGGCGTGGCATGGCTTGTCTGATATGTGTACTTAAGGCCATGAATAATGCGAATTCTTCTCCATTCGCCGAGCTTTTGGACTCGATAGGCACCTCGGTCCTTTGACATGCATTCCGAAATCTTCGAAGCCCAGGTCGCCTCGTCATCTGATTGAACGTAGCCTATCATGCCCGCCTGGCAATTCGTCGTAGGGTAACGGCCACTCAAGAAACATCCCAAACCGTCCTTGCCGAGGTAGATCGACGCAGGACGCCTCTCTCCAAGTCTTTTCGCCTCAAATCGAAACAGGGGCCTGGCTCCTCGTTGCACTCGCTCGAATTCGATATCGATACGGTAACGAGCCTTTCCGAGACGCGACGGTGTGTTCAAGGGCGGGTCATCTTTTGGCAAGGCATAGTGAACGACCCATGATGGAGCAGAATCGGCTTGCACGGCATCGTGCATGGCCCGGACCAACTCGCCTGTAATCTCGGTCTCTTCGCTGAGGGCAAGGTCATTTGGACAGAGGCGGGCGTAGCCCATCCGAAGCAGTTCGTGAGCGTGGCGGCGCAGGCACGCCAGATAGAAATCACGATTGTTCGACTGCCCGCGTTTCCTTACTGCTGCACGCAAGGACTATCCTCGTTTCCTAAGGTGTCTGCGATCAAATCATCAGCATCAAGCAGAGCTTGAGTACGCGTCCAGTGCATTCGTTGGTTGGGCTTGAACAGGTAAGTCCGTGAGCCCTCGCAAATCTTCAGTGACCGGTCAAAATACAGCCATTGACTATGCTGGCGCCGAAGACGCCGCATGGCATCAGTCAGTGCGGCAGCTGTGAGGCTATCGGCAGTAACAATTGACTGGGTAGCAGCTTCGCGTCTGCCCACAAGGTCGATGCAAATCATAGAACTGTGCTCTGCCACAACAGCCTGAACGCGGTGGTACCGTTTGGCCACGATCTCAACAAAATTGTCTAACTCTTTCTTGAGTGTCTTCAGGTATGCATCCATCTCACCTTGAGCCGGGATGCGGAGGCTGTCAGCTGTGACTTTGCCTTTGAGGGCCTGCAGTTTATTGCGAACGAAATCCTGCACGAGTATTTGTTCGGAAGGGTGAAGCCCAAGCAGCGAGTATACCCAGCCGTTCAGGGTGTCCAGTTCTTCTGGCAAAGCGGCTCTTTGCCCTTGTTCGCTGAGGGCATCGAGCGGCTGCGGGATCTCCAATCGCTTCTGCATCGCAACCCACTTCGCCAACTCTTTTGAATCGAGATGCTCCACTGGTACGGGCAAATTCTGAAGGGCGTCCAGGGTTGCGACGCTTGTATCGATTCCCCAGGCGGGAGAGAAGAAGAACTGATAGTAAAGCGCGAAATCTGAATTAAGATATAGCGACAGCGCCCGCAGAATGTCGCTCTTCTCCTTGGGACCAGCAATGCCTATCTGTCTCGGAGGAACTACAACGAAGTCGTCGGTATAGATGGCGAAGCGGCGAGCGGCATCGACAATAATATGAGGTGGTCGGCATACGTCCAGCCCTGCTTTTCCACCTCGCAGTCGAAGGTACGCCTTGCGTGGACTGATGTGCCCTATGGCGTCTTCAGGTAACCAGAACAGGCGACCTGAGTTTCGCAATTCACGCAATCGGACCAGTTTCTGGTTTGCCAATTCAGGGACGAATTCTGTGCCTTTGACTCCAGTTTCCCGCAACTCCGGTCCTTGACGTGCCACGATGCCATGCTTTGCGCCAAAGGCGAGCAAGCTACTGAATCGAGATCCAACTCTGGCAAGCAACGCTCCATCGCGATGCGAACCCCACATGGCCAGCTTCCACAGAAGCATGCCGCCCTCAGCTGCTTCCTGCGCCCGGAGTTCTCTAATATCCGATGAGTCAACCACAATGTTCCATGTTGTTGTCTTCCTGCCCGGCATTGGTCGGTTGGCTTCTTGATTCACAATCAAAGGAGCGTAGGTCAAAATGCGCGAGTCCTCTTTGGGCGGTGTCTCACGAAAGAAGAAGACAGAGGCTGGTCGTTCTGCTCGACCTCCGAAAAGAACGTATGCCAGATTGGCGAAATTTGCTATGCACCAAACCGAATGTTCACGGAATAGTTTCCGACGAAAGTCGGCAGACTCGTGCTTGAACAACGTCATTGCCGGCAGGACAAGTCCCGCCACGGCGCCGCATGACATGCAGCCGATGACCTTCCAGACAAATAGTTCCGCCAGTTGGTTGCCTCCCGCCGGCATGCTCTTGGCGTTCTTCTGCATACATGCCCACGCGTGCGGATCTGAGACGGGCGCCGTCCGCAGCTTTAGATCCTTCCAAGGTGGATTACCGACAACCCAGTCAAATCGCAGCTGCGCGGCCGCTCTGGCCCAAGTCGAATCTGGATCAAAGAAATCAGCTTCGAAGACATTCTTGTTCGCAAGGCTGGGCAGCTTGAATGTGGGATTATTCTCAAGATCGGGCGGTTCTACGCAGTCCAGCAAGGTGAGCACCAGACTGAGTGAGGTGACCTGGCACGCATCCCCATCTTTCTCGACGCCATAAATGTGATCTGTCAGCAAGTCGCGGAGCTCACGGAGTGTTAACTGTGCTTTTCTTGCTGCTCGCTTCTTACGCTCGATTAGTCGGCGGTAGCATTGAACAAGAAAGGCGCCAGAGCCACATGCCGGATCGAGCACCTTCATCCCTTCTTGAAGGGAACGTGCCTGGTCAAGTTCGTTCAGTACGAAGTTAACAAGCGGCACGGGCGTGTAAAATGCTCCAGCCTCTTTTCCTAGGGACTTCCCGTCATCCTCAGGAGCGTGGACGAATTGTTCATAGATGCTAGATAACGTTTCGGTCGGAATACACGAAAAATCATACGCGCCAAAATCCAGATGGAGTTGGCCCGCGGGGTCATCACCGAAAAAGACGCCAGCCACCTTCTTCAAGTGCGTCGACTTGATCGCATCCTTCCGCGTTGAAAGGGGGAAAACCGCACCATTCAGCCACTCATCAAGCTGATCATTGGCCGCCCAGAAGGCTGCGAGGGTAGCATTTCGGCTGAAGAGATCCTTTGGATCAATGTTCCAGCGATCTAGTTTTCGATCAGACAAGATGCCCCGGTCGCGAAGATATCGCAGGTAGACGAATTTTCCGATCAAGGCATGCGATGTGCCTCTGTCAAGGTCTTGCTTCCGCAGCATGTCTTCCAAGCGACGAAGATGATCCAGGAGCGTCCAGTCGACGCGCGTGTCAGGGGTAACCGCCTCGGCCCATTCTCGCCAAATAACGCCGGTATCGATGGCTTCTGCCGTCAAGCCAGCCATCGCAGCAGCAATTTCATTGAATGCTGTAGCAGTTCGAAGAACCCCTCGCTTAGGGTCAGATTGAGCCGGCTCGCTGTATCTGAAGCCCGAGTAGAGCCGGACGCAACGTGGTGTGTGCACTACCACGAACGGGACAATATTTTGGTTCCACACCCGCTTGTGTATCGCCTCTGCCGCGGCGTCGTCCGTTGCTTCGCACACATAAACTACAGGCGTGATCGATTCTGCGGACTTTGAGTCAGGGCGAAGAACGTAGACGCCGCGAAGACTGCAATCAGCAACAGCTTTTCGGAAAATGTGGGCAAGATCAACTGCTGAATCGAGCTCTGGTGAATTGCGCAGCAGAAAGTTCGCCGAGCCCTTGTAGCCAAGGACTTCTAAAGTTTGGTCGATGGCAGATTGGGCAGCAGTCATGGAATAGCTTCCTGATACCTAAACCAACGAAAGATGTAAAGTATTTTCTTGAGCCCAACGGTCTGTGTACGGGCGTTTGTTTACGGGCGTTTGCCCGAGAGCACATGGGCTTATGCCCCAGCGGCGACGTTGTGGTCAGCCTCGCGCTGCATCAGTCCGATTCGCGGCAACAATTCCACCGCACTGGCGGTATCGACCAGTTGCAGGTGGGTGTACACGTTCATCGTCAGCCGGATGTCGCTGTGACGCATCAGTTCCTGGGCCATTCGCGGCACCACGCCGGCCTTGCTGAGCAAGGTGGCGAAGGTATGCCGCAGGCAGTGAACGTCCAGGGTTCGGCCATCGGCGTCGGTCTTGTCGATCCGTTTCTTTCCGGTCTGCGGGTCTACGACCTCGTGGGCGAGCCCGGCGGCCACCAGGTCGCGGTCGAAAATCCGCACCAGGCCCTGCGGCACGTTGAAAAGCGTCATGCCGCCCGGCAGTGCCAGCGGCATTTCAGTCCGGCCATTCTTGAACATCTCCCCGCGGCGCCGCGTCAGCTTTTCTTCCAGGTGCTCGCGGAGTTCTTGCACCAAGTCGGCTCGCAAGGGAATGCTCGCGCCCTTGCCGCTCTTGGCATTTCTGGCGGCCAGTGCCAGGAACGGGCGCTCGCAGTCGAGATGCACGTCGGCCAGGGTCAGGCTGGCCAGTTCGTTCTTGCGCAGGCCGGTATAGATGAGCGTCTTGTAGATCAATGCCCGCTCCCGGCCGAGCTGAGCCAACCGATTGCGCTCGGTATGGCTCACGTGGGCGATTTCCTGGCCCTTGCGGGCTCCCCGGCGAATCAGCAGGGCGTCACGCAGCGGACGCATCCTAGCTACTTCCAGGACAGCGACGATCTCGTCAATGGCGAGAGGCCTACGCTTCCGGCGGTCTTCATCTACCGCCACGCCCGGCAACGCCACCAGCGGGTTAGAGACGATACGTCCTTCTCTCAGGGCCCACTTGCAGAAGGCCATCAGCGTCATGCGATATTTCAGGACGGTTCTGGGCGCTTTGTCCGACCGGTCAGTCTCATCGCTCAGCCATTTCGTGACGGTTTGCCGCGTGACGTCACCGATTCGCTTGAAGCCGCACTCATTGATAAGCCGGTTGAGTTGCTTGTCCACGTTGTAGCGGTGGGATTCCGAGAGCCGGCGGCCTCGAATGATCTTGACCTTCAGGAAGGCCAGATAGTCCGCAACGTGTTCGGCAATCGACCGGGCCGCGTGCCGCGTCGCCTGACTTTCCTGGGGCGTCAAGATACCTGAGCGGATCTTGTCCACTTCGGCAAGCAAATCCGCCAAGACCTTCCGCGCCGCCTGTTCGTCGTGACAGCCGGTGGAAGCGCGACAGGCGGCGCCGTCGGCGTCGGTATAGCGGGCATACCAGCAGCCCGCCTTGTGCATGATCTTCTTGCCGTCTGCCGCAAGTGGGGCGATCTTGACGTTGCCGTTGCCGTCGATCCAGCGTGCCAGCCGCTGGCCGCGACGGTTAATGATCTCCGCCCCCTCGGGCATGGGGACCGGGTACACCTTGCGGTAAATCGTGGCCATTGTTCACCTCTGCAAGCAGCTAAAGCTTGTGGGCACACTGAGCCTCAACCGCCGCCACAGACCAAGGGAAATAGTGCTATCAATTCCGCTGAATCTGACCTACCTGCGGCTTGCCAGGGACCGGGCATCCGGCGGCGATCCACGCCTCGATGACGGCGGCGTTCCAGCGGACCAGCCCACCCAGCCGGCAGGGTGGCGGCATGCGGCCCGAATCGACCAAGCGATATACCGTGCGCGTTGAACAGTTCAGGATGGCGGCGACTTGATCCGCGGCGAGCATCGGTGTGGGCGT
>CAITIS010000101.1 GCA_903892515.1 uncultured Planctomycetota bacterium | reverse complement strand
CAGCCGCCTGCACGACCTGCTGGGCGCGAGCCGACACGTCGATCACCTCGCCGGAGGCGATCAAGTTCGTCCCGACGACTTCCACGCGGTCGCTCTGGCCAAGCATGTGGTCGGTGTCCTGGTTGTGCCCCACGAAGACGGGGAAGGACGCGCGGGACAGGTCCAGCCCAGCCAGGTCCACGACAACCGGGTAGGAGAAGCCCGCGATCCGCATGGGCCCGCCGGTGTAGGCGAGCATGCTGAAACGGCGGTTGCGCGGGAACTGGCCATCGGCGACCGGCAGCGCGGCATCTATCTTCAGCGCCGCCGCGAGCAGAACGTCCTGTGGATCGGCTCCGACGGGCGGGATATCAGAGGTCTTCGGTTTCATCGGCGGTGGGTTCCTCATTCTGAGCGGCATCATTGGCCGGTGCGGCTGGCTGAAGCGGCTGCGTCGGCGTCACCGACAGGCCAAGTTCATTCATCAGGGCCACTTCCTTGGCCCGCTGGCGCAAGGCGGTTTCCCAGTCTTGGCCCTTGCGGGCGTACTCATCCGCCAGCGTGGTGGTGTTGCTGGCCAACCGCTGACTCTGGGCATTGGCTTCCTTCTGCGGGTCCACGTGCTCGTGGCCATCCCAGAACCATTGGTGCGAGTGCTCTGGCAGTGCTTCCGCCGAGGTCGGGAGCAGGTCGGGAATAAGAATCGCCTCCGCAATCCATGCGTCCAGGATGCGATCCAGGACGATGCTCGCGCAGGTGGCCTGATCGACGCGGAGGGATTTGAAGTACGTCTGGTGGTCCAGACGACCGGAGGCGTAGTTGTAGCCCGACGAATTGCCGGCGGCAATATTGAACGGGACGTTCATGCACCTAGCGATCTCATTGAGGATTTCGTGCTTGAACATCTGATACGTGGTCGTGGGTTGCTGCGCCTCGACCTGCCCCAGACGCCAGCCGTCGGGAAGGACGGTGGCCATCCGCTTTTCCAGGGCGACCACGTCCATCGGCTCGAGCGATTGCGACTCGCCATTGGCGGGGGAATCCGTGTACAGCACGGCGGCGAAGTCAGCGGCCGTCTCGGCCGCCGCCACCACCGCCAGCGTGTACCGCCGCAGCATGGCGAACAGCGGCAGCGCCGGCGTGATCTCCGGGATGCCGCGATGTTGGCCAGGGCGGTCGGGCCGGAACCAATGGACCACGGCCGATGCCGGGATGCGCTCATACGCCCATGGGAAGCCGATGCCGCTGAAGCAGAACCGGCTACCCGGATGGGTGCGCAGGACTTGATACTCCACCGGGTTGCCGTAGCTATCGAACCGGATGCCGTCGACCAGGTCGGTCGTCAGGCTAAGAATATCGGGTGTGCGCACCTGGTCGGCCTCGATCAGCCGAACGTCCAACTTCACGGGCGAAGCCAGATTGGGATTGCTGGCCAGGACAACGAACGCCTCTCCATCCTGGCAACGGGCCATCCGCATGGTGCGGAGCTTTTCGGGAAGATTGACGATCTGCGCCCAGCGGGCGAATTCCTGCTCAATGGCCGCATTGACCTCGGCGCTGGCGCTGAGCATCTGAAGCCGCGGCCCCGTGCCGATGACGTCGTTGGCGAGCGTCAGGACGATGCCCCTGGCGTAGGAATTGTTGGCGATCTCATACCTGGAGCGGTTGCGGAGGGTTTCTCGCACGCTCGGACTGATAGCTGAGTCGGCCGAGAAGCCGTCGGCCATCGACCAGTGGCGGCGATTATCATCCGTCGTCTGGGCGGCATCGAAACGCGCTCGCACGGCGTGAACGGACCGGTGAACCTTCGTGTCGCCGGATTTGGAGAAGGGCCACAGCCTCATCGCGCACCCCCAGGCGGCGAGAGCTTCACCAAGCGAATACCCAGGCCCTTGGCACGCGAAGCGCGCTTACTTTGCAGGTATTTGTCGGCGGCGATCTGGTCAGGCAGCGGGTGCTGCTCGGCGTCCACGCCATCGACGCTGGCTCGCTTAGGGCCTTGGGCATTCTGCTGGATTATGTCGAGGTCTTCGGTCACGCTGGCGGTGCTCTCCCTTCGCCAGCCTACTTCTGCGTGACCCGGTGATTTGTTGCGGTG
>CAITIS010000100.1 GCA_903892515.1 uncultured Planctomycetota bacterium | reverse complement strand
GCCCTGAACCTGCTCAAGGCCCAGACCAGGCACAAAGTGGGCATCAAAACCAAACGGCTCTGCTGCGGCTGGAGCCACGACTACCTCCTCCGCGTCCTCACCCGCACCGACCAAGGACTTTAGATGCGATTGCCCTGCCCCACCGTTCCTTCTGCTTGCCTGCGGGCGCGAAAGCGGCTATGAATAGCTGCTTTGATCGGGGCTTTCCCCGGCAGGAGAATGGCATGATTATTATCGGTGAGAAGATCAACGCGACCCGCAAGGCCATTGCCGCCGCTATCGGGGCGCGCGATGAGCAGCACATCCTCAAGACCGCCCGCGAGCAGATTGAGGCCGGGGCCAATTATCTCGACCTCAACGGCGGCGACCCCAAGCCCGGCGGCGAAGAAGCCAACATGCAATGGCTGGTCACGCTGGTGCAGGCCAATTTCCCCGACGTGCCGCTGTGCCTGGACTCGGCCAACCCCAAGGCCATGGAGGTCGGGCTCAAGCTGGCCAAGCTCAAGCCCATCGTCAACAGCGTCTCGCTGGAGAAGGAGCGGCTCGAGCTGTTCCTGCCGATCCTGTCGCGGCACGAGTGCATGGTGGTGGCCCTGTGCATGGCCGATGAAGGCATGCCCACGGGCGCCGAAGACCGCGTGGCCCGCGCCGGCAAACTCATCGCCGCCCTGACTGCCGCCGGCAAGAAGGTCGAAGAAATCATCATCGACCCGTGCTTCTTCCCCGTCTCAGCCGAGCCCAAGAGCGCCGTGCAGGTCTGCCAGGCCATCGCCCAGATCAAGGCCAATCACCCCGGCGTGCACATCGGCGGCGGGCTGTCCAACACCAGCTACGGGCTGCCGGCGCGGAAGTACCTGAACTTCGCCATGGTGGCCGCCTGCGTCTACCACGGCATGGACGCCGCCATCATCGACCCCTGCTCGCACCCGATCGTGCCGATCATGCTGGCCGGCGAAGTGCTGACCGGCGTGGACGAGTGGTGCGCCAACTGGGTGGGCGCCCACCGCGCGGGAAAGATTCAGTAGAACTCGTTTCATAACCGTGGTACGCCCGCCCTCGGGCGTGAAACCGCGCGAGAAGACGTCGATCTGGCCGCAAAAGCCACAGCCGAGGGCGGCTGTGCCACCAGAATCCAGGGGCGAGACGCCCCTGACACTCATGGCCGAGACGGCCATGCCACGAAGTGAAAGCTAATGAGCGTTGCCGCCGGAAAGATCGAACTGCCCAGCCGCATGGTCGAGTGCCAACTGCCCACGCCCATCCTGCTTTCCGAGGCGGCGGAGCGGGCCGGCGTGATTCTGAACGTGGCCTGCGGCGGCACGGGCTCCTGCGGCGGCTGCACGGTCGAACTGCTCAGTGGCCAGTTCACCGACGCCGCCGGATCGGCCATCGCCCTGGACGGCCACCCGCGCCGCGTGCTGGCGTGTCAGACGCAGCTGCTGGCTGGGCCTTTCCACCTGCGCGTGCCGCGCCACAGCCTGGTCGAAGCCGGCGAGAAGGTCGTGATGGACTTCGCCGACACGCCGACCTTCCAACTCCGCCCGCCCGTCCGCAAGCAGCACCTCACGCTTACGCCGCCCACACTCAAAGACGCCCGCGGCGACGTGGAGCGGGTGCTCGATGCCCTCACCCAGCACGGCTACGAGGAGCCCATCCTCGCCAGCGTGTACGTGGCCCGGCAAGCCCAGGCCATGGCCACAGCCAACTATGACGTGACGGCCACCGTCGCCCAGGCGCATGGCCAGTGGCACCTCATCGGCATCGAGCCGGGCGACACGACGGCCAAGCTCTTCGGGGCGGCCGTCGATATCGGCACGACCACGGTGGTGGTGGCGCTGGTGGATCTGCTGGCCGGTCGGATCGTGGACGTCGCCAGCAGTTACAACCGCCAGATCATCCGCTGCGACGACGTGGCCAGCCGGATCAGTTACGCCTCGACGTGGCAGCGGCTGATGGAGATGCGCGACCTCATCGTCAGCGACACCATCAACCGGCTGCTGGCGCTGCTCGTCAGCCGCCACGAGCTGCAAGGCTCCGACGTACTGCACATGTGCGTCTCGGGCAACACGGTAATGACGCACCTGTTTTGCGGGCTCTCGCCCACCGGCATCGGCGGCGTGCCCTTTGCCCCGATCAGCAACACGCCAGGCCCATACCGGGCCGGGCAGCTGCACGTGGCCATGCATCCTGAGGGGCTGGTGGACCTGGCCCCATCGGCCGCGGCGTATATCGGCGGCGACATCACCTCGGACATGTACGTGTGCGGCCAGAAGCAGACGGGCCAGATCACCGCCATGGTCGATATCGGCACCAACGCCGAGATCGTGGTGGGCAACCGCGACCGGCTGATCGCCTGCGCCGCCCCGGCCGGTCCCGCCTTCGAGGGCCATGGCCTGACCTGCGGCATGCGGGCGGCCGTCGGGGCCATCGACGCCATCTGCCTGAACGACCTGAGTTGCGAGCCGGTGTACACGGTCATCGGCAAGGCCCGGCCAGCCGGCGTGTGCGGCAGCGGGCTGATCGACTTCGTGGCCCAGGCCCGCAAAGTCGGGCTCATCTCAGCGGCGGGACGGTTCTCGCCCGAGGCGATGGAAAAGTGCCGGCGGATTCGCCGCGTGCAACAGGGCGAGCGTGAACTGACGGCGTATGAGATCGTGCCGGCTGAGCAAACCGACGACGGCCTGACGGCCATTGTCATCACTGAGCGCGACATTGCGGCCCTGCTGCAAGCCAAGGGCGTGATCTTCGCGGCCTTGCAGATCGCGATGAAGCACCTGGGCAAGGGCTTTGGCGAGGTGGACCGTTTCTACCTGGCCGGCGGCTTCGCCCGGCACATCGACCTGGACAACGCGGTGGCGATGGGCCTGCTGCCCGACATTCCGCGCGACCGGTACGTATTCGTGGGCAACGGCTCGCTGGCCGGTGCGTTCCTGTGCCTGGTGGACAGCCAGGTTCGCCAGGAGCTGCCGGCGGTGGCCTCGGCGCCGCAGATCATCGAACTCAACCTCGACCCGGATTTCATGGACGCATACACCATGGCGATGTTCCTGCCGTAAAGGCAGGGCGTAGGGCGTAGGGGTCTGTAGGCGGGGTCGAGATTTGTAGGGTGGGCCGAGCGCTGTTGCGAGGCCCACCTGCGGATCGTTCGGTGGGCTTGCGCTCGTAGGTCGGGCATTGCCCGACGACTTCCCGCCAGGAGTGGGCGAGAGACGGCGGGCGGTGCCCGCCCTACCTGCCCAAAGTGGGCCTCGGAAAAGATTCCTCGACCCAGCCTACGGACGCAACCTCGACCCAGCCTGCGAGCCCGTCAGCCGTGCATACAGCGCTTGGGTCTTGTCCACCATGGCCGCCACCGACAGATGCTCCTGGGCCCAGGTCTGGGCGGCCTGGCCAAGGCGCTGCCGCAGCGTGGCGTCATCGACAAGCCGCTCCAGGGCGGCAGTGGCCGGCTCGGGGCGGTCCGTCGTGACGCACCATGCCGTCTTGTCGTGGCGGGCGTGGATCGATGGCCGGTCATGCGCGCGAACCGAAAGCACCGTCTTGGCGCAAGCCATCGCCTCGAACATGACCGACCCGCCGGACATCGTTACCAGGATGTCCAGCCCACGCAGTATGGCGGGCATGTCGTCGCACCGGCCAGTGAATACGACATGCCGCTCCAGAGCGAGCTGCCGCACCGCCTGCTGCACGGCCTGGTAGTAGGACTCCCTGCCCGGCTCCCCGACGATCAGGTAGCTGGCGCGTGCTGCCGGCCCACGGGCCACGAAGGGCGCGATCACGTGCAGGAATTCCAGCACGCGTTTGAAGGGCTCGACGCGTCCAACCAAGCCCACCAGCAGGCGGCCTTGAACGCCAAAGCGTTTCCGCAGGGCATCCTGGGCCCCGTCGCCAGCTGGGGCCGGCCGGAACTGCCCCAGGTCCACCGCGTCTTCGATCACTTCCAGGCGCTCCGGTGAAACGCCGGCCAGGAGCAGGTCGTTTTGGTAGCGCTGGCCAATGGCGATGACGGCCGATGCCCGCGCCACGCCGTGCTTGGCAAATTCCTCAGCCGACATGGGCCCGCGCACGTGCAGCACGCTGGGCACGCCCAGCCGATGAGCCACGAAGCGGGCATACCCGCTGCGCCAAATATCGGAGGCGTGCACCAGGCCAACGGCGTGCTGCCGGGCAAACCGCGCCAGGGCGAAGGCGCCCGAGTAGCGCAGCAGGCTATCGGGAAACGTCCGCCATGGGCGAAAGGCCCGCACGTACACCCCGACGCCCAGCCCGCTGATGTACTCCTGGGCCGGCCCGGGCTTGTCGAGCACCACGATCGGCTCGAATCGACGCCGATCCAAGCCCCCAACCAAGTACGCCAGCTGCCGCTGCGAGCCGTCCAGCAGCCCGCCGCGCCCCAGCATGAGCACCCGGCACGCCCTGGCCGCTGAGGGGTAGTCCAACGGCTTCATACTTTGCGCGCCCGATGTCATTCTTGCCATGTTGACACTAAGCGGACTGCGGACTTATGTAAGTTCTAGATGGTGGAACAGGCTTTTAGCCTGTTCGGCACAGCCTGAAAGGCTGTGCCACCGCCAAAGATCTACGCGTGGCGGATTTCGTGGCTGGTTTCCCAACCCGCCACGTCCCCACTGACGAGAGGTGGCGGGTTGGGAAACCCGCCACCCTATGAAACCGTTGTACCACAGTCAGGAAACCGCGGCTCAAGCGATCAGACGATTTCCATATCGGCCAGCGGGTGCCAGCCATCTTTCCCGCGAGCCTTTACGGCCAGCTGCACCACCGGCTCATCTGCGTCGTTGATAATGGCGCAGGAAATCTGCACCGTGCCCTTCTTCAAGGCCTTGGGCACTACCACGTCCTCGGCGAAGTACGTGTAATCGGGCAGGAATTCCCGGATGTCCTGCTGGAGCGGCACGATGTGCTGGCTCTTGCCCTGGCCAAAGCGCAGCGCCAACCGGTATGGCCGGTAGATCGGGGCCACGCCCTTGTTGTCGATGACGAACTTGCAGCGCCGCTTCTCGCCGGCCTTGGCCTCCAGCGGCAGGATCATCTGGTGGATGAAGAACCAGTACCCGATGCGGTTGTTCCAGGCGTAGAACTTCTTCATCCACTTTTGCGGGATCCACACGCTCTTGGGCATGAAGATCGACATGTGGTACTTCAGGCCCTGCTCGAGAATCCAGTCCACGTCCCAGCCCTGCTGGGCCCAGTACGCCACCGTCCAGCACGTCTCGAAGGTCACCGGCGAATGCTTCCACGTATCCACCGTGCCCTGCGTGAACAGGTCCTCGGGATACGGATCGTACATGTGATTCCAGCACAGGCGATCCGGCACAACGCCCACCCCGGTCGCGTGCACGTCGCCAAAGCAGTCGGCCCGCCAGC
Source organism: uncultured Planctomycetota bacterium (assembly GCA_903892515.1). Classification (GTDB taxonomy): domain Bacteria; phylum Planctomycetota; class Phycisphaerae; order SM23-33; family SM23-33; genus CAITIS01. Next base: position 1,171 of record CAITIS010000100.1, on the reverse strand, counting down.
CGAGCTGACGGTTCTTCGCAGCCATGGCGTACTTGCCGCCGGGCGTGCCGTGCAGGATGACCAGCTTGGTCTTCTTGAAGGCCGACAGGTAGACGTCGGCCAGTTTCTCCGCCGTGGCCAGCGTGCAGTTGCCGCCGGTCTCGCCGCAGCCGCCGCCGTAGGCCAGGTCGAAGCTCTCTAAGTTGGGATGGCCATCGAAACGCTTGCCCAGGGCGCGGATGTGCTCGGACCAGTGCTTGATGTACAGCGGGTCGTTGTGGTCGGGCGCCTTTCGGTTGCTGCCGGCCAGCACTTCCGGATCCTGGGCGGCGCCCAGCGCCCAGAACCAGTCGGGCGTGCTTAAGCCACCCACGAACGGCTGGGTGCGGATCTGCAGCGTCTGGCCGCGCTGCTGGGCGGTATCGAGCGCCTTGTCGATGAAGTCGAAGCGGAACTTGCCCTTCTGCGGTTCGAGCAGGGACCAGGCCCAGCGGCAGTAGCTCATCCGCGTGGGCATGTAGCGGTCGTTGGATAGATCCTTGTTGACCGGCGGCGGGAACGTCTCGGGGCCATGGGCGTCGTCCCAGCGGATGGTGGGATACAACGGGTCGCCGTTGAAACGCTGAAAAGTGGTCGTGCCCTTGTGCGGATTGTTCAGGTACTCAAGGGTGTGCTCGGGACGGACACGCTGCATGACTTCCGACTTGGCGAACTGCTTGCGCCATGAACCGCTCTTAGCCACAGCCAGCTCCTTATGAAAGGGTGCTTTCGTCACACAAACCAGAGGCGGCAGTGTACCGCTGTGGGCGAAGCGGTGCAAATGGCACATGGCGGTATTGCGCCGATCATGGGTGCCGAGGCGTGGGTGCGTGGGGTGCCGGTGCGCCTAGGGGAAAGTCGAGGAACTCCCAGCACTTGGCAGGGTGCCATAGGTTGAGCCGCGTCTTCTTGCGGCTCTACCCATGCGACGATAGAGCATAGGCAGCCTCACCTTCGCGAAAAAAACGCGAAGGTGTGTCAGCCTATGGCACCCACCGAACCGCGGGTGGGGTGGCATGCTACGCCGCAAAGTAATTTGGAGCTCTGGGCGAGCCCCGGGCCTGTGCTGCCAGCATTTCGGCGTGTGTGGCCGTGCGGATTTTGGGGCGTCCGGCGGGGCGTTCGGTCTTCTTCCGCGGGTAGTGGCGGGCCT
>CAITIS010000099.1 GCA_903892515.1 uncultured Planctomycetota bacterium | reverse complement strand
TCTAACTCTGTTCGGGCGATAATGTGGGTGCCACGGCTGCGGCGTTTGCAGCCGTGCCTCTTACACACCTGCAAACACCGCAGGTGTGGCACCCGACAATTGGGGTCGGACAGAGTACTAGACTCATAACACTACCGGGCGGCCAACTGTTCCGGCAGGCGGGCCAGGTCAGACTTGTCATGCAGGAGCAGGAGATTTGAAGCCGCCTTTGCCTTGGTGTACGCTTGACGAACGCCCTCAAATTCCACCTCGATTTGCTCGCGCGTCATGGCTCGGCGCAGGTGATCCTGGGGCGTCACGACCACTTGCAGCCGCGGGGCCAGCGAGGCCCGAATCGTATCTAAGTCCATCCACGGCAGAACGCCCGGCAGGATGAAACTCACCGGCCAGTTGTAGCAGCGGTTCCACGTCAGGCTCGAAAAGCTGATCAGACCTTCCATCTCGACGAGCATGCCAATCCGCTCGTCCATGCCAGCCGACAACAGCGCCAGCAGCGCGCCATAGCCTCTGCCGACAACGCCCACGCGGTCGGCCTGCACTGATTCCTGCCGCGCCAACCAATCGACCGCGCACAGGGCGTCGGCCACGCGCATGCCCAGCACCGGCCGGCCCAGCAGGAAGCCATCATACGTGAGATTGGCTTCCTTGAGCGGCACGAAGTCCAGCCATGTCTCATTGGCCGGAGAAAGCCCGCGAACGTCCAGGTCGAGCACCACGTTGCCCACCTCGGCCAGTTGGCGGCAGGCGTAATTGGCCAGCGGGTCGTGATCGCCGGTCTTTTCCTGCATCCAGACAATGCCCGGCAGCGGCTGATTGAACGGCCTCTGCCAGAGATGCCCGGTGATCCACAGCCCGTCGGCCGATTGGATCTTCACCGGCGTGAGCAGCAGATGATCGACCTTCTTGCTCCGGCCAAGCTGGGCCTTCATCTCGCCGGAGGGTGGTGCAATCCGCAGCAAGTCGCGCAGGTGCTCCGACACGTATTCCCGCAGCTTCTTGCCCGAGAGCTTGCCGATGCGCTTCTGCCGCTCGGTGGCCTGCTGGCGCGATCGCTCGGCGTTAAGTTCGGCTGTGGTCTTACCGCCCAGGCTCGCCAGCACGATGCCCGTGGGCGTGCAGCGCAGTTGCTCGGGATCGGCGGGCATGTCCTGGTCGGACAGGTCGCACTGGCTCTCGTCGCGGCCCATGAGCCACCGCTGCAACCAGCCGTACATGGCCTGACGCAGCTTCAGCGTGTGCTCATGCTCAGCTTCGTCGATGACCATCTCGACCCGATCACCCAGCCCAAGTTTCTTGTACAACTTGCTGGCATCGGAAAAGGCCTTGCGAGCGCCGTCGATGGGGAAGAAGTCTTTCGTGGTCGAGCCGATCATCACGGCCGCGGGCTGGCAGGCCAGGATGATGTCGGCCATGTCCATGCCAGCCGCAAGCAGGCCAAAGGGGTCTTGCTCGGGGTCGGGCTCGGCGTCGCGGTAGCGGTCTTCGATCCGCCGGCCGAAGGTGGTGGCGTAGCAACTGCTGGCCACCGCCTTGATGCGCGAGTCGATGGCGGCCAGCCAGAGCGATTCCCAGCCGCCGCCGGACGTGCCGGTGACGCCCAGCCTGTTCGCATCCACGTCCTTGCGGCTTTGGAGGTAATCCAGCGCCCGAATGCAGTCCCACAGCCGGTACGTCCCGAGATTCCCGCCCGTCAGGTAGATGGGGTCGCCGGCGACCGCGTGGCTGCGGCAGGCGCGGTCGATCGTTCTTGCGCCCGTGGCAACATCGACGTACTCGTCCCGCTCGCCCTGGCCCAGCGGGTCGATGTTCAGCACGACAAAGCCCTTGCTGGCGATATTGCCGGCCGTGCGGTGGTAATCGATCTTGGCGTCGAGCAGGTGGCCGCAGGTGTGCAGGACGGCCGGGAAAGGCCGCTTGCCGATGGTTGGCAGGTAAAGATTACCGGTGACGAAGTAATCGGGCCGGGACTGGAACACCACGTGCTCCAGCGTGAAGGCCGCGCGGGCGAAACCTGAATCGTCCGCCATGCTGGGGCCGCCCGGGCCCGGGGTGACTTGCGGCTTGAGCGGCGTCTTCTTGGGCAGGTCGCTCAAGCCCTGGACGGCCAGGCAGGCCTCGCGAGCGGCCTTGGCCCGCTTGAGGACCTGCTGCTTGGTCTTGAGCTTGGCGACGTCGGCAGCTCGTCGCTTCTCGGCTTGGTGGACCATCTTCAGCAGCAGGTCGAAAAGCTGCTTTTGCGTGCCTTCATACTTAAGGCCGTCATAGCCGCCATCGGGGCCTCTGCGCCACTCGTTCAGGGTTACGTTCTGCCCAAAGGCCTCGTGAAGCTGCTGGACGGTCGGAATGTTCATAGAGAGTCCATCGGAATTAGGAGACCAGAATTAGGAGACCGGAATCGGGAATCGGGAATCGGGAAGCCGGAATCCGGAATCGGGTGCCACGGCTGCGGTGTTTGCAGCCGTGCGTACACACCTGCAGACGCCGCAGGTGTGGCACCCGCCCTTTGACCGGCTTTGTTTCAGTCCGGATACACGGCTTCCGGATTCCCAGTTCAATCAGTGCCCGAAGATCATCGACTTAACCTCGACGCCCTCGATCTTTTGCAGCCGGGACATGAATTCCTGTATCCGGCCTTCGGGCGGCACCATTTCCACCAGCAGCACGCCGTTGCGGGCGCCTTTGGTGGCCGGGCTCTTCTCGATCTCGTGCAGGCCCAGCCGGGTCTTGATCTGATCGCCAAACTCCGTCAGGAGTTTTTGGACCTCCACAGCCTCTTTCAACCGGTCCGTGATGTGGATGCCGATGATGGTGTGATTGTCGATGATGGCCATGCTGTTTCCTTTCGAAAGGGCCTCAGGGCCGGGATGAGATTTGAATCATGCTTCCGCAGGATTATAAACATAAGCGCGTTGGTTTTGCGAGAAGGGGGCTTTTTTTGTATAGTGCGGCCACATGGCTAAGTTGTTGGACGTATTGAACGCCGATGCCCTGGGGCAGTTGCTTCAGGGTTTCTCGGACACGGTGGGATCTCCCATCCGAATTGTCGCGCCCGATGGCCGGGTGCTGGCCGGTCGCGCGCGCCCAGCGGGCGTGCGGGCCCAGGCCGAGGTTATGCTCGCCGGCGAGCACGTGGCCAGCGTCGTTCTGGCCGGTTCGGCCAAGGCGGGCGTGGACGCCCAGGTTGAGGTCCAGCAGGTGCGGATGCTCGGCCTGGTGCGCGACGTGGTGGCGCAAATCTGCGAACAGGCCGCCCAGTTGCAGGACCGCGTGGAAGAACTCGCCGCCATGTACCGCCTGACCGAGGAATTCACCGGCAAGACCAACCTCAAGCAGGTCCATCACCTGGTGGCCGAAACGATGGTCAAGGTCACCGGCGCCGGGGCCGCGTCCATCCGCGTGCTGAGCGAGGACCGCACCGAACTGCTTACCATGGCGGCGTACGGACTGTCCAGCCAGTACATGTCCAAGGGCAAGATTCTGCTCTCCGAGAGCATCATTGACCGCGAGGTGCTCGAGGGCAAGGTCGTGTACATCGCCGACGAGCGCAAGGACGAACGCATCCTGTACAAGACGCAGGCCCGGCGCGAGGGGCTCGTTTCTGCCCTGTGCGTGCCCATGGCCTACAAGGGTCAGATCGAAGGCGTCATTCGCGTCTACACGCGGAAGCTGCACTCCTTCGACTGGTTCGAAACGTCGCTGATCAAGGGCGTGGCGGCCCAGGCGGCCTCGGCCATCGTGAACGCGCGGCTGTACCACGAGGCGCTGGAATCGGAGCGGATTCGTCGCCAGGTGACGATGGCGGCCGAAGTGCAGCGGCGGATGGTGCCCTCGTCGCCACCCAAGGCGGCCGGGCTGGACGTCAGCGCGATCTTCGTGCCGTGCTTCGAGTTGGGCGGCGACTTTTATGACTTCATTGAATTGCCCAACCAGAACTGGGGCATCGCGGTGGCCGACGTGGTGGGCAAGGGCGTGCGGGCTTCGCTGCTGATGGCGGCGGCCCGGGCGGCCCTGCGGGCGTACGCCAAGCAGTGGTACAACCTCTCGGACGTGCTGTCGGCCTTGAACGTGCACATGAGCCGCGAGAGCGGCGCCAGCGACTTCATCACGCTGTTCTACGGCGTGCTTGACGCGGTCAACCGGCGGCTGACATATTGCAGCGCAGGCCACGAACCGCCGCTGCTGGTCCGCGACGGGCGGATTTCGACGCTGGAGGACAGCTTTGGCGGGGTGTTGGGCGTGGACGAAGAAGCGAGTTTTCGCCCCGGCATTCTCGACCTGCGGAAGGACGACGTGCTGGTGATCTACACCGACGGCCTGCTGGAGGCGATGAACTTCCGCGACGAGATTTTTGGCCGCCAGCGCACGCTGGAAACAGTGCTGACCGCCTGCCGTCAGAACGCCACTGCCGATGCCATCGGCAAGCAGGTGCTGTGGGAGGTCCGGCGATTTACCGGCCTGCAGACCAGATCAGATGACTTGACATTGTTGACAATCAAGGTTCAATAGTGCATAAGGTTCAGTCCCGGCTCAAATGCGGCTGAGCGGGCCTGATGGTTGTCGAAAGTGCCGCCCGGACAGAGCATAATTGGCTCTTTGTACATTTAATCCATGACGCCCTTTTCACTCCTGGCGGACGCTGGCAGCTATCGCATTACCGACGTGGACCTTCGTAGCGACGAAGGGGCGCGACAGTACTGGTTCAAGCTCTTCGAAGACCACTTCCTGCAGGTGCTGGAGTTTGCCAAGGTCGCCTACGGGCGAAACATGGGCAAGCAGATCCTCGCAGCCAAGCTGAAGTTCTCCCAGACGATCGCGAGCTTGCGCGAGAACTCCAACCCCAGCGGCCAGCTCGGCGTGATGGAGCTTTGCCGCCTGCGCGAAGACGCCCTGCGTTCCAACGGCATTAAAGACCCGTTTAGGCACATCAAGCAGCGTGAGAACCGCGTTGCCATCGATGCCTACCCCGACGTGGTTGGCGGACTGTCCAGCCTGGTGGCCGATCAACGCTGGCTGCATCTTTTCAAGGGCGTTTTTGCGGGCAACATCTTTGACCTGGGCTCGACCGTGACGATGGGCTACGCCGACGAGCAGGTCGATTTCGAGAAGGTGCTCAGTGCCGTCCGCCCGCGGCCTTGGCGGGTCGATCAGTACGACGCCTTGGCCAAGGTTCTGCCCGGCAAGCTGAGCGAGCCCATGCCCTGGGCCAAGGCCGTCGTCTTCATCGATAATGCCGGGGCGGATTTCATCCTGGGCGTGATGCCGCTGGTCCGCGAGATGGCCGCCCACGGCACGCACGTGGTTCTGGCTGCCAACGAAGTGCCAAGCCTAAACGACGTGACGGCCGACGAGGCCGTGGCCATCGTGCAGGAACTGGCGGGCATCGATCCGGAGTTGGAGAGCTTCCTGACGGCCGGGTTGTTCGAGGTGGTTTCCACCGGCAACGACGTGCCGCTGATCGACCTGTCGAATGTCTCGCAGGAACTCAACGACGCTTCGGAAGGGGCGGACCTGGTGCTGCTCGAAGGCATGGGCCGGACGGTCGAGAGCAACCTTACGACGAAGTTCAAAGTGGACTCGATCCAACTCTGCCTGCTAAAGGACGTGACCATTGCGGCCCGAGTCGGCGGCGAACTCTTCGACTGCGTCTGCATGTACGAACCGGCGGCGAAGGCGTAATTCGGAAGCCGGAAGCCGGAATCGGGAATCCGGGTGCCACGGCTGCGGTGTTTGCAGCCGTGCGAACACACGTGCAGACGCCGCAGGTGTGGCACCCATCCTCAGCGTCTTTGTGGCCAGCTTCGCCGCTTCCTGTCGTTCCCGATTCCGGATTCCGGCTTCCCGATTCCCAACTCACGCCCCGACGGCCTGGCCTTGCTCGGCGAATTGCTGGGCTTCCTCGAAGCGGACGGAGATGAGCGAACTCACGCCCGGATCCTGCATCGTGATGCCGTAGATGTGCTGCGCCATCGACATCGTCCGCTTGGAGTGGCTGACCACCACGAACTGGCTGATGGTCATGAACTCCTGCACCAGTTGAGTGAACCGGCCGGTGTTGGCTTCGTCCAAGGCCGCGTCCACTTCGTCCAGCAGGCAGAAGGGGCTGGGCCGGGCCTTGAAGAACGAGAACAGCAGCGCGAGCGCCGTCATGGTCTTCTCGCCACCGGACAGCAGCGTGATGGACTTCAGATCTTTGCCGGGCGGGCGGGCGAGAATCTCAATGTCGCTATCCAGCGGGTCTTCGGGGTTGGTCAGCAGGATGTCGGCTTTGCCGCCGCCGAACAATTTGCGGAACAGCTCATGGAAGTGGCCGCGGACCGTCTGGAACGATTCCTCGAACCGCCGCTTGCTCTCGACGTTGATCCGCTTGATGAGTTCAGCGAGTTGCCGCTGCGATTCGCGGATGTCCTCAAGCTGGCCCGTCAGGAACGTCTCACGCTGCTGCAATTCTTCGTGCTCGGCGATGGCGTCAAGGTTGACGTTGCCCAGCCGCTCGATCTTGCCGCGCAGGTCGGCGATCTCCTGCCGCACGGCCTCCCAGTCCCGGGTGCTGTCGTGAGTGTACTGGCCGTACGCGGCGGGCAGGTCCAGGCTGAGTTCTTCGGACGTGCGGGTGATGAGGCTTTCGATCCGCACCTCGACCTCGGAAAGTTGCACGCGAAGCGCGTTGGATTGGCCGGCCATATCGTCGTGGCCCTTGCGCTGGGCGGCGATGCATTCGCGAATTCCCGCCAGCCGGTTCTGCAGGCCGGTGATGGACTCGGCCGTTTCGGCGGCATCGCGGGCGAGCTCGCCCTTTTGCGTCACCAGCGCCTCGATCTGCTGCTGGGCTTCGGCGGCGCCGCTCTGGGCCTCGGCCTTGCGCTGATGATGCTGCTCGATCTGCTGCCGCAGAGCCGTCAATTCCTGCTGCATGCTCTCGGCCTGACGCGTCAGGTTGGCGACTCGCTCCTGAATGCTCTGCCGCTTCTGCCGGGCTTCGGCCAGGGCGACGCGGGCGGCGGTGATTTCGATATTGAGCGCCTGCTGCCGTCCCACGGCCTGGTCGCACTGCTGCTGCAAGGCCGCGATCTGCGTCTCACGCTGGCTCTTGAGTTCTTCCAGTTCGGCCGCCTTCTGCTGGGCCTCGTGCTCCTTGCGCACGGCCTGCTCGATCTCGCCCGTCAACTGCCGGACTTCGCCTTCCAGCAGCGGCAATTCTTTGCGGACCTGCGCCGCCGATTCATCGACCTGCTTGAGTTCCGACGCCGCCTGGACGCGCTGGCCGTTGGCCTCGTACAGCCCGTTGCGCAGCGAGGTGGTCGTCTGCTCCAGGTGGGCCCGCTCGGCCTGCAACTGCGAGCGGCGGGCCTTCTGCTCCTCGATGCGCTGCTGGCTCTCTTCGATCCGCCGCTCCAGGTCGGCCAGTTCGCTGCGGCGGGAAATAACGCCGATGGAATTCTTGCCCCGGCCAACGCGAAGCTGGCCCTGGCTGCCCAGCACTTCGCCGGCGCGGGTGACGAATCGCCACTCGCTGCCGATGGTAGAGGCGATGCGGATAGCGTCGGAAAGCTCGTTGACGATCAGCGTTTTGCCGAGGATTGCCTCCACGGCCGGGCGGAGGAATTCGTCGCACTGCACCCACTCTGACGCCCGGCCAATGATGGCCGGGTCGCTGGGCAGGGCTGAGGCGTCGCTGGAGGCCGAGACGATACGGTCGAGGCAAAGGAATTGCACGCCGTCGCCGCGCAGCAGTTCCTTGAGCCCCGGCAGGTTGGAGGCCAGCGAGTCCAAGCTATCGACCAGCACCTGCTGCTCGTACTCCTGCAAGGCCGTCTCGATCAAGACGGCGTGCTCGACGTCGGTGTTGATGAATTGGCCCAGGATGCCGCGGACGGTGGGCCACTTGCCCTCGCGGGCGGCCAGCAGGACGTTGCGAACGCCCGCGCCCACGCCTTCGAGCTTGCGCTGCATCTCGGCCAGCACGCCCTGGCGGCTGAGCAAGGCCGAGTGTGCCTGCTGCGAGCGGCTGAGTTCATCGCCGGCCTGCTGCTCGGCCTGCTGCACCTGGCGCGACTGCTGCTGCGTTTCTTCCTGCCGCTGAGCCAACGCGGCGATGACCGAAGCGATCTCTTCGGCCCGCGTTGCCAGGCCGGCCCGCTTAGCCAGCAGGTCTTCAAGCCGCTTTGTCAACTCGCCCGAGCGGCCTTGCAGACGTTGCTGCTGGGCCGAAAAATTCTCGCGCCGCATGCTCTGCGAGTTGATTTCGTTGTGCAGTTGGCTGACGCGGCGAAGCATGTCGATCGTGCCGTTCTTCTCGTCATCGAGCTGGCGGCGGACCTGCTGGGCTTCCTGGGCGGCGACGGCCGCATTGTCGCGGGCCTGCTCGTCGCGCTGGCTGAGGCTGACCAACTCCGCATCCAACGCTGAGATGTCTTGTGTGAGCGACTGGGCGTCCTGGCGGGCCGCTTCGGCGCGGGCTTCGAGCTGCTCGCACTTGGAGGCATCGCTGGCGGCCGAGTCGGACAACTCCTTCGCCCGGGACAGCAGCATCTCGACCCGCTGCTGGCAGGTGGCGATCTGGCCGTTCACGCCGGCAATCTGGCCTTCCAGCGTCCTGGCCGCGTGCTCCAGGTCGGTAAGTTCGGTTTCGCTGGCCGAGCGGGCAGCTTCGAGCTGGCCGATCTGCGTGCTCAGCCCGGCCAGTTGGTCGGTCAGGTGGCCGACCTGGTCTTGCAGTTCGCGCCGCTGGTGGCTGAGGCGGTGATACTCCGCCAGCGAGAACAGCGAACGCAGCTCCGTCAACTGGGTGCTGTATTGCTGGTAGTTGCGGGCCTTGCCCGCCTGCACCTTGATGCTGCGCAGCCGCTTCTCGACTTCCGCGAGAATGTCCGTTACGCGAAGCAGGTTCTGATCGACGCGCTCGAGCTTGCGCAGGGCCTCTTTCTTGCGCGCCTTGTACTTGCTGATGCCGGCGGCCTCGTCGAAGAGTCCGCGCCGATCCGCTGCCGAGGCTTGTAGGAAGCCCTCGACCCGGCCCTGCTCGATAAGGCTGTAGGCGTCGACGCCGGCGCCGGTGTCCATGAACATCTCGCGGATGTCTCGCAGCCGGGCGGCCTTGTTGTTGATGAGGTATTCGCTCTCGCCGTTGCGATACAGCCGCCGCGTGATCGTGATGGTGTCGCCGGAACTGATCATCGGCACAGAGGCGGCCTTGACTGGGACGTATTGGCCTTGGTCCGGCTGGCTGTCAGCGGCGGGAGCTTTGGCAGCAGGAGCATCGGCGGGGTCCTGGTCCGCGGGGCTCTCTGCCGCCGCACCTTCAGGGGCTTGCGCCTCGGACGCCTGGGCGTCGGCAGCGGGAAGCTCGGGCGCCAATACCGCCTGCATCTGGGCGGGGTTGGCAAAGCAGAAGTCTTCAAAGCAGAGGGAGACCTCGGCGAAACCGCCCGAGCGGCGCGAGGCGGTGCCGTTGAAGATCACGTCCATCATTTCGCCGCCGCGCAGGCTCTTGGCCGACTGCTCGCCCATGACCCACTTGAAGGCGTCGACGATGTTGCTCTTACCGCACCCGTTGGGGCCGACGACGGCCGTCAAGCCATCGTGGAAAGTAAGCGTGGTTTTGTCCGCGAAACTCTTAAACCCGTTGAGGGTAATCGATTTTAGTTTCATTCCAGTTCCCTTCCCTGGTGGCACCGCTAGGCCTGTCCTTAGGCCTGGCCAAGGAACTACTCTTCTTCAGGAGAATCCGGCCGACCAACGGCTGAAGATGACAGGTACATTCTCTGCACATCCTGCGATTGCTGCAAGAGGAAATCGCTCGGAATGTAGCTTGCCTTGTGTAGGTTGTACATCACACCCACAACCTGTGAGTATGTTAGGCCCAAACCTTCGACTTTGCCATCCGAGCCCTTGCGCGGGGGCGAGCCGAGCGTCTTGACCAGGTCCGTCACGCAATAAGGGACGTAGAAGGACTCGCTGATTTCCGGTGAGCCCATCACGCGGCGGGGCATCTTCCGGTAGAGTTGGACTTTGTCGTCCTCGTCCTTGCCCGAGATTGTCACCAATTCATCGGCCGGGCTGTAGAACAGCGGCTTGAGGATCGGGATCTTTCGTCCGAACAGCACGAGTTTGCTTTCGCCCGTGCGCGTGGCGTACATGAAGAAGCCGCCTTCGGTATCGACCACGTCCAGCGAGAAGTCGTGCGAGATCTTGATTCGCTCGATGGCGCTGCACGGGCCGTGTTTGAGCAGGGCCTCATAGGCCTCCAGGCGGACGATATCGCTCTTGTTGGCCAGCAGGCCGCGGAGAACCAGCGTTGGCTGTGTGGCCGCCCAGCGTGCATCACCCAGTTCGGTGATGGCGTGGACCTGGTAGGGCGAGTTGTTCTGCTGGGCGATATTCTTAAAGACCTCCACGGCCATGTCGTCCTGCAGTCGCAGGCCGGCGCGGGCGGCGAAGTACGCGGCCGCGGCGTTGTCGCAGGTGTACAGCGGCCGGATGACCGGCAGAATCTGCCGGCCCATGGCCTCCCAGGTCAGCGAGATGTCCTCGAACAGGGCGCCGGGCTGCTGGATGGCATTTACGAGCTGGTTGGCATAGCGTTCATCGCCGCCGTTGCTGCCTTCCAGGTAGATGTGCATGACCAGCCGAATGAAATGGCCGTAGTCTTCGCGATAGGACTGGGGGATCTGCAACTCGACCAGGCCGGCGCTGTGGGCGATGGCCGCCTTCTGCGTGTGCGGCATCGGGGGCGTGCCGCTCGGCGTCATGGTGTCCTTGGCCGCTCCCGGCGCTGGCTCGTACGAGCCCGACTGGCCTGCGAAACGCTGATTAACGGAGCGCTCGATCAGAGAGGCCATGCGGTAGTCGGGCGAGCGCAGCTCCAGGAAGACCGGGCGCGGGTGGGTGACTGTGCCGCCGCCGGGCACCGTTCCGATGCGCTGATGCGCTGACTCCTGGGTGGTGCTGCGATTATCGAAGGGGTTGACGAAGATGGGGCCCCGGCCGCTGGCCCAACTCTTGACGCTGGAGAGGTCCGTGACGGCCATCGTCAGGGCGACCTGCATATCGCATCCAAAGAGCATTCCGCCGTCGAGGCTGAGCGTCTGCGTGCCCGGCAGGGCCTTGACCGTGAGGTCAAACTTCGTGCCCACCGGAGCGCCGGGTGGGATGCTGCCTTGCACGATGACGACCGCGGTGTCCTTGTCTCGAAGGATCTGCTCAGGCACGATCGAGGTTCGGCCGCCGCTGGAGGCTATCAGGCCGTTGCGAACCATGAGTTGGGTGAGATAGTTCTGGAGGTTGGGCGGCACGTCGCCCGAGCCATTCTCGCCCAGGCCCACGACGACACCATAGCCCTGTACGCCCATGCTATCGCCGCCCTGAGGGTGGGCGAATTCGCCCACTGTGCCGACAACTCCCGGCGGGACAATGGTCTTGGGCCGGCTGGTCGGCTGCTGGGTGGTGACGGGCTTTATCTCGTCGCACGAGATGAAGCCCGCGGCCCCGGCGGCCAGGGCAAGAACGGTCAGGGCGATTCGGAGTCTGGGCATGTGTTCAGCCTCAACGCAAAGGGCAGGGGTGAGAGTACGACAGCATTACTGCGCCATTCCAAGATGGTAGGAAAACCAGCCCGCCATGTCAATGGATGTTGTGGCCCGTGAAATGGGGGCAAGACTGATCTTTGCGCGGCTATAACGGATCGATGTAGATGGCCCGAGGCCGCTGCGGACAGCCATACTCGCATAGCCCACAGCCGGCGCAGCGGTCGCCATCGACGACGATCCGGCCATCGGCCTGGGAAATCGCCTGACGCGGGCAGGCGAGGACGCACACGTCGCAGGGCTCGCCGGCACTCAGGCGGCAGCGCAGCTTGCTCCATATGGCCACGCCCATGCGGATGCTCTCGGGCGGGGTAGGGCGGAGGGCTCCGCTGGGGCAAGTGGCTGAGCAGGATTGTTCGGCGCACAGCGAGCAGCCCTGGCGGACGGCGATGATGGCGGGCAGGTCGTCCATGAGGATCGCCCCGGAACGGCAGGCGTCGGCGCATTGCCCGCAGCGGCGGCAGGTGGCAGAGAGTGTGGCCAAGTCGCCCGCACCCGGCGGCCTGAGGAGCGTGGGCTCGCGGCCGTAAAGTTCATTCTTGAGCAGGCGTTCAGGCAGCTTCCGCAGCGCGTGCCCAACGGCCCGGCCCAGCAGGTCGCGCAGCAGCTCGCGGCGATTTGTCGGCGAAGATTCGTCCATGTCGCATCATTATACAGGGCGTCCGCGACACATCGTCATTCAGCTGTCAGCCGCGTCACGAGCTTGGCGTAGCGGGCGAGTTTGGCCAAGCTGACATCCACGCCCAGGCCCTCGCGTGCGAACGGGCGCAGTCGGCCGGCGTAGCCAAACAGCGGGCTGGGCTTCGTCAGGTCGTCGGCCATCAGGAAGCGGCCAAAGTTGCCCTCGACGAAGCGCGGCGGGCTCACCCGACCCAGGAGCACGCGCTGAGCCGAAGAGAGAATGCCGCTCTCGCCCACCATGCAGCCGACCGCAAACGTGATGCCGGCCTGCACGGCCAATTCGCACAGCCGCTGGCACAGATCCAGGCCGCCGTTCTTGCTCAGGCGGATGTTCCACCACACCTTCTCGCGTGTGTGCTGAATCAGGGTTTGGGCGTCAGCCAGGCTCAGCAGGCTTTCGTCGGCGATGAGCGGCAGGGGGCAGCGCTGGGCCAGTTCCGCCAGTTCGGCCGCCGGCACGAGCGAAGGCTGCTCGACGGCGCACACGCCATATTGCCGAAGTTCCGCCACGCGATCGGGCACTTCCTCTGGCCGCCAGCCGCCGTTGATGTCCACCCGCAGCGTGGATTTTCCTGCGGCGATGCGGCGTCCCAGCCAGCGGTGAACCAGCCTGAGATTCTCGCGGTCCACTTCCTGCCCCAGGCCGAGCTTGAGTTTGAAGTCGCGCACGCCGTAGATCCGCAGCAGCACCAGCCGGAGCACGGTCTGACGCGGATCGGACGAGCCCAGCGAGCCGCTGACGCGGACGGAGCGGGCGATGGGGCGGCACAGCCGAAGGCCCACTCCGCGGGCCAGGCAATCCTCCCATGCCACCTGCACGGCACAGCGTGCCGCCAGCGTCACCCGGGCAGTGTCGGGCTGCTCGGGCAATTTCCCCGCGCACAGCGCCGGCCAGTAGATGTGCTCGATGTCGCGCGTGACGCTTTGGGTGGTCTCGCCGGTGACGTAGGAGCGGGGCAGCGTCTCGCCCCAGCCTCCCTGGCCATCGGACCTGGTGATGTGCACGATGACGGCCTCGGCCAGGTCGCGGGTGGCGGCGGCGTGCTCAAAGCTCCGCATCGGGATGGCGGAGTGCAGGATTTCGAGCTTCGCCGGCTTTGGCATTGGCAAGAAGCTATACGGGCGATGGACGCATGGCAAGGACCGAACCGGTTGAGCCGCGCAGGGTGCCATAGGTTGAGCCGCGTCGTCTTGCGGCTCTACCTATGCTGGACGTCCGCATAGGCAGCCCCGACTTCGCGAAGAAGCCGCGAAGTCGTGTCAGCCTATGGCACCCATCCAAACCCTATGGCACCCATCCTTGCTGGTCATTCAATTGACGGCGTCCCGAGAATCCAGTACGTTGCGGAGCCTATGCTGCCAGTTCATCTGCAGAACGTGTCGAAGGTTTACACGTCGCGTCGCGGCCCGGTGCTGGCGGTGGACGACATCACGCTGGACATTGCCAGCGGCGAGTTGTTCTTTCTGCTGGGCCCCAGCGGCTGTGGCAAGACCACGCTGCTGCGGATGCTGGCGGGCTTCATCGATCCGTCGCAAGGGCAGATTTTCTTTGGCCCCAAGGACGTCACGCACCTGGCCCCCGAGCGGCGCGACGCCGCAATGGTCTTCCAGAATTACGCCCTCTGGCCGCATATGACGGTTTTCAAGAACGTTGCGTACGGGCTGGAGGTTCGTCGGGTCGATGCCGCCCAGCGGCGGCAGCGCGTGGGCGAACTGCTGGAGACCGTCCGCATCGCCGACAGGGCCACCGCCAAGCCGATGGAACTTTCCGGCGGCCAGCAGCAGCGGGTCGCACTGGCGCGGGCGCTGGCGGTTCGGCCAAGCTGCCTGCTGCTGGACGAGCCGCTGTCGAACCTCGACGCCTCGCTGCGGGCGGCCATGCGCTGGGAAATTCGCCGCATCGTCAAACAGGCGGGCACGACCGCCGTTTACGTCACGCACGATCAGGCCGAGGCGCTGGCCATCGCCGACCGCATCGCCCTGATGCGCGAGGGCAAGCTCGTGCAGATGGGCTCGGGCCGGGAACTGTACGAATCGCCCAACAGCCGATTTGTGGCCGAGTTCCTGGGCGAGGCGAACTTCATCGCCGGCCAGGTGGTGGCCGAGCAGTCGGGAGTGCTGAAGGTGCAGACGGCGGTGGGGGCGTTGCTGGCCCGCAAAGGTCTGGCCTCGCCGAGCACAGGCCAGAGCGTCACCTGCTGCATCCGGCCCGAGGGCGTGCGGCTGCTGAGCTCACCCGGCCAGGCTGAGGCGCGCGTGCAGGCCAAGCTGACCGAGTGGACCCACCTGGGCGAATCGGCCCGCTTCAAAGTGACGCTGAGCGGGGGAATCGAACTGGCCGGCGCCGCCATGCCGGCCCGCGCCACCGCAGCCGTTGGCCAGGAACTGCCCATCTATCTTTCTGCCGCCGACGTGACCATCCTGCCGCAATAAACGCTCGTGCCAATGGGCCACAGAGGCACAGAGGGCACAGAGAGAAGATTTGCGAAAGGCGAAAAGCAGATCACCGCAGAGGTCGGGTGCCATGCTTCCGCGTTGTCTTGCAGAAGCATGCGAGGCTCAATGGGGGGATCGCCCTACATGCTTCCGCACACAGCCACGACGCGAAAGCATGGCACCGGTGCGGAGGTAGGCACAGCACACGATACGCATCCACTCAGGCGCTCGGCCGCGCGGGTGGGACAGTGGGAAAGTGCCGCGTCGAAATCGCGTGCCGGCCGGAAGAAGCGGCCCCGCGCGATGGCCGCGCGCGCAACGGCGGGTTCAGCGGCCCTTCTATAGAAGCACCTCGGGCCGGTGGCCAAGGGGCGACGCTTCACAAAAGAAGGCGAACAAGTGAACGAGGCGAACCACTGAGGAGTGGCGAACCAATGAAGGGAGCCGCCGCGCGGATGCAGGCAACGATTGCCGCGCCGACGCACAACGCATTCAGGCCGCGGCGCGGACGTGCGCATGGGGTGTGCTCACGATGCCAAGACGAGTGAACCGCGCCATGCCATATCCACAAAAGTCCGTAAAAGTCTGTCGGCCAGCAGCATGTGCGACTTTGGCCGCGGTCCGAACCGTTCCGTTTGGTTCCAATTCGTTCCGTTTGGTTCCGTTTGGTTCCGTTTCGTTCCCAATGGTGCCACCTGGTTCCGTCGCGTTCTGTCTTGTTCCCGGTTGTCCCGCCCACGAAGAATGGGCCAACCGTGCGTCGTCGGGAAATTCGTTTTCTCCGCGCTCGCTGCGCCTCGGCCGCTCAAGGGCGTTTTCCTGCCCGCGGAAATCCGCGATTCCAGTTGCCTCTGGGCCGGCATTGCCTATCATTCCGCGATTGCTTCTTGGAGGCCGTTCTTCCGCATGCCTTGGCCTGCGTTAAAGAGTAAGTCGTTTGACGAGTTGCCGGCACTGGCCGTTCGCGGCGCCACGCTGCGTCGGGCCCTGCGCAGCATCACCATGGCCTGGATGTTCGGCATCGTCTGGCTGGCCGGCACCAACGGCAGCCAGATCATCGACTTCTGCTGGATGCTGGGGTTCCAGGACATCCACTTCGGCATCATGACGGCCCTGGGCAACGCCGCGGTGTTCGCCCAGCTCTTCTCTGCCGCATTTGTCGAGTCCACCGGCCTGCGCAAGTGGACCTTCGTTTACCTGTGCCTGGCCCACCGCCTGGCGTACATCCTCATGGCCCTGGTGCCGATATTCTTCAACCCCGGCCCGGCCGTATGGGCGTTCCTGGGCGTCTGCGCCTTCAGTTGGACGCTGGGCAACCTCTCATCGCCAGCCTGGAACACCTGGATGGGGGACATGATCCCGCGTCGCATCCGCGGGCGGTACTTCGCGACCAGGCGGCTGTGGACTATCCCGGTGCAGGTGGCCGTGGTGTTCTTCCTGGGCATCATTTTCGACCGCGTGACGGTTGCGACGGGCGATGGGGCGCACGCCAGCTTTGCCACTCAGCCCGTGCTGGGGTACGTCATCTGCGTCACCTTGGCCATCGCGGGAGTCTTCGGCGCCATCGACGTGCTGCTCTTCCTGCCCTTGCGCGAGATCGTCACCGGGCCGCTCACCAAGGCGGCTCATCGCGACATGAGGCCCCTGACGCAAAGGCTGTCGCACGCGGCCATCGCGCCGTTCCTGATGGTGCACGAGGCCTTCCAGGACAAGGTCTTTCGCCAATATGCCTTGTATTGCGCCACGCTGAACTTTGGCTTGTGCATCGGGGGCAGTTTCTTCTGGACCAACGCGCTGCGGAACATCGGCTATAGCAAACTCGGCACGAACATCCTCTTTATGGTGCTGGGGGCACTGAGCAGCATGTTCATGGCCAAGCAGTGGGGGCAGTTGCTCGATCGCTATGGCCGGCGGCCGGTGCTGATACTGGGCACGATGGGCGTAACCTCATCGGCGCTGGGGTGGTTCTTCATTCCCCAGGGCAATCTGACGCTGGCGTACCTGATCGGCGCCGTTACGGCCATGTGGGGAGGCATCACGTGGGGGGCGGTCGAGTTGGGGCAGGTCAGTATCATGCTGGGATTCTCCGACAGCAAAGGGCGCAGCAAACTCATGGCCGCCACGTCCGTGATCTCCGCTGTCGGCGGCGTGCTGGGAGGCCTGGCGGGCGGCAAGATCGCCCAGCACTTCGAGTACTTGCAGGATCAGCCCTGGCACGTCGGGCCGTTCCTGTGGAACAACTACCACGTGACGTTCCTGGCCTCGACCCTGTTTCGCGGCCTGTCGATCCTCTGGCTGCTGGGCATGGCCGAGCCGGGCGCCAGCACGTTGGGGAACCTCCTGCACGTGATGGGCGCTGGAGCATACAAGCGGCTGATCCGCACTTTCTCCTGGCCCGTCAGCATGGCGCACAATTGGGTGGGGCCATTCAACCGTCGGCCGCCATCCGGGCCGCACTGACGCTTGCGGGGGGCCTGCGAACGCTCGTGTGCGTGTGCGTCTGCGACTTGCCCAACGATCACTTCGGGAAACTCTATGCGTGTTGCTTCACAGCGCAAAAGAAAGAGAGCTGCCCCGTGAAGGAGCAGCCCTCTTGTGAATCTACGGATTGAACCAGCGTGCGACTAGGCCTTGCGACGCAGCAGGGCCAAGCCGCCAGCGACCAGCAGGCCGATCGTGGCCGGCTCGGGCGTCGAGGTCTTGTTGAACTGACCTTCCAAGGCGATGTAATCCTTGAAGGTCACCAGGCCATCGGCATCGGCATCGCCCATGGCGTTGGTGGCGTTGGTCTTGCCGAAGTTGCCTTCCAGGATGATGTAATCCTTGAAGTTCACCACGAAGTCGTGGTTGAAGTCGGCCGACCAGTACGTGTGCGAGGAAGCCACGTATGGCACGAGCAGGCCAGTGTTGGCCGGATCATACATGGCCGGGGTGCTGATGCCCGTGAGGCCGTCAACGAACTTGATCTGGGCCAACTGGCCAGCGGTCAGGCCGGTGTTGTTGGTGCCGAAGTAGTACTTCGGCAGGGCCGAAGAGTTGTACGTCTGGAGAGTAATGCTCATGCCCGGCGTCCACGTGGCCGCAGTGCTGTTGGCGAAGTGGAAGCCCGAATCGGTCGGAGTGCCGTACAGCGTGCAGTTGGCGGTCAGGGTCGCAACGCCGACCGTCTCGGCATTGCCATTCGGAACGAGGTCGCCGCCGGCCAGCTCAACCGGGCAGGTGTCGGCGATGTGGTTGCCGCTGCCGGGCGTCGAATACTGCAGCCGGCCACCCGGTCCGATCTTCAGGCCGCCGGCGGGGATGAACTGAGTCCCGTCGGTGCCGGACAGGTACAGCCGCCCGGTCTTGAGGTACGTCAGGCCAAAGTACGTGTTGGCGCAGGAACTGTCGCCCTCAAACGTCAAGTAGCCGTTGCCGTCCTTGATGACCCCGCCCGCCCCGCTCATTCCGTACGTGTACAGCGAGCCGGCCATGGGGGTGAACGTGGTGGGGCCGTCGAGCGTCACTTTGCAGGCGAGCTTGTCGGTCGTGCCGTCCTTCTTGGTGATCGTGCTGCCAGTGCCGATCTCCAGGCCCGGGCTGCCAATGTAGCCGCCGACGATGACTGCGGTCGTCCGGCCCAGGCCGTTGCCCAGGGTCATGTTGCCAACCAGGAACGGATTGGCGCCGTTAACTTCTGTCCTGATGGTCTGGGCAACCGCGCCCGAGAAATACGCCGTGTCGGAGTAGCTGTTGGGAAAGCCGACGCCGCCCCAAGTGGCCGGGCTGTTCCACATGTCGGTTCCCGTCGCACCACCGGTGTAGGTGTAGTCAACGGCCAGCGCCGCCTGTGCAACGAACAATGCAACAATCGCAACGGTCCAGAATCGTGACATTGATGCCTCTCTTTCAAAAAAAGGAACTACAGGATCTCCTGCGAACTGCAAGCGTGAACGAAGCAACTCTTCCAGTTGCCCTTATCTTTCGCGACACGTCCGGCTGCAAACAAAGGACAGAAAATGGCCCTGTCGCTGCGACCTGAGGAAGAGAGCAGACGTGGAACCACATCCCTCACTACCGTGCCGATGCCAAACGGCACAATGGTCACACAGCACAGAAACCAGCTTGGCCAAGGGAGTCCTCACCAGCCCAGAGCGTCCCTGGATCAATCATAAGAGGCTTATGTTACACCAGAAGCCGGATTCAGTCAAGGCGGCAGTTTCAGTTTCAGGACACGTAACTTTCCACGACAGCTTTATCCGTCAGGAGAGCGGCCAGAGTGAGCGGCCAAGGCTGGAGGCGCTAATAAACCCGAGACGAGGCTCTCGCGCTGGGCTTGCTGCTGGCCGTGTCGGGAAACGCCGGCGATGGGAGGCGGCACGGCCGTCGTGCCAGAGACCGTGATAGGCCGACAATGGCGGCGGGGCGGCGGCGGTACTGTGCCTGAGTGGCGAAATCAGCGCAAACAAAAAGACCTCGGCTTTTTAGGGCCGAGGCCTTTTGTATTGTAAACAGTGGCGAGCCGTCTTTTCCCTTCGCGTCACCGCGAAGGTATCCCCGAAGGGACTAGGATGCGTTGACCTTGAGCGTCAGTCAGATTTCTCTGAGGCCAGGACGAAAGGCCCTGGCACGCCGACGTCTAGAAATCCTCTAGAAAGGAGGTGATCCAGCCGCAGGTTCCCCTACGGCTACCTTGTTACGACTTAGTCCCAGTCACCGATCTTACCTTAGACAGTCCTGTGACGGACCGGCTTCGGGTCTTACCGGCTTCCATGACTTGACGGGCGGTGTG
>CAITIS010000098.1 GCA_903892515.1 uncultured Planctomycetota bacterium | reverse complement strand
TCGCCTGCAACATCTGCCGTTCCACTTCGGTCAATGTCACGATATACTTCTTCTTCATGGCAGGCCTCCTTGCCTGGGTTATGCCCAACCCATCGGCAAGAAGACCGATGATGCATCAGTTCACGAGCGACAGAGCACTAGGCTTGGGTGGCATGGCGAACGTCACGTCTACGAGACAGATGCTGTCGGGGTTCCGGCAGATCGGATGGTTGGAAAACATGGGAGCGGATGGCTGGCGTCTCAGCGAATTTGGCCGCTTCATCGTAGAACGCCTTCCCCACTGATGCAGCGCGACTATCGCTGACGCATCGCTCCCTCGCACTCTGATGCCGCAGCCTTCTCTGCACAATTCTTGCTTGTCCTACAGCGGTAGCACTGACCGGTCTGCCTATCCGCGGGACAATGGTCAAGCTAATGGAGACGTCACATGAAACAACACCTGTCCCAAGCTGGCCCATATCGAAAAGTGCGCGCATCGGACGATCCCGCTGCTCCCCGAATTGCGAAAGCACCTGCTGGACCTGTTCACGGCCGCCGAACCGGGTACGGAGTACGTCATTGCCAAGCACCGGCTGCACTGCGCGAACCTTCGCCAGCAGTTTGAGCGGA
Source organism: uncultured Planctomycetota bacterium (assembly GCA_903892515.1). GTDB lineage: Bacteria > Planctomycetota > Phycisphaerae > SM23-33 > SM23-33 > CAITIS01. The sequence goes on along the minus strand of CAITIS010000098.1, from coordinate 165,064 downwards.
TTCTGTTGCGGGCCGGGCTGACGCCGTGGCCGCGCCTGTTCCATAACCTTCGGGCAAGCCGTGAGACTGAACTGATGCGCGAGTATGACTTGGCCACTGTTTCAAAGTGGATCGGCAATTCGCCGGAAGTCGCCGCCCGGCACTATGCCACGAGCGTAGACCTTGACGCCGACTTCCGCCGTGCCGCATGGATGGACAGGCGCAGCAAAATGCGCAGAAGTCAGCGGCGGTACAGGATAATCAGGACATGACGACGGCCAGGGCGGACAACAAGAAAACCCCCGAAAACATTGGGCAGGTCAACAGTCGCCAATCACAGACAAATGCCGACAAGACATATTTAGCGACTTCTATGGGCGGTACAGGACTCGAACCTGTGACATTTTGCGTGTAAAGCAAACGCTCTACCAGCTGAGCTAACCGCCCGCTTAAGGTAGTATACCGGCCTGTCGCATTCCTGCCAAGCCAGCGTAGGAGCATCATGCGAAACCGGACAGGTCGGGTGCGAGACCCAACAGGCCAGATAAGAAGGCTGGCCGGACCGCTGCCTCTATCGCCCCGGCCCCGGCCAATGTACACTTCGCCCTTTTCATGAGGATCGTGTCGTGCCCCTCGATGCTGACAATTCATCGGCAGACTCTGCCGCGCCGGCCCAACCGACGCCGAGCCAGGCCAGCGCTGAGGCTTCGCCGGAGTCCGAAGCGCAGGCGGGGCCGGGCGGGCTGCCTCATTCCAATCGCGCGCGTCTGAACTCTCGCACTCAGGATCAGCGGCCCAAGGGGCTGAACTGGGTTGTTGCCAGCGGCGCCCTGAACGCCGCGTTCTACACGCTCACCTTTGGCGGCAGCATTTTTGTGCTGTTCCTGGGCGAGTTGGGCATGGCCAAAACGCAGATCGGCCTGCTGCTGTCACTGTTCCCTTTCTGCGGGGTGCTGGCGCCGCTGCTTTCCCAGCCGGTGGCGCGCTTCGGGCTCAAACGCACCTACATCACCTTTTACGGCATTCGCAAATTCGTCGTCCTGACGCTGGCCTTCGTGCCGTGGTACCTGCCCCTGGTCGGCCCCGCGTCCACCAAGGCCATCGTTTCGGCCACGGTGCTGGTCTTCGCCCTCTGCCGAGCCATCGCCGAGGTCGGCTACTTTCCCTGGTATCAGGAGTTCGTCCCCGACCGCATCCGTGGCCGGTTCGCCGCAATATACAACGTCGTGGCCATGCTGGTCGGAGCGGCGGCGCTCTCCTTCGGCAGCTACGTCATCAAGCATGGCCATGGCCTGCAGCGATTCAGCACGCTCACGTTCGTCGCCTCGGCCATCGGCATCATCTCCGTCATGACGATGCTGCCGGTTCCAGCCGAGACGCCCGATCATCGCAATACCGTCAAGCGTCGGCTGCGTGATATTCTGGCCCCGCTGCGCGACGGAAACTTCCGTCGCTTCCTGCTGGCGGTGTTCCTGGGCATCTTCGGCGTCGGCTCGCTGTCCTTCCTGCCGCTGTACCTGAAGGAGAGCATCGGCCTGCGCGACAACTGGATCGTCATGCTCGACGCGGCGGCCATGATCGGCGGCCTGGGTGCGAGCTTCTTCGCCGGCTGGGCGTGCGACCGCTTCGGCAGCCGGCCCATTATGATGATCGGCCTATGCGTCATGACGCTCGTGCCGGCGTCTTGGACGCTGCTGCCCAGACACCAGGCCTCCAGCATGTACCTGGCGGTGGCGATCGTCAGCACCTGGGGAGCGGCCTGCATGTGCAACTCCATCGGCTCGATGCGGCTGATGTACAACAAAGTCGTTCCAACGCAACGCCGAACCGAGTACATGTCGCTGTGGTACGCCATCACCGGGCTGGCCGGCGGCATCAGCCCATTGCTGGGCGGCGTGACGCTGGACGCCCTCAAGCGCCTCTCGGCCAGCCAGGGCGCCGGGGCGATGTCCGGCCCGCTCACATTCGTATTCGCGCATATGAGCGTTGACATCTACACCCCCCTGCTGCTGGCATCGAGCCTGCTCGTCGGCGGCCAGATGCTGGCTTACCGGACCGTCACGCCCGACACGCCCTGGACCATGCGGCGGTTCCTCTACCGCACCGCCCGGCGAATCTGGCCCCTCCGGTAGATCCGCCCCGCCGCGATGTATACAAAGAAGGCGGCGAGCCTTTCGACCCGCCGCCTCATTCGCGGCTCACCATGGCCACCAAACCCGTGGCCCTAACAGTGCCTAGAACTTCGCCAACTCCTCGTCGGCGCTCAGCGGAATCGCCTGGCTGGCGGCATCGCCCTCGCCCGTGACGGCCAGCCGCTTGGAATGCGCCACGCCGCCGGGCATCTGCTGATCAGGGGTCGCCTTGCGCTTGCCACCAGTCTTCTTGCTCGATGCGGCGTGAACCGCATGGGGAGCCTGGCTGTGAGCGGCCACCGCAGTGTGGGCGGCCCTGTGCGTTATCGCCTGCGAGCCGGCAGAGTCGGCGCCGCCGACCATGGCCATCAGCTCCTGCACCATCTTGCTCAACTCTTCCGCCTGGGCCGACAGTTCCTCGCTGGCCGAGGCCGACTCTTCGGCGTTGGCGGCATTCTGCTGAGTCACCGAGTCCATCTGCCCAACGGCCGTGCTGATCTGCTCGATGCCCTGGGCCTGCTCGTTGCTGGCCGCGGCAATCTCGGCCACCAGGTCGTTGACCTTGCCGGCCGCCTCGCCGATCTCGCTGAGGGCCTGGCCCACGTCCTGGCTGATGTGCACGCCGTTGTCGGCGTTCTTGACCGACTCCTCGATCATCGTGGCCGTGTTCTTGGCGGCCTCGGCGCTGCGCTGGGCCAGGTTGCGAACTTCCTCAGCCACCACGGCAAAGCCCTTGCCCGCCTCACCGGCCCGGGCGGCCTCCACGGCGGCATTCAAGGCCAGCAGGTTCGTCTGGAAGGCGATCTCGTCGATCGTCTTGACGATCTTGGCCGTCCGGTCGCTGGACTTCTTGATATCTTCGATGGCTTGGCTCATCTTGCCCATGGCCAACCCGCCCTTGTCGGCGGCAACCTTGGTGCTGCCGGCGAGCGTCTTGGCCTCGTTGGCATTGGCGGCGTTCTGCTTGGTCATCGAGGACATCTCCTCGACGCTGCTGGTGGTTTCCTCAATGGCCGCCGCCTGTTCGCTGGCGCCTTGGGCGAGGCTCTGGCTGGCCGAGGAAACCTGGGCGGCCGCGCTGGCCGTCTGCTCCGAGCCGCTGGTCATGCCGGCAATGATCCGGCCGATGGGCTTGGTGATGCTGCGCGTGATGAACACCGCCAGCAGCACGCCCACCAGCACGCCGATGGACAACCCGACGATCATCGTCGTTGACGCCATGGACAAGGATGACGCGGCATGCTGCGAGGCCTCGGCCGTATCGTTCATGCCCGTTTCGGAGGTGTCTTTGGCAGCAGTCAGGACGGCTTCGCCAACCTCGCCACGCTTCTTGTTGAGATCCTCGCGGGTCAGCCAGTTGGCCAGGAAGCCGCTCATGGCGTCCTGATAGGCCTTGCTGGCGGCACGAATATCTTCGATTGTCTGCAGATCGACCGCCTGCGTCGTGATGGGCTTCAGTTCATCCAGCTTGGCATAAATCAGATCTATCTTCTTCACGGTTTCCTGGAAGAGCTTCGGATCGCGCTCGGCCTGTGCCATCCAATTGCCGATGCGCACGATCGAGCCAAGATCGGCGATATCGTTGGCGAGAAGAAGCTTCTTCACCCGCAGCAGCACTTTCTCGTCGGTGATGGTTGCCGCGCCTTGGGCGGTGGCGCCGGCGCCCAATTGCTTGATTTCGTCATCGAGCTTCTTGGTCTGGACGTCCATGAGGGACTCGGTCGCCTTCACGTACTTGGCCGCGGCGTCAACCATCGCTACGCGATCCTTGTTCAGAGCCTCGACGCGTGTGACCGTGTCATTGGCCAGCTGCTCGTACTCAGCAACCTTTACGGATGCCTTTTCTGTGTTCTGAGAGAGGCCCGTTTCGTTGAACTTGCTGCCGTGCTCTTTGGCTTGCTTGATATTGCCCTTGAGGCCTTCCAGCGATTTGCGCATCTGATCGAGGAAAGTCTTGTCCTCGGAGTAGGAGTAGCCGCGCATGGCATACATGGTGTGCAGCGAGTCTCGCTCGACCTCGTTGGCAATCTTAACCGTGGGTACCTTGGCGTCGGCCAGATTGACGACCGTGCCCTTAACGGTAGTCATGCTCCAGACGGCCAGGCCGCCCAGAGCCAACGCGATCACAATCAACGCCGCGAAGCCTGCCCCAATCTTTGCTCCCAGTTTCATGTTCCGAAACATCGATACCTCTCCTTGTTGTGAGTTATGGCTTCCTGATGAACCATGCATGAATTTCGACACAATGAACCCGATGGTGACTATCGCCCCAAACACCAGGGCGAGATACCAGGGAGAAAACCCGTTTGACTCCCCGGCCTTTGCCTTTGCGGCTGCGGATGCCGAACTGGTGTGACTGCTCGACTCGCCTGCACGGGCCGAGTCGGATGCGCCGGTGACAACGCCGGCCTGTACCACCGGCGTCTTCGCGTGCTCCGGCGGCGTGCTCTCCTGCTTGACGACTTGGGCAACGTGGCTGGCCGGGGCCACATCGGCCTTAGCTTGCGCATGCGCTGGCTGCGCGGGAAGCTGTTGTGCATGGCCATTCTGGGGCACGACCTCGTGTGCATCGCCATGCTCTGCGCCTGCGGAATCCTTCAGCAGTCGCGGCAGGTCCGCCGGCTCGCCCAGCCAATTGACCTTGCCGCTCTCCAGGTCGTGGACCGCGCCGATGACCTTGAGCTTGCCTTCCTTGACAAGCGTGCGGACTTCCTTGCTGCGGCCGAACACATCGTCGATGGCCTGCCAGACGTTCGCCTCAGTGGCCGATGGCACCAGTTCGGTCCCGTGCAGATCCGGGTGGGCCGCCTGGGTTTTCTTGACGGCTGGGACGATCTTGCTGACCAGCGCGGGGATGCTGCCGTGGACCTCGTCGCCTTGGCAGACGGCGGTGACGGCCCCGCACTTGCTGTGCCCCATGACGACTAGTAACGGCGTGCCCAAATGGCCCGCGCCGTACTCTATGGACCCGATTTCGTCGGTGCCGGCGACGTTCCCGGCCACGCGGACGGTGAAGATGTCGCCGATGCCCTGATCCATGACAACGTCCAAGGCGGCCCGGGAATCCGAACACGCCAGGATCGTTGCGATTGGGTGCTGACCGTTCCTGGCCGTCTCTTCGCGGCGGGCAGCGTCAGCGCGCGGGTGTTGGCTCTGTCCGGCGACAAAGCGGGCGTTGCCGTCCTGGAGTTGCTTCAGGGCCTCTTCGGCCGTCAGAGTGACGGACGGAGCGCTCGCCGGGGCGATGGCCGGTGCGGTTGTCGGGGCTGTCGCAACTGCAATCGCTGGGGTGGCGGCCGTGGCCGTGGCACAAAGCAACGCGCCGACCAGGAGCAACAGCGTCATTCTGTTTCGCAAATCTGGCATGGATATGCATCCTTTCGCTTAGGCGGCAGACGTTGCTATCGCCGCGATGTCAGAACCGATCATCACCTTAACGATATCCAGCAGGATGATGACCCGGCCATTGGCCTTGCCCATGCCCAGGATGAAGGCGGTGTCCACGTCGACGCCGAAGGATGGCGTCTCTTCGATGCCCTCAGCGGCGATGTTGAGGACCTCCGAAACCTTGTCCACCACGATGCCCATCTCAACTTGCTCGACGGTGACGACGATGATGCATGTTTCTTCGGTGTGCTGTGCCTCGGCCAAGCCGAACTTCAGCCGAAGATCCACTACGGGAATGACTTTGCCGCGAAGGTTTATGACCCCCTTGACGAACTCGGGCGCGCGCGGCACAGCTGTGATGTCCATGATGCCGATGATCTCGCGTACCTTCAGAATCTCCAGGCCGTACGTCTCTTTGGCCAGGACAAACGTCAGGTACTTGCCCGCCCTGCTCTGCTGACGACTCGTCTCGATTTGCTCGGCCATATGCATTCTCTCCTTAGAGTGTCCCGTGCCCCACGGACCCAACTGCCACGACGAATCGCCGCGGTTGGTCTGCGTTAAGTCACAGAAGACGCTGCACTGGCTCGCACCCGTTCCCGCTAACTCAATCGGCGGGACCGCCTTTGGTCTTTTGTATCTTTAGGATTTTTCCGAGTCTGTCGGAGATGTATGGCTGGAGCGACAGATAGGGTATAGGCCAGATGGAGGTCGGCGGGAACCGCCGCTGCAGCGAGGCTCATGACGCGCGCCCTCAAGCGCGAGCCGGGCGAGAAGACGCCAATTTGGCCGCAAAACCACAGCCGAGGGCGGCTGTGCCACAGGTCAAACCGGCTCTAGCTAGCCCAGCGGGGCAAACTCGCGCACAAGCTGGCATATTGCCTTGGCTTCCAAGGGTTTTGGCATGTATGCCGACGCGCCGGCATCCATAATGGATCTCTCTGCTTCCGGGGAGGCATAGCCCGTCACGGCGATTACCGAGATGTTGCGAGTGTGCGGGTCGGCCTTGATGCGGCGGCAGACTTCAAATCCGTCCACGCCGGGCAAATGCAGATCCAGAACGACCACGTCCGGCCGTTCGGATGCGATAATCTGTCCAGCAAGGAAGCCGTCGTGGGCGAGCAACACGCGGTACCCCGGGCACTCCGCCTGCAACACGCTCGCCAACCACTGGGCCAGTTCCTTTTCGTCGTCCACAAGCAGAACCGTAGGGTTGGCTGACAGCAGCCCGGCAGGAATGCGAAGTTTCTGGCGTTTGACGAAAGCGACCAGGTCGTCCGGCTCGATCCGGCGATGTCCGCCGGGCGTACGCCCCGCCTTCAACTGGCCCGAGTCAACCCAATTGGCCACCGATTGATCCGACACACCTAGGAGTTTGGCTGCCTGCAGCGTGCTCAGCTTGCTCGTCTTTATCCTGCCCACATTGCACCCCAAGGCCGCGATCACCCCGCGGAAGGTCACATATATGCGCTCAGCACTGAATGAAAGCACGTACGAATGAATCTCCCGCTCAACAGCCGACGTGCAACACGTGAAGTTTCTATTCTGCATCTCCCTATCCATGGGCGTCAAGCGATATTCTCACTCCATCAATCAGTTCCTGTGCGTCAAAGGGCTTGCGGATCACGCGTCCCCGTGGAGCATGATCGGAGTAGCCCGTGATGAACAAGACCCGAAGGACCCCGAACTCGGCCTTGAGATGCTTGGCCAATTCGGTCCCTTTCATCTCCGGCATCACCACGTCCGTCAGCAGCAGATCGATAGGCTCACGCAAGTTCTTCACCGTCGCGATCGCCTCAGAGGGGCAACTCGCTTCCAGCACATCATAATGGCCTGCTGCGAGCGTCTTGGCGATCAGGCTGCGAACGGCCGGCTCATCTTCAACGACCAGGATCCTCGCCCGTTTGCCTGAGGGCCGGGCCGCGGCCTCGCGAGCCACCGGCGCGAGCGTGAGCGTCTTGCCAGAGGGCGGCAACAGCAAGTGAACCGCCGTGCCCGTGCCAAGCTGGCTCTGAATGGCCATGAAGCCATTGCTCTGATTGATAAACCCCTGCACCATCGGGATGCCCAAACCGGTGCCCTTGCCAACTCCCTTGGTCGTAAAGAACGGATCGTACGCTCGATCGAGCGTCTCACGGTCCATCCCACAGCCCGTGTCGATCACCTCCAGCAACACGTACTGCCCCGGCTTGGCCTGGGCGTATCGGGGCGCCTCGGATTCGTCCACGCTCCGCAACGACGTTTGCAGCACGATCCGGCCGCCGTTCGGCATTGCGTCGCGGGAATTGATAACGAGATTCGTGATCGCCTGCTGTAGGCCGGAGCGGTCCACGTACACCGGCGGGACATCCGGGTTGGCCACCAGAACGACCTTGATCCCCTCGCCCAGAATTCGAGAGAAAGGATTCTGCATTTCCCGAAGCAGATCACGCAGGTCGACCGGTTCGGGCTTGAGGATCTGCTGCCGGCTGAAGGACAGAAGGTGCCCCGTGGTGGATTGCGCCCGCCGGGAAGCTTGACGAATCTGCGTGAGCGCCTCGCGCAACGAACTTTTGGCTTTGTGCTCGTCCAGCAGCAGGTCGCAATAGCCCTGGATTACCGTAAGCTGGTTGTTGAAATCGTGCGCTACGCCGGCGGCCAGCCTCCCCAAAGCCTCCAACTTCTGCGCCTGACGGTGCTTGGCATCGAGCCACTTCTTCTCGGTAATGTCTGTGGCGATGCAGTGGGCCTGGCGGAAGTTTCCCTGCTCATCGCGGGCGACGCGCACGACGACGAAGACCGTCCGACAGGCCCCGTCCTTGCGCATGATTTCGAACTCCACCTGCGTCTGGCCGGATGTCTTCAATTCGGCGAACTGCGTGCGGAATAGCGGCGCCGACTCCACCGGCAGGAAGTCGCCCAACCAGCGTCCTATCATCTCTTCGCGCGTATACCCCACCATCGTCAACCAGGCATTGTTGACGTCGATCAGGCAGCCACGTTCGTCAAGAGAGTGGTACCCCACCGGCAGGAGTTCATGCAGCAGCCGGAAACGCTGCTCGCTCGCCCGCAGCGTCTCCTCGGCCAGCTTGCGCTCGCCAATGTCGCGGGACACGCCCATGGTCTCGAGGTGCCCCGTTTCATCGTTCATCTGAATCCGCGTTACGGTCTCGACCCAGACAGCCGTGCCGTCGGGCCCGCGCTGAGTCATCTCGTCTGTATAAACGTTCGCCCCCCCCCGCACGAAACGCCGCGATCCGCTCGGGAATCACACGCTGCGTCAACGCCAACGATTGCTCAGTAAAGACCTTTTCGATGCTCTGCCCTATGAGTTCCCCTGGCGTCCAGCCAACCAGCCGTTGGCAAGACGGACTGACGTATCGGAAGCACAGCGTCTCCATATCCACAACCCAGAGCACGTCCGCAGTGCTCTCGGCCAGCAGACGGTATTTCCGTTCGCTCTCCTGCAACGCTGCCTGGGCTGCTTTGCGCTGCGTGATGTCATCGACAAAGCCCGTAACGTACGTCTGCCCGGAGGCGCTTCGTTGGACAGAGACAATGAGCGTGCCGATCATCTCACTGCCGTCTTTGCGGCGATACCGATTCTCAAATCTTTCCCATTGGCCCGAGGCCAGGGCGGCGTCCACGAACCGTGGACGCTCATCTGGATTCATATACAGTACAGCACACACGCATTCTCGATTGACGATAGTTGTCAGTTCCTCGGGCGAGTCATAGCCGAAGATCGCGGCATAGGCGGGGTTCACGTAATGGATTTGGCCGTCGAGAGTCGATTTGAAGATGCCGATGGGCACGTGATCGAAGAGCTCGCGATACTTTTGCTCGCTCTCCCGCAAGGCCGCCTCGGCGGCTTTGCGCTCGGTGATGTCGCGTGCGAAAACCGCCGCGCCGCGCCGCCCAGCGAACTCGATCGGGGCAGCCGAGACTTCCACCGGCACTATCGTTCCGTCCAAACGCAGGTACGTCTCCTCAATCGTAGGGACGGCCTGTTGCTCTTCATTGAGCAGCCGAATGTGCTCGCGGACCTTCTCGCGAACGTCCGGCCGAACTCTATCCAAGATAGGTTGTCCAATAAGTTGCTCGGCCGACTCGGCCCCGAACAGGCGGACGGCGGCGGGATTGAGGTAGGCAAACTTCCCGTCGATCTGCATGAAGAGCGCGTCCTTGACGTGCTCGACCAGCATGCGAAACCGCTCCTGAGCCTTCTGCAGAACGCCCAGAGACTGGGCCTGGGCCTTCTTGATGTCTGTGACGTCGGCCAGGGTCAAGAGCACTCGTTGCCGGCCCGAGCCAAGCAGAGTCGTCGTGATGAGCAGGTCCAGATTGCTGGCGGTTCCGTCGCTGGCCGTGGCGAAGTGGCACTCGGCGTTGTTGACGGGCCGGCCGGTCTCGACCGTGTCCGTTACGCTCTTGCGAACAACGCAAGGCCCGCATGGCTCATTCGTGCCGCAGCCGCTTCCGCCCTGGGCATGCACGCAACGGGAGACTTGCCCCCATCGCTGGCCCTCCAGACCGCCCTCATGACGTCCGATCAAAGCCCTGGCGCTGCGGTTGATGTGAACCACCGTGCCATCGGCCGATACGATCACCATGGCCTGTGGCGCCGCGTCAAAAACCTCGCCCCGGCGACCATCATCGTCCTGACCACTTGGCCGTTGATTCTCAGGGGCCCCCGCCCGAGGCATCCGTTTGGCGTGCTGGGCAGGTTCGGCAGCCTTCCGCTGAGGGTTCGCCTGCGAGACGCCGTCCTGGCTGATTTGTCGTTTTTGCTTGCTCACATCGGCCTCTCGGGAACGAAATCATCGCAGGTGCAGTCAACCCACCGACGCGGCTCGGAACGCGCACTCATCTGCTCAGCAGTCCTCTTGACGATTTGGTTTACCGAGTATAGCCAGGCCGTGAAGCAGTTAGCAAGCCCTTGGGGCCAATAATGTAACGCGCACGCCTCAACTTCCCTGTAGCCAGCAGAGGAATAGTGGGTTATACTGAGAGCGATGGTAAGATGAATCCGTCTTGCCGCAAAAGGAGACCCGCCGGCTTGGCATCCGTGGCCGCGCCGGCGAACCCGTGTAGAGAGGAACACGTCATGATCCGTCACCGCGTGTATCGAGCCGTCGATCTTCAGCCGCTGGAACCTCGTCTGATGCTGGCCAATCTGCCCACGCCGCTACCCGACCCGGCGGCGTATCCGTTCGTGCCGCCCGGCGAGGCGCACTATGAGTTCGACTACCAGTACGCCATTCCCGGCTCGCGTGATTGGCTCGAAAGCAGTAATGGCGATACGAACACGCGATTGCAGGTCTTTGACACGTCCGAGTCTGTCGGCGATGGCTCGGCGCTGATGGTCTACGCCCCGGGCGGCCAGCTCACGCTGGGCTGGCGAACCATGTCCGACACCGGCTGGAGCAGCGGCGGCTATGCGGGCATTTGTTTCTGGTTCAAAGGCGACGGCAGCGGCGACGGCACCCTGGGCTCCAGCGACACCGTTGCGGTCTTCAGCACCGGCTTTGGCACTAGCGCCGGAGACTCCAAGTTCAAGGTGTCTCTGCATAACACGAACTGGCAAAAGGTCTATATCCCCTGGAGCAGTTTCTCCCCGCCGGTCACCGGCTACTTTACTAACCTCAGTTACACGATTCAGCGTTTGAGCTACTCCAAGCCCAATGACTTCCTGATCGACCGGCTCGACTTCTACTACTCCGGCGCGACGCCCGAAGCGATCACGCCGACGACCAACCGTGACCCGGTCGGATATCTCCCGACCGAGGCGTTCGTCTCAGGCCGCGACCAGATCGCCAACACGCTGGCCAAGCTCCAGGCGCACCAGCCGGTAAAGATCGTGGTGGCCGGCGATTCTATTCCCGCCGGCGCCCAGTTGTATTGGATGCATCAGAGCTGGTCCGACCCGGCCACCATAGTGCTTCAGTACACGTATTGGGCCAGGCTGGCGACGCGACTTAAGAACGATTACGGCTACAGTTCCTCTTCCTTCGAGTTGCGCACCAATGACGGCACGAGTTGGTACGATGCCATCACGCCGCGCCCGGTCGGAGACGTGCAGGTGGTGGCCGTGGCCGTAGGTGGCTGGCAAACCGGCAACGGTCTGGCCAACATCTCCCAGATCTTCAATGAGCACCCTGACCTGGTCATCTGGGAATACGGCGGAAACGATGCCATGTACGGGTCCGTTGACGGTACGTACGTGCCGAACACCAACGCCGCCATCGATCAGCTCAAGGCCGCCGGCATCGAGGTCGCTCTGCAAACCATGACGACCTCTACCAGCGTTCTCCCGGGCGGCTACAGCATCCCGAGCATGGGGCTGAGCAATCTGGGCGTCAATGGCATCCTCAAGGCCATGGGCACAAAGACCAAGCAGATCGCCGCCACCAAGGGCTGCGCCGTGATCGACATCAACGCCGCCATGAGCGCCCGCGGAATGCAGTTCGTGGGCTCGCTGCATGCGGACTTCGTGCACCTCAACGACGAAGGCCACACCATGTGGGCCGATCTGGCGGAGGGCTTGCTGGCCCCCAATGCCAACGTGCTGACGTGGAAGCACGTACCGGACCTGATTCCTCCCAGCGTGGCATCGTTCGCGGCCAACGTCGACCCCATCATCACGACGGCTACGGGCCCGCTGACACTTACCGCCAACGGCGTGGCCGACCCCGAAGGCCAGCCGATCACGGCCGTCAAGTTCTACATCGATTCCAACCACAACGGTTCCTTCGATGTCAGCGACACGCTGATCGGCGCGGCCACTAACCAGGGCAACGGAGCGTGGCAATGGTCCGGCAGTGCGGCCCTGATGCCGGTGGGCTCGCAACGCATCATCACCGTTCCTTACGACGTCAACAACCAGCCCGGAACGGTCCGCGCCGTTCTGGTGAACGTATTCCAGCACATGCCCGGCGACGCGAACCTCGACGACGTCACCAACTTCAAGGACTACATCATCCTGGAAGGCAACTTCGGCAAGAGCGGCATGGGTTGGTCGGGCGGCGACTTCAACAGCGATGGAATCACCAACTTCCAAGACTACATCATGCTGGAGTCCTACTTCAACAAGAGGGTCAACTCGGCGCCAGAGCAGGCGCCCGGCTCGGCACCCATGGCCTTAGCGGCGGCCCCAATCGTCGCGGCTACAGCCACAACGGCCACAGCCACGGTTCTGCTGGATCAGCTTCAGCCAGTGGCCGTGGTCTGGCCGGCCCGAGCCGGCAACTGGTTCAAGACGTCAGCGGGAAAGAACCCACTGCTGCGAGACTTTGGTCCCAGCAACTTCGACGGCATGGACCTGTTCAAGAACCTGGCGTAAACGATCTGGCGAGACTGAGCCTCCGCCTCTGACGAGGCACGCGAGACGCCAAAAAGAAGCCCCGGCCCGCAGGATTCGATCCTGCCGGCCGGGGCGTTTGTTTAATCGCGTTGGTCCGCGCTTACTTGTTGTGCGCGAAGTATTCGCGGATGAGCGCTTCCTTCAGCTCGCCACGGCGATCATACAGCCGCTTGAGCGGCCGCTTCTTGTGCGTCGCCAGGGCGCAGTGCGTAAGTAGCGGCAGAGCGATGGTCGTGTCCACGTAGGACACCACCGCATCGGGCAGGCGGCTGGGGTCGATCTTGCCCCAGCTCACGGCCTCGTGCGGCGTGGCGCCGGACAAGCCACCGGTGTCGGGCCGGGCGTCGGTGACCTGGAAGAAGTAGTCCTGACCCACTTCCTTGATCCGCAGCACTTCCTGGATCTGGGGCTCGGTCTGGAGCATGAAGTTCTTCGGGCTGCCACCGCCCCAGAGCATGACGCCGCTCTTGCCGCCGCTGCGCTTGGCCGCCAGCACGTAGCTGGTGGTCTCGTTGACGTCGATGGAGGGGTTGATCCGCAGCTTGTTGCCGCGCAGCTCCACGCCGGCGATGTTCATGCCGATCGTCGAATCGCCCGGCGAGGACGTGTACACCGGCACGCCGGCGCGATACGCCGCCGCCAGCATCGACACGTTCTTCAGGCCGGCCTTGCGCTCCCACTCCGAAGCGTACTTGCCCAGCAGGTAGTGCAACTCACCCGTGCCCATTTCCTTCTGGAACTCCGGCTGGACGATGATGCCGCGGAGGATCTCGTCCGTGGCCATCAGGCAGTCGGTGTAGCCCAGCAGCACGTCGTAGATGCGGACCACGTCGTTCTTGCGCAGGTCCGAGTCATCCACCATATGGCTGCCGACGTGCAGGGGCATGTTGAAGGCGAAGTGCAGATCATGGTACAGGTTCGCGCCGGTGGCGACGATCCAGTCCACGAAACCGGCATTGATCAGCGGCACGATGGCCGAGCAGCCCAGGCCCGCCGGGGTCAATGCGCCGGCGAAGCTCATGCCGATCGTCACGTCCGGCTCGAGCATCTTGGTGGTGAACAGCTCGATGCCCTCACGCAGCCGGGCCGAGTTGTACGCCAGGAAGGCGTGCTCGATCAGCTCGTGGAGCTTTTCCTTGCCGGTGATGCCGGGCGGGAGAATCCGCCGGCCCGACAGGTACTGCTGCTTGTGCGGGCACTTCTTCGCCTTCATCCAATCGGGAAGTTCGGACACGTCTTCCCGCGTTCGGTGATTCCTCTTCATAGCCATTCCTTTGTAAGTGCCGCCGGTTGAACTCCGGCCGCTATTCTGTGCCGCGGGCGCCTGGCCCGCGCGGGTCCTTCTTCACACGCACGCGCCGCAGGCGAAACTCCCGCGACACGATCATCAGTTCCTGGAACCGGTTGTATAACCGGTTCGGCCGTAGCACAGCCGCCCTCGGCTGTGGACTTGTGGCCCAATCTACGTCTTCTCACACGGCTCACGCCCGAGGGCGGGCGTGCCACGGAAACCGGTTCTTACGGCACCATGACGATCTTGGCTGGCGCCAGGCCGTTGAAACTGGTGGCGCTGGCGCTGCTGTAGGCGCCGCAATTCTCCACATATACGATGTCGCCTAGCTCGAGTTCCGGCATCTCCTCGCCGCGAGCGATGATATCCAAGCTGTCGCACGTCGGGCCGGCGATCGTCGAAAGCTGCGTCCTCCCGGTGCGAGTGACCTTGAACTGATACTTGGCGTGGTCAAATATCATGCCGCTGAGCGTGCCGTACACGCCGTCGTCAAGGTAGTACCAGTGCTTGTTCTCGCGGATGGCCTTGCCGATCACACGCATGACCAGCGTCGCGGCCGGTCCGGCGAAGAACCGTCCAGGCTCGGCCATGAAACGCACGTTCTGATCAAACAGCCGCTCGATTTCCTGCGTAATGGCCCGGCTGGTCGAGTCGAAAAGGTCTTCCTCGTTGTCGAAGTGGCGGATGGGAAACCCGCCGCCGATATCGAGGATATCCAGCGGAATCTGCTTGAGCCGCGCGTCGCGAAAGAGAATGCTCGCCAGTTCCAGCGCCTGGATGTAATTCTCGCGCTGAGTGCATTGGCTACCCACGTGAAAGCTCACGCCGGTGGGCTTTAGGCCCAGGCGGTGGGCCTTGATCAGCAACTCCATCGCATCGGATGGATCGGCGCCGAATTTCAGGCTCAACTCCACCACCGAGCCGATGTTGGGCACCTTGATCCGCGCCAGCACCCGGCTGCCGGGGGCATGCTCGGCGATCTTGGCCAACTCGTACTCGCTGTCGAAGGTCATCAGGCCCACGCCGCGTTCGACGGCCCCTCGGATCGACTCGACCGGCTTGATCGTGTTGGCATAGACAATCTGCGTGGGCTTGGCCCCAGCCGCCAGCACGGCGTCCATCTCGGCAATCGAAGCGACGTCAAAACCAGTGCCGCACGCCACGAAGGTCTTGAGCACCTCGGGGTGCGGATTGGCCTTGATGGCGTAGAACGGCTGGACGCGCGGCAATTGCGTGCGGAAGCGCCGCACCTGGTTCTTCAGGGCCGCACGACTTATCGCCATCACCGGCGAGCCGTGCTCTTGCACAAGCCGCCGCAACGCCCTGTCACGACTATTGGATGCTTTCTTCATCAGGGCAGGCAATGTAGCGAATGTGCCCTTCTCCTGCAAGGCCGTACCGCTCGATGCAGCCGGCCCTGTCACATCTGGGCGCAAAAAACCGCGACGGACTCGAACGTCCGCCGCGGTAATCTTACGTGTCTTTGGCCCTGGCTCGTCGCGTCAGGGCCTGTCCTGCAGCGTTACATCGTCAATTAAGAGCCTTCTTGAGCCGAAGCTTCGCCAAGCTGGCCTGAAGGTCCGAACCCGTGTCAACGGAGGGCAGCAGGAACTGGCGAGCCTGCTCCAAGCTGGCTGGCTCAACGGTGGTAGATGTACTGGCCGACAATGCCAGCGGCATCCCGGCCGGAGCTGCGGACCCCGTCGAGCCAAAGTTGCTCTCCAGCATGATGTAATCCTTGAAGTCTACTCTCCCGTCGCCATTGAAGTCGCCCTGGGCGAAAGTGGTTCCTGTCTTGCCGAAGTTTCCTTCCAGAACGATGTAGTCCTTGAAGTTGACGATGCCATCGCCATTGGCGTCGCCCGGCAGCGAGGGCAGGTAGAAGCCCTGCCATACTCCGCCGCCCCACGTGGAAATGTACATCTGGGTGTGGTCGTGCGGGTCGAACGCAACGGCGGCCGGCGACTGGAAGCCGAGATTCGGAAATGGGTTCCACGTGCTCCCAGCGTCCTGACTGACCCACAAGCCCTGCGAAGTCGTGGCGCAATAGACTATGTTGGGATTGTCCGGAAACACCTTTACGCTCATTGCCTGGGAATAGCCGGGCGAATGCCACGCCGCCAGCGGCGCTGACGTGAGCACCTGCGTCCACGCGTGGCCGCCGTTGGTGGTCTTCCAGACGGCCGACTGAGAATACCCGCCGCCATCGGCCACGCTGAGGTAGATGGTGTTGACATCGACGACCGCCACGTCCGTAGGCCAGGCAAGCAGCCCGGACGTAATCTGTGTCCAACTGTCGCCGCCGTCGGAAGACTTCCACAGCCCACCGCGAGAGAACGTGCTGTCGGTTCGAGTGGCGGTGACCAGGCAGTACAACGTGCCTGTGGCCGCGTCGCGGGCGAGACGCCACGCATGCTTGTTGCTAAGGAAGCCGACCCCGGGCTTCTGCACCCACGTGGCGCCGCCGTCGACGGACTTCCACACGCCGCTGTAGTACATGGTGGCGTACATCACGCGGGCCGATGCCGGCGACGTCGGATCAATCAGGACGTCCGTGCATGGTTCAGCCGGCAGCCCGGTGCCTAACTTCGACCAGGTCGCCCCGGAGTTGGTGCTCACCACCACGCCGCCGGTATAGCTGGTGGCGTCACTGATGCCGCCCCACTCGGGAATGTTGTGCTCGGTGGAAGCAGCGCCGTACATCTTGCCTGGGGTCGAAGGGTCAAACACAACCCGGTACATCGTATTGAGCCAGGGATCGCCCGTGGCCGACCACGTCCAGGAGGCCCCGGCGTCGTTGCTGCGAATCAGCGTGATGTCCGCGAATCCGACGTACCGGTTGTTGTAGTTGTTGGGATCCCACTCGTAGAAAGTCGCGCCCGTCACTTCCATGCCGATGGACTTGTGCAATGTGCTGGTAACGTCCGTCGCCATGGCCCCGGCCCAGGTTGTCCCGCCATTGGTGCTCTTGTACAGTTCGCCCTGCGTGGCCAGGAAAAGAATGTTGGGATCCGACGGGGCCACACCCAAGCCGCCATCCATGATGTAGTAGCCCCAATGCAACTGCGTCTCAATCCACGTCTGGGTAACATTGGAACCAAAACGAAAGGCGCTCGCCCACGTCGTCCCGCCATTGGTGGACTTCCACACCGTCATGGCGCCCTGTACGCCTTCCTGCACCGAGTAGACAATCTGCGTCTGGCCCTGGGGCATCAGCACCTCAGACTGCAAGTTCGACGCCTGCACCGTGCCCCAGGTCAAGCCGCCGTCGGTGGAGCGGATGACGCCCACCTGGTCGACGATCACGAACAGGTACGGCGCATTCGAGCCGACCTGCGCGCCGCCGACGTTCTTCAGCGTGTGCGTGCCGGCGCCGGTCACGGTGATGGGCGCCCACGTCAGGCCGCCATTGAGGCTGCTCTGCAACGTCGTGCCCACGGTCGCATATACGCGCTGGTCGATGGTGGCGATGCTGGTGCAGTTGCCAGTGGCAGCCTGGGTCCAGGTTGTGCCGCCGTCCTGGCTTTGCCACAGGCCGCTGGGCGTGCCGACAAAAACCTTGTCCGGCGAGCCACTGATCACGCCAAGTTCCAATATGCTGTCCGACCACGGGGCCGTGCCGGAGAGCAGGTTTGTCCAGGTCTGGCCATGGTCGGAACTATACCTCAGGTCATTGACCATGGTGTCCACCCAGTACGCGCGGGTGGCAGAGAACACCGGCCGCAACGCGCGTGAGGAGTCAATCTGCTTGTAGTTGATCATCTGCCACTGGGCGCCGCCGTTGGTGGACACGTAGTCGCCGCTCATGTCGCAGGCGAGCAACATGTACTGGCTGTCGTAGGGCGAGATCGTGACCTGGTACATCGCGCCGCCGCCGCCGATGCCGTTGTACGTCATCGCGGGCGACCCCGACAACAGCAGCCGAGGTTCGAGGGCTTCGATCATGCTTGGGGCCGAGAGGGAGGACGCGGAACGAACTCGCTTCGAACGCCACAACTTAAACGACATGAAAATCTCCTTTTGCGCAATTCACGTGGGCACGCCGGCACAAGCTTCCCGGCGCGGCCCTCTTTCCTGACGACAGGGCATCCCCTGGCAGATCCCGCCCCTATGCACCAACTGTAGTATAATCAGGGACGGCCGTTCTGACAAGCAGAGTAAAAACAGGGTTTGATGTTATATTGCGCCAATCGACGCCGGAGGCTCTCCGCCGCTCAGTTGGCCCGTCTAGAGCCGAGTCACAGCCTATAAGGCCTTGAGATTCAGGACTTTGCCCAACTGGAACCGGCCTGCCTTCCATGCCGGCAGCGTCGCACGGTAGCCCGTCATGGCCGAGGGAAGCAGGAACTGCCTGGCCTGCTCCTGCGTGGCGGGCACGACCGCATTCGTCAGCGTGGCCGACAGTGGCGCCGTGACCACGCTGGCCGTCAGAACCTGTGCCGGGACCGAGGAAAGAGCGCCGCTGATCGAGGCGTTAAAGTCGGCTTCGAGGATGATGTAATCCTTGAAATCAACCTTCTGGTCGCCATTGAAATCGCCTTGCGCCCAAGCCATGGACGTTTTGCCAAAGTTGCCTTCCAGGACGATGTAGTCCCTGAAGGTAACCGCGCCGTCGCCATTGGCGTCGCCCGGCAGCCGCGGCAGGTAGTAGCCGTGCCAGACGCCGCCGCCGTCGGTGCAGACATAAATCTGCGTGTGGTCATGCGGATCGAAGGTGACGTTCATCACGGCCTGGAATGGCAGAGTGGTGAAAGGCGCCCAGGTGGCGCCGGCATCCTGGCTGACCCACAGCCCCTGCGATACCGTGCCGCAGTAGACGATGTTGGGGTTGTCAGGGAAGACCTTGACCATCATGGCCTGGGAGTAGCTGGGCGTGTGATATGCGGCCATCATCGGCTCGGTCAACACTTGCGTCCACGTGGCCCCGCCATTGACGGTCTTCCACGCGCCGCCCTGAGAGTACCCGCCGCCCGAAGCGGCGCTGATGTACATGGTGTTGGCATCGACGATCGCCAGCCCCGTCGGCCAGGCGAACATGGCATTGGTGATCTCCTGCCAAGTGTCGCCGCCGTTGCTGGACTTCCACACGCCGCCCTTGGTGAAGGTGCTGCCCGTCTTTGTGGCCGTCACGAGGCAGTACAGCGTGCCCGTGGCCGCGAGGTACAGGTGGTCGGCGTGATGATTGTTGGAGAACCCCACGCCCGTCTTCTGCGTCCAGGTGGCCCCACCGTCGGAGGACTTCCACACGCCGCTGTTATACATCGTGGCATACAGTACGCGGGCCGAGGGCGGCGAGGTCGGATCGACCAGGATGTCCGTGCAGGGCTGGTTCGGCAGGCCGGTGCCCAACTTCGCCCAGGTGCTTCCGCCGTCGGTGCTGACAACCACGCCGCCGGTGGAACTGGTCGTACTGTCAATGCTGATCCATTCCGGGATTTCGTGCAGATTGCTGGCAGCGCCGTAGAGCTTGTTGGGGACATCGGGGTCGAAGGCGATGTTGTACATCGTGTTGGACCAGGGATTGCTCTTGTTGGACCACGCCCAGGACGACCCGCCATCCGTGCTGCGGGCAAAGCCGATATCCGAGTAGCCAATGTACTGGTTGTTATAGTTGTTGGGATCCCACTGGTACGTAAAGGTGCCGGTCACTTCCAGGCCGATCGATTGTTCCCGATTGCCTGAAAGGCTCACGTCCATATCCTGCGTCCAGGTGGCCCCGCCGTTGGTCGTCTTGTACAGATCGCCCTGCGTGCTCACGTACACCGTGTTGGGATCGGCCCCGACGCTCATGCCGCCGTCGGTGATGTAGTAGCCCCAGTACAACTGCGTCTGCACCCACGACTTGGTCACATTCGAGCCCATGAGGAATGTGCTGGTCCACGTCGTCCCACCGTTGGTCGATACCCACACCAAATCGCTGACCTGGTTGGTCTGGCAGGTATAAACCATCTGCGTCTGGCCGGGCGACATCTGGATCTCGGCCTGTTTGTTCCAGAGCTGGACCGTGCTCCAGGTCGCCCCGCCGTCGGTGGAACGAACCACGCCCACCTGGTCAACAATGACGAACAGGTACGGTGCCGCCGTGCCGACCTGCGCGCCGGTCACGCGTTTGAGCGTGTGGCTGCCGGCGCCAGTGACCGTTATGGTGTTCCATGTCAGTCCGCCATCGATGCTGGCCTTTAGGGTGGCGCCCAGCGTCGCGTATACGTTCGAACCGATCGTCGCGATGCCCGTGCAACTGCCGGTAGCGGCCTGCGTCCAGGTCGCGCCGCCGTTCTGGCTCTGCCACAAGCCGCTGGCGGTGCCGACAAAAATCTTGTCCGGCGTGCCGCTGATTGCGCCCAGGTAGGTGATGCTGCCCGACCACGGCGCCGTACCTGGGAGCACCTTCGTCCAGGTGTTACCTTCATCGGCGCTGACGCGCAGCTCGTTCACGCCCGTGTCTACCCAGTACGTCTTGGTGGCCGAGAACGCCGGCCGAAGCGAAATCGAACTATCGATCTGTTTGAAGTTGATCAACTGCCAGGTGGCGCCGCCGTTGATTGTGCGATAGTCGCCCGTCATGTCGCAGGCGAGGTGCACGTACTGGCTGTCGTAGGGAGAGACCGTGACCTGGAACATCGCTCCCGAACCGCCGATGCCAGTATTGACCATCGCGGGCAGGCCCGACAACATCAGTCTCGGCTCGAGGCTCTCCATCATGCTGGCGGCGGAAGTGCGTTGGCTACGACGACGCTTGAGTGCACCAGACGTGGTCGACATGGCTTCTCCTCTGGCGGCATAGCCGCCTAAAGCAATTGCGTCACCGGCCATGGCAAACGCAGCCTCTCAAGGCTGCCCGCAGGGCCAGTCTCCTTTTAGACGCACATGCAGTTGGCACGCGTCTTCAGACGAATCGCTCCTACATCGCCTCTAGTATATCACGGAACAGAAATTTCGCAAGTCTTTGAGCCCCTTGGAACATGGTCGAAACAAAGCCGGCCCGCCAACGCATCGGCACGGGCCAAGGCGTGTGCGGACCGGAGAAAAGCCAGTATCTAATTCGGCCGCGTCCGCCTTACAAAGCGGAGTTCTTCTTGACGAACGCGATCAGTTCATCGACCTGGGCAAAGGCCAAGCCCACAACGGTGTCGGCCGCGCCGTAATAGATCGCCAGCCGCCCCGTCTGGGCATCGGCCAGCGTTGCCACCGGGAAGACCACGTTGGGCACGTCGCCAGTCAGTTCCCAGCTCTCACGCGGAGTCACCAGGTATTGAGACGTGCGGTAACGTACGTTCCATGGCTTGTCGATGTCCAACAGCGCCGCACCGGCCGAGTACTTGCCGCCGAAGCAGCTGTTCCACACGCCGTGGTAGATCATCAACCAGCCTTCAGTCGTCTCGATAGGCGCCGGGCCGGGGCCGATCTTCACCCGCTGCCAGCCGGCGCGAGGCCCCATCACGAAACGGTGCTTGCCCCAGTACGTCAGGTCGGGGCTCTGGCTGTAGTAGATGCTGCCAAAGGGCGTGTGGCCGGCGTCGCTGGGGCGGCTGAGCATCGCGTACTTGCCGCCGATCTTGCGCGGAAAGAGCACGCCGTTGCGGTTGCAGGGCAGCAGCAGGTTTTCGAGTTGGTGGTACGTCTTGAAGTCCTTGGTCCAGGCCGCACCGATGGTCGGGTCCCAATGGATGCCGTTGCACCAAGTGACGTAGTAGCGGTCCTCAAGCCACACCACACGCGGATCGTAACCATACTCGAAGGGCAATTCCTTGACGCCCGTGGCGAAACGAATCGGCTCCGGCTCGATGTCCCAGGTCAGGCCGTCCCGGCTCCTTCCGGTGTGGAGATTGCTCATGCCGGCCTTGCTGTCGACGCGAAAGACTCCGGCGAACTCGCGTTTGAAAGGCACGACGGCGGAGTTGAAGATGCTGTTGGCGCACGGAATCGCGTCGCGCGGAATAATCGGATTGCGGCTGTACCGCCAGACAACGTCGGTGCAACCTGCAGGCTTGTCCTGCCAGGGAATGTTGGGCAACGCTGGACCTACGATCGTGCTCTTCTTCGATTTCTGCGTCATCGTTCGTCCTTTCGTTCGTCTCGCCGGCCCGGCTTCGCGACAGCGGAGCCACGCCGACCGGGCCAGACATGGTTCGCTCCAAACCCAAACCCCACCGCCTGCGGTCTACGATTCGGCATCATGCCAACTCCCGGCCTGCCCGTCCAGATGTCGCCACGGAGAATGCCGTGTCGCGGCCAGCGCACCGAGCCCCTGGCCGACGGCTTTCAGCTTGACAAGCCTGGCCAAAGCAACGAAGGTTGGGCTGGCAAATCCAGATTCGCCAGGAGCCTGATATGAATCATCGCACCGCCATGTCGTCTGTCGTGCTGGTGTCCGCAATTGGCTTGACGTTGGCGCTGTCGTTGGCACAGCCGGCGCGGGCTGAAGATGCCATGCTGCTGGATTTCGAGAACCCCGCCGATCTGGCCAACTGGTCGCCGGTAACTGTCGGCCAAGCCCCCGCGCCCGCCAGTTCGCAACCCTCTACGATGCCTGAGCCTGCCGCTGTGCCCCCTGCCGCCGCCGGCACCAAGCCCGATGCCTCGCCAATGGCCGCTACCGCAGAACTTTCTGATAAGAACGCCACCAACGGCTCAAAGGCTCTGAAGATCATCTTCCACGGCGGCCGATGGCCGGGCGTCGCCGATGCCAAGCTGCCCATCGGCGGCGACTGGCAGGAATTCAACTCCATCAAGCTGGACATGACGGCCGACCGCCCCACCTTGGCCGGCCTGCGCATCACGCAACGCAAGAGCCCCGAGGATGTCGGGGCAGTCTGGGACCGCACGATCTACCTTGCCCCGGGCAAGAATGAGATCCAGCTGTACCTGAAGCACCCCGAAGGCTGGGGGCCGATCGCCGGCAAGTACGGCGACGTCGTTTCGCTGGCGATCTACGCCTACCGCCCAGCCGATGGGCAGACGCTCTACGTCGACAACGTCCGACTGAGCCCCGACAAGCCGGCCCGCAACTCCTTCCGCGACCCGATGTGGACGCCGTACTGGTGGGAAGGCCACTCGATGCACAACCTCCGCGAGTTCAGCCGAACCGGCAAGATGCCCGCATTCACGGTCTCGGGCACTGAGCTGGCCGTGCCCGACTGCGCGACCTTAGCGGCCAAGCTCAAGGACCAGTGGACCCCGCCGCAGGTCAAGACGCTCGAAGAGATCGAAGCCGATTTCACGCGGAACTACCAGGAGATCAAGAAGGATCACCCCAAGGCCATCCTCGCCATCTTCCGCGACGGTCAGGCCGGCTTTGACCCTGCCGAGCCGGAGAAGGCGTACGCTGGCTGGAAGGACGCCCATCTCGACTGCCACGGCCCCGACGGCCCGCTGCCTGGCCGGGAGACCAACTCGGGCAAGAATGACTATCTCGAAGCCTTCATGCGACACCGGGCGTTGATCGCCCAGGTCGATCTGTCGGTCATTCCCAAAGGCTCGGAGATCCTCTCGGCCCAACTGCTGCTCAACCGCCTGGAGCAGAGCCGCGACGCCACCAAGATGGCCAACATGTGGGTGGCTGAGCCGTGCATGCGTCCGTGGGAAGAGTCCGAAGTCAACGGCTACCAGTACGCCGACGGCAAGCTCTGGAAGGCCGTCAGCGGCTGCTTTTACGGGCAGGACGACCCGGACTTCCTGCCGATCTTCCTGGCCCACGGGCCGGCGCAGGGACGGGCGAGCGTCTGGGACTTTACCCATGCCGTAAGGTTTTGGACCGACGGCCAGCACGCCAACCACGGCTTCATCTTCCACGGCGACAGCCTGGATTACATGCTCATCTACAGCCGGGAGTGCAAGCAGCCCCAGCTGCGCCCGGCCTTGATGGTGATCTACGAGCCGAAGTGATCGCCGTAGCGAATGTTGGCAGGGCCCGGGGGCAAGCGTCGGCCGTGATTGACCCCGTGGCACAGCCGCCCTCGGCTGTGGCTGTTGCGGCCACATCGATACCTTCTCGCGCGGTTTCACGCCCGAGGTCGGGCGTACCACGGTTATAAAACCGGTTCTGGCATCTGCCCGTCCAATCTGGCCGAACAATCAACTTGTTAATTGCAACTTTCGAGGTACAATAGCGTAAGATCGTAAGCATGAGTCGGGGGCCCGTCCACGTTGGGTTGGCCAGTGCGACATCTTAGGAGTATCGTCGTTTGGATTTGTTGGACACGCAAGAACAGATGAAGTTTGAAGATTTTGCCCTGGAAGAGTGCATTCTTCAGGATATCAAGGCCAGCGGTTATCACGCCCCCACCCCGATTCAAGCCCAAACTATCCCCCTGGTTTTGGAAGGTAAGGACGTGATCGGCCTGGCGCAAACCGGTACCGGCAAGACGGCTGCATTCGCCCTGCCCATCATTCAGAAGCTGCACGGACGCATGGAACTTGGCGCACTTGTCATCGTGCCGACGCGCGAGCTGGCGCAGCAGACAGCCAAGGTCTTTCAGATGCTGGGCAAGTCCAGCGGCGTCCGCGTGGTGGTGCTGGTAGGCGGCCTGCCCATGGACGCTGACCGCAAGGCCATCACCTCCTGGCCCAACGTGATCATCGCCACCCCCGGCCGGTTGATCGACCACCTCGAATCCAACACGCTTAACCTGCGCGAGGTCGAGATTCTGGCCGTCGACGAGGCCGACCGCATGCACGATATGGGCTTCATGCCCCAGCTTCGCCGCATTTTCGCCTGCCTGCCTGAGCAGCGGCAAACGGTGATGTTCACTGCCACGCTGCCTAAGGACGTCCAGCCGATCGTGCATAAGCACATGATCAAGCCGGTGACGGTGCAGGTCGGCCTGCAACTCCCGGCCGAGCGAGCCGAGCAGCAGATTATCTACCTGCCGGTGGAACGCAAGACCGACGTGCTGCTGGACCTGCTCAAGCATAATCGTGGTCGGACGCTGATCTTCTGCCGCACCAAGCGCGGCGTGGATAAGTTGGCCACCCAGATCGGCCGGAGCGTGCGCGGCATCACCCGGCTGCACGCCGACCGCGAGCAGTGCGCCCGCGACGAGGCCATGGCCGGCTTCCGCGCCGGCAAGTACCGCATCCTGATGGCCACGGACATCGCCGCCCGCGGCATCGACGTAGCCGACATCGAGCACGTCATCAACTTCGACTTCCCGCACGCCGCCGATGATTACATTCACCGCATCGGGCGGACGGCCCGCGTGGCTGCCACGGGCAAGGCCACCAGCTTCGTTACCCCGCCGGAACGCAAGTACCTGCGGAACGTGCAGCGGTTGCTGGAAATCCCGATCACCAACCTGACCGACGAAGATCTTTCCGCCCCGCCGCCGGTCGGCTCGGAAGAGCATGGCTCCCGCCGCGGCCACCGTCGCGGCCCGCCACGCGGCGGCCGACGAGGCAGGACCGTCCAGGCCAAGGCCTAGAGTAATTGCCGAAACAGATTTCCGCGTGGCGGGTTTCCCAATCCGCCACGTCCCCACCGATGAGAGGTGGCAGGTTAGGAAACCCGCCACCCAGTCGGAAAAGGCTTATTGGCCACCGTCCTAGCAGTATGGGCAACATGCGAGGCGCTGGCCTCTTGCCACCGGCCCGCACTTCTGCTTTGCTGAGCAGCCATGGCTGATTCTCTCGGTACATTTCTGGTCGAGGCCGCTGTCATATCGTTCTCGGGCGTACTGGCCCCGGGACCGGTGACGGCCGCCACCTTGGCCGCCGGCGTCCGCAAGCCCCACGCGGGCGCATGGATCGCCATCGGGCACGGCATCGTCGAGTTCCCGCTGATGGGCCTGATCATGGCCGGGGCGGGGACGGTGCTGGCGTCGCAGGGCTTTCGTTCCGGCGTGGGCCTGGCCGGTGGAGCGGCGCTGCTGGCCATGGCTGGGCTGATGCTATACGGACTTCGTCGGCCGGCGAGTCAAGGCGCCCCACCTCGCACGGGCCGGCCGGTGCTGACCGGGATCGTACTGACCGGCGGCAACCCGTACTTCCTGCTCTGGTGGGCCACCGTCGGCCTGGCACTGAGCACGCGCGGCATGAGCCTGGGCGTACTGGCTTTTGGCCTGTTCGCGGTCATGCACTGGCTGTGCGACTTGGTCTGGCTGGAGGCGCTCTCGCTGGCCAGCAATAAGGGAGTCGGCCTGCTGGGCCCAAAGACGCAGCGTGTAATCGCCATCGCCTGCTCGTCGGCAATGGGGATCTTCGGCCTGCTCTTCCTTCGCGACGCCATCAAGTCGCTGTGACGCCGTCCGCTTCCACCCTTTCCAAGGTGCCGCCACCGCGTAATCTCGCGTGAAAGGATGCGCCGACGCTTGCCGCTGGATTGGAGATTCTCAGGCGGAACTTACCCGGAAATGTGGGCAAAAAAAAAGCCCGCTCAGGGGAGGGGAGCCTGAGCAGGCTATAGATCACCGTTCAGGGGAGGGGAGCCTGAACGGAGCGCTAGTAAATCATTCAGTAAACATCATACCGCGTAACACTGATTCGTCAAGTGAGAATCGGGCAAGAATCTGATCTATTTCGCAACAGCCGGGCGAGAGAGGCCGCCGGGCCGGAAGCATCGGCCCTCCCGCCGGCCGAGGGGCCCGGTTTAGGGGCGAAGCTTTTGTTGACAAGCCTTCTGCCGGCCGATACACCTATTATGAGAATTATGGTCCGTCAGAGCACAACCCTGAGCCGTCTGACCCTGCCCGACTCGCTGCGGCGAAGCCTGGGCCTGCTGGGATTGCTGCTGCGCTGACGGATCGCGGGTTTCGCGCTACAATGCCACCCCGCGGTCCCCGAGATCGCGGGGTTTTTTGTTGGCTAGGAAAGGTGAACTATGGCCGGGTATGACTTCGCTGCCATTGAGAAGAAATGGCAAGAGTACTGGGAGAAGCATGGCACGTTCGTCCAGCCCAATCCGGGCGAGCAGGGCTTCGTCGAGCGGCCCAAGTACTACGTGCTGGACATGTTCCCCTACCCCTCCGGCGCGGGGCTGCACGTCGGCCATCCCGAGGGCTACACGGCCACTGACATCGTCGCCCGCTACCGGCGCATGCAGGGCTTCAACGTTCTGCACCCGATGGGCTATGACTCCTTCGGCCTGCCGGCGGAGCAATACGCCGTCGAACAGGGCGTACACCCGCGCGTGACCACTGCACGCAACATTGCCAACATCGAGCGACAGATCCGGATGTTCGGCTTCTCCTACGACTGGTCGCGCCGCGTGGCCACCACCGACGTCGAGTACTACCGCTGGACACAGTGGATATTCCTGCAACTGTACAACTCGTGGTTCGACCCTGAAGTAAATGCGGCCCGGCCCATCGCCGAGCTTGAGGCCAAGCTTCAGTCCGGGCAGTTTGTGGTGAACTTGAGTGGCGACCTCGTGCCCAACATCTCACCCAACAAGATTCCCGACCTTAACCTCCAGGCCGTGGGCATGGGCAACCTCAAGTTTTACGAACTCGAAGCGGATCAGAGACATCGGCTGATCGATGAATACCGCCTGGCCTATCAGGCCGAGGTGCCGGTGAACTGGTGCCCGATGCTCGGCACGGTGCTGGCCAATGAAGAAGTCACCAACGAAGGCCGGAGTGACCGTGGCAACTTCCCGGTGTACCGCCGGCCGTTGCGGCAATGGATGCTCCGCATTACGGCCTACGCCGATCGGCTGATCGACGATCTGGGCGTGCTCGATTGGCCCGAGCCGATCAAGGCCATGCAGCGGAACTGGATCGGCAAGAGCGTCGGGGCCGAGGTGGACTTCCCGCTGGAGTCCGTCGGCACCGAAGAATGGTTTGAACGCCGCGGCCGAGGCATGCCGGCAGCGCCGGAACTCGATGTAATCCGCGTCTTCACCACTCGGCCGGACACGCTTTTCGGCGCTACATACATGGTGCTGGCGCCCGAGCACGAACTGGTGGCGGAGATCACCACGCCCCAGCAGAAGCAGGAGGTCGAGGCGTACGTCCAGGCCGCTAAGAACAAATCCGAACTGGAACGTTCAGCCGAGAGCAAGGACAAGACCGGCGTGTTCACCGGGGCCTACGCCATCAATCCCGTCACGCGCCAGGCCATCCCGATCTGGGTGGCCGACTACGTGATGATGGGCTACGGCACCGGGGCGATCATGGCCGTGCCCGCCCACGACACGCGCGACATGGAATTCGCCGAGAAGTTCGCCCTGCCCATCGTGCAGGTCGTCCAGCCGACCGCTGGGCAAGATTGGCGCGGGTTCATCGACGACGGCGTCGCCATCAACAGCGGTCACTACGACGGCCTGCCCACAAGCGATATCAAGCAGCAGATCACCGACGACCTCCACAAGGCCGGCCTGGGCAAACAGGCCGTCAACTACAAGCTGCGCGATTGGCTCTTCTCGCGTCAGCGGTACTGGGGCGAGCCGTTCCCCATCGTCCACTGCCCGGCCTGCGGCACGGTCGCCCTGCCCGAAAGTGCCCTGCCGCTCATGCTGCCGGAGATGGACGACTTCAGCCCGGCCGCTTCGGAAGACCCCAACGCCCTGCCCTCGCCGCCGCTGGCCAAGGCCACGGAGTGGCTCAACACGACTTGTCCGCGCTGCGGCGGTCCGGCCAGGCGCGAGACCAACACCATGCCGCAATGGGCCGGCTCGTGCTGGTACTTCCTGCGCTACCTCGACCCGCGCAACGACAAGCAACTCGTCGATCCGGCCATCGAGGCGTACTGGATGGGCAGCGAATGCGTGGGCAAGCCTGCCGGCCCTACCAATCGCGCCACACCCACCCGTGGCACAGCCGCCCCCGGCTGTGATGAGCGGGAGAAAGGCCAGCACGGCGGCGTGGACCTTTACGTCGGCGGGGCCGAGCATGCCGTGCTGCACCTGCTGTATGCCCGCTTCTGGCACAAGGTGCTGTTCGACCTTGGCCACGTCAGCACGGTCGAGCCGTTCGGCAAGCTCTTCAACCAGGGCATGATCCGCAGCTTCGCCTATCGCGACCGCCGCGGCATGTGCATCGGGTATGACGACATCGACTTTTCCGGCGACAAGCCGCGGCTCAAGGCCACCGGCGAAGAGCTGATCGAGTCGGTGGAGAAGATGTCCAAGAGCCTCAAGAACGTGGTCAACCCCGACGTCGTGATCGCCGGCTACGGGGCCGACACCTTCCGGCTGTATGAAATGTTCATGGGTCCGCTGGACGCCTCCAAGCCCTGGAACACGCGCGACGTGCCGGGCGTGCACCGCTTCTGCCAGCGCGTCTGGCGGATGATCTGCGGCAGCGAAGACATGGCTGCCCTCATCAAGGACCAGAGCGACGCGCAGGTCGAAAAGGCCCTGCACAAGCTCATCAAGAAAGTCTCCGAAGATGTCGAGGCCATGAAGTTCAACACCGCCATCGCGGCCATGATGGAGTTCGTCAACCTCGTG
This sequence comes from uncultured Planctomycetota bacterium, assembly GCA_903892515.1. GTDB lineage: Bacteria > Planctomycetota > Phycisphaerae > SM23-33 > SM23-33 > CAITIS01. The sequence goes on along the minus strand of CAITIS010000098.1, from coordinate 135,548 downwards.
TACAAGACCGGGGCGATCTCGAAGGATCAGGCCCAGCGGTTCATGCTGGTGGTCGCGCCGTTCACGCCGCACCTGGCTGAGGAATTGTGGTCGATGCTCGGGCACAGCCAGTCATTGGCGCACGAAGCCTGGCCAAAGTACGACGAGGCCCTGCTGGAAGAGCTGACGGTCGAATTGCCCGTGCAGGTGAATGGAAAGATCCGCGGCCGAGTGGTCGTGCCGGTCGATGCGACGCAAGAACAGGTGCTGGCGCTAGCTTTGGCCGATGCCAAGGTGGCCGCCGCCGTCGAAGGCAAGACGGTCGTCAAGAGGATCGTCGTGCCCGGCCGGATGGTGAATATCGTCGTGAAGTAGGGCGTGAATTCGTTGACCCGTGAACTCGTGGATTCGTGGATTCGCAGTTCGAGAGCCGGTCGAGTTCATCAACCGCGTTCCAGCAGGAGTGAACGCATGTCGCGTTCGCAAACAAGTCCTGCCTCGCTAACGATCGCGTTGCTAACGATTGTATCGCCAACGTTGGCATTCAGGCCCGAGGGGCCGGCACGATTGTAGCCGGGGGCGTGAGCCCCCGGAACTGGCGGCCCCAAAACGAGCCCCGAAGGGGCGGCACACCGCCGCCACCAAGAGACGTATGTTCGAGGAAACAATCGAATACGGAACGAAAGTCTGCCAGAGGGCATGAACGCTATGAACGTGAAAACTGATCGTGACGCACGCGGGCAGGTGGTGCATGTGGCCGGGCCGGGCTTGGTGGATATCCAGGTCAACGGTTATGCCGGCGTGGACTTTTGCAGCGACCCGGCGGCGTTAACCGTCGAAAGCGTTGGCCGGGTGTGTCGGGCGATGCGCCGGCGCGGCGTGTCGGCCTTCCTGCCCACGATCGTCACCGACTCGATCGAGCGCGTGCGGGCTCGGCTGAAGCGGATCTGCGAATTGCGCCGCCAGGACGAGAGCATCGCGCGGATGATCCCCGGCCTGCACCTTGAAGGCGTGTTCATCAGTCCCGAGGACGGCCCGCGTGGGGCGCATCCCAAGGCCCACGTGCTGCTGCCCAAGGACTACCCCGACCTGCTCGATGAGTTGCAGGAGCTTTGCGCCGGCCTGCTGAGGTACGTCACGCTGGCGCCGGAGTTGCCCGGGGCCATCGAGATGATCGCCCGTGGCAGTCGCAGCGGCATCCGCATGGCGCTGGGGCATCACATGGCCGATGATGCAACCATCGCCGAGGCCGTGGCGGCCGGAGCGGTCCTGTGTACGCACCTGGGCAACGGCAGCCACGCCCTGCTGCCGCGGCACCAGAACTACATCCAGGCCCAACTGGCCGACGACCGGCTGCGAGGCAGCTTCATCGCCGATGGCCACCACATATACTTCCCGGCCCTGAAGAACTTCCTTCGCGCCAAAGGCTACGAGCGCTCGATCCTGACGACCGACGCCATGGCCGCCGCCGATATGCCGCCTGGGCAGTACTCGCTGGGCGCAACGCTCGTGCAGGTGGGCGAAGACCGCAAGGTCTGCCTGGCCGGCACCCCCTACCTGGCCGGCTCGGCCTTGACGCTGGACTGCGCCATCTTAAACGTCGTCAAACACTGCGCGGTGCCCTTCGAGGCCGCCTGGGCCATGGCCTCCACCCAGCCGGCCGAGTTCATGGGACTTGGCCAGCCCGAGACCATCGAGGTGGACGTAACCAACGATGGGTTTGTCCGGACGTAGCGGCCTGGCAAGAGTGGCATGGGCATCACGAAGTCACGCGCACGCTCGCGCCTCTGGAGGGCGAGGTATCCATCACATCGGAAGTGCCGGCCGGCCAAGGAGAATCGGCTGGGGCGAACGGTCTTGTGCGCGCCGCGAGGTTCATCGGCCCTTCTATAGATGAACCTCCGGCCACAGGGCGGCTGAGGGGAGAACGCTTCACAAGTGAAGAGCGGCCCGAAAGGGTGCCATGGTCAGCCCCCGGTTCAGGGCTGGCCATGCTGTGAGCGTCCGCGCATGGCCAGACTAAGACGACAGTCTGGCCATGGCACCCGGCACTCAGATGGTTCCCATCATCGCAAAGCCTGCGGGCGGGTCTGGCCGGGGTTACTGAATGTTCACCAGGGTGTACTTCCTGGAGCCCAGGCCGACGGCTTCGCATTCCTCGATCTGCATGTACGGATCCTTGCCGTGAATCTGCTGGAACAGGTGGCCCTCGCCGGCGCGGCGGAGCGGGTGCGGCAGGCTGCCCTCGATGAAGTCCTCGGCCTTGATCATGTCCACCGCGGCGGTCTCGGCCGCCACGATGTCGTCGCTGGCCAGGATGCCGATGTCGGGCACGATGGAGGGCGTGGTGAAGCCCCAGCAATCACAGAAGGGCGTGATTTGCAGCAATGCCGTGATGAAGAGCGTGTGGGACCTGTCAAAGCCGTCCAGCACGGCCTTGGTCGTCAGGGCCATGCCATGCTGGAAATACCGATACCCGCGCTGGTCGATGGTGATGGCCTTTTTCGGGCAGGCCAGTTGGCAGTGCATGCAGTACTTGCAGGCGTGGTCAAAGATGGAGATTTTTTTATCTTTGTACGTGATGGCGCCGTTGGGGCAGTTGTCGCGGCAGAGCAGGCAGCCGGTGCACTTCTTGGCGTCCCACTTGAAGGTCGCGCTCACCAGCCGGTGAATCTGCGAGCGCGTCTCGCCGTCGACACAGCCCATGGCGATGTTCTTGATCGCCCCGCCAAAGCCGCTGTGCCCGTGGCCCTTGCCGTGCGAGAGCACGATCAGCGCCTCGGCGTCCATGACGTTGCCGGCCTTGTTGACCGTCTTGAGCGTGCGGAAATTCACCTTGTGCGGGTACACGTACTTGTCGGCCTCGCTGGTGACGGGCTGGAGCGGCGCGCCCAGCACCTCCTGCGTGTAGCCGCGTTCCCAGGCCGAGTTCACCGCCCAGGGCACGTCGCAGATGAAGGGCTTGCCGCCGGCGTCCTTGACGGCCTTGACGATCCGGCCCACCAGCAGCGGGTGGATCGTGGAATAACCCATGTGGCCGCCCAGGTGCATCTTGATGGCGACTTTCTTGCCGCCAAACCGCTTCTTAAAGGCCCACTTGACCAACATGCGATCCAGCAGGGCCGGCAGCGTGGCATCGGCCTTGAGTTGCTTGGGACGGGCAGAGGCAAAGGTCACTTTCGCGGGCATCGGTCGCTCCTTAATTTCAAGGCTATTTCAAGGCTGTTTCAATGCTTCATCATCTGTTGCAGCAGATTTGGGCCGTCCTCGGGCATCGGCCCGTCGAGGGCTTGGCGAAGTTCGTCCTCGCTCACGCGATAGATCAGGATCGAGTAGTTGACCATGTCGTCGGGCTCGCGCTGGCGCAGGTGCGCCCGCAAGCGTGCGAAGGTCAACTGGTTTGCCATGATCTCGAGCTTCTTCCAATAATCGTCGGAGCGGCTCTTGAGCAGCGTCGCCCGAGCGGCCGGGTCGTTGGCGGTCTTCTCCAACCGCTGCACGTCCTGGCGCACCTGCTGGTAAAGCTTTTCAAAAGCGTCATTCCACGGGCCTTCGGGCGTGAGCCCCAGCGGCTGGAGATTGGTGGCGCTGATGCAGTACACCCCCGCCCGGAACGCGATGAGTCTGGGCTTGGGAGGCTGAGTCGACGTCGGCGTCAGGTCTTCGACGCGGATGGCGCGAATCTGGTAGCTCTCGGGCCGGTCCAGGCCGAAGTAGGAGAGATACAACCACGTATCGCTGCCTTCGAGCCCGTGGGAAGCCAGGTACTTCTTCAGGGCCGGCAAGTCCTGGCCCCAGTCCAGCGAGCTGTCGACAAGATGCCTGTAGCCGTCCTTCGGCCCGCCAACGACCTGGTTGAAGTACGCCAGGTAGTTCGGGAAGTAATACAGCGTCTCAAAGGCCAGCAGACCCAGCAGCGCCACCAGCAGCATGGCCATGGGCTTGCGCAGCCGATTCAGCCAATACGCCGACGCGCCGGCCAGGACGAACATTGGCGGATACACCGGCAGAAGGTGCCGATGCCCGATGTTGAGATGGCTGGTGATGACCGTCACCCAGTAGATGATTAGGAGCGTCCACAGCGGGGCCGTGGCGTACAACGCCTGCCAGGCGGACTGCCCTACGGGCACGCTCTGGCCGGTGTCATCCTTTCGACCTTTCCACTTCGCCCATGCCGCCAGCACCGCCAGCAGCACGATGCCCAGCGCCGACAGCGGCGTCTTGACCAGGAACGTGTACGGGAAGAACGTCCGCCAGCCCTTCAAGCTGGCTTGGCCATTCATGAAGGCCCAGCGCTGCTGGGCCGATTTGAGCACGAAGACCTCGCCGTACAGATACGCCTCGGGCAGCACGTGCCATTGCGTCGCCAACTGCATGACCGCCGACGCCTCGGTGCTCTTGGCCAGGAGGGTCGAGTTGAACATCACATCGCGCTGGTCGTGGGCGCCGGCCATCATGTTGTAGCGGAAGCCGTAAAATGTCCAGATGACCAGCGGCACCAGCAGAACGTGGGCCGCCATGGCGCCGGCGAACAGGGCCGCCTGACGCCCGCGCGAGCCAATGCGCCAGACCTTCTTGCCCACGATGACGGGCAACTCTTCGGCGTGGATGAACCGGATGGCAATCAGCACCAGGGCGATGACGACCATGAGCGGGGCGGACATCTTGGCGACGAACAGGCCGCCCATCGCCAGGCCGCTGGCCAGCAACGTCCAAGGCGTGAGCTTGTGCAGCATGGCCCACAGGGCCCACGTCGAGAGCAGAAAGAACAGCGCCCCGGCCACGTCGGATACCATCAACGGCCCGTTGGCCAGGACCGTCGGACTCAGCATGCACAGCAGCAGCGAGATGAGGCCGCCGGTGGGCCCGAACAGCCGGCGCGACCAAAGATACACCACCAGTGCCAGCGCCACGGCCAGCAGCGCGATGCCCGCCCTGCCCTTCCACAGCATGCCGTGGAGGTCGTTGCCCATGTCGTGCAGAAACTGATCGCCGAGCTTCCAGCCATCGGAGCGGTGCCAGGCCGTCTGATCGGTGGAAGGGAATCGGTAGCCGCTCAACAGCACCGGCAGAGCCATCACGCGCTGGGGCAGGTTGCCGTTCTCGGCGTTGATGCGGTAGTCGTTGAACTGCCAATACGTGTAGCCGCCGGCGAGGTGGATGCCTTCGTCGTACGTGAGGCTCTTGTCCCAGATGCTCGCGACCATCAGCAGCCAAAAGGCCAAAAGCAAAGCCGCCAGCAACGGGACGGTCAACCAGTACCGGCTGCGCGATGCTGCGGCAGATGGCGTATCGCCTGTCATGGGTACATAATCGCCAAAATGCCCGGCGCATTCAACACTGGACGTTGTTCTCCTCTGGGCCCTGCACGAGTCGCCCTGCGAGATGAAAACATGCTGGCCCGCAAAATGGCCGAAAGCTCAACCGCACCCTGGAAAGAAAGGTGGCGTAAATCCGCACGGATGTCCCGCCCCGCCACGGTAGAATGTCTCCATGCCGCTTGAGATCGAAGCCAAGTTTCGCCTGCACGACATTCCGGCCATGCGCCGCCGACTGGCCGAGGTGGGCGGCCAGACGCTCGGGGCCGTGCTGGAACACAACACCTTCTACGACACCGCCGGCGAAAGCCTGCGCCGCGCCGATTGCGGCCTGAGAATCCGCACCGTGCACACGGCCGACGGCCAATCTCGCTCGATCATGACGTACAAGGGCCCCCGCCGGCCCGGACCGATGAAGATCCGGCAGGAGGACGAGACCCCCGTCGAAGCCGCTGCGGCCGCAGCCATCCTTGCGGCGCTGGGCTACACACCGCGACTGACTTTCCAGAAGCGACGCGAGAGCTACTGGCTGGCTGGGGCGAAGGTGGAGATCGACGAACTGCCGCAGTTGGGGTTCTTCCTGGAGATCGAAGCGCCGGACGAAGCCACCGTCCACAATGTCCGGGCCCTGCTGGAACTCGACGGCGAGCCGATGATTGCACACCCGTACACCGCGATCATCGCCGAGCACCTGGCAAAGACCAGCGTTGGTCGGTGCGAGCTGCGATTTGCCAACGCGTGACGCGGGCAGGCCTGCCCGTCCTACGGCACTACAACCGTTATTTTTTCATCCGCTGGAGCAGGTCGCCGATGAGCGTATTCTCCATCTGGGCGTCCCGGCCGGCGTCTTGCCAGGCCTGTTGCTGATCGAACGAGGCCGAGGCCGTTCCCTGCGCGGGCGTGTTGTTGCCCACGTCATCGCCGGCCACCGGCACCTGCATCGCCTGCATGGCCGTGGTGTCTTGTTTCTGCACATCGACGCGCACGTCGGCCACCACGGTGCCGTCGGGGCCGCGGCGGATGCGCATGGTGGCCGTCTTGCGCGTCATCGTTTTGGCCAGCAGCCTGGTAGGCGTATCGCCTACGACGTTCGGCCGGCTGACGATCCGCCCGCTGTCGGGATCGGCCGAGGCAATCGAGAAGTACTGCGCCAGGACGCTCTTGGCGGCAGTAAACGCGTCGCTGTAGGAAACGTTGCCCAGCGACTGAGGCCGGAAGGCTTCGGTCACGCAACCAGTCAGACTCACCGCCACCAGGCACATCACCGCTAATAGTTTCATTGCTCGCTCCATCAGATGATATCGGCTAACTCCACGTTGAAGAAAAGTTGCTTCCGTATCTGGGCATCTTGCCCGCGACGCTTCTTCATGCTCAATGGCTTACTAAGCCTAGCGTGGCTGGACCTCAGGTCAACACACAGCAAAGCAACGGGCCGCGGAGACTCGCACTGCGGCATCCGGCGCATCTTCTGCGTAAAGCCAGGCTTAAGAGCGTGAGCCTGCCGCGCCGATATACGAGAGGACCGTTATTTCCAAGGATGGAGCCTATGCCGTTTTTGAAACTGGCCGTGCTGGCCATGGCTGGTGTGTTTGTATTGACTCTACCCCTGCTGGCCCAGCAAACCTCGCAACCGGCCAGTTCCACATCGCAGGCCGCCTCGCAACCCACCAGCGCGCCGGCGGAAGCCACCACTCAAAAGGCCGAGGCCGAGGAAGCGCCGCACGACTTCTGGCACCGCTCGACGATGACCGACAACTGGTTCGGCGTGGGCAAGACGCTCGAACAATACGGCGTCAAGACGCAACTGGCCTTCACTCAGCTTTACCAACAGAACCTCCAAGGCGGCCGTAGCACCCAGACGCGCATCGGGCGATACGCCGGCCGGTGGGACTGGCGCATCGACGTTGACCTCGACAAGCTGGCGAAGATTCCCGGCGGCAGCATCTTCATGCTCACCCGCGGCGGCTGGACCAACGGCATCAACAACCCCGCCGTCGGCGCCCTGTTCAATGTCGACAACATCGCGACCGACACCCCCATTTTCATCAAGGATCTTTTCTACCAGCAGAGACTCTTCAACGACAAGGTCGCCGTCCGCATCGGCAAGATCGACCTGACCAACACGTTCCAATGTCGCGGCTGCCCGGCCACTTTTGACGGCAACACGTTCGCCAATGACGAGACGACTCAGTTCGTGAACAGTTCGTTGATCAACAACCCGTCCATTCCCTTCCCCGAGCCGGGGCTGGGCGCGGTGCTGTACACCGAGCCGATTGACGGCTGGTACTTTTCGGGCGCAGTGGCCGATGCCAACGCCAAGGTAACTGAGAGCGGATTCAACACGGCCTTCTCCGGCCCGGCCGAGGCGTTCAACATCTACGAAACCGGCATCACGCCCGCGTTCAAATCGGCCAACGGCTTCCTCCAGGGCGCATACCGCGCGGGCTTCTGGCTGGACGGACGCAGAAAGCCTTACATCAGCGGCGAAGGCTATAAGACCAACGACATGGGCATGTACCTGTCCTTCGATCAGATGCTCTACCGCGTCAGCAAGAAAGACGGCGACAATCGCGGCCTGGGCGTCTTCGGCCGGTATGGCTTCGCCGGCGAATTGGCCAACCCGACCTACGAGTTCTGGTCGGCCGGCGCACAATACCAAGGGCTGATCCCGACACGCGACAACGACGTGCTGGCGTTCGGCTTTGCCCAAGGCAGCCTTTCCGAAGCAAGCTCGCTCTCGCTGCCGTACGACAACGAGACGGTATTCGAGAGCTACTATCGCTGCCAGATCACGTCCTGGCTTCACATCAGCCCCGACTACCAGTACATCTTCCATCCCAGCGGCGAACTGCCCAACGCCAGCGTCATCGGCGTGCGCGTCTACTTGAACTTCTAAGCTGGCGCATTGACAATGGCTGCCGACGGGCGGCTTTTTTCCCGTCGAGGAGCCTTTGCATGCTGAGTACGGCCGACAAGCAAGACATCATCCGCAAGACCTGGCAGCTTCAAAGCGTGCCGGAAGTGCCGTTCCTGGTCGAGATCGGCACCTTCCACGCGGCCACGTCCGCGTTTTACGGCGACGACCAGGCCGAACTGGACTGGAATATCGCCTACCATCAGCAGCGTTCGGCCGTGGATGACTACGGCATGCCCAACCTCAAGCCGAACCTGGGAATTCAAATCGTCGCCCAGGCCTTTGGCTGCGCGTGCACGCCCAACGACGAAGCCGATCCGTGGGCCAAGCCGCTCATCACCGATGACAACATTCAGGATGTGCACACGCTGGCCATGCCTGACGTGGCGACCAGTCCGGTTTTCGCCCGCGGCTACGAGCGGCTGGAATACTTCCAGCAGAGGTCGGCGCTGCCCCTACGGCTGATCAACGTGCCCTCGCCGCTGGTGACGGCCTCGCTGCTGTGGGAATACACGTCGTTCATCCAGGCCACCGTGCTCTTCCCGGCCGAGGTGCATGCGCTGCTGGAGAAGGTGACCCACGTCACGATCGGGTACATCCAGGAGCAGTTGCGGCGAATCCGCAATCTGCACACGATGGGCCACGAGATGTGGTATATCCCGCGGGAGGTCGGCGTGCGAGTCAGCGATGACACGGCTGTGCTGCTTTCGCCGGATCTCTACCGCCAGTTTGGCGTGAAATACAATTCGATGATCTCGCGGGCCTTGGGCGGCATCGTGGTCCACTCCTGCGGCGACGTGCAGAACGTCGTGGCGGCCATGATGGAGATCGAAGGCCTGCGCGGGCTCGACCTGACGATTCCGCAGAATAGCCGGTGGGACGTCATTCGCGACGCCGCCGGCGGCAAGACCGCGCTGAATCTCCGCCACTTCTACTGGGACCACGCCCAGGAGGTGGACCTGGTGGCGTACACGCGCAAGCTGATCGACTGCTTCGGACGCCGCGGCGTGTTCATCCAGACCGGCGCCAAGACGCCCGAGCAAGCGGCCGATTTGGCGGGCCATCTACACACGCTGCTGGGCCGCTGAACGGCAATTCGGCGGACTAGCTCTTGACACTTCCTTCGTTCTGGCGGAAAGTCGTCTACTTGCTGCCGATCCGGCACGCACACATAGAGGAATATCATGGCCAAGCAAACCGCCGCCCGCGCCCACGACTTTACACGCATCGACGTCCACACCCACAGCTGGCCCTTCGAGGACGCCACGAAGATCAAGGGCTCAGCCGCCGCCTACGTGAAGAAGATCCGCGCCGCCGGCATCGATAAGGTTGTCCTGATGGCCCCGGCCGACTGCTGCCTCAAGGCCGTGAAGAAATATGGCGACTTCGTCATTCCCGTGGCGATGTACTATATGCGTGAGTTTGGCCGGCGGGACTTTCGCGGCGAAATGGAGCGTGCCCTCGACGGCGGCTGCAAGGCCATCAAATTCATCGCGCCGCTGGCCCCCTACAGCGACGAGCGGTACTGGCCGCTGTATGACATGATCGACCATCGCGGCGCGGTGGCCATGTTCCACACCGGCTATCTGGGCTTTGACGAAAAGCAGCCCGAGATTCCGCCCATCGAGATGACGCACATGCGGGCCGCGCATATCGACGCGATCGGCCGGCGCTTCCCCAGGCTCAAGATCGAGATGTCGCACTTTTCCAACCCGTGGTGGGAGGAGGCCTGGAAGGTCGCCTGGAGCCGGCCGAACGTGTACGCCGACCTGTCCGGCGGCACGGCCATAAACCGCGCCATCAGCATGTGGGCCGAGATGTTCGCCCCCCACGGCGTGCTGATGGAAAGCGCCCTGAAGAAAGTGTGCTTCGCCAGCGACGTCAACTACTTCCACGATGGCGACCACGATTTCGGTGCGCACATCGACTTCCACGAGCGGCTGCTGGACCGCATCAACGCCCCGGCCGAACTGCGCGAGCTGGTCTGGTCCGGCAACGCCAGGAAGCTCTTCGGCCTCAAGTAAGGCGTGCGGACGGCCCTGCCCGACTTGCGCGACTTGGAGGAATGACGAGTGCATCGGATATGCGTGAATTGCGGCTCCAGCCCGGGCTTTGACCCCTGCTACATGGCAATGGCTCAACGCCTCGGGCAAGCGCTGCCCGACCGGGACCTCGCACTCGTCTACGGCGGCGCCGACGTCGGACTGATGGGAAAGATTGCCGATACCGTCCTGGAGGCAAAGGGCATTGTGATCGGAGTGATCCCGGAATTGCTCGCTCACAAGGTCTCGCACCAGAAGCTGACGGAACTGCACGTCGTCGATTCGATGCACCAGCGCAAGGCATTGATGTTCGACTTATCCGACGGGTTTGTCGCCCTGCCGGGAGGGTTTGGCACGCTTGAGGAGATCGCCGAACTTCTGACATGGGCTCAGCTCGGACTGCACAAGAAGCCGTGTGGCCTGATAAACGTGGGCGGGTACTTTGACCTGCTGCTGTCGTTTCTTGACAACGCCGTCGCCAACGGGTTCATGAGGCGAGAACACCGCGAGATGCTCCTGGTATCAGACGAGCCCGAGGCCCTGCTGGATCGATTCAAGTCTTACCGCGCCCCGGATGTTGAAAAATGGATGGGCGGCCCGATAAGGCCATGACGACGCCAAGAGGTGCGCCTGGCCGCGGAACCGGCTTACCGGGTGCCGTGGTCGCGGCGTCCAGCGGCCACGATTCACCGGTCAACATGCCTTTCCGCAACAGCGCGTAAAGGCATGGCACCGGGCCGCGACTAAGCGTGAGTTACGCGACAGCCTTCGCCGGCGGTTGGAACAACGTCTTGACCGAATCGCGCTGCAGCACAAGGATGGTGAAGATCCCCAGCACCGTCCCTAGCGGCATGGCCAGGCATTCCAGGGCCGCGATCACGAGGCAGAAGGTTGGCCAGCGGCGCTGCTTGAGCCGGCGTCCGGCGATGAGTATCAAGACGGCCATCGTCCAGCCCAGCAGGATGAGGGCCGAGCCGATAATCACGAAGATCAGGCCCATGAACGCCGGCGGCGGTTCCTTGCCGTCGAACGCGCCAGTCATTATCGCAATCCCGAACACCAGGTGGATCACCGGAAGACAGGCAAACAACGCGGTCATTCCCGCAAAGATGTAGTGAAACAGGGCCAGGAGATTCAGGTGCTCTTCGTCCTGCGTCATCGCCATTGTCCTTTCGCACGGCGCGTGAGGGCGGCAAGCCGGCTCGCCCTCGCCCTGCCCTCTCCGAAAGGGAGAGAAGTCGCACAGCCATTGCCGTCGTAGGCATCACCATGCGGCGGCTTTGAACGTGGGCACCGTCCAAACAACCGATGACCATGCCATGCGGTTCGTCCTACGCCCGACCGATGGGCTTGTCAATGCTCATCACGTCGCGTGGGTCGGTCACGTGGCCAGTTAAGGCGCTGGCGGCGGCCGTCAGCGGGCTGGCCAGGTAGATGCCCGCCTGCTTGTGACCCATCCGGCCAGGGAAGTTTCGATTGGTCGTCGAGACCACCGTCATCGGCGTCTGGGCCCGGCCAAAGGTGTCCTCGGGTCCGCCCAGGCACGCGGCGCAACTGGCCGGGGCGATCTGGCAGCCGGCGTTCTGGAACACCTGCCGCAGCGTCTGGCCGTTGACCTTAAACGTATCCAGATCGGTGTCCACGTCGGTGGTGGCCGGGATGATCAGCGTCTCGATCTTGACCGTCTTGCCGGCCAGCACATTGGCGGCCGCCACGAAGTCAACCGTCTTGCCGCCCGTGCACGAGCCGATGTACACGCGATCGACCTTCACGTCGCGGCACTGCCGGGCCGTGGCCCGCTTGCCCGGCGAATGCGGCTGGGCGACGGTCGGCTCGATGTCCTTCGTGTCGTACGTAAACGTGCTGGCGAACGTCGCATCGGCGTCGCTGCGGAAGACCTTGTAGGGCTTCTTGGTCCGGGCCTTGACGTACTTTTCGGTGATCGCGTCGGGCGCGATGATGCCGTTCTTGGCCCCGGCCTCGACGGCCATGTTGCAGATCGTCATCCGCTCTTCCATGTCCAGCGCGTAGATGGCCGGGCCGTCGAATTCCATGGCGGCATACGTCGCCCCGTCGGTGCCGATCTGGCCGATGACGTGCAGGATCAAATCCTTGGCCATCAGGTACGCCGGCATCTCGCCGTTGAAAACGAAGCGCATGGTGTTGGGCACTTTCAGCCAGATCTTGCCCGTGCCCATGGCGAACGCAGCCTCGGTGTTACCCACGCCCGTGGCGAACTCGCCGAACGCGCCGTGCGTGCAGGTGTGGCTGTCGGTGCCCAGCAGCACCTCGCCGGGCCGGGCATGCCCCGCCTGGGGCAGCGCCACGTGACAGACACCCTTGTACGAGGTCGCCGTTGGGCTGGAGTACGGCTTGGGCACGCCGCTGCCCTTGACGAAGTCGGCGTCATAGTAATAAGGAAGGCGCTGCTTGGCGGCAAAGTCGCGCAGCGTGTCGATGTTGCGGTGCGCCATCGGGTCGGCCGTGAAGATGTAATGGTCGGGCAGAATGACCACCTTCTCGCGATCCCACACCTTGGCGTCGGGGCCGAATTCCTGCTGGAAGATGCCAATCGTGCCCGGACCGCAGACGTCGTGCGTCAGCAGCACGTCCACTTCGACCCAAACATTTTCGCCGGCCTTGACGGAGGTCTTGCCAGCATGGCTGGCCAGGATCTTTTCGGTGATGGTCATGTTCACAGTACGTACTCCTTGATAACTCTACTCTTGCACGGCGGGGTGGCATGGTCAGTCGCGTCTTTTGCGATGACCATGCTAAGGCCTAAACATGGTCATCGCCAACACCGGGCGAGTGACCATGCCACCCAAGTAGCTATCCGCGCACGCCACGGGTGCGTCGCGGCGGCGTGCCGACAACGGTGCCTTCGCCCGTCGGCCGGCGAGGGTGCGTGGCCGGAATGGGCAGCTTGAGCCGGTCCACGTCACGATGTTCCTGAATGAGTTTCATGGCCTTGGCCGGACTGTCGGTGACCAGGAAACGGTCCATGTCGCCGGCCGAAATATAGTCGTGCTTGCCCAGCATGTAATTGCGAATCCAGCGGATGAGGCTCGACCAGTAGGTCTTGCCGATCAGCACCACCGGGAAGGGCTCGACCTTCTCGGTCTGGATCAGCGTCATGGCCTCGAAAAACTCGTCCATCGTCCCAAAGCCGCCCGGGAAGCACACGAACGCGCAGGCGTACTTCACGAACATGACCTTGCGGGCGAAGAAATAGTGAAAATCCAGCCGGACGTTGGCGTACGGGTTGGAGGTCTGCTCTTGCGGCAGCGCGATGTTCAGCCCGACGCTCTTGCCGCCGGCTTCGTCGGCGCCGCGGTTGGCGGCCTCCATGATCCCCGGCCCGCCGCCGGTGATGACGGCCAGCCCTGACTGGGCGAGCAACTGCCCCATCTCGCGCGCGAGCTTGTAGTAGCGGTTGCTCTCGGGCGTGCGGGCCGAGCCGAAAATGCTCACGGCCGGGCCCAAGCTGCCCATGACCTCAAAGCCCTCGACGAATTCGCTCATAATGCGAAAGATTCGCCAGGGATCTTCGCGGAACTGGTCCGGATTGGCGCTCATCTTGTCCATAAACCCTCTTGCGAGGCCGGATGTACTCCGACCGTCGCGACTCAAGACGGCAATCATATCATTTGGCCCGCGCGGGAGCCAGTCTTGACAATCGTTCATCGGCCCGCGCTAATCGGCGGCATGAGTCAAGCCAGAGTTGCACGGCTAAGCGGGTTAATCGGCCTAATGTTCTGTATGGCCGGGTGCAGCGGTGAGTTCATTCTCACGGCCCCGGACACTGTCGGCCAGGCCGGCCAGGACGTGCCAGTGGCGGTGCGCCTGCAGCGGCGCGAATTCTGGGAGTACGTGCCCCCCACCGACGGCGCCGCCCTGTGCTTCTGCATGCCCGATGGGGCCTTCAAGGCCGCCCGCACCGACAAGCATGGCTACGCCTCGGTGGTCTTCCCGGTCCCCGACAAGCCCGGCCGGTACGATGTGGACATCAGCCACCAGGACATCCGCGGCGACACCTGCCAGGGCAGCGCCTGGATGTACGTGCTCGAAGGCGGCAAGCCCATCGCCGTAATCGACCTCGATGGCCTGCCCGATGCGCCGGCGGAAGCCACGTCCGCGGCCGCGGCGATTCAGGCCTTAGCCCCGCGCGTGGACATCATCTATACCACGGATAAGTTCGCGTCCAAGCCGACGGCGGCGCACGAGTTCCTGGCGCGGCTGCACTATCCCGACTCGGCCGTCGTGCCGGCATTTACCAAGAAGGACTGGCTCAGGAAGTACGATTCACCCTCGCTGCCGAACATGATCGTGGTGCTCAAGAACCGGCTGAGCGACCTGCGGTATGGCATCACGCACAACGCGACCACGGCCAGCGCCATGCAGCAGGCCGGGCTGGAGTTGATCTACGTCGGCAAGTCGGGCCCGTCCGGAGTTTTCCACGTGCCGGACTACGCGCACCTTGACCTGCCGCCGGCGCGACAGCCCAGCGGCCCGGCCGGGCCGGTTTCCTCCCGGCCGGCGGAGTAGCGGTCCTTGCCGGCCACGACGCACAACGAGCGAATCGCCATCTTCCTGCCCAACTGGGTGGGCGATGCGGTTATGTTCACCCCTGCCCTGCGGGCCATCCGGCAGCGGCACCCCAGCGCCCACGTGACGCTCTTTGGCCGGCCCGCGCCGATTGCGACGCTGACGCCTAACCCCTGGAGCGACGAGATACTCACCGCACCGCAGGGCGTGCTGGCGGCGATCAAGCTGCTGCGCCGGCGACGATTCGACCTGGCGATTCTCGGCCCTAACAGCTTCCGCAGCGCGTTCATCGCACGCTCCTGCGCCAGTCGCGTGGCCGGCTTTGCTCGCGACGGCAGAGGATTCCTGCTGAGCGAGGGCCTCGCCCCGCCGCGCGACGCCACGGGCGAACTGAAGATAATCTCAGCGCTCGATTATTACCTGCTGCTGGCAGAACGCATTGGCTGTGGGACCAGCGATAAGCGGATGGAACTTTTCGTTGACCAGGCCGATGAACGCCGAACCGATGAACTGCTGCGATCTTCCGGTGCTGCCAGCGACGCTCCGCTGGTGCTGCTGAACCCCGGGGCTAGTTTCGGCAGTTCCAAGATGTATCCACCCGAGCGATTCGCCCAGGTGGCCGACGAACTGGTCGCCCGGCGACAGGTGCAGATCATCATCAATGCCGGGCCGGCGGAGGCGGAGATTGCCCAGGCCGTGGCGGCGGCGATGTCGCACAAGCCGCTGCTGAACTTAGCGGCGGTCGGCAACTCGCTGGGGCTGCTCAAGGCGGTCACGCGTCGCTGCCGGTTGATGATTACCAACGACACGGGCCCGCGACACATCGCCGCAGCGCTGAACGTGCCGGTGGTGGCCATCTTTGGCTCCACGCACCCGACCTGGAGCGCCAACTACTTCGACAAGGAGCGGATCGTCCGCGTCGATGTCCCCTGCGGGCCCTGCCAACAGAAGCTCTGCCGCCTGCCCGGGCCGGGCTTTCACGTGTGCATGCGCAGCATCGCTCCCGCGACGGTCGTCGCAGCCGCACTGGATCTGTTGGGGACGCCATGACGCCGCGGCAATTCATCCATCCCCAGTACGCTGCCATGCTCTCGCGGCTGGGCCTTGACAGCGTGGCTGGCGCCTTCGGCTATGCCGGCGGCCAGTTGCTGACCAAGCCCGGCCTGGGCGTGCGTGAGCGGCTTCGGCTGAAGGTCGAAGGCCCGGCGGGCGAGCAGGTGCTGTACCTCAAGCGCTACTCGCGCGGGACGGGCTTGCGGGCACTGCTGCGGCGCGAAAGCCCCGCCTGGCGCGAGCTGCGGAACATTCTGCTCTGCCAGCAAGCAGGCGTGCCGACGATGCAATGCCTCGCTGCCGGGCAAGCTGACGGGCGCGGCTATGTGATCGTCACCGCCGTGCCGGGAGAATCGCTGGAAACGTGTTTCAGCGACTTCTGGCAACGCCATCACGCTGAGCCGGCAGCGCTGGCGGCATTCGACGACGCTCTGCTGGAACTGGTCGCCCGCTTGCACGGGGCGGGCCTGGTCCATCGCGACCTGTACGCCAGCCACATCTTCGCCGAATGGCAAGATCGGCCGGTGCTGCACCTGATCGATCTGGCCCGCGTCTTCCGGCCACGCTGGCGGGCGTTTCGGTGGCGGGTGAAGGATATGGCCGCACTGACGTACAGTTTGCCGCCCGAATGGGTGGCTGGGCACTGGGCGACTTTCCTGACGCGGTACGTTGCCCGGCTGGGGCAGCAGGACGCCCGACCCTGGACGCGAGCGGTGTCGGCCAAGCTGGCATGGATGCAGCGGCGGCTCTCACGAAAAGGCGAATCATCACGAAGATAGCGTTCTTCATCGAGTCATTCACCCCAGGCCGCGGCGGCAGAGAGATGAGCACCGCCCAGGTCGCGAGCGAATTGTCCGCCCGCGGGCACGAGGTCAGCGTGTTCTGCCGCAGCGCCGACTCGGCGGCGTCCTTTCGCGTGGTGTGCCTGCCCGGTCTCCCGCGTGGCAAGCGCGCCGCCCTGGAGCATTTCATCGGCCAGTGCCGGCACGTCATCGATTCGGGCGCGTTCGACGTGACGCACTCGGTGCTGCCAATTCCGGGCGCCAGCGTGTACCAGCCGCGCGGCGGCATCGTGCCGGCGCAGATCGAGGCCAGCGTGCGTCGCCGACCCGCCGCGTTGGGCGGGCTCGTGCGATTCTTCAATACCTTCCGCGCCAGCCAACAGCTTCTTGCACGCCTGGAACGCCAGGTCATGGGCGAGGAGCGCACGTGTATCCTTGCCGTCAGCGAATTGGTGGCCCAGGACGCCAGGCGATGCTACGGCTGCCAGCGCGTCCGCGTTGTTTTCAACGCCGTCCAAGTGCCCCAAGCCAACGACGAACTGCGCCGGCAGTGGCGGCAGGAAGTCCGCGCACAGCTTGGGCTGCCGGATGACTGGCTGCTGGTGCTGACGGCCGGCCACAATGCCCGCCTCAAGGGCATTGGCTGCGCGATCTCGGCCCACGATGAATTCCGCCGCTCCAGCGGAGTGGCTTCCACGCTATTGTGCCTGGGCTTGAAGGGAAAACATCGCCCTCTCCAGCCCGGCCAACCCGTGCAGACGCTGGGCCACGTGAGCGACATTTTCCGCTACTATTCCGCCGCCGACGTCGTGCTGCTGCTATCGTGGCAGGACGCATGCAGCCGCGTCATCTTGGAGGCCGTCCGCTGGGGCGTGCCGAGCATCACCACCCGCTACAACGGTGCGGCCGAAGTGCTGGCCGAGGGCGCGGGAATCGTGGTCGAATCGCCGGACGACTCCGCCGGCGTGGCCGCCGCCCTGGCCACGATGTGCGATCCGGCCAGCCGAGCGCACATGCGCCGCGCCTGCCTGGCCAAGGCGGATTACCTGTCGATCCGCCGGCACGTGGATGAACTGGAAGCTTTGTATCGGGAGCTTGCGCGATGACTGTCTGGACGTATGTAGGATTCGTGATTCTGGCGTACTTCATGGGCGCGATTCCCTTCGGCGTGATTATCGCCCGTGGCAAGGGCATTGACCTGCGCCAGCATGGCAGCGGCAACATCGGCGCCACCAACGTCGGCCGCGTGCTGGGCCGGAAGTGGGGTTATCTCTGCTTCCTGCTGGACTGCGCCAAGGGGGCCATTCCAGTCCTGGCGGCCGGGCTTTGGCTGCGACATCAGAACGCCCCGCTCGACGCCGCACGTCAAGCGGCTTGGCTGAGCGTGGGCATGCTCGCGATCCTGGGGCACATGTTCAGCGTCTTCGTCCGCTTCCGCGGCGGCAAGGGCGTGGCCACCAGCTTAGGCGTGGTGCTGGGCTTCTATCCGTACTTCACCTTCGCCGGCCTGGCCGCCTTTGGCCTGTGGATCGTGTGCGTGCTGATCTGGCGGTACGTCTCGCTGGCGTCCATCGTGGCGGCCATCGCCCTGCCGATATGCTTCGTGCTGTTCTCGCACCTGCTGGGCTGGGGCCTGGTGCAACACTGGCCGCTACTGGCCTTTCTAGTGCTGATGGCCAGCCTGGTGATTCTCCGCCACCGCGCGAACATCGCCCGCCTGCTGGCCGGGACGGAGAACAAGATCGGCAAGAAGCAGAGCTAGGCAGGCGTGGGCCGATAGGCCCGTGTGCGGATTGGCTGCCACATACGCTCGGTGGCTGCCACATACGCTCGGTGGGTGCCATAGGCTGACACGGCTTCGCGTCGTCCTGCGAAGCCGGGGCTGCCTATGCACAACGCCCGCATAGGTAGAGCCGCCAGAAGCCGCGGCTCAACCTATGGCACCCTTTGACCCAACCTACGGCGCCCCTCCAAACAATGGCACCCACTGAGCGGCCCAACACACGGCGCCCCTGTCTCGACGCGCCTCAACAAACCGCTGGAATTTCACCCCTTGTTCCGTATAATCACGCCACTGAGAATTGTGCCGTTACGTCTATCGCAGAAGCAGGAATTGCCATGAGCAAGCCGACATTGAAGCTGCAAGGTTCCATGACCGCCCTGGTTACGCCGTTTCGCGACGGCGCGGTGGATTACGATGCGCTGGCGAAGCTGATCGACTATCAGCTCGAAAGCGGCACGCAAGGCCTGGTGCCCTGCGGCACGACCGGCGAATCGCCCACGCTCTCCCATGAAGAGCACGACAAGGTTATCGAGTTCACCATCCAGCGGGCCAAGGGCAAGGCCATCATCATCGCCGGCACGGGCAGCAACTCCACGACCGAGGCGCTGCGGCTGACCAAGCACGCCAAGGACGCCGGGGCCGATGCCTGCCTGATCGTCAACCCCTACTACAACAAGCCCACGCAGCAGGGCATGTACGAGCACGTCAAGGCGCTGGCCACCGCCGGCCTGCCGATCGTGCTGTACAACATTCCTGGCCGGACGGGCATCGAGCTGGCGGCCGATACGGTCGTGCGGATGTACAACGAAATCGACATGGTCGTCGCCATGAAGGAAGCCACCGGCAACGTCAACAACGCCTCGGCCCTGGCCTGTGCGTGCGGCATCACGATCCTGTCGGGCGATGATTCCATGACGCTGCCCATCTGCGCCGTCGGCGGCGTGGGCGTAATCAGCGTCGTCTCCAACATCGTGCCCAAGGAAGTGCGCAAGCTGACGGACCTGATTTTGGCCGGCGACATCAAGGCGGCGCGGCAGCAGCACCTGCGGCTGTTCCCGCTCTTTAAGGGTGCGTTCGTCGAGACCAACCCCATTCCCATCAAGGCCGCTCTGGCCATGGCCGGCATGATGCAGGACGAACTCCGCCTGCCGCTGACGCCGCTGACAGCGAAACTCCGCGCCCCGCTGGCGGACCTGCTCAAGCCATTCGGGTTGAAGCTGAAGGCGTAGGAAAGTCGGAAGCCAGAGTTCCGTAGGCTGGGCCGAACGCTGTCTTGTGAGGCCCACCTTTCGACAGGGACGTCACGCCCGTCCGCAGAACCCCTCGCAACAGCGCTCGGGAACCTGCGGACCCTACGGTCTTGTGGCCCCTGCGGCCTTGCCCCGGCATGGTGGGACTCGTCGCTTCGCTTCTCGGCCCACCCTACAATAGTTGCTCGCTGTCTGAAGCAGCGTCTCTCTCTTTATTCCCGTTCCTTGATGGGCGAGCCGCACTTGGCGATCTTGGCCTGCATTTGTGGGCTCAACTGCTTCACAAGCTCGGCGTTATAGGCGTGGGACGTGGCATCGCCCAGAATCGCCGGTGTGGCGCCAAATAGCCGGGCGGCCCCGATGGCATATCCGCGCGACTTGGCCGCCGGCGAGCCTGCCGCCACGGCCGGGTCCACGTCGGTGGTGATGATCGAAATCGTGTTGTCACCGTTGCGGCGAATCTCAAAGGTGCGGAACTGCTGGGGAAAATCCCGCAGCGATGACGTCTCGACCTCCCAGAAACTTTGCTCCGGATGGTCGTTGAGATCGGCGGCATTATTCGGCTGGGGCGTGATGGTGTTCAGGTGACGATGCCCCGCGATCCACAGGATGAGATTCGGGTACGAGTGCAGCGTCGCCAGTAGCGCGTCTTCCTCCGACTTGTCGTAGAACGTAGACATCGGCCGCGGGTCGGTGATGCTCACCTGCGGCTTGATCGGGATGTGCGCCGCAATGATCATCAGCTTGCCTTCGTCCTGTCCCTTCTGAAGTTCACGCTTCAACCACTCCAGCCGGGTTGGGTCGAGATGGCCGGTGCCGTAGAACATCGGGCAGCCCAGCTTGTCGTTCTTCTTGTTCGTGTCGTCCAGCACGATAACCTTCAGCGGCAGGTCCGACTTGGGCTCGAAGCTGTAGCAGGCAAAGTCCTCATCCACGTTGGCCTGGGTAAAGCCATGGCCAACCGGAGTTGACGCGGTGGTGAAGAACTCGCGCATCCAATTCCGGGTTGAAGATTCGTTCGTCGAGAGCGAGCGGCGATTCGCGTCGGCCACGACCGTTGGCGGCGCAGGGAAGTTCTTCTCCGGCCCGGCGTCAATGACGTTGCCGTACGGCGTCGTGCCATCAATCACGCCCATGTAGTCGCCGGTCGTGTTTATGGCATTGGGGTTGCTCAGGTCGACCTTGAGGTTAATGACGGCAGCGCCGACGTGGGCCTGCTGGGTCTTGGCGTTCTCGTACAGCACGCCCGACCAGAACTGATCGTGGTTGCCCACGACCTGATACCACGGGATCGTCTTGTCCAGCCCGGCTGCCTTGAACGGCTTCTGATAATCGATGGCGTCGGCGCCAACATGAGCACCCGAACTGGGAGTGATGACCTTGCCGTCAAGGACATCGATGAACCATCGCAGCTCGTTGTACTGGGTATTGTTCACGTCATCGCCGAGCGAGATGCCGAAGCCAAACGGCGTTTGCTTATGCAGTGCATTGACCGTCTGGATGGCAGCATCCAGCACGTGGGTGGTCGAGAGAATGACCGGCGAATACGCCTGCTGCATCAGCCCCGCCGAACTGGGGCCAAACAGTGCGCTCCAGCCGGGATAGATCACCTGGGCCGGGGACTCCTTGTCGGTAATGTGAATGTCACTGATGGCGAAAAAAGCCAGGAGTTGCGCCGCATTGGGCGCGCCCTTGTAGAGGGGGGCTAGTTCGGCCCGCTTTTGGTGATGCTGCGGATGGGCGGGATACTGGCTGTAGTTCGTGCCGGCCCCTGCCTGCCAAACGCTGTAGCCGCACTTCTCGTACAACGTCACGTCCGCCGGGTTGATCTTCGGCGCGTCGGCCGCGAGAGCGACGGGCAGAACCTGCTGCTGGGCGGTCGTCGGAACCTGCTTGGCAATGGGCCATTGGACAGGCTTTTGGGCCGCCGTATTGCCGCTTCCACAGCCAGCCAGTTGCACCGCCAGCACCAGGACACAATTCACGCCCACCAGTCGAAAGGTCGCATATCGCATGTTTCAGATTCCTACCTTGTAGCCTCGCCGAATCGGCCAGTCGTGGCCGAGGGCTCGACCCAAAGGTCATCGACAGAATCCAGCATCAGCATGGGCATGAAGCAAGGCGGCAAGGCAGCTTTCTTCAAACGCTCGAAGTCGGCGCAGTTCGCCCGAAACAAAAGAAAGCGGCGAGTCCGAAGACCCGCCGCTCTTTATGTCGGTAACGCAAACCCGGGCCTGATTAACCCGCCTTTGCCTGCGTCGCGGCGTCTGGTTCGACGGCCAGCTTGGGCGGCTTGGCGATCGCAGCCAAAGTGGCGCCGATCAGCAACATGACGGCCGAGATCACGTAGGAATACGTGTACGACCCGGAAAGGTCCTTTATCTTGCCGGCGAGGATGGGCCCGGCCACACCCGCCACGCCAAAGGCTGTAAAGAGCAGGCCGTAATTGACGCCCAGGTTCTTCACGCCGTAGAAGTCGGCAATGGCCGAGGGCATCAGCGGGAAGATCGTGCCGTAGCACAGGCCGGTGATGCAGACGCCGAAGATCAGCAGCGCCGGGCTTCTGTAATATGCGAATGCAAACATGTTTATCGCCTGCAGGAAGAAGGCCAGCGTCATCGTCTGGGTCCGGCCCAGCCGGTCAGAGACCGAGCCGCTAACCAGTCGGCCCAGCGTGTTGAAAATCGCCAGCAGTGCCACCGGCAGGAAGCCCCACGTTTCGATGCCGGCCTGGGCGCTGGCGATCTTGGCGGCGTGGGCGATGATCATCAGGCCGGCCGAGGCCCCCAGCAGCAGCATCAGCCAGAGCATGTAGAACTGCTTGGTTCGCAGCATTTCGTGCCAGTCCAGGTCCACCTTGGCAGAGGACCGTCGCGCGGCCGGCCCGCCCGCAGAGGCCGCAACCACGTACCCCGCCGGCGGGTTCACAACCATCGTGGAGAGGATGCAGATAAGGACCGCCCCGCCGACGCCCAGGTATTCAAAGGTCAACGAAATGCCCTTGGCGCCGATGAGGTACTGCCACAAGGGCGAGGCATACACCGCCGCCAAGCCCACGCCACTGACCACGATGCCGGCGATCAGGCCCTTTCGGCTGGGCGGAAACCACTTCAGCGCCGGCGGCGTCGTGGCCGAGTAGCACAGCCCGATACCGATGCCGGCCAGCACGCCGTAGGAGAGCACCATGTACAGCGGGGAGTGCGCATAGGCTGAGACAAACACGCCCAGGCCAAACATCAACCCGCCCGCCAGGGCCACAACGCGCGGGCCGATCTTGTCCTGCCAGCGCCCGGCGAATATCATGGTGAAGGCAAAACAGGCGGTCGAGACGCTGAAGGGCAGCGCCGCATCGGCGTTTGACCATTTCCATTGGTTCACCAGGGCCTTGCCCACCACGCTCCAGGCATACAGCGAGCCCAGGATGAGGTTGATGCCGGTGCCCGCCGCCACGACCGCCCAGCCGCGCGACCTGGATGCTGAAAGCTGTTCCATTACGAAACCTTTCCTGAAGTGAGTGTCGTATTCCGTTACGTGATAACGAAAGACTAGCCGACCCTCACATGCCTCACAAGGCCAAAACAGCGGGAACTCAGGGGATTATTGGGATTGCGGAGATGACGGGCGGAATGCTTGTTGAGCACCAACAGGTCAACGCGGCACAGGTATACACTCGTGCATATGCGATGCTATTTACTCTTTGGGCAACTGCCGCAGGATTTCGTCAATCGCTTCGAGGTCGGCCTGCATCTCCCGCATCTGCTCCTGCAGGGCTTGCTGCTCCTCCTGGCCAAGCGAAGACGCAAACTCCTCATCCTGCAACTGCTCGGTCAATTCGGCGATTTGCTCAGCCAGTTCGGTGCGGCGCAACTCCAGCCGCTCGCGCTGATGGGCGGCGTTCATCTCCTCCGACAACACCTTCTCCAGCACGTGATCTGCCACGAACAGCGGCGTGTCCTGGGCGATGCCCAGGGCGATGGCGTCGGAGGGCCGGCTGTCGATGGGGATGACTTCGCCGCCGCGCCGAATGTAAATGGTGGCGATGAACGTGGCGTCATGCAGGTCGTTGACCACGATCCGCTCGATCCGCCCGCCCATGGCCTCGATCACGTGCCCCAGCAGGTCGTGCGTCATTGGCCGCGGCATCTGGGCGCCCTTGAGCCGGCGGTCAATGGCCAAGGCTTCGCCGATGCCGATGAGGATCGGAAAACTCCGACCGCCGTTCTTCTCGCGCAGGAAGATCACCTGCTCGGGAGAAGTCTCCGTAATCACGATCCTCGATAGTTCAACGGGGACATCCATGGTTCACCTATGAGAAGCCGGAATCGGGAATCAGGAAACGGGAATCGGGAACGACCAAGGCGAACTCCAGATGCCAATTTCCCGATTCCCGATTCCCGCGTCCCGATTCCCAACTTCCGCCTCATTATAACAGCAGCTTCAGGGCCTTTTCGACCGCCGCCAGTTCGTCTTGCATGCCGGAGAGCCGTTCCTTCTCCCGCGCGATCACGTCGGGCTTGGCGCGGGACAGAAAGTTCTCGTTGCCCAACTTGGCCTGGGCGCCGGCCACACCCTTGGCCAGCGTCTCCTGCCGCTTCTTGAGCTTGGCCAGTTCGGCCTGGGGGTCCACCACGTCGTGCACCAGCACCTGTACGCCGCCGGCCAGCACGTTGCCGTCGGAAGGCTTGGGCGTCACGGCCGCTTCCAGCGTCAACTTCTCCAGCCCGGCCAAGGCGCAGATCATGTCGCTATTCACTAGCAACATTTGCGCGTCGGCGCCCGTAGCGGCCGCACTGGCGGTGAGCTTCACCGAAGGCGGCACGTTGTGCGTGTTGCGAATCTCGCGGATGCCGCCGATGAGCTGCTGAATCACCGCGAACTGCGCCTCCGCGGCCGGGTTGATCCACTGCGACTGCGCCCGTGGCCACGTGGCCTTGATGAGCAACTCCTCGGCCCCCTGCTCGCCCACGCGGTACGGGCAGACGATGTTGAGCTGCTGCCAGATGGCCTCGGTGATAAACGGGATCATCGGATGCAGCAGCCGCAGCAGCATGTCCAGCCCCATGGCCACGATGCTCTTGGGCCGCGTCTCGCCGGCATTGATGCGGGACTTGGCGATCTCCAGGTACCAGTCGCAGAAATCGTTCCACATGTAGCGGTACAGCACCTCGGCGGCCTCGTGGAAGCGGTAGGCCTCCAGGGCGGCCGTGGCGTCGCGGATGGTCGCGTTCAGCCGGCTGAGAATCCACGCGTCGGCCAGGTGACTGACCGACTGCTCGCCGAAAACCGGCGCCCCGGCAATGTTCATCATGGCGAAGCGCGAGGCGTTCCACAGCTTGTTGCAGAAGTTTCGGCCGACGTCAAACTTGGGGCTGGCGTTGACCTTCCTGCCATCGGGCAGCGTCATCTCCTCCACCGGCATGCGTACGTCCTGCGTCTCGGTGGTCATATACGCCAGCGTGAAACGCATGGCGTCGGCGCCGTGGCTTTCGATGATGTCCAGCGGGTCGATGCCGTTGCCCAGGCTCTTGGACATCTTGCGGCCCTGGCCGTCCTGGATCATGGCGTGGATGTACACGTCCGAAAAGGGAATGTCGCCCTGGAAATACTGGCCGAACATGACCATGCGCGACACCCACAGCGTGATGATCTCGCGGGCGGTGCACAGCACGCTGGTCGGGTAGAACGTCTTGAGCGTGTCGGTCTGCTCCGGCCAGCCCATAGTCGAAATCGGCCACAGCCCCGAAGAGAACCAGGTGTCGAGGACGTCGGGGTCGCGAGTGAAACCCAGTTTTTCAACAAACTGCTCGATCTCCTCGCTGAACTGGGCGATACAGACGCACAGCTTGAAGCCGATGAGTTCCTGCCCCTCGGGCCCTTTAGCCTTTTCACCAGTTTCAAAATGGGAGACCGAAACCCGACCGGGAAACTCCTTCTTCAACCATTGAATCCTCTCCAACACCTGCTCGGCCGCATGGATACTTCCAAAGCTCGAATTAACCCACACCGGAATCTGATGCCCCCACCACAATTGGCGTGAGATCGGCCAGTCGCGCAGGTTCTCCAGCCAGTTTCGGAAGTTGTTGGCGTAGCGGGAGGGCACGAATTCCAGCCGCTCATCCAGCAGCGGAATCAGCGCCAAGCCGGCCAGCGAGTCCACCGGCACGTCGGTATCTTTCAGGTACACCACGCCGTCGCGCGTCTGGACCTGGTTGTCCTTCAGCCGGGCGTGCGTCATGCTCGACTCGATGCCGGGGATCGGCTTCTTGACGGCCACGAACCACTGGTCGGAGAGGTACGGTTCGATGGGCACGTGGCTGCGGTAACTGTGGCCGACCTCGTGGGCGTAGTCGCGAATCTCTTCCAGCAGCCCTTCCTCGCGGAACCATTCGACGATGGCCTCGCGGGCCTCGAAGCGGTCCAGCCCCACCAACTGCTGGGCATCTTCCTGCGTGCAGTCGTCCCAGCCATGCTTGTCGCTGATGCTGCCGTCGGGCGCCAGCACGTTGATGACGGGCAGGTTGTGCCGCCGGCCAATCTCGTAGTCGTTGGGGTCGTGGGCGGGCGTGACCTTCAAAAAGCCGGTGGCGAAGCGGGCCTTGGCGTCCTCGCTGTTGGGGTCGGGCAGGACGACGTACTCGTCTTCGATGATCGGGATCTCGCGGCCCACGATGGGCAGCCGAACCTTCTTGCCGCGCAGCGCCGCCGCCCGCGGATCGCGCGGGTTTATGGCAATGGCCGTATCGCCCAGCATCGTCTCAGGCCGCGTGGTGGCGACGGTGATGTAGGTTGTTCCCGTGACATGGGCGTCTCGCCCATGCGTGCCACGGGCGTCTCGCCCGTGTTCCCCCGCCGCCGCTGCGTCCAGACACGATTGGATGTCGCTGGCAATCCATTGCCAGCGCCAGTTCTCCAGCCCGGCATGCGCAGCATTGTCAAAGGCATATTGGACCGCGTGCGCAAGATCGTCTTCATCTCGGAGCAGATGGTCGAAGTACTCCGGAGCCCACAATTCGCCTTGCCTGGACAAGAGCTTGTTGGCCTCGTGGGCCGTGAATGACTTCCAACTGTGAATAATTTGGCCCAACTCGTGCCCGGCCAGCGGTTGGAGCACAACATGAACATGGTTAGGCATAATGCTCCAGGCCAGCAGACGGTATCGTTCTCCGTCAAAGTGGCCAAGAGCATCAGACACGGCCTGTGCGACTCGCGAATCGCTGAGAATGCATTCTCCCTGCCCGGCATCGAGGAAGGATTCCACCTTCGTGGAAAACAGTTCATCAATTTCCTGTTCTTCCAGCCGTGTCAACGACCGACCCTCCTGCTTCGCCCTCTGCTCGATTCGATCCCGATCGGCCAGCCATCCCTTCAAAACATGCCGGGGCAGGCAGTCGGCCAAACGGAAATTGACGGCATAAATGCCACCATCTTTCGTCCAGTGAGGAAGATAGGCGCCTTTCCGCTTGGCAACGTCCAAAGACACGGGCGAGACGCCCGTGGCACGCACGGCCGAGACGGCCGTGTCACGAACAGCGGCATCCACGAGCGGATACTTCAAGTAGTAAAAATGCCCGTTGACGGTCTCGTGCTCGACCTCGTCGTCGGCCAGCACGGTCTGCGTGGCGGGATCCCAGTTCACCAGCCGCTTGCCGCGGTAGATCAGGCCGTCGGAGAAGAGCTTGAAGAATGCCGCCCGCACCGCCTTGGCGCACTGCTCGTCCATGGTGAAACGCGTGCGTTCCCAGTCACACGAGCAGCCCATCGACTTGAGCTGGCCGAGGATGCGCGTCTCGTACTCGTCCTTCCATTTCTGGATGCGCGCGATGAACTCGTCGCGCCCGAAGTCGGTCCGCCGCTTGCCCTCTTGGGCCAGGATGCGTTTTTCCACCACCGTCTGCGTGGCGATGCCGGCGTGATCGGTGCCCGGCATCCACAGCGTGTTGAAGCCGGCCATCCGCTTCCAGCGCACCATGATGTCCTGCAACGTATTGTTGAGGGCGTGGCCCAGGTGCAGAGCGGCCGTCACGTTGGGCGGCGGGATGACAATCGTGTACGTCTTGCCGCCCTTGGCGGGGTCGGCATGAAACGCACCGGCCGCCAGCCACGCCTGGTACATGGGCCCTTCGACACTCTTGGGATCGTAGATCTTGTCCAGCTCGGCCATATCGTTTACGCCTTCTCGCCTTCATTCAGCAGCTTGTATTCGATCGCGTCCTGCAACGCCCGGAACGACGCGTGGATGATATTCGTATCGACGCCGACGGTGTGGAAGTATCCCATCGTCGCGTCGTGGAACTCGATGATGACGCGAACCTTGGCGGCTGTGCCGGCCTTGGGATTGACCACGCGGACCTTGTAGTCCACCAGCGCCAACTTGTCCAAGCTCTTGTACAGCGGCTTGAGCGCCTTGCGCAGCGCCCCGTCCAGTGCATTGATCGGGCCATCGCCCTCAGCCACCGTGTGCAAGGTGCGATCCTCGACGCGCAGCTTCACAATGGCTTCGGTGCTGGGCCGGCCGCCGTTGACCTGCAAGATCACGCAACGATAGTGGTCCAGCTCCCAGAACGTGTGATACCGCGTCGCGCCGATGGTCCGGCGCACGAGCATTTCAAAGCTCGCGTCGGCCAGTTCGAACTGGTAGCCCTCGTTCTCCATGTCCTGCACGGCCGTGAGGACCTTGCGCTGCAGGTCCTTGTCCGCTGCCAGGCCGAACTTCTCGCCCGTCTTGGCGGCGATGTTGCTGGCCCCGGCCAGTTCGCTGACGAGGATCTTGCGGGTGTTGCCCACCACGGCCGGGTCGATGTGCTCATAGGTGGCCGTGTTGCGCTGCACCGCATGCACGTGCATGCCGCCCTTGTGCGTAAAGGCCGAGGCGCCCACGAAGGGCTGGTTCTCGCGTGGCAGCATGTTCACCACTTCGTAGACGTACCGGCTGGCCTCGGTCAGTTTGGCCAGCGAGTCGTCCTTGAGGCAGGAATAGCCGCACTTGAGCTGCAAGTTCGCGATCACGGTGGTCAGGTCCGCGTTGCCGCAGCGTTCGCCGATGCCGTTCATCGTACCCTGCACGTGCCGGGCACCCGCCCCGACGGCCGCCAGGGAATTCGCCGCCGCCAGGCCCGCATCGTTATGGCAATGCACGCCCACGCGCAGGGATGGGAAACGTTTCACCACCTCGCCGGTGGCCTGGTAGATGAATTCCGGCAAGCTGCCGCCGTTGGTGTCGCACAGCGCCAGCGTGGCGGCGCCGGCCTGCACGGCTGCGTTCAGCGTCCGCATGGCAAACTCCGGATTGGCCCGGTAGCCGTCAAAAAAGTGCTCGGCGTCATAGATCGCTTCGAGTCCGGCCTGAACGAACAGCGCCAGCGACTCGCCGATCATGTCCAGATTCTCCTGCTCACTGACGGCCAATACCTGCGTCACGTGCATGTCCCAGCTTTTGCCCACAATGGTGACGGCCGGCGCTCCGCTGGCCAGCAGGGCCTGCATGCCCGCATCGTCGGCGGCCTTGGTGTTGCGGCGGCGGGTCATGCCGAAGGCGGCGATCTTGGCGTGGCTGATCTTGCGCTTCCGCACGTCGGCGAAGAAGGCCTTGTCCTTGGGGTTGGAGAGCGGGTAGCCGCCCTCGATGTAATCCACGCCCAGGTCGTCCAGCCGTTCGGCGATGAGGAGCTTATCTTCCAGCGACAGGCTCACACCTTCAGCCTGCGTGCCGTCACGCAGGGTCGTATCGTATATCCACACTCGTTCGTTGTTCTGATTCATGATGTTTCTCTGAAAACTCAGGGGTTCTGGGGCCGGCATAAAAAAAGGCCCCGAAGCAAACTTGCCTCAGGGCCGCCGTTTTGACAAAGGGCGAGCGCCTAAGGCACGCAGCGTACGATGACGAAGGTAATAATGCTAATAATGCCTGCGCGGACGCCGGCTGACATGATCCTGCACGTGCTCAGGTTGTCTGGCCTTGTCCGCATCAGTACCTCGTCAAACTGCATGCCCTGCGACGAATCGTTCAGGCGGTAATTATATCGGAACAGCCGGGGGCGTCAATTCAATTTGAATACAGCAGAGAGACCTGAGGTCGGAGGCCAGAGAACCACCAGACCCTAAGGCCACGCCAGCGGCTGGGGCAGCAGGACGGCGACCCATATGATCAAAACCGCAAGCTCAATTGCGATTCCGGCGCCAAGGGCAAGACCGACCCGCCGCCTCTCCGACCTCAGGCCTCCGACCTCAGGCCTTATTCATACTATCGTCTTGCGTCGCAGCAGGGCCAGCGCCCCACAGGCCAGCAGGGATAGAGTTGCTGGCTCCGGCACGCTGCTCTGGCCAAAGTTGCGTTCCAGGACAATGTAGTCTTTGAAGGTAATCACGCCGTCGCCGTCGAAATCGCCCTGCGCCCAACTGCCGCTCTTGCCGAAGTTGGTTTCCAGGAGGACATAGTCTGAGAAGCTGACTCTGCCGTCCCGGTTGGCGTCGCCGGGCGTCGCGGGGCTGACTAGGTTGAACAGGTCCGTCAGGTCGTAATATTGCAGGGCGTCGTTCACCACGTTCTGGTACTGGAGGTTGTACGGCGCGGCCGGTGTGCTGGGCGATCCGATCAATTTCGTCCAAGTGTCCAGGTTGTTTTCAAACGTGCAGGTGCCGAACAACTGGCGATCCAGGGCAGCGGCGTGCAAGGCCGGGATGCCCGAATTGTTGCCCACCGTCAGCAGGTCAACCTTGCTGATGCCGTTGGCCTGCTCCTGGCCGATGAGCCACTGGGCGGAGGAAAGAATGTTCTCCGCCCGGATGCCCACGTAGCTCTCGCCCAGCATATTGGCGGCCGTGGTCTCCCGGTGGTCGATGCCGATTTCCGACGGATTGCCCCAGATCTGATCGACGGTCTGCGCAGTCTCGCCCATGCCCGCCAGGTCGAGCGAGAGCACCACCTTGCCGCTCAGGGCGAGTTGTTCGAGGCGCTGGGTGGCGCCGGCCTCGCTGGACTTGCCGGCGTCATTGACATACAGCACCGCGCCGGTGGGCGTCGCGGTCGGAACGAACATGAGCATGGGCACATACATGCCCGTGCCGCCGGACTGGTCCACTTTGAGAGACAGTTTTTCGATGTGATAGCCGGTTCGGCTGATCGGGCCGTAGTCGGTCGCCGTCGCCGCCGGCAGACTGCCCAGCGTACGAATGTCGGCCAGTTCGCTGATCTTGTTCAGCACCACCGCCCGCGAATTGTTCTGCCAGAACGCCGCCCTGGCCGGAGCCAGGACATTCTGGTTGTACTCCACGTTCAGCTGATACGTGGTCTTGGCGCCCGGCAGGTCCATCACCTGCCCTGTCGCCGTTACCCGAGACTCCGCCAGCGTGATGTCCGAGATCGTGGGTTCGGTGATGGTCTTGGTCTCGCCGCGCAGATTCTTGGCAAAGAACGCAGCCGCCGATTCCCGCAGAACCTTGTGATAGCCGTGCCCTTCGCCGCTGTCGGTGGCAAGCTGGACCTTGTCGGCGGCGCCAAGCGTGGTGAAGACCTGCTGGGCGGCAGCGAACGTCGACTGCACGCCGACAAAGGGGAAAAAGTCATCCGTGTTGGCGCTGATCTGCACCGCCGACGGCGCCCGCGCCAGGACAAAATCCGTCTGCTCCAGGCCTTTGCCCAGCACGCCGAACAGGCATTGCTCGGCATCCTGCGCGCCCATCGCTCCAACCATCGTCGGAGGCTTGGTGGTCAGAACGTCCTTCCAAGTGGTCACCCACGAGTTCGGCACTGCGGCCTTGATGCGGTTATCGACGGCCATCAGGTACGCGGTCTGCGTGCCGCCGCCCGAAGCGCCGGTGACGCCGAGTTTGCTGGGGTTCACGATGTCGGTGCGGCTCTGGAGATAATCCAGCGCCCGCATGTTGTCCCATTGCATCCAGGTGGCCTCGTTGCGCCCGACCAGGGTATTGCTGACGAAGGCGTCCTCATGCGATTGCACGCCCCAGGTCGAGCTGGATTCAAGCCGTTCGCCCTGGTCGATGGGGTCGGTGATGAGGCAGACCATCCCGTTTAGCGCCAGCAGCGAGCACATCTTGGTCATGTCGGTGAAGGCCTTGCTGTCAGACCAGTGGCCGGTGGTCATCAGCACGGCTGGGTTCTGGCCGGCGTATTGGCTGGCGGTGGGTATGTACAGGTTGCCGGTCTGGTAGAACCCCGGCTGGGTCTGCATCAAGACCTTCTCGATCTTGTAGCCGGTCTTGTAGATCGTGCCGGTCACCTGGGCGTTGAGGTTCACGTTCGCGGGGTCGGGAAAACCCGCAAAGTTGCCCAGCGAATCATTGATGATGCCCTGCTGCTTGGTCTGGTAGGCAGCGATGGCTGCGGGCGTGGTCAGGGTGGCGAAATTGGTCTGCCAGTTCGTGTAGGACTGGGTGACCTGGTTGTTCAGGAAGGTCAGCATCAGGTCGTGCTTGACCACGCCATCAACGGTAGCGGGCAGCACGGTGTACTGTGCCTGGGCAGCAGCTGTCGCAAACGCCAGCATCAGCAACGCACAGAAACTACGCACAGCATCCTCCTTCGCGGCCGGTTCAGCCCGCGACTTGTCACATGCAGCCTCACTGAAATGATCGCCGGCAACGGACCTTGCAGGCCGCCCAACTGACTGTCGATTATATCGCGCTTTGGCAATTCTGAAAGGATGAACCCGTGCAAACTTGCGGGTGCAGAAGAGCTCGGGTATGGCCAATAGGTGCCGTTAGACGCGGTATGTACCATGAGACGTGTAAGGTGCCATGTCTTTACGCTACTGTGGAAAGGCATGCGGGCCAACAGTTAGGAGCATCGTGAACATGCCTTTCCGCAGAAGCGCAAAGGCATGGCACCAGGCATGGAGGCACCCACTCCCACCGATCCTCCGGCCTCTGGCCTCCGACCTCAGCCCTTCTTCCACAGCCCTTCCTGAAGGCTTCGCCCGTGGCTGCGGTACATGTCCCGGTTGGCCAGCCGATGCTGGACTTCTTTGACTGCCACGTCGGCGGCGGCCTCCAAAGTCTGCCGGCCAAACTCCGCTGTGGAGTCCTGCGGCGGGCGGGGCGAGTTGATGCCGATGAGCTTCTCGCCCTTGGGCGGCAGCGCGGACAGATCGACCCGCTGGCCGCACAGGTGCATGCAGTGCGAGGTCTCCCAGCCGCCGGCGTGGTCGCCAGGATGCTCGAAGGCGTCGGCCACCAGCAGGAAGTCCGCCATGGCCCATGCCAGCATGCCGTGATACCGGCTGTGAGGCCGCTGGTTGAAGGTCAGGCACGCCGCCCGCGCGTGGTCGATCAGCGGGTAATGCCCCGCCACCAGCACGCCGACCTCAAAGCCCAGGCTCTCGGCCTCGGCCAACATGTGCAGCAAAAGCTGCTGATAGTTCAACACCTGCTGCGTGGGCGTAAAGGGCTGGCGATCGGGGAAGAAGTTCTCGGGCGGCAGCTGCATCTCGCGGGCAATGTCGGCCCGGTCGGGCGCCACCGCCTCCATGAGCGCTTCGCTGCGTGACTCGCCATAGTACAGCGGTGGGAAGGCCAGGCCCCCGCCCTTTTGGGCACACAGCATCGCCAAACCTTCAGCCTGGATGGCGTCGGCTCCCAGCGGGTTCTGCGGCCCGTGCCATTCCAAGGTGCCAAGCGGGATATACGCGGCCGGGCAGGCCTGGCGGCGCTCTATGACCTCGGCCGGACGAAGCATGTGATAACGGACTTCAGGAGGCATCGAATCTCCTTGGCCAGGGTGCCATTGGTGGGACTCGCAAACATGCTCGGCCCACCCTACGCTCTGCGCACCCATCTTGACTTTTCCGCACTCGCCGGTACGCTATGCGGACTACTCAAAGCGTTTAACCTTAATCGATTATCGGAGCGAAAGATGGAACTGTCCAGCCGAATCAAGAAGGTCAGCCCCAGCGAGACTCTGGCCGTCACCAACAAGGCCCGCGCCATGGCCGCCGAGGGCATCGACGTGGTAAGTTTTG
The DNA here is from genome assembly GCA_903892515.1 of uncultured Planctomycetota bacterium. GTDB lineage: Bacteria > Planctomycetota > Phycisphaerae > SM23-33 > SM23-33 > CAITIS01. The sequence goes on along the minus strand of CAITIS010000098.1, from coordinate 101,906 downwards.
GCGCCGGCGAGCCCGACTTTGACACGCCCCAGTTTATCAAGGACGCCGCCAAGGCCGCCCTGGACGCCGGCGACACCAAGTACACCCCCAAGTGCGGCGCGAAGCTCAAGGCCGCTATTGCCGACAAGCTCGTCAAGGAAAACGGCATCGACACCAAGCCCGAGAACGTGCTGGTCACCTTCGGCGGCAAGCACGCCCTCTTCAACGCCTTCCAGGTGCTGCTGAACCCGGGCGATAAGGTGCTGATCCCCGCGCCGTACTGGGTGAGCTATCCCGAACAGGTCAAGCTGGCCGACGCCGAGCCGATCGCCATCCCGACCACCCGGGAGAACAGCTTTAAGATCACGCCCCAAGACGTGCTCAAGCACGCCAAGGGCGCCAAGATCCTGATCATGAACAGCCCCAGCAACCCCACCAGCGTGACCTACACGCCGGCGGAGCTGAAAGCCATTGCTGACGCGGTCCTCAAGACCGACCTGATCGTCTTTTCCGACGAGATCTACGAGAAGCTCATCTACGGCGACACCAAGTTCGTGAGCTTCGCCGCCCTGGACAAGCGTCTGCTGGAGCGGACCATCACCTTCAACGGCGTGGCCAAGTGTTTCAGCATGCCCGGCTGGCGTATCGGCTGGGCGGCTGGACCGGTCAACGTCATCAAGGCCATGTCCAGCCTGGGCAGCCACCAGACGACCGACCCGGTCAGCTTCTGCCAGGCGGCGGCACTAGCGGCGTACACCGACCCGCGCGGCAAGGACGAGATTGAGCGGATGCGCCAGCAGTTCGAGCAGCGTGGCCAGCACATGCATCAGCGGCTCAGCGCCATCAATGGCGTAGAATGCGTCAAGCCGACCGGCGCGTTCTACTGCTTCCCGGACATCTCAGCCCACTTTGGCCGGAAGTTCGGCAACATCGAGGTCAAGGGTTCACTGGACATGACGGCTGCGGCGCTGGAGCAGGCACAAGTTGCCGTGGTCCCTGGCCGGGCATTCGGCGACGACAAGTGCGTGCGGTTGTCCTTCGCCACGAGCATGGCCCAGATCGACAAGGGCATCGACCGCCTGGAGAAGATGCTCAATAGCTAGGAACGCCCTTTGAGTGTCGCGGGCGTCTGGCCCGTGTACAGGACGCCACGCACAGGACTTCTCGCGTCGGCGAAACGCCCGCGACACAAAAAGGCACTGGTTCAAGAGGCAACCCAGGCGAGGGGCTCCTATCCCGCCAGCCCGAAGGGGCTTGCGTTAGCTCGCGACGGCCTGGCCTCATCCACAATCTCGCCCAGTAGCGTCTGGGTCCCCCAGGCCGGAAGCTGACTATCAGGTATTTCGGGTATTTACGCCGCACTCTCAGGGTCGGCACCAACCGAATCCACACGTCCACGTTTTGGGTTTATTTGGGAATTTCGGATTACTGTCTATATTTTCACATCAGCTACGGGTTTTACCCCATTTGTACTAAACTCCCAAATTCATACGCCGATTCCCCTACCTAGATACATGTCGCGTTACTACTGCGACTTGGGTTCGTTTGCGGCATCGTGTTCTGCCAGCCAAAGGAGCGAAGAGGCCATGAACAGCAACGTGCAAGAGAAGTCAGCGACTCGTGCGGGAAAGTACCTTACGTTCGTCCTGGCGGCCGAAACGTATGGCCTGGAGATCCTGAAAGTCCGCGAGATCATCGGCATGATGGACATCACGGCCGTGCCGCGGACGCCCGCCTTCGTCAAGGGCGTCATCAACCTTCGCGGTAAGGTGATCCCGGTAGTTGACCTGCGTTTGAAGTTCGGGTTGGAAGAACTGGCCCGGACGGAAGAAACCTGCGTCATCGTCGTGGACGTTGACGGCATGGAGATCGGCATCATCGTCGATAAGGTCTCGGAGGTGCTCAACGTCTCGGCCGAGCACATCGAGGAGACCCCCTCCTTCGGCGTGGACATCGACACCAGCTTCATCCTGGGCCTGGGCATGGCCAACGGCAAGGTCACCATCCTGCTGGATATCAGCCGAGTGCTGACGGCCGAAGAATGCCAGGTCCCCACGGTCACCGACGGGCAAGAGCCCGCCAAGCCATAGAACTGTCAGTTCAGTCGGGCTCGATCTTCGATACCCCAAGCAAAGAGAAAGGCTCATACATGTTTCAGAATCTAACAGTTGGCAAGAAGATTGCATTGGGATTCGGCGGGGCGATTCTGCTGCTGGTGGTCGTGGCCGGCGTGGCGTATTACGCCATAAACGGCGCGACGGCCGGGTTTGCATCCTTCCGCGAGTACGGCGTGGACGACGATGCCGCCACCGCGGTGCAGAACAACCTGATGACCATGCGTCTACTCGTGCTGAAGATCCGCGTGGCCGGAGATCTTGGCCTGCTGCCTGACTTCCAGCTCAAGCTCAAGGGCGCCCAGGATGGGCTGCAGAACGCCGAGAAGACGATAACCGAACCTGAGCAGCAGGTCAGGCGAGTGGCCCAGGCCAAGGCCGACACGCAACTGTACGCCCAGGCCTTTGACAAGATGACCGGCTACATGGCCCAAGACAAGAAGACCTACGACGAGATGGGGGCCAAGGGCGCCGCCATCGTCGGCGGGCTGGACGAATTGATCGCAACCGCTCAGAAGAATAACCAGACGGACATAGTGGTGAAGCTTCAGGAAACCAACAACAATCTGCTGAGCGCCCGCTTGGCCGTCAACCGCTTCAAGGCCACCAAGGACGTCAAAGAGTCCGAGTCCGCCCGCAAAGAACTGGCCGACATGAAGCAGACGCTTGCGGCGGTTGATGCCGCCGGCGCCGACGCCGAACGGCACAAGGCGCTGGCCGCAGTGGAAGAGGCCCGCGTGCAATACGATGCCGGCCTGGAAAAACTTGTCCCCGCCGTCGTCAACGGCGACAAGGAGTTTGATGCCCTGCTCAAAATCGGCCCGGCCATTGCCAAGAGCCTGGACGACCTCAAAGCCACCACTGCGGAAAGCCAGGACCGCGTGGGCGCCCAAGTGAACACCGCCAACGCACGAGCCATCACCATCATCGTCGCCAGCTCGACCGTCGCGTTGCTGTTCAGCGTCATCACTGCCTGGGTGATTACCCGCGGCATCGGTCGGGCGCTGCGACGGATCATCGACGGGCTGTCCAGCGGGGCCGAGCAGACGGCATCGGCCGCCACGCAGGTCTCCTCTTCCAGCCAGTCGCTCGCCCAGGGCGCCAGCGAACAGGCCGCCGCCGTCGAGGAAACCAGCTCCAGCATCGAAGAGATGTCCTCGATGACCAAGCAGAACTCCGCCAACGCCAGCCAAGCCAAGCAACTGGCCGCCCAGGCCAAGCAAGGGGCCGAGCACGGCGCCGAGGCCATGGGCCGCATGTCCCAGGCCATCGACCTGATCAAGAAGTCCAGCGATCAGACGGCCAAGATCATCAAGACCATCGATGAGATCGCGTTCCAGACGAACCTGCTGGCCCTGAACGCGGCCGTGGAAGCCGCCCGGGCCGGCGAGGCGGGCAAGGGCTTTGCCGTCGTGGCCGAGGAAGTTCGCAACCTGGCCCAGCGCTCGGCCGAGGCTGCCAAGAACACCGCCAACATGATCGAGGAATCGGTCAAGAACTCCGAAAACGGCGTGCAGATCAGCAAGGAAGTGGCCCAGGCTCTGACGGCCATTGCCGACGGCAATCGCAAGGTCGACGACCTGGTAGCCGAGATCGCCTCTGCCAGCCAGGAGCAGTCGCAGGGCATCGAGCAGATTTCCACCGCCATCGGCCAGATGGACACGGTGGTGCAGCAGACGGCCGCCAATGCCGAAGAGTCCGCCTCGGCCAGCGAGGAACTGTCGGCCCAGGCCGAGGAACTCAACAAGATGGTGGCCGACCTTCAGGCCCTCGTCGGCGGCGTTCAGAGCCACCACAACCAGGTCCACGGTGCGGCCAAGAGCGGCTCATCCGCAAGCCCCAGCCATCAGGATCACGCTGCCCCCGCCAAGAGCCAGCCATCCAAGGCCCGCAAGCACCGGCCAGAGGACAAGATGCCCGGCGGCGTTGCCAGTCCGCGTCGCCAGGCGGCCGGACATGCCGATGCCGAGTCGGTCATCCCGCTGGAAAACGACTCGGAGTTGAGCAAGTTCTGATTCCTGCCCAGCAGCTTGGACTAGAGTAAACGGAAACCCGGCACGCACTTGGCCTGCGAGGCTCGTGCGCCCGGGTTTCCTCGTTGTTTTGCATCGCAAGCTCGCGGTTGGGGGCTCATCAACCCATTGAAGAAACGCTTTCCGTCGTAGCATGGGCGTCTCGCCCATGAGTATTCAGGCCATCTTTGCGCCATGGAGCCACGGGCGGGACGCCCGTGCTACGTGCTACTTCCAATGGCCATCGAAGACGCCGTGCGGGCCCCCGTCGCTAACGTGGTAGTCGCCACTGTATTTTCCAGACTGGAACAGCCGGCAGGCTTTCAAGACGCCCTGGGCCGACTGCCCCGTGGCCACAACCACGTACCGCGAAGGATTGGCCGGGCTGGGGTAGATGAAGAGGATTCCCAGATCCTTGCCCGCCTGCCGACGCCCCGCCACGGTAATGGCGTCCTGGTCGATGTGAACCGGCGCGACCTTGGCCAGCTCGCTCATCAGGCCGGGGGAATTCCACGGCCCCACCAGGATCACGTTAGCCTCTGCCATCCGCGCCGCGGCCTGATCTGGCGTCATCACGTCCAGCGTCCCGTGGTGCCAGTCGGCCCAGCGGTCGGAGACGAGTTTGGCGGCCTGGACGCTTGCCTCGTCGGCGGCCACCAGTGCCAGCGGTCCACAAAAGGCGTCGCCGATAGGCCCGCACATGGCGTGGTTTTTAACGGGGCCCGCCGGTGAACTGCTCGTCGCCGGCGTATTGGATAGAACGATCTTGCCCTGGAGCAACTGTGCGTCGCGCGGCTGGCCGTTCCATGTGACCTTGGGCCGGGCCTGCCCCGACAGCAGCGATGCCGGCGGCGACAGTGTCATTCCGGCCACGTTCTCGCTCGTGATGTGCAGTTCCCCGCCTTCGACCTGGGCATCGACCGTGGCCAGCTTGCCGTACTGCGTGAAGGCGTCGATCGCGACCCAGTAATTGGCGTTGTGTCGCAGATCGTTGGCAGCGAACGTCACGCGGGCAGGGTCCTTCACGCGGCGGTACTGGGCGAACCACTCCAGCATCGACTCCCAATTGACGTAATCGACCGTGTGCCCTTCGTTGGCGCCGGTGCCGTAAACGACCTCCGCCGACCGCCCGTCCACCTTCTTCAGGGCCTGGGCCAGCACAGCCATCTCAGCCGCCGCACCTTCCAAGCTGCCGGCCTCGAAGCGGAAGGGAATCTGCCTGAGGTTGGGCAGGAATTCCTGCGACATCGTGCCCGAGTACGCTCCAGCGGCGGCGAACATCTGCGGATAGGAGGCGGCCCACTCGCACGCGCCGTAGCCGCCCATGGAAAACCCCGAGATGTACACGCGGTCCGGATCGATCCGCCACTGCGCGTTCACTGCCTTCCATACCTGCCAGACGTCCACCTCGCCGTCATTGCGATACCACTGCGTGCCGCGCCCGAACGGTTGGACGAGGATGAATCCTTTCTTGAGGGCGGCCATTTTGATCGGTTCGAGATACGTCTGCGGCGCGGTCCATTTCCCGTCGCCCCACCAGCAGTGCAGCCAGATGAGCACGGGGCGAAGATCCTTGCCCGCTGGGTCGTAATCGCGCGGCACCGTCACCGTGTAGGGCTGGTCGCTGCCGTCGATGTCGGAGTGGTACGTGCACTCGTGCTGGCCCCACACCGGCAATTGGCCATGTTCGAGGCTCGTCAGATGGTGATCGATCTCCTGGGCGGCCACGGTCGCCTGCGCAAGCTGGTCCTTGGCCAGGAACTGCTCAAGCTTCGCCACCTTGGCCGCGGCCGTCTCGGCATAGCGGCGGAACGTTGTATCCTGCAATTGGCTGACCAGCGCTTCTGCCCGCGCCCGCAACGGTTCGATCTGCTGTTGCAGCTGCGTCAGGCGACAGCCCGCAATCGAGACAGGCCTCGACAGCCCGGTGAGTTCCTGCCCCGTCTCGTCCAGCAGGCGGGCGTTCAGCTCGCCCTCGCCATCGGGCAGGTCGCGTGGAACACTCAGCTTGCCATCGCGGCTGGCCAACTCAACCGCTGGCTGATCATTGCCCTTGAAATCCCAACCCACCGAGACGGCTCGCGGCCCGCCCAGGAAGCGGCATTTCGCGCCGGCGGGCAGCTCTTCGCCCTGCGAAATCACGTCCCGCGGCAACTGCATCGTGACGCTGCCGACGCCGGGAAGGAACTTCGCCCACGCTGGCCTGGGGTTGGCCTCGGCCGGCACGAGGGCCTGGAACAGAGTCGCATCGCCACTGCTGAGTCTGAGCGTAAGATCGGCCCGTCCTTCCAACCGGTAGGCGAGCGCAACGGTCGAAGGCCCGTCGGCGCGGGCGGGAATCACGGCCTGCTGTTTATCCTGGCCGGTCAGTTCCATCGCGACTTCCTGCCCAGAGGCATCGAGCGTTATCAGCGCCACATTCTCGCCGGTGAACTTCTCGCCCAGGTCGATGCTGGCCAGCCGCACCTTCGGCAACGTGTCGCACAGGACCATCAGGCCAAAGTCGCCCCACTTATGAAAGCTGCCATGCAGCCGCGCCCAACTGCCGAGTTCCCGGCCATCGGAATTCTGCCGGTTCCGGGCGATGTTCAGGCCCCACACATCCCCAGGCTTGGGAGCCTTGTCCGTCAGCGCCGAGATCGGCACGCGGGCTTCGAGCATCCACTGCCCCTCGCCGCGAGCAACCTTGAGCACGGCGGCGGAAGCATCGTCCTCCGGCAGCGGGAGATTATTCCCGCCCAGTATGTTTACGCCGAAATGCTCGTAATCCTTGCCGTCGCGCTTGGTGTCGATAAATATCTCGACGCAATCATCGTCCCACGGGTTGGTCCTTCCGGTGGCCTTGGCCTTCACGCCGGCCAGGTTGGGCTCGGCGCACCGCACGGCCACATACAGCCACTGATCGTCGTGGCAAATCCGCGCCTCACAAGAGTGGACCAGAAAGGCGTCCTGATCAAACAGGACGAAGTCGCTCAACACACCGGCCGACCGCCAGCACTCGTCGTCCAACGTGCCGTCCAACACGGGCGGCCTGTCGGTCTTGGGACAATAACACACCGGTAGCAGGCGGACCGGCGAGGCCGACGGCGCCGAAGCCGGCATGGTTGAACCCGCACCGGCCGGCTGTCCCTGCCCCAAAGCCGGCGCATTCGAGAGCACCAACATCACGGTGGCCGCCGCCAAGATCCACACGCACGATAAAGACATGGCCGTTCCTTTGGACGAGATGACCGCATCGGAATCACGACTCATGCCCCGACGATAGCAAAGACGCGCGGTAACGGGCAAGAGGCAGTGGGGCCTCTATCATGCGCAGGCGTGCGGAACGAACCGACGCTCCCGGCTCCCCCAGAAACTATTCACTCTCAACTGGAACCGGTTTCATAACCGGGTTTGACCCGTGGCACAGCCGCCCTCGGCTGTGATGTCTTCGTGGCACAGCCGCCCTCGGCTGTGGTTTTTACGGGCCAGTCGGCGTCTTCCAGCACAGCTCACAGCCGAGGGCGGCTGTGCCACGGTTGCGAAACCACTTCTAGAACTCGTTTGCGAATTGCCGCCCTGACCGTAGAATCCGGCCATGGGGTCGATTCCAGATCAACCGGGCGTGGCCGCTGCGCAGTCGGGCTTGGCCCGCGCCGAGCCGGGCAAGCCCAGCGTCGTCCGTCACGCCCCGCTGGTGCTGCCGGCGATTGCCCTGGCTATCGGGATCGCCGGTGGCTTCTACCTGAGCGTGCCGACCGGCGTGTGGCTGACGCTGTTCCTGGCCGCCGGCGCGATTGCGGTGGCGTCTTTCATGCGGTTCTGGCTGGCGGGGCTGACCACCGCGGCCATTCTCTCATCGGCCATGTGCGGCGGGGCGCTGTCGGCCAACCTGGCGTACTGGCGAGTCGCCGACGACAGCATCATCTTCTACAGCGACTACAGGCCCGTCCCTGCCACCCTCCGCGGCCAGGTGGCATCGCTGCCGGAGATCCAGCAGACCAACGTTCCCTACCAGGCCCCGCCCACGACCCTGTTCATGCTCGACGTGACGGACATAGCCCGCGCGCCGAGCGCAAGCTATGCGCCGGCCCAGGAAAGTCCCGCCTGGCTGCCCGCCCAAGGACAGCTTCGCGTCACGGTCGGCCAGGCGGTCGAGGGCCTGCTACCCGGCACGCCCGTTGAACTCGTCGGCACGCTGTACCGCTTTCGTGGCCCCTCCAACCCCGGCCAGTTCGACTGGCAGCAGTCGCAGCGCCGCCAGGACGTGATGGGCAGTTTCAACGTGCCCGCCGCTGACGGCGTGACAGTTGGCAATCTCGCCCCGGCGAGCCGCTTGGCGCAACTCTGGCAGCGTCTGCGGCTGTTGGCGCGGCGGCACGTGCTTGATAGCGGCGAGCATCAAGACGCCCTGCTGGTTGACGCCCTGGTGCTGGGCGACCGCGACCCGGCGCTGCGTCATCTCAACCAGGCCATGGTCGAGGCCGGCACCGCCCACCTGCTGAGCATCTCCGGCTCGCACATGGCCATCTTCCTGGGCTTTGTGTTCCTGCTCTGCCGGTTGGCGGGCTTCTCACGCCGGCGCGGAGCCGTCATCGTGCTGGCATTGCTGGCGCTGTACGTGCCGCTGACCACGCCCAGCCCGCCGCTGCTGCGCTCAGCCTTGATGGCAGCCGCAATCTGCATCGCGCTGGTCTCTGGCCGGGCCGTGTCCACGGGCAACGCCCTGGCGGCCGCTGCTATTGTGCTGCTGGTGATCGACCCGCTGGAACTGTTTACGGCAGGGTTTCAACTGAGCTTCGGCATCGTCGCGGGCATCACCTGCCTGTATCAGCCGATCAAGCAGCGGCTCTTCGGCCGCTTCCTCAGGCGGCGCGGGCTGATCGTCTTTCGCCACAACGGTTGGTCGCGCGTCCGCCGCTGGCTGTACCACGGCCTGGGCAACTGGGGCATGGCCACCGTGGCGGTGTCGCTGGCCGCGTACATTGCCAGCGCCCCGCTGGTGGCGTACCACTTCGGCCTGTTCAGCCCGTACGCCTCGCTGCTGACGGTGGCGCTGCTGCCGATCATGACGTGCATCCTGATCCCGGCCTACCTGTCGCTGGCGCTCTCGTGGCTGCTGCCGGGACTGTCGGCGAGCATCGCCGGCGTGGCGGCCACGTCGGCCGGCTGGATGCAGTGGCTGGTGATGAAGATGGCCATGCTGCCGGGCATCAGCTTCGATCTGTACCCGATCTCGCCCTGGCTGGTGGGCCTGTTTTACGTGGCGGTGGCGGCCTGGACGCTGGCGCGCCGAAGTTGGCGACGCTACGCCCTGGCCACGGCCGCCAGCCTGGCCACGCTCGTGCTGGTGGTGATCTCGCAGCAGCCCGCCCCGCCGCCGGCCAATCCCCGGCTGCACGTGCTGGACGTGGCCCACGGCTCGATGACGCTGCTGGAGAACACCGACGGCCAGACCAGCTTGATCGACGCCGGCACGCTGGGCGGCTCGGATTGCTATCAGCAGGTACTCAGGCCGTTCCTGCGGGCGATGCGGTTGCGGCACCCCCGGACGGTCTTCGTCTCGCACGCCAACTGGGATCACTACTCAGCCCTGCCGGCCATGGTGGCGCGGCACCGCCCCGACCGGCTGTACCTGACGGAATACTTTGGCCGGGCCGACGACCCGCCCAGCAGCCGATCACTCGTGCGCCGCTGCGAGCAACTGGGCACGCAGGTCATTCGGCTGAGTCGGCCAATGCAACTGAGCTTCGGGACGTGCGCAATCGACGTCCTCTGGCCGCCGGCAATGGCGCAGTCGCCGGGCCTGTCAGTCAACGACAGTTCGCTCGTGCTGGGCCTGTGCGCCAACGGCCAGCGCGTCCTCCTGCCGGGCGACATCGGCCCCGTCGTCGAAACGGCGCTGACGAAGGAAGCTTCCGGGCCGGGTGAGTTGCTGCGGGCGGGCGTTCTGGTCCTGCCCCACCACGGCAGCGCCACGCCCACGCTCAAGGCGTTCATCACGGCCATCGGCTCGCAGATCCTCGTGCAGTCCAACACGCGCCGCCAGACCACCCCGGCCCTGCTCGATGCCATCGGCAAACGCAAGCGTTACGCCACCTTCCGCGAAGGCTGGATCTGCATCGAACTGGCCAAGGACGGCCCCGTCCTGACAACCATGCGAACGCTGGCAGATTGATGATTGCTGATCACATGGTCACGCGAACAGCGTGACCATGCCACCCACCTTCCACCCAGCTTAACGGTCCGGCCCAATCAAGCTTGTCGGCTATCCCGGTTCCGGATTCCAGATTCCGGATTCCCGCGTTCCCGATTCCTGATTCCTGATTCCTGATTCCTGATTCCTGATTCCTGATTCCTGATTCCCGTTTTCCGGCTTCCCGATTCCCAATTCCGGCTTCCCGTCGTCGTGAAAACTCGTATGATGCCCACTTGGCTGCGTTAGAGTCATAATGGATTATGCTGCGATTTGAGGTCTATCATCACGGCGTCCTGGTCGACAAGATCGACCTGACGGGCGCGTATCTCTTCGGGCAGGATCGTATCCCGATCCGGGCCGAATTGTCTGCTGCGCAGGGGCAGATTTCCTGCGTCAAACGCATGGCCGGTCCGGCTGGGCTGTCGCTGCTGTGGGAAGCCGGCGACGCCGGCAAGCTGATGCTCTCGACCACGCGTCTGCCCGAGCGCGGCGAGCCGTACAACCTCAACGTCGAACTGGCCCGGTCGCGCATCATGCAGTTGCTGCTCAAGCGCGAGGACTGGGGACTGTTCGACTTCGACGAGGCCGCGGGCCTGAACGAGCAGATGGAGCGGATCCGCCAGCTCTTCGTCGAGGCCCTCAAGGCCGACGAACCGGGCAAGGCAGCCACCATCGCCGACCGCGTGCTCGCGCAGGCCATTACGTTCAGCGAGCGGATGTCGCTGTTCCACGCCGAGATCTTCAATCGCCGGCGCAAGGGCAACCCGGCCATGCCGCGGCTGGTATTCGGCTGCCTGGCCGACCTGGACCAGAACAACGACCGCTACCGCCAGCGCCTGCTCGAAGTGAGCGACTTCGTCAGCCTGCCGGTGGCGTGGAAGCAACTGGCGCCCAAGGAACGCACCTACCAATGGGACGTTCTGGATGAATGGCTGAACTGGGCCAGCCTGCATCACCGCGCCGTCCATGCCGGCCCATTGGTGAGCTTCGACCCGGTGGACGTGCCCGAGTGGCTGTACCTGTTCGAGCACGATTATGAAGCCCTGCGCGACACCATCTACGAGCACCTGCAAAGCGTGGTGCAGCGGTACGAGAAGAAGATCCGCGTCTGGCGCGTGCTCTCGGGCCTGCACGCGTACAACAGCTTCAACCTGGGCTTCGAGCAGATCATGGAACTGACGCGGCTGAGCTGCTCGGTGGTCAAGCGCGTCAGCCCCAAGGGCGTGGCGATCATCGACCTGGTCCTGCCCTGGGGCGAGTACTACGCCCGCAACCAACGCACCATCCCCCCGCTGCTGTACGCCGACATGTGCGTCCAGAGCGGCGTGAAATTTGACGCCTTCGGCCTGCAACTGTACCTGGGCGCCCCGCGCGACGGCTCGTTCGTCCGCGACCTGATGCAGATATCCGCCCTGCTGGACGAGTTCGCGGGCTTCGGCCTGCCGCTCCAGATCACCGGCGTGCAGGTGCCTTCGGAGGTCACGCCCGAAACGACCGGGGCAATGGCCAACGTTTCACCGGCCGACGCGGGCCGATGGCACCAGGACTGGAACCCGCGCTTGCAGGCGGAATGGCTGGCGGCTTTCGCGCGGGTCGCCATGTCCAAACCTTTCGTCGAGAGCTTGTGCTGGCGGGATGTGGCCGAGACGGCCAACCACTTCCTGCCGCATGGCGGGCTGTGCAAAGATGACCTGACGCCCAAGCTCTCCTTCCGCGAGTTGCGGAACTTCCGGGCCTCGCTGATTGGGCCCGAAGAGGCCAGCGGCGAGGGCCCACGGCCACTTGAGCCCAGGCAGGCATGAGCCAGCCCCACCGCTTGCGGCTTTGGCCCACCCGCCGGCAACAGGCGGGAATGCTGATTCTGCTGGCGCTGTGGGCGGCGGCGCTGGTGTATCTTTACTTTCGCCGTCCGGCGAACCTGGATAAGAATCCGGGCGTGGATGTGCGTCGCGTCGAACTGGTCCGCGAGCGGATCGACCCGAACACGGCCTCGGCGGCGTCGTTGCGACGGCTGCCGATGGTCGGGCAGGAACGGGCTGAAGCCATCGTGCGGTATCGCCAGGAGCACGGCTCAACCAGCCAACCGGCATTCCGATATGCCGAAGACCTGCAGGCCGTGCACGGCATCGGGCCTGAGATCGCGCACCGGATGGCGGAGTTTATGAACCTGCCGTCGCGAACGCCTGCGGTGACACAACCGGCCTCATCTGGCGTGTCACAGCCGCCCTCGGCTGTGAGGACCGCGGGCCAGACGCCCACGACACGCACACAATGACACTGTAGTGAAACAGCCCTTCCTGGCTGTGCAGCGCAGGCTTGAAATCCCGAGCCACCGGCTCTCAAGCGACAGGCCCACAGGCCAGATAGCCGATAAGAAGAACAAAGCACAACGATGCGGCAGACAGCTATCACTGATCTGCCGTGTAACGGAGCGTCGTCACGGATGGCGTCAGAGACCGAAAAGACACCTGCAAAGCTCAGCGGCGGCTACCTGGAGAAGACTCACCGCCCGCTGAACTGCCTGATGTTCCTGCTGCCTTTGTTGGCGGCGTACGAGACAGGGCAGCTGTTCTTTCGGTCCAACCTGCTGGCCCCCACCCGAATCGCCGCCGTGCTCGAACCCTTCGGCGCGCCCGGGCGATTGGTTCCGCCCCTGGTCATCATCCTGATAATGCTGCTGTGGCACATCGTCTCGCACGAGCCCTGGAAGGTGGACGCAGGCGCCCTGGCCGGAATGGCGGCCGAGAGCATCGTGGGCATGCTGCCGCTCTTCGGGCTGTGGATCCTCACCACTCGCCTGCTGGGTCCGGTACACCTCAACATCGCCCAGCCGCAGGACCTGACGGTATCGGCCAACGTGCTGTCGGGCATCGGCGCGGGCATCTACGAGGAATTCGTCTTCCGCCTGCTGGCGATGGGCCTGGTGCTGTTCGTCACGGTCGACTTGCTTCACGGCCCCAAGCGGGCCATGGTCGTGCTGGCGATGATCGTCTCGGCCATTTCCTTCGCCCTGTGCCACTTCGTCGGCCACACGCCTTTCGACTGGTACTACTTTGTCTTTTTCGCCCTGGCAGGGGCGTACCTGGCCACCATCTTCATAGCCCGCGGCTTTGGCGTGGCAGTCGGCACGCACGCTTGCTACAACGTCGTCATTTCTCTGGCCCCGCTCTTTACAGCCGCCGTCGCCACGCCATAATGCATCTGTCGGCCGGCCGGCGCTGGCCCTTTCGTGGGAGTTTCAAATGGAACCGATTCGCGTTGCCATCATCGGCCAAGGCCGCAGCGGCCGGGACATTCACGCCAGTTACCTTCGCACCGACGATCGCTATCGCATCGTGGCCGTGGCCGAATTGGACGAACATCGCCGCACGCTGGCCCAGCAGGAATTCGCCTGCGACGGCTGCGACAACTATAAAAAGTTGTTTCGGCGCAAGGACGTCGACTTGATCGTCAACGCCTCGCTCAGCCGCGACCACGTGCCCATCACGCTGGACTGCCTGCGCCACGGCTTTAACGTGCTCTGCGACAAGCCGCTGGCCGAGAATCCCAAGGACGTGGACAAGCTGATTGCGGCCTCGGAAAAGTCCGGCAAGCTGCTGGCGATCTTCCAGCAATCGCGCTTCGTGCCGGCCTATCAGCAATTGCGCCGGATCATCGATGGCGGCGTTCTTGGCCGGATCGTGCAGATCGACGTCCAGGTCAACGGCTTCGCGCGCCGGTGGGACTGGCAGACGCTGCAGGAGAACATGGCCGGCAACCTGCTCAACACCGGCCCGCATCCGCTGGACCAGGTGCTGCAACTGGCCAAGTACGACGGCGTGCCGGAAGTCTGGTGCCACATGGACCGCGTCAACACCTTCGGCGACGCCGAGGATCACGTCCACTTGATGATGCGCCAAGCCGGCAAGCCGGCCGTAAGCATGGAAGTATCTAGCTGCTGCGCGTACCCGGCCTTCAACTACAACGTCTACGGCAGCCTGGGCGGCGCCAGGATCATCGGCGCCAAACTGGAGTGGAAGTTCTTCCGGCCCGACGAAGCGGCCGCACAGCAACTCGTTCGCGAGCCGCTGAGCAACCAGGAAAAGCGCCCCGCCTATTGCTCGGAGCAACTGCCTTGGCATGAGGAAAGCTGGACGCCCCCAGCCGAAGACGCCGAGACCTTCCGCGTCATCAGCCGGTACTACTACGAGATGCTCTATCGCTTCCTGCGCGACGGCGGGCCACTCGAAATCACGCCCCAACAGGTCCGCCAGCAGGTGGCCATCATCCAACTGTGCCAAAAGCAAAACCCGCACATCTACACGCGGTGGGCGAAAAAGACGAAGGCGTGAGTCGCCGGCCTTAGATCGTGTAATCGCCGCAGGAGGCGCGGCTGGCTAGTTGTTCACGCTCGACGAGGTCCTGAAATGTCGTGCCGTCGTAGATGGCCTCGACAGCGGACTTGGCCTGGTTCCATAGCTCCACGAGCGAACAGCCCGAGCGGAGCGTGCACGGCTCGCCGCCCTTGCCCACGCAGCGGACCGGGTCCAGCGGCCCGTCCACCAACCGGATCACCCGGCCGACGGTCAGGTCCTTGGGCGGAACGGCCAGCGAGAAACCTCCGTGGATGCCGCGACGGGCGTCCACGAGGCCGGCGGACTTGAGTTCGTTGAGGATCACTTCGAGGAATCGCTGGGGAATGGCTTGGCGCTCGGCGATCTCGCCGCAGCGCATGATGCCCGAGCCGTAATGCTTGGCCAACTCCAGGATCGCGCGGACACTATATTGGCATTTCTGTGAGAGAAGCACGTGGTTCCTTCTAAAAGCTCATCGTCAGTATGTAGATTCTACCGTTAGCGGGACCGCTGTTCAACAGAAGTTTCGAGCCAATTGCCGCCATTCCCGCCTCTGATGGCCGTGTTCCGCTCATACCGCGAAGAAAATATCATTTCTCTAGTTGACAAGGCTACGACTATGACTATCATTACCCGATAGAGTAAGTGAGCTTTCCAATGAACCGCACGAACACGACACAATTCGACTCGCTTCGCAAGGCCAAGGCGACCTGCCGGCCGACGCCTCTGGGCTGCCAGATGGCCATGTCAATGGCCTGTTGTTAAGGCCACCCTTCGCTTCGCTGATCTGATCGAGTCCCGGCGAGAATCCAAAGAGGCGTACAGTCAAAGTAGAATGTCATCATAGAATACCCATTGACACATTTGCATTCTGTGGTATAACTTCGCCTATCGTAAGCGGCGAGGTCGCCACGCGGCCTTGATCTGAGGGTAGCGGGCAGGGTTTTGTAACGGGGCGTTTTTTCCCCAGCCATGTCTGGCGATTTTCCTCGGTTGGATTGGGTTGGCAGAGATAGGTAGCAGTTGTGCTACTGCGCGTCCAGTTCGGCACTGGTCGCAGCAGGCACTGAGAGCCAAGTGGAAAGAGAGAGGGAAGATGGTTTGCGCACATCGTGCATTCGGGGTTTCACTGGCGTTGTTAATCGTGTTGTCCGGTTCCTTGGCGTGGGGCGGGCAGGTCACGCTCCAGGATGTGTCCTTGGACGGATCGTATGCGCCGGCCACATCGCTCTTGGCCACCAGCATGAGTGGCGGCACTCTGGAAGGTATCGTGTACAGCCAAGCCTTGACCGACGGCCAAGGCCACTACGCGTACCTGTATCAGGTACTGAACGCCGGTAGCCCCGGCAGCAGCCCGATCGAGAAGCTGACCCTGTGGCCCTTCGCCGGCTCTTCGGACAGCACCGTCATGGGTGCGCTCACCAGTTCCGCGCCGACTGGCTTTCTGGCCGGTGGCACCGCCCCGCAACCGCAGGCCTATATCCTGCCGATCACCGGCGGTCCGCTGGTCTCCATCGACTACGATCTTACGGGCGATGCGAGCATTCCCCCCGGCCAATGGGGCCAGGTGCTGTGCATCCTGAGCGTCTTGCCGCCCGAGACGATTACCGGCAACATCATTGACGGTTCGGTGGGCACCGGATCTGTGGTGGGACCGGTCCCCGAGCCGGCCACGCTGAGCCTGCTGACCATAGCCGGCCTGGCAGCGCTGCGGCGACGAAGAAGCTAGCTTGCACGAACGTGCGGCCCGCCCTCGGGCGTGAGAACCCGAGCGACGAATCGTGGCTGGCGCAAGTGTTTGAAGAAGATGTCTTGAAAAACGTATTGACAACTTTGGATTCTGTGGTACAGATGTATCGGACTGTGTGCGTCGCTGTGGCCACAGGGTTCCCAAGAGAGGGTTTCGGGCAAGGTTTCTACGGGGCATCTCTCCTCGTTCTATGCCATGCTTGGTGTTTACCCTTGCGCAGTGCCGGTGAAAAGGTGAGGGCCTTTACGCCGCGGTACGTGATGCAGACTTGCTGTGTCAAGGCGATGTTTGCCGAAAAGGAAGGGATCTGAGCGATGAGAGGGACACGTGAGGGGATGGCTGCTGCGCCCAAATGGATTGGGGCGTCGCGGGCCATCACTGAGGTAATGCAGCTAACGGACGCGGTCGCGGAATCTGACTGCAGCGTCCTGATCGAGGGCGAAAGTGGAACCGGCAAGGAACTGGTCGCACGCCGGCTGCACGCCAGCAGCCCGAGATCGGCCAAGCCGTTCATTCCGGTCAACTGCGCCGGTGTCAACGAAACCGTCTTCGAGAGCCAGTTCTTTGGCCATGTCCGCGGGGCATTCACCGGGGCAGAACAAACCATGCTGGGCATGGTCCGTTCCGCCGACAGCGGCACCCTGTTCCTGGACGAGATCGGCGAGATCCCCCTGAACCTGCAGCCCAAGCTGCTGCGCGTTCTCCAGGAAGGCGAGGTCATGCCCGTGGGCCTGGCGGCGCCGGTCAGGGTGGACACCCGTTTCATAGCCGCCACCAATCGCGACCTGCGTGAGGAAGTTCGCAGGGGCCGCTTCCGCGAGGACCTGTACTACCGGCTGAACGTGGTCACAATCGAGTTGCCGCCCCTGCGGCAGCGGGCCGAGGACATCCCCCTGCTGCTGGAACACTTCAACTCTCTCTGTGCCGCGCGCTATGAGCGTGATGAGATAGTGCTGAGCGAGCATGTTCGCTCCAGGCTGATGAACCACCGCTGGCCAGGCAACGTCCGCGAACTGGCGGCCTGGATCGAGCGGCTTTACGCCACGAAGCTGCCGGCGGAATTGCTGGTGAAGTCTCTCGGAAGCGACCTGCGCGGTGAGACGAGCCAGCCAGGCGAGGTCCAGAGCCTGCAGCAAGCCGAGCGGCTGGCTATCAAGCGAGCAATGCTGGCGACGGACAACAATCAGCAGGCTGCTGCCGAGTTGCTGCAGATCCACCGCTGCACGCTCCGGCGCAAGCTCAGAGACATCCAATTTGCCTAGCCATGCCCCCTTGGGCATCCCAGCATGCGAAGGGCGACCAGCAACGGCTTGTCGCCCTTCCTGCATTCGGCGAACGCAGCGGCCAGATGCTCAGACGCCCCCGGGCCTCACGCAAGATGCACCTCGGCGTTCGCCGAATGCTCTTCCCAAGAACGTCTATCGCTCCCTCAGAGTCCCGGCTTCAGCCTGCACAGACGGACCGCGATGGGAAATACATGTCCTGGCACGGCCTTTGCTCTACGTCCACCCAGAAGCAAAGGACGCCAGGAAAGACTACCCTCTCTTCCCACTTGGCAATGGCGGCGGCCACTCTTGAGGCCGCCGCCGCTTTTTTGCGCTGCCCCGCCCCCCACCACCGCCGGCGCACTGCCTCTTGCCCCAAACCAGATTGCACATTCGCTCTTGCACATGCGTTTGGTCTGCCGAGCAAGATACACCTTACGCGCGCAAGATGCTCCGCGTGGGCATGAAATCCAGGCTCAGCCGGCTCGGATCGACATCCATTCGCGGGCGCATGAGCGAAACTCCCTTCGTCTCGTCTTGGCACGGCCTTTGCTCTACATCCCCCCAGAAGTGAAGGATGCCAGGAAAGACTACCCTCTCTCCCCACTTGGCAATGGCGACGGCCACTCTTGAGGCCGCCGCTTTTTTGCGCTGACACCCACCGCCAACGTCCTGTCTATTGCCCCACACCACACTGCCGCATCACATCTCCGCATGTGTATTCTTTTTCGGCGCAAGATGCACTTTGCGCGCGTAAGATGCTCCGCGCACGCATGAAATCCAGGTTCAGCCGGCTCGCATCGACATCAACTCAGGCGCACGCGAGCGGAACTTCCTCATTTTCGTCCTGGCACGGCCATTGCTCTACATCCATCCAGAAGCAAAGGATGCCAGGAAAGACTACCCTCTCTTCCCACTTGGCAATGGCGGCGGCCACTCTTGAGGCCGCCGCCGCTTTTTTGCGCTGACACGTCACTGCGTGATGCCGCCTGGGGGAGACGCGTCGCGTCGTCGCTTGCCGGCATAGATCGTTTTGCCGGGCTCAAGCGACGGAAGCCACATCATCCGGCACCATATTTGTGCTGGCACGGCGCTTGCTGTGAAGCAGGCAGAAGCGTCGCAAGAAGCATCGGGCGGCTGTAAGCGAAAAGTGTGCAGCGTGGCCAGCGGTC
This sequence comes from uncultured Planctomycetota bacterium, assembly GCA_903892515.1. GTDB lineage: Bacteria > Planctomycetota > Phycisphaerae > SM23-33 > SM23-33 > CAITIS01. Next base: position 83,102 of record CAITIS010000098.1, on the reverse strand, counting down.
ACGCACTACGTAAGGATACGTGTTTATGTACGGGACCAAAACCGATATTGCAGTATTCCTGCCCGGGGACTCACTCCTGACGCAGGTCGCCCAATGGGTTCAGGAACATGCCGAGTTCAGCCTCAACGTGATCCAGTCCGGCGAGCGGCAGGCCGTGACGGAGGCGTGTGGGCGGGCGGCCCGAGTCGTTATCGACGGCACGGCCAGGCCCACCTTGGCGGGTGACGTGCTGGAGCTGGCCATCGACCACGTCGAGCCCAACGACATCCTGCTGTACATCGAGCGGACGGATGCCTCGCTGGAGATCTTTGCCCGCACGCGTGGCGTCGCCCTGGCCTTGGGCCCGATGGCAGCGGCCGAATGGGACGCCATGCTGGAACCAGTAACCGCCAGGCACGCCAGTTGCTGGAATGAGCCCCAGCCGTGCCTGCTGAAGGTCAGGTCAGCCCGGTGACCCGGGCGTGAGTCAAGGAAAGGGAATCCGATGAACCGCACGCTGCAACATCGACTCAGGAGCATGACAGAATCCGAGCTGGCCGAACTGATCGAAGCCGTCGATGGCGAATGGACGTGCCGAGTCGACCGTCGCCGCCGAACCAAGGGGTACATGTACAGCCAGTACATGGCGGATGAGGCTCGCGGCAAGCGGCTGGCCCCGCGTCTGAAGTTAGCGGCATAGGCACAGTGTCGGGCAGCGTGCCCGGCCGATTCCATACCACGGGAAAACGGGAGAACAAACGTGAGCGAAATCATCAAGAGTCTGACGGGCCAGGAACTTCTGCTGCTAAGGATTCTGCATGGCCAGGATCTCAAGGCCACCATTGGTGCCGAACTGAACCGCCGCGCACGTCTGAGCTTGTGGTACCCCAATGTACCGGTGGTCGAGGCCACACAGCACCCTGCGTCAACGGGGAATCTCAGCCAGGCAGCGTAGCGTTCGCAGTGCAATCAATCTGCCGGCGAGGCGTCCGGCAGCGACAAACATAGATGCAGTACGACTTTCGCAAAGGCGAGGAGGTTTCAGACATGACTATTACGGTCCACAACAGGCCGGCCCGTTCGATTCGTTTGGCGAGCTCGGTCCGAGCCAAGAGGTCTTCCAGCACGATCGAGGTTCTTCCGGCGGCAATCCGGCTGAGACTGGAGGACCTGTGGGCCGGCCGGAACCACGCGATGCGTCTTGTGACCCGCCTGGCGGCGTAACGCTTTTCTTTTTCCACGCAGACGGCAGTACGGGCGGTGCATAAGTCGGCCAGGCCGTTAAAGCAAGCGGCACCGACGGCCATCCCGATGCTGCCAAGCTGCGAGTTTGATAGATGCAATATGTGTGTGTGCATTGGCATGGAAGCCTCGAGTTTCACCGCCTCCCCGGTCGTGCTGGGGTGGCAAGACGGCACCGGCGACGCCCGTGGGCGGTCGGCCTCCGGAGGGATGGCCGAACGCTGCGGGCGCAACCCGGGCCAGAGCTTTACGAGGGACCTGGCTGAGGGGCCAGGCGAAATGTTCATAGTAGTTTCACAGACAGCCGGCCATAGAGCCGGCAAAGGAGCCTCAAATGCTTGGTGGCAGAATTGTCTTTTCGACTCTGTGTGTCGTACTTCTGGCCTCTAATGCCTGGGCCGTGTCGGGCTATTCGCAGGGATTTGAGTCGGACGTGAGCGGGTTCACCGCCTACCAGGGGATCACCCAGGTCGCTTCCGGCGGTGGGGCGCTCCACTTAAACGCCAGTTCTGGCGATTTCTATGCGGAAGTGCAGAACAAGCCGGATGAGTACGGCTATGGGTGTGGAATGGGCGGCTATTCCTTTTACGGCGGCAAGGACAGCGTATATTCGGGGCCGTTCCACCAGTCTATCGACGTGTATATCAACACAGCGTGGGCCCCTGGCTACTTGGGCGGCACGCCCGCGTTCTGGATCGACATGGCACCGTATCATGCCGACCCCAACAACTACGGGGCTGAGCAGAACTTCCAGGTGTCCGTTCCGGGCACCGGCATCGTGAATATCTCGGCCACTGGCCAGAGCGACCAACTCGCTACGATCACCGAATCGGGCTGGTACACGTTCGACATGGTCTTTCGCCAGGGCACCAACGCCAATGAGCTGGTCGAGACGGACCTGAGCGTTTATGACAGTGCCAAGTCGCTATTGGGCACGACCACCCTGCAGGCGAATTCTCCCGGCGGCCCCTTTCTCAACAGCGACCTGTGCGGCAACGGCTACGTGTGGCTCTCGGTCTGGCAGAATGGTTTCGCCGGTGACGTGATCGCCATCGACAACCTCGTCGCCGGGCCCGTCCCCGAGCCGGCCACGCTGAGCCTGCTGGTTCTCGGCGGCCTGGCGGCCCTGCGGCGTCGGAACAAGTAAGCTTAACCTCCCAGCGAGGCTCCCTTGGCGCGGCGGTGCGGACCCTCATCCGACCGTCGGCCAAGGGGGCCAGGGATTTTCGCGCAGCTTCGATGAGGGCCGAGGGACCTGGCTGAGGGGCCAGGCGAAATGTTCATAGTAGTTTCACAGACAGCCGGCCATAGAGCCGGCAAAGGAGCCTCTAAATGAAGCGTTCACTAGCAGCAATGGTTTGTTTCATCGCGGCGGCGAGTCTGATTCTGGTCGTCACCGCGTCGGCCAAGGCCGAATCGCAGAACTTCGACCCTAACATGACGCTGACGGTAGACCGAACAGCCCCGGGCACTTACGGCCCGACGACGTTTCAGGGCGTTGACGTCTATCAGGAAGGCTACGGCAGTGGGCCCACAGGAACGTTCTACTGTTACCAGGGGATGGGCGCAAGCCTGAGCTGGAGCAGCCCGACAGTCCAGACGTATACCGTCGGCATGTACGTGCCGGCGTCCTGGACTCAACAGAATGTCAACGCCGGCGTGTGGTTCACGTGCAATGATCTGGCCACCAACAGTACCTACGACGGCAATAATAGTTCGATCCTGGCATACATCAGCGGAACCAGCGCAACTGCTGGTGCCGGCTTCTACAACTACAATGACACTGCTGGGTGGCAGCTGGTGGCTTCCTCCATCGGCACTGACCAGTGGCACACCCTCACCTTCCAGTTCGACCAGACGACGCAAATCATGAGCTACTCCGTAGATGGCAGCTTGGTCGGCACGCAAACGGCCGCTGCTTTTGGCGCCAGAGGTGAGATTTATGGAATGAGTTGCCTCATCCTGGATTGCAAGAACTACGGGACGGACGATCCATATACGGTCAATTACTCGGCCCCCGAGCCGGCCACGCTGAGCCTGCTGGTCATCGGCGGCCTGGCGGCCCTGCGGCGCAAGAACAACAAGTAACCACAGCATTGTGGAAGAGAGGCCCCTTTGGCGCGGCGGTGCGGACCCTCATCCGACCGTCGGCCAAAGGGGCCCAGGATTCGCCAGCAGTTTCGATGAGGGACGAGTGACCTGGCTGAGGGGCGAGGCGAAATGTTCATAGTTCTCTACACACAGCCGGACGAAAGAGCCGGCATCAAAGGAGCCTCAAAGTGAAACTCTCGATGATTGCAGTGGTTAACATTGTTGCAATACTGGCGTTCGGCGCGGCGGCCCAGGCTTCTGAACAACTCATCGGTGTCTCTACCACCGCCAGCGACCCCGTCGTCACGCTCACAAGCGGCATCCTGAGCGGCGCTAATATCCCCGTCAACATCACGCTCTATGCCCCAAATTCTTTCGGGGCCGGCTCGGCCACCGGAGAATTCTCCTTCGCAGCCACGACCACACCAGGTACCGCCTTCGGACCCATCTTTGGTTACTTGTACGGCGTCGCCGTTACAGACCTGTCCTTTTCCATCCTCGACAACAACGACAACCTCATCTTCTCCGGGTCTGCCAATAGCGCTAGCCTGCTTGGTTCCTCTTCGGGATACAGCCTCAGCGGCCAGAACGCCACCGACAACAATGGCATTACCTTCACCAGCCCCTACTTCACCTTAGGCGACCCCATCGACTTCAGTCTCCAGATCCTGATCGGGCCCCCCAGCGTCGACCCCACCATCAGCGCAGACGGTAACCTTAACGATTTCTCCGCGTGCCTCACCCCGGCCACCTTCGTCGGGACAACCCCCGAGCCGGCCACGCTGAGCCTGCTGGTCCTCGGCGGCTTGGCGGTCCTGCGGCGCGAGAACAACAAGTAACCACAGCATTGTGGAAGAGAGGCCCCTTTGGCGCGGCGGTGCGGACCCTCATCCGACCGTCGGCCAAAGGGGCCCAGGATTCGCAAGCAGCTTCGATGAGGGCCGAGGAACCTGGCTGAGGGGCCAGGCGAAATGTTCATAGTTCTCTACACACAGCCGGACGAAAGAACCGGCAAAGGAGCCTCAAAATGAAACATTCAGTGATTGCAGCCCTAGGTTTGGCGATGTTGGTTTCTGCGAGCCTTTGTACGCCGGCCCGCGCCACGATTTCCGCCGGTGCCACCGGCACCGTGACGATTAACTGCCCCAATTCAGAAGTCGGCGCCCCCGCGGACATTTGGGGGTTCTACACCGGCCCGACAGGCTGGAAGAACACGACCTTCGGAACCGGCACCGTTGACGCCACCGGACACGCCACGATCAGCTACACGATCCCCTCGGATTACCTCAACAGTTTCTATTGGGTCGGAGAGGCCAGCTACAACGCCACGCGTGACGAGTACGCGCAGCATAACGACCTCGCCGGTGGCTGGGGGCAGTTCTACACCTCTGATCCCAACGGCACGACGGTGAACATGAGCGTCTACATGTTCGACCAGGCAAGCGTGACGACCAGTTCGGCGAGTTTTCGGGCCAGCGCCAAGGGCGGCACGGTCGTTCCCGACGCCGGCCTGGCCGCCGGGACGGTAACGGTGTATCAGCCGTGGACTGGCACGATGGCACAGTACACCAATGTCAGCGGACACGAAACCAACAGTTACTACACGAACGGGAAGTGGGGCCTGTCTCCCACCGCTGCCGCGGCCAAAGGCTTCTCCATCGACGTGCTTCAGCACACCAATTCCGATCCCGCCGCAGTGCAGCAGTTCGAGCAGATCAGGCTGCACAACGCCGACAATTCGTACTCGGTCGATCTCATGTGCTACAAGAACACTTCGTCCACGGATCCTATGGGGTACATCTATTGGACGACTCTGAGTTCGGCAGCGTCCGCCGCGTGTGCGTATGACGGCTCCAGCGGCGTCTTCACCGGAACCTTTTCCACTCCTTTGGACTCGAGCACGATGTACTTCGTCAGCTCAGAGGTGACGGAGTTGGATTCGATCGGGGCCACGACCTACTCGGACATCTACGGGAGCAGCGGCACCGACTTGCTGCTAAGCGGAACCACCGTTCCCGAGCCGGCCACGCTGAGCTTGCTGGTCATCGGCGGCCTGGCGGCCCTGCGGCGTAAGAACAGCAAGTAACCACAGCATTGTGGAAGAGAGGCCCCTTTGGCGCGGCGGTGCGGACCCTTATCCGACCGTCGGCCAAAGGGGCCGGATGTTTCGCGTTCGCGCCTTCGCCAATTAGACTGGTGAGCGAGAAGGGGCCTGATAACGGCCTCTTTTTTTGTGCGCAGGCGATGAGACATTGCATCGGCCTGGGCACGCCACCGGAAGGGCACAACGAAGAATTGAATGTGCGATGCGAGCAAGCTATGGTGCGAGCACAAACCATCTGGGCCAAAGGAGAGATCATGAACATCCTGGTGATCAACGGCAGCCGCAACACAAAGGGCCAGACCGCACAGGCCTCTGACGCCTTCATGGCGGGCGCCGCCGGCGAAGGCGCCCATTGCCATCAAGAGTTCCTGCCTGAACTGCGGATCGAACGATGCCGCCAATGTGGCGATGATGGATGGGGCATCTGCCGAACCCAAGGCAAGTGCGTCATCGATGATGAGTTTTCATCGCTGGTCGAAGGGATCCGGCAGGCCGGCGCGGTGGCGTTCTGCACCCCGGTGTACTTCAGTGACCTCAGCGAAAGCTTGCGTGCGTTCCTCGACCGGCTCAGGCGAACCTGCATGCACGCAGACGGCAAGAGCGGCATCCAGGGCAAGCACGCTGTCGGCATTTGCGTCGCTGGCGGCGGTGGCGGCGGCGCCCCGGCATGCACGGTCAGCCTGGAAAAGGTGCTTGCCACCTGTGGGTTGGACGTGGTGGACATGGTTCCCGTGCGCAGGCAGAATCTGCCCGGCAAGCTGGACATATTGAACGTCACCGGCAAGCGGGTCGCCGGTCTATCTCAAACCGCGTAAGGCTTCTTGATCCGAGTGAGGTGCTGCCATGTCGCCCGACGAGTTCACGGAAGTAACGCAGCAGTCTTTTGGACAGCGGCTCGGAAACGCCTTCAAGGGAATTCTCTTAGGCATCGTATTGTTCCTGGCCGCGTTCGCCGTCCTGCTCTGGAACGAAGGCCGGGCCGTGCGACAGGCCAGAACGCTGAAGGAAGGGGCCGCCAACACGGTCTCCGTCGCCAGCGACCGCGTCGATCCCGCCAACGACGGCAAGCCGGTCCACATGACCGGTAAGGCCGGCACCAAGGACATCCTGACGGATGAAGAGTTCGGCGTATCAGCCTCGGCCATCAGGCTGCAGCGGAAGGTCGAGATGTTTCAGTGGAAAGAAAACCAGGAAAGCACCACCGAGAAGAAGCTTGGCGGCGGCACGCAGACCAAGACCACCTACCGATATGTGCTGGCCTGGTCCGACCAGCCGATCGATTCGTCGGCGTTCAAACAACAGCAAGATCACGTCAACCCGCCCGTACCGTTCGCCAGCAGGACCGAGACAGCCAGTACGGTGACCATCGGGGCGTTTCGTCTGCCCGCCAACATGGTGGATATGGCGTCGAACTTCACGCCATTGACGGTTGCCCAGGATAAACGGGCCAAGCTTCCGAAGAACCTCCGTGGCCGGGCGAGGCTCCGCGACGGGTAGCCTTCGTCGCCCCGCGTAGCGTACATCCAGTCATTCCTTGATAGGCAAGGGGAATGAGTGGAGACTATCGACATGCAAGAATTGCTGGCATCTGCCGCAGAGCGAGTGCTGGCTCGGGCACCGGATGTGCCAGTGAAGGTCCGGCTGCTGAGGGACGTATTGCACAGAAGAGCAAACGATCCGGAACTGCGTGCTGCCGTTACTGCCCTGAAAAGACCTAACCAGGGCACCTACATACGAAAACAAGCGGGCGGTCCGGCGCGGAGTGCCCTCCCGCGCCGGCCGGCGTCAGAACTTTCGCGTGAAGCGGGCACGCGTTCACGTGTTCCGGCCCTGACGCCGTTCTACCGCCCATATTTCCATTTGCCGCGGCCTTGCGGGTTACTTGCCCGCTCTGGCCACGATGCGTTTCATCAGCTCCGTCAACTCCCAGCGCTTCTTGGGATTCGGCTCCCGCAGCAGGGCGTCGAGCGCCAAATCCATCGGCACCGTATCGGCGTACGGCAGCAGGTTAAAGGCCGTCATCCGCCGGACTCGGCCGCTGGGATCGCTCAGCAGCGGCACCACCAGCGGCAGCAGTTCGCGCCGCTTGCGCTGCTCATCGACATCCAGGCGCAGCACGGCCTCGGCGGCCGAGCGCCGGACCTTCTTGTTGGGGTCGTGCAACGCCTGTTTCAGGACATCCAGCATCGTCTCGATGTTCTCGGGGCTGCGCAGCCGCTCCTGGTGTACCACGGCGGTGCGGCGGTGTCGCCACTGCGGCGAGGCCATCGCTCGCAACCAGCCTTGCACGCCGCGGGGACCGATGCTGGCGATCGCTTGGACCCGGGCCGACCAGGACAGCGACTGGGTGATGGCGTCGTACACGCCAGCGGCGAAGTCGTCCTTGGGGGCCTCGGATTTCAGCACGTCCTCGACCACGCGAACCATCTCCTCTTTCAGCCTGGCCCGCGCTTCGTGCAAGCGGGCCTTTACGGTGCTGACTGGCACGCCGCACACCGAGGCCACCTCGGCGGCAGAGTAGCCGTTAATGTAGAACAGCGTGACGGCCTCGCGCTGCGGCTTGCCCAGTTTGGCAATGGCCCGCAGCACCTCCTCGCGGAGGTCGCCGCTGGCCGAGGGCCTGGCCGGTGGCTCGGGCACATCATCCAGGTCGATCATATCCTTGCGCCGCCGCAGCAGGTCCAGGCTGCGATGGATCGCCATCTTTCGCAGCCACGCGCCCAGCTTGGCCGGCTCACGCAGATTCGCCAGCCGTCCGAAGGCCTCGACAAGCACCGCCTGGGCGACATCCTGAGCATCGTGAAAGTTGCTGACCCGCGCCAAGGCCACGCCGAATACGGCGTCTTGGTATCGCTCGACGATCGGGCCGAAGGCTTCGGGCCCACCCGCCAGCGCTGAGGCCACAAGCTCTGCGTCATCACTGCTCACGTTGTCTGTTTCGCTCTCCACTCTCTAGTCGTCCCGGAAGGTCCAAAGGTTGGAGAATAATTCGGATAACATCCAAAGACAGAGCGCGCACATGTCCAGCGAGGCCGCCCGACCGCATGGCTTTTCCAGCCGCGGCCCCACCAGACGATTATCCGCCGGGCCTACCGGAGCTTCGGCAGCATCTGGCCATGGGCGACTATCAGGTCGTCGCACATGCTGCGGATTTCGTCGATGCTCAGTTCAGCGGCCGTGTGGGGGTCCAGCATCGCCGCCTGGTACACGCAATCCTTCTTGCCAGTGAGCACGGCCTCGACCGCCAGGATCTGCGGGTTGATATTCGTGCGGTTCATGGCTGCGCATGCTTCGGGCAGGTCGCCCACGTGCGTGCCCTGGACGCCGTTGCGGTCGACCAGGCAGGGCACCTCGACGCAGGCCTTGGCCGGCAGGTTGGTGATAAGGCCTGTGTTCATCACGTTGCCGCCGATGCGAACGGGCACGCCCGTGATGCAGGCCTCCATGATGTACGACGCGTACTCGTGCGAGCGCGTGTGGGACAGCTGCTTGTTGTGAACGATCTGGTCGCGCTGGCGCTTCCAGCCATTGATCTGGTTGACGCACCGCCGCGGGTATTCGTCCAGCGGGATGTTGTAGGCGTCGATCAACTCGGGGTGCGTCCGCTTGATCCACAGCGGCGAGTATTCGGCGTTGTGCTCGGAGGACTCCGTGATGTAATAGCCCAGTTCGAGCATCAAACGCAGCCGCACCATGTCGTGAGCCGCCCGGGCCAGCGGATCCTGCTGCCACTGATCGCCCAGTTTGGCCCGGGCAGAGTCCACCACTTTCCGCCCGCCGCCGCGGCGGGCGATCTCCGCCAGCTTGGCGGCGGCAACCTTCTTGATTCGCGGATACAGGTCCTTGCCACCGTCGGTGATCTCCAGCAGCCAGGCCTGGTGGTTGATGCCGGCCACCTGCCACTGGAGCCCTCTGGGCATGGGCAGGTCCAGGAACCACAACAGCCCCGGCGCGCAGCCATCGACGCTGTGGCACAGGCCCACCGTGCGGATGCTCGATCCTCGCAGCAGGCCCGCGGTAATCATGGCCATGGGATTGGTGTAGTTGAGGAACCAGGCGTCGGGGCAGACCGCTTCCATGTCGCGGGCAAAGTCCAGCACGACCGGGATGGTCCGCAGCGCCCGGAAGATGCCGCCGATGCCCAGCGTGTCGGCGATGGTCTGCCGCAGGCCGTACTTCTTGGGTATGTCAAAATCGATGACGGTGGCGGGCTTGTAGCCGCCTACCTGGATGGCGTTGACCACGAAGTCGGCGTCCGTCAGGGCCACGCGGCGGTTGCGCACGCCCAGGTGTCCGGTGATCGTGGCGCGATTCTTGTTCACGTTGGCGTTGAGCGTGTCGAGCATGAGCCTGGACTCGCGCAGCCGATCGGCGTCAATATCGTACAAGGCGATGTGCGAGTCCTGCAGCGCCGGCGTCAGCAGCGAATCACCCAGGACGTTCTTGGCGAACACCGTGCTGCCAGCACCCATAAACGCGATCTTGGTCACAGAAGCACTCCTTGGTTTTCAGAATGAATCGGCACATTACCGGGCATCGCCTGCGCCGTCCAGCTAATCTGTCGGATGGGCGGGCCGCTGAAGAGCTGCTTCCGCAAGGCGGCGTAAAACCTGTGACCCAGCTGGGAGACGCAATAGATGCGGGCCCGTCCTGTGGTTATAGTCAGCCATCATCGCCATGCTGAACTGAACATTGAGTGCGGCGCGACCGTGGTGAAGAAACCGGGAGACAAAGATGTCCCAGCGAGCAGTCTTTGTACTGATCACCGTCATGGCGCTATGTGCCACGTGGGCGAGGGCGCGAAGCACGCCCGCCGCACCGGAGCAGATCGACGCGCTCATCAAGCAACTGGGCAGCGACTGCTGGGCCGTCCGCGAGGATGCGACGCAGCGCCTCATTCAGATCGGGTTTCCCGCCATGGAGGCCGTCCGCAGGGCGATCCTTATCGACGACTTGGAGACCGCCGGCCGAGCCAAATTGATCGTCAACTCCATCGTTATGGAGCTCCCCCACCAATTGGCCGAGCTCCGTAAGGCCGAGCAGGAGTCGATCGCTGAAGGCAACTACACCCGCGCCATGGAAATCGGCCAAGGCCTCGCCACCGCCGGCGAGGGCGTCGAGGCGCTGGACTGGCTTTGGTACGGCCATGCATGCCAGCTCGCCGGGCACTGGAAGGAGGCGGTTGACGCCTATCAGCACGTCCAGGAGGAGAAGGCGTTCAGCGGCCGCGGGCGCATGTCGCTGGCGATCTGGATCGCCCGCATCCAGGTGGGCGAACTGAAGGACGCCAAGTCGGCGGCTGCGGGGTTGGCCAAGGTCGCCGCGGAGTTCGCCGACGTGGAGGACCGCGACCGACATCTCCTGACGCGGATTCTCTCGGATCTGGCCGCCGCGCAGGCAGCTGCTGGTGACGCGACGGCGGCCCTGGCCACTTGGTCTCGCCTTCGCGATTGCGTGTGGAATGATCCGAACCGGGGCGGACAGGTGGTCCTGGATGCTCAGCGTGTCGCGGAGACATTCCTGTCCATTCCGGCCGATCAGCCGTTGCCGGATGCGCCCTGCCTGTACGTGCTCAAACCCGACAGCCCTTCGACCACGTTGATGCTCAGCGAGGAGGCGACTCAGCGACGCGCCTACTTCCTCTCTGCCGGCCCCGGCTCGCCCGACTGGAAATTCGCCTTCGTGTCGGTGCCGGGGCAGGAACTTGAGCGGATGGAGTTCGATTGTGACGTGGAGCAGTTGAACACGCATTCGGGCGGACAGTTCCAGTGCTTCGTCGTCGCGGGCGGGCCCAACCCCGGCACTATCCCGCTGGCCAGCCTGTCCTGGAAGAAAAAGCCCGGTCGTGAGATCTGCCATCTGGAGGCCACTATCCCGCCAGGCATAAAAGTGGTCCACATCGAGACCGGGACGTGGAAAGACAACTTCATCGTCCACAGCGTCCAAGTGAAGGCGACTTTCCGGCCCATGACGACTAATCCACCCACCCTGCAACCGAGGGCGTGGATCCAGACCGCCGCCCTGCCGCCTGGAGGCAAGATCACCTACGGAGACCAGACTATCGGCGTGGACTGGGCCCGCAACAATTTCAAGCCCGGCCGGTACACGTTCGCATACGAAGTGCCGGGCCGGAGCGAGAGGTTCCAGGTGCAAGCCGACATCCGCCCCGGTGGGCGGTACGGTTTCTTCGCCAACCTTGACAGCCCCTTCCATTGGACGCAGACGGAACTCGGCGGCTCCCTCGCGGACGTGAACGTGGTGACGCTCGAAGGCGGCCGACACCTCGCCATCGGCTGCCGCCAGGGGGCGATCGTCCTCTCCCAGAGTTCCGACTGTCTGACATGGACGCCACCAACACCGGCGCCGTTCTCAGGCGTCTTCGAAAACATCCACCCGGCTGCCCTGGCCACGCGCGACGGCACCGTGCAGCTGGCCTTCTTTTCCAACCGCCTTTCGCTTCAGTATGCGACCACGGCCGGGTATCGCCTGTTCCTCACCTCCACGCGCGACGGCAACGTGTGGACGACGCCGCGTCCGGTCGCCATCGGCGTGGTTAGCGGCTGGCCGCTGACGGCACCGGCCCTGCTTCAGCGGGAGAACGGCGACTGCCTCGTGCTGTGGCGGAGTTTTGCCGCGTCTGCCAAGTCGTTCCAGGAGATTCAGGCCCTGGAGCCGTTCACCGTGGAAGAAGGCGAGCTCAAGAACGCGAACTACTTCCACCCACAGTTAACCGCCGATAGCACGGGGCGCGTGCACTTGGTCTTTAGCAACTTTGGCGCCGGACTGTGCCACATGACCTCCGCGACCGGCACGTCTTGGACCGCGCCAAGACTTCTGGCGCCGAGCAAGCCTTTGCAGGATGTCTCCGACCCGCAGTTGATCTGGGCGAAGGGCCGCACGCTGCTCCTTTACAGCGACTCACGCGGGGCGTATCTGGCAGCTGTGGACTTGGCCGCCGGCACCATCGACTCAGAGAAGGCCATCATGATCACCAACCACGTGATCCCACTTTGCGGAGCACGAGCAACAGTCACAAACGATGGCGAGGTACTCCTTCCCGCCGGCGGAGATACGAGTTGGATGCTCCGCGCCACGATGGCGGAACTGCTGAATGCCGTCCCCGCGTCCACCACTTTGGCTCCAGCCACGCGAGCCGTGTCGCAGTAACGGCCTTCGGCCGGTCGCGCCAGTATGCTACACGGCGCAAACTTGCGCGGACTGTTTCAGCAAATATTGCCCCCCAAGGCATGGGCAATCGGGCGGCTGACGGAACCACTCGCCCCAGCGCTGCCCGATTGGCGGGAAATGGAATGAGGCCCCCGCTCTGACCCCCTCAGAAACACTCCGGCGGCCAGCAGAGAGAGAATGCTCGGCTCTGGGATGCTCTTGCCGAAGTTGGCTTCCAGGATGATGTAGTCCTTGAAACTGACGGTGCCGTTGCCGTCATGTCTATGTTCCATTTCCGGATTCGGTTCGAAGGGAGTGTGGACCACACCAGAGACTCTCAACCGGGCAGGCGCTCATTGCAGCAGCGCCCTGCGGTTATGAGGCAGAGACGCTCCGGCGGTCTTCGCCGTTTCTAGGTCCGGTGAACACTGGACCGTTCTAAGTCAGCATATTGCTGCTATACTCGTGTCTGGCCTGCCGGCTCGGGCCGAGGCCTGGCAGCCCGTTGAACAGGGCCGTTTTCGTGTCGCGGGCGTCTCGCCCGCGCTTGCACATGCCGAGATCTCGATGGTTTCCAGACGCGGGCGAGACGCCTGCGACACTTATTCAACGGGCTGCTAGTACTACAACGCTACGAAATGCAGACCCGAAGGGTCGGTACTACTGTAGCCGGGGGCGTAAGCCCCCGGTGTGCATGGGCGTGTGCCTGAGCCCCGAAGGGGCGACACCGTTGGCTTGTCCAACGACTCTGTCGCCCCGTCGGGGCTCTTTCCCACTGGGGCGGTCTCCGTGGGCTTACGCCCACGGCTACAATCGTTCCGGCCCTCCGGGCCTCCAATCCAGGCGAAATGCCACGGCTCCATTCGTAGCGTTGTAGTACTAGTAACGGCCGACGGATTATGGAGAATCACAATGGAGCACATTATCGGCGTGGTGCTGGGCGCCTCCGCCTCCTACGCCCGCGAAATACTCAAAGGCGTCATGCTGTATTGCCGGGCGCACGGACGCTGGCGCTTCCACTTGATCATGATACTGCTCGGCCGGGGATGGTTGAGGGGCTGCGCAGCGCGATCAGGACGAAGAAGCTACAGGGCGTATCGATCTGTGGTCAGAATCCCAACTCGACGATATCAAAAGGCTGGGCAAGCCGACAGTGGAAATCAGCGGCACCGTCGGCCATCGGCTGCCAGCCGTCCACGTGGACAACGCCGCCGTGGGGGCACTGGCTGCCAAGCATCTTTTGGGCAAAGGCTTCTCTCATTTTGGCTTCATCGGCTGGCATCGGGCAGACCACTGCCGGGAGCGGCAAGAGGCATTTATCCGAACGCTCGCTCAAGCGGGGGCCGGTTGCGAGGTGCTGATGCTCTCAGGCCCAATCAGCACGACCGACAGGAATAGCTCCGCGGCTATGCGGGAGTGGCGATTGGCGTTGCCCAAGCCCGTCGGGGTCTTGGCTTGGTTCGACTATACGGCCCTGGAGGCCATCAGCATCTGCCGCCAAAGCGGCATCAAGGTGCCCCAGCAGTTGGCCATTCTTGGCGTCGACAATGACGAGGTCAGCTGCATCCTCAGCGACACGCCGATATCCAGCATTGACGTCAATGCCCTGCAGATAGGCTATCAGGCGGCCAAGCTGCTGCACCAGATGATCGAAGGCAAGAAACCGTCGCCCAAGCCGCTGTTGCTTCAACCCAGGGGCGTCGTCGAAAGACGCTCAACCGACACCCTGGCCGGCGCCAGCCCGGAGGTCCTCAGGGCATTGCGCTTCATTCGCGAGCACGCAAACGAGGGCATCCGGGTGGGCGACATTCTCCGTGACATCCCGATATGCGGACAACACAGTCATAGAGCGCAACATCCTGCTCAACGGCTGCCCGACAGCTCGGCCGGCTCGGCCACGGGCGCCAATTGCATCTTCCGCAACAACACCATCGACGAGCGCGGCGCGGCAGGCACGAACTCGCCGGTCTCTTTCTTCCTCAGCCACGCGGGAAACCAGGGGCTGAACAACCTGAACATCCGGAACAACCTGTTTATCCGCACTGGCCGGATCTACGAGGAAGTCGATGTCGCCAATTCGATCGGCTACGAGGACTATAACTGCTGGGCAGGCATCCTAACATCCTCAAACGACTGCTGATTCACGCGGCCGGCTTCAACCTGGGGCTGGCCTGAGACGACCCATGAAAAAGACCGGTTCTTCAACGGGCTGGTAGGCGCCTCATAACCCGGAGAAGGGCGTGGGGATGAGGACTTCCAGCGAGCGGTCGACAAGGCGCATCAAAAAGCGTATCAGTACACAGCCGAACCGGGCGCACAGACGCGCACCGATGCGAAAAGCGAAAATGAACCGATCGACGAAAACCGCCAATGTTTACGGAGGAATGTCACTGATGCGCAGCCATGCGCACCAGTGCGAGGGGCCGCCCAATATGCCCGACAGGAGTCGAACCTGTAACCTTCGGCTCCGGAGGCCGACGCTCTATCCAATTGAGCTACGGGCACATGCTTAGATTCACAATTGTGCGCGCCGCGCATCGCCACGTCAAGGGTGCGTTTCTCATTTCGGCTGGCTGCAGCCTTCAATAGTAGCACAGCCTCTGAGCACTTCCCCCTTTTCTGTGCAAAGGTGAAGTGGTCCAGCGACCTTTGTCAGGCGAGAGTTCGGTAGTTGTGGCGGCCGCTGAGGGCCGTGGCGAGCTTGATTTGACAAGTGAATGAACGGCGAAAGGTGTTGGTGCGAGGCTTTCAAAGGCTGAGTGCATGCTGAAGTTGCGGTCAGCGCAGAGTGCTATCGCGTGCGAATGGTGGCGGCGAGGCAGACGCAGCTACGCCACTCGCTTGAGCGTCAGGATGGGCAGATGCTTTTGGCCCTCGTAGCAACAGATTCGTGCGTATAAAGGGATATGAGGTTCCGGTCGTGTGTACGCCAAACGAGATGCTGGGCGATCCAGGGCGGCTGGGAGATTAGCCATGAAGCGAGATTCGATTGTTGAGGAAGTCCGGAAGTACCGCGAGGAAAACGCAGCCAAGTTCGGGTTCGATGTGCGAAAGATCGCCGAGGATGCGCGAACGCGAGAAGGCCAGGACGGCCATCGCGTGGTTGATCTGTCCAAGAAATGTCCGGCTGGGTCCCGCTTGCGGCGACCCAAGAAGCAACTTCCCGTAAAATAGAGTGTTATGTCGATTCAATGGCCACGATCGCGGGCTCCGTGCAAGTGGGCACCGAGTTGGTCACCCGCTTTTGCGATGTCATGTAAGTAGCTACTGATAAAAGGCTTAGATTGCCTGCCTCGCCGCCTTCCAAGCTGGCTGTTGCGCGTTCGACTCGCGTCGCCCGCTGTTTCAGAAGTTCCTTCCCGACCCCGCAGCCAGCGTCCAGCACCGTCGATGCGGGCGCAGGCGGTCGTCGCTCCCCGCTTGCAAGCCGTGACTGCCGGCAGTATCTCGCCCCGACCCTCCAGCACGCTTTCCGGCGAACAACCATGTCCTGAGAATTTCCGAGCTTGTCGGAACTCACATTGTGGGGTAAACTTATCTCACTTGCTCGGGCCGCGCCGAAGTCGAAAGGGTGGACACATGACGAGACTTCTATATACTGTTTTGCTGATCTTGCCGACCTGCGCTCTGGTGTCCGCCTCGACCTACTGCGTTTCGCCCTCTGGCAACGATACGTCCGGCGATGGCTCGCCGTCGAATCCGTGGCTGACACTCCAGAATGCCTCGCTCAAGGCGCTGGCCGGCGACACGGTCATCGCCGCGCCGGGCAACTACCTTGGGTTCCGGGTCTATAACAGCGGCACCGCCGACGCCTGGATCAACTTCATCGCCCAGCCGGGAGCAACGATCACCGCCGGCGATAACTGGAACGACGGCATCACGGTTGGCTCGGTCAGCTACGTGCGGATCAGCGGCTTTGGCGTGAGCAATGCCAGGAGCTACGGCGTGCGGATATACAGCGCCCAGCACATCGAGATGACGGATCTTGCCGTGGATTCGAACGCCTCAGGGGGTTTCAGCATCCAGACGGGCAGTGATGTTACGATCCGGCACTGCACGGCGCGGAACACGACCGGCGGCGCCGGCATTTCAGCCAGCGGGACGTGCAGCGGCCTGAACCTGCTGGGCAACAGCGTCTACGGCAACTCCGCCCAAGGGGTCGTGCTGTCGGGCTCCAGCAGCCCCGTGACCGGCTGCCGGATCGAAGGCAACAGTATTCACGACAACACGCAGACTGGCCTGCAACTCAACGGCGTGCAGAACTCGGTGCTGCAAAACAATCTGCTGTACCGCTGCAACCCGACGGCATGCGTCTTGCTGGCCAAGGACGGATCGGGCAACGCCAGCAGCGGCAACGCGATCGTGAACAACACCATCGCGCCGTACGGTGGCACGCTGCTGAAGCTGGACGTCGGAAGCGTGAACACCCGCCTGTACAACAACCTGTTCGTGGATACAGGTTCGAGCACGCCGGCCGACATTTCCATCGACTCCAGCTGCATGGCGGGCCTGGCGTCGGACTACAACGGCTATTTCTGCACCATCGCCAACCAGAACCCGTTGCAGTGGGGCCAGGCGACCGGACTGGACGCACACTCGATCCTGTGCTCCAAGGACGTCTTCGTCAACGCCGCCGGGTCGGGGTTCGGACTCCAGCCGCACTCGGCCGCCGTGAATGTCGCGAGCAGCCTGTACGCGCCAGCTGACGACATTCTTTCCCACACCCGCCCGGTAGGCAGTGGCCCGGATCTGGGGGCGTACGAACTGGTCCTGCTGGGTGACGCCAACAACGACGGCGTGGTGAACTTCAAGGACTACCTGCGGGTCGAAAGTGGGTTCGGAAGGTCCGGCGCTTCCTGGGAGTGCGGCGACTTCAACGGCGATGGCGCCGTCAGCTATGCCGACTACCTGTGCGTCGAAAGCGCCTTCGGGCAGAACATCCCCGAGCCAACGACGCTCGTCCTGCTTGCGACGGCCGGGGGCGCCATCGTGCGCCGCCGCCGAAGAGCCGTTTAAGTTCGCGTGTTTGCACGCTTTAGGTGGCACAGGCTTTCCAGCCTGTGCAGCACAGCCTGAAAGGCTGTGCCACCTAGCCGCCTCCACGCCCGTTTCCAAAAGTCTCGACCTCACATCGCCGCCAGCAGGTCCACGTTCTGAACGTGGCGGAACTGCGCGGCGTGTCGCAACAGCGTCTGGGCCCAGCGGCGCGTATACCCGAAATCGCCCGACAGCGGCGCCGGCACAATGCTCGTAAGCAGGTCTTCGACAGGCTCCTGTTTCCGAACCAGAGAGGCTGGAGCCACCGGGCCGACCACACGCGCCGAAGCGGCGGCAGCCAGCACATCCAGTCCTCCAGCCATTGCCGACGCCGGGCTCGATGAAGCTGGCAGGATGAACATCGGCTCCAAGCCGTGCCGGCCATCGTCTGCCGTGATCAACAGCTTGTTACTGACGGCCCCAAAGATGGTCGCGCCGCTGCCGTAGGTTCCTGGCCGGATGTCGAAGGCTGGTGCGGTGATGTTGACCCCGGGGTTTGCCAGGTCGAAAGACCATAGCTCCGAGCCCGCAGCATCGGTGCCGGCGAAGTACAGTTTCCCGTCGCAGCCGACCATGTTGCCGATCGACGTGGCGCCGACGCCGCCGATCATGGTCGTGCCCGCCTCCGTGCCGTCACTCTGCCAGACCTGAGAGCCGACGGTCCGCACCAGGAAGTACAGCGTGTTGTTGTAGACCACGAGATTGGATGGGGAGCGCACGTCGGCAGCCTTCAGAGCGTAGGTGCCCGCCACGGTCCCGTCGGAACGCCACAACCCGTAGGTGGAGTTCGGGCTGAAGTACGCGATGCCGTTGAAGGCCGTAAAACTCGTCGCCGCGGTGCTGGTCGAACCCAGCGAGATCGTGCCATCCTCGGTGCCGTCGGTGCGCCAGAGCGTGGTGCCGTTCGTGCCGTCGTTGGCCGAGAAGTAGGCGTAGCCGCCGACGACTGAGGGAGCCGAAGGACTCGAGCCGGCGCTGACGTAGTTGATGTCCTTCAGCAATCCCGAGGTCGTGCCGTCGCTCGACCACAATTCCCAGCCATGCAGGCTGTCGTAGCCGCCGAAGAAGAAGGTGCTGCCGTTGACCGCGAGAGGCTGAATGCTCCAGTTCGAACTCGATCCCAGCCCGCTGACTTGCGTGGTGCCCGCGGCCGTACCGTCGGTCTGGAACAGCTTGGTCGTCTGCCGCGTCTGGCTCGTCGCGTTGACCAGCAGCCGGCCGTTCATCACGCCCAGGATGGAGACGACATCCGTGCCTATGTTGGGCAGCGAGTCCAGGCAGATGGTGCCCGCGGAGGTCCCGTCGGTCCGCCAAAGCTGGCCCGCGGACGTGAAGAACAGCGCCTGGCCAAGGACCGCCCGCGTGGAATAGGTTGTGTCGATGGCGTGAAGGCTCAGCGTTCCTTCCGGTGTGCCGTCGGAACTCCATAATTTCGAGGTGCCGACGAAGAAGACCCGCTGGCCGATGACGGCCCATGGCGCGACCGGCGAGCTGGAGTCCTTGCCACCGAGGTCGGCGAACAGCCGCGTCCCTGCCGGCGTGCCGTCCGTTCGCCACAACTGGTAGCCGCGTCCATTGGCGGTGGCGCTGAAGTAGCACACGCCCTCTGAGATCATCAGGTTTTCAACGTCGGCGCCATAGGTGCTGGAGCTGAAATCCTTCAACAGTCCGGTGCCCTGGTCGGTGCCGTCGCTGACGAAAAGCTCGTTCCCCGAGCTGCCGTCATCGGCGACGAAGACTATTTTGTCGCCCACCAGGCAGAACTTTGCGGGCGTCTCGACGCTCGCACCGAGCACGTGCAGCGGGCGATCCACCAGCACCGTTCCGCCGGGCGTTCCATCGCTCTTCCAGATTTCTGGCCCCTTAGCCCCGCCCGGCACGGAGAAGTACAGGTCGTCGCCCACCGGCTGCCAGGCCACCGGGGCCTCGTCGAAGTTGGCCAGCGACCTCGTCCCGGCCACAGTGCCGTCGCTGGACCAGATGGTCCAGTCGCTGGCGTAATCCTCGACCATGTAGAAGAAACGCTGGCCGACCGTCGTCATTGGCCGCGTGAGGTAGTACCCCCCTGCCAGCAGAGCGGTGCCGGCCTCGGTGCCGTCGGTGCCGAAGAGCGTGCTGCTGTTGCCGGTGGAGGCGGTGAACAGGAGTCGGCCTCCTACCACCTGGAAGTTGGCGGGCGACGAAGAGTTCGTCCTGAGTTGAATCGGTTTGATCAGCCTGGTGCCCTCGGTCGTGCCGTCGGTGAACCAGGGCTCGGGCGTGCCGTCATCGCTGGTGAAGACCACGCCGCTGCCGGCGGAGCTGAATGCGCCGGCCTTGAGGGCGGCGCCGGTAACGTCTGTTACCACGTACGTGCCGGCGTCGGTGCCGTCACTGACGGTGATGCCCGAGCCGTTGCCGAAGTAGGCCTTGCCGCCGACTACCACCGGCATATAGGACGAGTAAAAGGAGTTGCCCGCCCCCGGCGTCAGGTCCTTAACCATGTGCGTGCCGCTGGTCGAGCCGTCGGTCACCCAGAGTTCCTGGCCGTGGACGCCATCGTCGGCCCTGAACAGCAGTCGCGCCGGCGCCGGTTTCTTGCCGAAGTTGGCTTCGAGAATGATGTAGTCCTTGAAGTTCACCGTGCCGTCGCCGTCGAAGTCGCCGCCGGCCCATCCCTGCCCAGCCTTGCCAAAGGCGCTTTCCAGGACGATGTAGTCCCTGAAGTTCACGATCCCGTCGCCGTTGGCGTCGCCGCCTAGCGGTTGAGCGGGCAGTTCCGCCAGGCAGTACGGCGAGCTGCTTCCGCTGCCCGCGTTGATTTCCATCACCATGCCGGTGCCCGCAGGCGTGCCGTCGGTGCTCCAGAGCTCGCTGCCGGTATCCGTCGCATAGAAGCTGAAATAGAGCCGGCCGCCGGCGCGGGTGAAGTAAGCCGAACTCTGCAGGCTGCTCGCCGGGACCGGCAGCCGCACCGGCTCCGAGATGCCATCGCAGGCGTAATAGGACGATGAGCCGCTGCCACCCGTGAAGACGATGCGGCTTCCCAGTGCGGCCAAGCTGTACGTGGTGCTGCCGTTGTTCCGCGGGATGTCGGCGATCATTGCCGTGCCGGCTGCCGTGCCATCGGTGGACCAGATTCGCCCGCCATGGGTGCCGTCGTCGGCCACGAAGAAGACCCGGCCATCCGTCACCGTCCACTGCGTCGGACTCGAATCCAGCGGGCCGGCGTTGATGTCGGCGAGCAGGATCGTCCCCGCCGCCGTGCCATCGCTTCGGAACGCTTCCCAGCCATGCCAGCCGTCGTTGCCGGCGAAGTAGACCACGTCGCCGCGCACCGCCAGCTGGCCGCGCACGCCGCCGCCGGTGCCCTGTAGCAGATCGGTCACCAGGGCCGTGCCCGCGGAGGTGCCGTCGCTGACCCACAATTCGTTGCCGTGGACGCCGTCGTCGGTGGTGAAGAACACCCGGCCGGTGTCGGCTGCCAGGGCTGAAACGCTGCGGTAACCGGCCTCTTTGCGAATCAAGCTGGTGCCCGCGACCGTGCCGTCCGTGATCCACAACTCACTGTTGTTGTAGCCGGTGGCAATGACGGCGCGCTGGCCCTGGTAGGCGACCAGCCGGCCCCCGCTTACGTTGGTGTCGCCCATCTGGTCGCTGAGCATGTACGTGCCGGCAGCGGTTCCGTCGGTGCGCCAGTACCGCACGCCGTGCACGCCGTCGTCGGCGAGGAACAGGCTCACGTTGCCCAGCGCCAGATAGTTCATCGGCTTGGAGCCGGCACTGACGGTGTTGATGTCCTTGACGCGGAAGGTGCCGGCGGAGGTGCCGTCGCTGGTCCAGAGTTCATCGCCCGCCACATCTGCGTTGGCTGAGAAGAAGAGCCGGCCGTTGTAGACCGCCAGTTCCGCCCCGCCCAGGAGGCGCGTGCCGTCCGGGGCCGTGATCTCTCGCGTCCCGGCCGTCGTCCCGTCGGTGATGTACGGCAAAGAAGCGCTACCGTTGTAGCCCATGAACGCGAAGCCCGAGCCAAAGGCCACCATGTTCTTGCAGGGATCGGCCGAGGGGAAATCTCCGAGCTTCTGCAAACTCCCCGTGGCCGCATCCGAAGCGTACAGGCTGTACACGTAGCTGGAGGGGAAGTACGTGCTGGCGAAGATCCGGCCGCCGACCGCGCGGAGCGACCCGAAATAGGCGCTCGTGGCCAGGCCGCCGAGCTGGTGCGAGCCACCCAGCGTGCCATCGCTGTACCAGACGCTCTTGTTGCCGTCGCTGCCGGACGCCACGAACGCGACGCCCGGGCCACACGGCGTGATCAACGTCGGCGAAGCGGAATAGTTGGGCTGTACGTCGATGCGAACCGTGCCGCCGGCTGTGCCGTCAGTCACCCACAGCTCCGTCCATGAGCCGTCCATCGCGGAGAAGTACGCCTTGCCATTCGAGACGACCAGCCCGCCGATGCTCGACCCGCTCGCGCCCGGATTGATGTCCTTGAGCAGCATCGTGCCGGCGGCCGTGCCGTCCGTGATCCACAGCTCCGAGCCCGTGTCGGCCGCCTTGCCGACGAAGACCGCCTTGTCGCCCAGGCTGCACATCCCGTAAGGATTCGAGCTGTCGGAGGCCTGGTTGATGTCCTTGAGCAGCATCGTGCCGGCGGCCGTGCCGTCGGAGCACCAGAGTTCCTCGCCGGTCTGCGGCGACGAGGCCGCGAAGATGATCCGGCCTTCGCCCATCGCTGCGACCGCCGAACCGACGCCGGTGCAACCGTCAAGGGTCTTGACGCGACTGGTGGACCCGACCGTGCCGCCGGTCTTCCAAAGCGACCATACGGAGTTGACGCTCGCCAGAAAGAAGCCCCACGAGCCGGCGCCGATGAAACTCGTCGGGTTCGACGCCCCTGCGCCGGCGGCCACGTCGGTGAGCATCATCGTCCCGGCCACGGTGCCGTCAGAAATCCAAGGCTCGGCCCCATTGCCGGTGCTGGCCGAGAAGAGCAGCTTGTCACCCCAGACGGTGATGTTCGTAACATTGTACGGAGCGACAACGTACGTGCCGGCAACCGAGCCATCCGTCCGCCACAGGACCGTGCCGTGAGCTACGTCGTTGGCCAGGAAGAACAGCTGGCTCTGTCCGGCCCGCAGGCTGCCAGGCGAGGTCATCGTGCCGACGGAGGGCAAGATGCGGTGAACGCTGCCCGACGCCGGCTCGGCCACCCACAGACCCTGGCCAGTGCCGTCGTCGGCCAGGAAGAACGTCTGCCCGCCGACGTTCACCGCCGAATTCGGCGAACTGTCCTTCGTCCAACCATTGATGTCCTTGACCAGGTGCGTGCCGTCAGCGGTGCCGTCGGAAATCCACAGCTCGCTGCCGTAGGCGTTCGTGGTGGCCTGGAATAGCAGCCGGCCATTGAAGTTGAGGAAGTTGCTGACGCTGGCGAAGGCGATCGACTTGACCAGGTATGTGCCGGCGTCGGTGCCGTCGGATCGCCACAGCCCCGGACCGCCGGGACCTCCGCTGGCCGTGAAGAACAGCGTGCCGCCGACGTTGGTCGGATTGTCGGGGTACCAGCCGGAAATGTCCTTGATCTTCCATGTCGCGTTGCCGTCGCTCGCCCACAGCGTGCTGTCGCCCATGAAGAACAGCTGGGTGCCCACAGCGGAGAACACGCGGGCGCTGACGCTGGTCACGTCGCACAGCGACTTCGTCCCGGCAGCGGTGCCGTCGCTCACCCACAGCCACGTCTTCGAGTTTACGTAGGTCGTGAAGAAGAGCTGGTTGCCGACGACAGTCAGATTGGAGGGCGACGAGGTTCCGCTGCCCGGCACGATGTCCATCAGCAGATGGAACGAATTGTCGCTGCCGTCGTTGACGAACAACTCGGTGCCGTGGATGCCGTCGTTGGCCCTGAGGAACTGGTACTGCCCCATGCGGACGTAGTTGGCCGGGCTCGACCCGGCCGAGATGTCAGCGATGTCGCGCACCAGCTTCGTGCCGGCGGCCGTGCCGTCGCTGCGATACACCTCCAACCCGCGAACGCCGTCATTGGCGGCGAAGGACACCCCGTTGCCGTCGCTGCCCAGGATCGTCGGCTGGGCGATGAATACGCCGTCCACGACGACCGTGCCGGCGGTCGTGCCGTCGGAGGTCCAGACCTTGTAAGAGGCCGAGCCGTACGGCGCGAAGATCACCAGCCGGTTGCCGATCATCCGGAAGGTCGTCGTGCCGGTTCCATAGCCGGGGTTGAAATCTTTCCACAGGGCCGTGCCGGTTGGGGTGCCGTCGCTGTACCAGACCTGCCCACCGCGGCCGTTGAAGAACAGGCCGCCAGTGGACGTGACCACCGCCTGATCGGTGCTGGTCGCAACGTAGGACGAGCCGCCGACCGTCGCCACCACGACCGTGCCCGCAGGCGTCCCGTCGGTCGCCCAGACGTCGCCGGCAAAGGCAAACACGTGCGAGCCGGCCCCCACCATCAGCGCTCCGCTGGAATAGGTGGTGGCCAGGGCAATCGTGCCTGCATCGGTGCCGTCGGATTTGAAGAGCGTCGATCCCACGTTGGGCCGGTTGGCGATGAAATAGATGGCGCCCTGGTACTCGTACGGCTGGGTCGGGCTCGACCCGCCCGAAAGGTTGTTGATGTCGCGAGTGAGATGCGTGCCGGCCGTTGTCCCATCCGTCACCCACAACTCCTCGCCGACAACGCCGTCGTCCATCAGGAAATACACGCGGTCGCCGGCCGAGTAGGCCGAGGAGACGAAGTAGTTGGCTGGCAGCGACAGCAGAGAGGTGGTATTGGCCGACGTGCCATCCGTCATCCACAGCTTCCTTCCGCTGTCGTCGCTGGCCACGAAGAAGAGCTTGCTGCCCAGCCCCGCCAGGTACTGAGGTGACGAGCCGTTGCTGCCCGTGATCAGGTCCTTCACAATGTGCGTGCCGCTCACCGTGCCGTCGCTGACGTATAGTTCGTTGCCCGACGGTCCCGTGGCCGTGAAGAAGACCTGGTTACCGACGGCCGTCAGGTTCGTCGGGTTGCTGCCGTTCGATCCTGGCAACAGTTCGATGATGCTCGTCCCGCTGGTCGTGCCGTCGCTGACGCCGATCTCCGCCTGCCACGACGACGTGTACACGGCAAAGACGACCCGGTTGCCCGCCGGCAGCATGGCGGTGACGACGGATGACATGCCGCTGGCCGGCAGCGCCGCCACAAAGGACGTTCCTTCGGCCGTGCCGTCGCTGCGGCAGAGGCTCCGCCCATGCACGCCGTCGTCGGCGATGAAGTACAGCCACCCGCCGGAGGCAGCAAACATCGTCGGGTTCGACGAGGCGGTGATGCCGTTGACATCCGTCAGCACGTGCGTGCCGGCGACGGTTCCGTCCGAAATCCACGGCTCCGAGCCATGCACCCCGTCATTCAGGGAGATCAGGAGCTGATCGCCAACCACGCTCACCTGGTCGAAGCTCATCGACACGAAGCTCATCGGAGACAGCGCGAACGTCCCGGCCGTGGTGCCGTCGCTGCGCCAAAGCTGGTTGTTGCTGGCGTAATAGACCAGCCCCCCGACGGTGGCGCCGATGCTGTTCACGCCGGAGAACTTTCGCGTGCCGGCGGTCGTGCCGTCGCTGATCCACAGCGACGTGGTCTGGCTGGTCGAGTCGTAGACCGTGAAACAGACGCCGCTGCCAAACGGCTTGAGTTGCAGCACGCTTAGCTGGCTCTTGCCGATGATCGAACTGACACAGCACGTGCCGGCCACGGTGCCATCGCTCGCCCACAAGTCGGTGGTGGACGCGCCGGCCGCGGAAAAGAAGACCCGCCCGCCCGAGGAAACCAGCACATTGTTGGCCGGCAGCGAGGCCTGCGCCCAGGTCAGTACCGCCACGGTACCGGCGTCGGTGCCGTCGGTCGCCCACAGGGCCGATACCGGGGCCGTCTGCTGCAGGAAGAGCTTGCCATTGGCGTGGGCGGTAGACGCCCCGAAGGTCGAACCCTTGGACGTCGTGTTGATGTCGGCGATGCGCGCGGTCCCGCCGGCCGTGCCGTCAGATGACCACAGCTCCATGCCGCTCCTGTTGTCGCTGGCGGAAAAGAAGACCTTGCCGCCGACGACGCTCAGGTGGTTGGGCGCCGAGTCGCCCGCCGGGTTGATGTCCAGCACCCGGAACGTGCCGGCCGCGGTGCCGTCGCTGCGCCAAAGCTCCCGGCCATAGTCATCGCTGGCGGGGAAGAACAGTTCGTTGCTGTTGACGGCGACATCGGAGTCAGAACTGGGCGAGTTGCCCCAGAACTGATGCATCAGCTGGGGGGCGCTGCCGTCGTAGGCGGCGTAGTACAGGCCCCAGCCAGTCAACTGGCTCGATGCGATGATGAAGAGCCCGTCTTGCCCGCCATACAGGCTGTAGATGGACTGCGCCGCAGTCAGGTCCGCCATGCTCACGAAGCACCGGCTGCCGGCGGGCGTGCCGTCGGTCACCCAGACGCCCCCGGACGCGACGAAGTACCTCTGGCCGTTCACCAGCGGAGCGGCCGATGCGCTGACGTATGTGTAGGAGCCGCTCGTGCCGGTGTAGATGTCGTTCAGCAGGTACGTGCCGTAGCTCGTGCCGTCGGTGAACCAGGGCTCCATGCCGTGGACCTGATCGTTCAGCATGACGACGGCCGAATCGCCCACGGGACGAATGGACGTCACGGCGATTCCGCCGACCCCTGGCACGATGTCCCGCACCAGCGTCGTGCCGGCAGCCGTGCCGTCCGTGCGCCACAGCTCGGCCCCAACGCCCGGCGCAGAGGCGGTAAAGTACAGCCAATGGTCTGCCGGCGTGGCATTCGATGGGTCGCTGCCTTCGCCCAGACCGGGCATGATGTCGCGCACCAGCGTCGTTCCATCGGCCGTGCCATCCGTCCGCCACAGCTCAAGACCATGAATGCCGTCATTGGCCGTGAAGTATGCCGCGCCGCCCATCACCACCATCGGCCCGATGGCCGAACCTTCCGAACCCGGGTGAATGTCCTTCACCATATACGTGCCGGCCAGCGTGCCGTCGCTGGCCCAGAGCTCTTGCCCATACGCCGGATGGCTGGCGGCAAAGATCGCCCTTCCGCCGATGCCCACGGGCATCGAGGGCGAGCAGCTGCCGCTGCCGGGGAAGATGTCCATGTTGATCGTGCCGATGGCGGTGCCATCGCTGGCCCAGAACTCCTGGCCGCTCTGGTTGAAGGAGAAGAACAGCCGATCGCCGACCGTGAACATGTTGGTCAGCGTGGACGAGCCTGTCCCGACAGTAAGATCCCGCATCAGGTGAGTCCCGGCGGGCGTTCCGTCGGTCACCCAGGGCTCCGCGCCGGTGGCACTGGTGAAGGCGATGAAGTACGTCAGGTGCTGTCCAGCCAGGGGGGCAGGCAGATCGGTCCTGAACCAGTTGGTGGAGTCAAAGTGGTACAGCAGCACGTCGGCGGTGCCGGTCCCGTCGCTGGCCCAGAGGTCGGCGCCACGAACCAGCAGGAGTTGATTGGGGCCGCGCAGAACCTTCAAGTTGCCGTCGCCGGCGGGGCCCGGAATGAAGTCTTCGACGATGTGCGTGCCGGCCGTCGTTCCGTCCGTCGACCATAGTTCCGCGCCGTACAAGGCCCCGCCGTCGTAGCCGGTAAAGTACAGCCGCCCGTTGAAGGGCGTCATGTTGGCGATATTGCCGCTGGCCGAGCCGGCGTTCATGTCGATCAGCAGCTTCGTGCCGGCCTCGGTGCCGTCGCTGACCCAAAGCTCGGTTCCGTGCGAGCCGTCGTTGGCGATGAAGAAGAGCTTGCCGCCGCAGGCCGTGAGAGAACTGATGCCCGAGCTGTTCGTGCCGGGCGAGATGTCCTTGACCAGGGATGTCCCAGCGACGGTGCCGTCGGTCCGCCAGAGTTCCGTGCCGTGGTCGCGGTCGGTGGCGGTAAAGAAGCTCACACCGCCCACGACCACCGGTGCGGATGGGTTGGAGGACAGCCCCGCGGAGTTGATGTCGGCCAGGAGGCCCGTGCCTGCTTCCGTCCCATCGCTGCGGAAGAGTTCGTCGCCCAGCAGCGGGTCGCGGCCCGAGAAGATGACGCTCGAACCGACGGCCACCAGGGAGGACGGGTTCACGCCGGCCGAGCCGGGCACGAGGTCCTTGGCCAGGGTCGTGCCCCCGGCCGTGCCGTCGGTCCGCCAGAGTTCGGGCCCGTGAACGCCGTCGTTGGCGGCGAAGTAGACGGCTCCGCCCGCCGTCGTCATCGCACTGATCTGCGAGGAACTGCTGCCGGCGTAAATGTCCTTCAGCGGCCCGACCTGCAGCGTCGCCACATCTACGCGCCAAAGCTCGCTGCCGTTGGCGTCGGAGTTGACATAGACGAGGCTGGCCCCGGCCAGCCCAAACCCGCTGGAATTGGCGGCAGCGCTGAGATACCGCGTGCCGGCGACCGTTCCGTCCGTGAAGACGAGGTCGCTGTCGGTCTTGATGAAGACGCCGCCGGGCGTCACCTGGTACAGAAAGCTGTTGCTGGCCTTGGGCAGCACGACGTGGGTCAGCGGGTATGTGCCGCTGGCCGTGCCGTCGGTCCGCCAGACGCAGCGGTAGCTGTTGTAGGTGGCGCTGAACAGCGCCAGGCCATTCCACGCCTGGAAGTTGTCCGCGTCGGATGCCGCGGCAATGGCGTACGTGCCCCCGGGCGTGCCGTCGCTGCGGTACAGGCGGCTCGCCGAGCCGTCGCTGGCGGTGAACAGGCCGATGCCGTTGAGGTTAAAGGCCGTGCCGGGGTTGGCGTCGCCGCTGATGTCGTTGAGATCCTTGACGATGTGCGTCCCGCCGGCCGTGCCGTCGGTCACCCACAGCTCCGAGCCGTGAAGAACGTCAGTGGCCACGAAGAAGGCCCGATCGCCCGTCACCATCCAGCTGCCGATGTTCGAGGACGTGGCGCCGGCGTAGATGTCGCACAACAGCCCTGTGCCAGCGGCTGTGCCATCGGAGACCCACAGTTCCTGGCCATGAGCGGCATCATTGTTCACAAAGACCATTCGTGTGCCGACGCCGACACCCGCGAACGGGGAGTACGACGTCGTGGCACCGACAGTCACGGCCGACCCGGCGCCGGTCGTGAACCAGATCTTGTGGTCGGCGGTCCCGTCCACGACGAACGCTCCGGCGGCCGTGCCGATGAGGGACGGGTAGTAGCCCTGGCCTGTGATGACCGCCTGCGTGCCTTCGGGCGTGCCGTCGGTCACCCAGATGTCGTCGGAGTTCGAGCCGCGCGCCACGAAGAAGAGCTTGTTGCCCACGGGCGTCAGCGAGTTGGGGCTGCCCCAATCGCCGTGACGCAGCGAGAAGGTGCCTTGCGCCGTCCCGTCGGTCCGCCAGACTTCTCTGCCGTGCTCGTCCGTGGCGACGAAGTAGGTCAATTGCCCGGCGCGGACGTACCCAGTGGGGGTCGAACCCAGCGAAACGGGGTTGACGTCCTTCACGAGCTTCGTGCCGCCGGCCGTGCCGTCGGTGACATAGAGCTCTGCGCCGCACGCCGTGCTCGTGCTCGAGAAGAAGAGTTGATTGCCCAGCAGGAAGAAGTTCGCGAAGCCGCCGCTCAGTCCCAGCGGCGCCGGCGTCGTTGCGTTGTCGACGCTGTAGAGCCCGTTGGCGGCGGTGAAAACCACTCGCCCGTTGAGGGCCCACAGGTTTGACGGATAGGAACTGCCCGCCCCGGGCGCGAGGTCGGCCACCATTACCGTGCCGGCCACCGTGCCGTCGCTGCGCCAGAGCTCCTCCCCATGCGCCGCGTCGCTGGCGGCAAAGTACAGCATGCCGTTGAGGTCCGCCATGGCGGCGTAGCTGTCCGGGTTGCCGGGCAGCTGCACGCCATTGCCGGCCGTGCCGTCGCTCGCCCAGAGCGCGTAGCTGTTGTTCTTCTGGCACATCCAGTAGATCTTGCCGCCGCTGATGGCAATTCGCTGGAGATTGGACCAGCTTCCGCCCGACATCGCGTCGGCCAGCATGTACGTGCCTTCGGCTGTGCCGTCGCTGCGCCAGATGGTGTTGCCGTGGGTGCCGTCGTTGGCGGCAAAGTACGTGACGCCGCCGCTGACGATGGCATTGGTGATCGATGAGCCGTTGCTCTTGTTGTAGATGTCCTTAACGATGTGCGTGCCGGCCAAGGTGCCGTCGCTGGCCCACAACTCCTCGCCCGTGACGCTGGAGCCGACGCGGAAGAAGCATTGCCCTAACGCCGAAATGACATAGCTGTAATTGGCGCTGGCGCTGCCCGAGGCCGCATCCAGCAGCCGGATCGTGCCGCCCGACGTGCCGTCGCTGGTCCACAGTTCCTTGCCCGATATGCCATCGTCGGCCAGGAAGAACACGCGATTCCCTACACCCAGCAGATTGCCGATGTTCGACGAGCTACTGCCCACGTTGATGTCGCGGACGATCTTCGTGCCCGCGGTCGTGCCGTCTGAAATGTACAGCTCGTTGCCCAACGGCCCGCTGGCGGCCAGGAAAAGCTGGCTGCCGCAGGAGATGATCGCGGTGGTGGAGAGGGCCGCCACCTGCACCGTGCCCGCTGCGGTGCCGTCGGTCCTCCAGAGACAGGACGAGCCCGTCGCGCTGGATGCCGTGAAGTACAAGCTGCCGTTCAGGACGACGAACTTGTCGGGGCCCGACCCTTGCGAGCCGCTGTAGATGTCTTTGAGCAGGACCGTGCCCTCGGGCGTGCCGTCAGTCCGCCAGAGCTCTCGGCCAAAGGCCCCGTCCTCGGCGGCGAAATATCCGACGCCGTTGAGTTCGACGATCGGCGAGGGGTTGGAGCCGGGGCTGATGATGTTGATGTCGGCGATGCTCAGGCTCGAGAGCATCGTCCGCTGCTCCAGCTGTTCCAGGGCCCTGCCAGCCGGTGCCAGGCCTGGTGTTCCGTGCGTACGCCCTACCCGTGGAAATGCGCGACGCTTCTTCATGGCCTCTCCCTTGGCAAGAAAAGCTTCCGGTGCGGCAGAATTGGCTGACGCAGCAGATCCCGCGACTGCGCCCTGTCAAAACTTCCAGCGTTTCCCCGGACCGCAAAATGCCCGTAAGGTTCGCTATTCTAAGGCCATATCGCTTATCTGGCAAGAAGCTTTGGCAGAGTTCTGATGTGCCCGACGACTGCACACTTGCCGCCTGAATGAAGGTGGGTCGCGACTGAGGGGCATCTTAACCGGAGTATTCTCTGGAGCAACCAAATCTGGCCAAGTCGTTTGCCTGGGCAAAGATGCAGATTGTCTGCTGGCCGGCCGGTCGCGACGGTTCAGCCGGCGTTCGTTGGCCCGCTCAAGTTCACAGCATGGCCTGTCGATAAACGAGCTAGGGTTAGGGTCAGGGTGTGCTACCTCCGAGGTCGCTCGGGGCACGTCCTTTGTTTCTCTCGTTGGGACTGTTGCGAAAGCTGATGCTGCGCTCAGTTCCCTATCCGTGTGTGCAAATCTTACCTACATATTCATGTTGGCAAGTCTGCGCTCACCGAACCGGCACCTGCTGCGGTTTGTTTTACGGTAACGCCCATGACCCTCAAACGTGCTTTATCACAGCCGACAGCCGATCCATTGGCGGAGTACGCCCGCCGCCTTATTCACATTCCCATTCTTCACTCCCCCGCCGACATGGGCACCATGGCCGATGCTCTGGCCTCGGCGATCATTGATCGCTTCGGACGCCGGCACTGGGACGAATACCGCGCCCTGCTCGATGGTTTCTGGCCGGCCGTGCGGGCGGAGTTGGAACGCCTGAGCCTGAGTCCTCAGCAGATCGACCTCTACCAGGACGGCCTGCCCGTGTGTGGCCGGGAACTTGAGATCGTACAAAAGGCCGCCGCCGCTGGCAGCGACAACTATCAATTGCTCCTGGACCTGGTGTCGCAAGGGGC
Source organism: uncultured Planctomycetota bacterium (assembly GCA_903892515.1). Classification (GTDB taxonomy): domain Bacteria; phylum Planctomycetota; class Phycisphaerae; order SM23-33; family SM23-33; genus CAITIS01. The sequence goes on along the minus strand of CAITIS010000098.1, from coordinate 51,606 downwards.
GCACTTGTTCGGCACCGAAGATCCGCAACTTCTGCTGGCTGAGTATCACCACATGAAGACGGCCCTTGGAGGCCCCTCGGGGGCAACACAGAGTTCTGCGCCCGCCGGCGAAACCACGCAATACAAACAGACGCTGTCGCAGCGCGACGCGTACATCGGCCGGCGAATCGGCCAATCACTCCGACCCGGCCGAACTGGAATTCTGTTCCTGGGAATGATGCACAACGTGGAACCGTTCCTGCCCGCGGACATCGTGGTGACACGGCTTGTCCCGCCAGGCTTGGAGCGAAAAGGAAAGGCTACACAATGCCCGCAGTCAAAGTGAGCGGCGAACCGAAAAAGGCGTTCGAGGTAGTCCTCAAGGTGGCCGAGGCCGGGCCCAAGGATGTGGGCCGCGGCATTGCCCGCATCGACCCGCAAGAGATGTCCAAGCTCGGTGCGGCAGTGGGCGACATCATCGAGGTGCGCGGCAAACGCACCACGGTGGCCAAGGTCATGCCTACCTTCGGGCCGGATCGCGGCAAGGGCATCGTTCAGATTGATGGCTTGGTGCGAAAGAACTGCCAGGCCGGGCTGGACGAGAAAGTCTCGATCTCGCGCGTCGAGGCCAGGCCGGCGGAACGCATCGTGCTCTCGCCCGGTGAACAACTGACCTCCATGAGCGCCAAGGGGGACACGAAATACCTCGGCCGGCTGCTGGAAGGGCTGCCGCTGATGGCCGGCGACACGGTCCGGGCGACGCTGTTCGGGGCCCGCTCGCACGACTTTACGGTCCTGAACGCTACGCCCCCAGGGGCGATTCTGGTGCACGCCGCCACGGTCATCACCGTCAAAGAGGAAAAGGCCGGCGAATCCAGGGGGCTGCGGATTGCTTACGAGGACATCGGCGGGCTGTCGCGGGAGATCCGCCGCATCCGCGAGATGGTGGAACTGCCGCTGCGATATCCGCAGGTCTTCCAGCGCCTCGGCATCGACGCGCCCAAGGGCGTCCTGCTGTACGGGCCTCCGGGAACCGGCAAAACATTGATCGCCCGTGCCGTCGCCAACGAAACCGACGCCTACTTCGTGAACATCAGCGGGCCCGAGATCATGGCCAAGTTCTACGGCGAGAGCGAGGGCAAGCTTCGGGCCATCTTCGAGGACGCCTCGGCCCATGCCCCGGCCATCATCTTCCTGGATGAACTGGACGCCATCGCCCCCAAGCGCGAGGAGATGGGCGCCGAAAAGCAGGTCGAGCGCCGCGTCGTCGCCCAACTGCTGGCCCTGATGGACGGGCTCAACAACCGTGGGCAGGTGCTGGTCATCGGCGCCACCAACATCCCCAACACGCTGGACCCGGCCTTGCGCCGGCCTGGCCGGTTCGACCGCGAAATCGAGATCGGCATTCCTGACGCGAAAAGCCGGCTGGAAATCATCCACGTTCACAGCCGGGGCATGCCGCTGGCCAAGGACGTGGACCTGCAGCGACTGGCCCAGATCACGCACGGTTTTGTCGGCGCCGACTTAGAAGCGCTGTGCCGCGAGGCGGCCATGGCGTGCCTCCGCATCATCTTTCCCAACATTGACTTTGCGATGGAAGACATTCCATACGAGCAGATTCTGAATCTCGAAATCCACATGGACCATTTCCTGGAGGCGCTAAAGGAGATCGATCCTTCAGCCATCCGGGAGGTCTTCGTGGAGGTGCCCGACGTCGGCTGGGAGGACGTGGGCGGCCTGGACGAGATCAAGCGCGAGCTGACCGAGACGGTCCAGTGGCCGCTGCAACACGCGGAGTTGTTCAAGATCGCCGCCACCCGCCCGGCCAAGGGAATCCTGCTGACCGGGCCTCCCGGCACGGGCAAGACGCTGCTGGCCAAGGCCCTGGCGTGCGAAAGCAAGGTGAACTTCATCTCCGTAAAAGGGCCCGAACTGCTGAGCCAGTGGGTGGGCGCGTCGGAGAAAGGCGTGCGTGAGGTCTTCCGTAAGGCCAGACAAGCCTCGCCCTGCATTTTGTTCTTCGATGAGATTGACAGTCTCGTGCCGGCCCGGGGCGGCTCGGGCGACAGCGGCGTCACCCAGCGGGTCGTCAGCCAGTTCTTGACCGAAATGGACGGCATCGAGGAACTCAAGGGCGTGGTCGTGCTGGGCGCGACCAATCGCCGGGACATTGTGGATCCGGCCATTCTCCGGCCTGGACGGTTTGACCTGCTGCTGGAACTGCCATTGCCCGACGAAGCGGCGAGGCTGGCGGTGCTGAACATACACATGCGCGGCAAGCCGCTGGTCAAGGGGCTGAGCCTCCAGGCCATGGCCGCCGCCACGGAGGGCTGCTCCGGGGCGGAGCTGGCTGGGCTGTGCAACAAGGCAGCGCTGCTGGCGATCCGTGAGTTCCTGGAAGTCCCCAGGGCCACGCCCACGGATTACGCCGGCTTCACCATCGGCAAGAAACACGTGGAACAGGCTCACCGCATGATCCAGCAGCAGCGAGCCTGAGAGAGCCCAATGACTTCACGTAGCTTTACAGTCCGGCAGCTTAAGAACGAAACTGCAGGCGTTGAGAGAATCGAAGGGAAAAGACCCCGACCCTGATCCTTGAGATTACATGTTCCTTGTCGGGACATAACGTCTGTTGCCGCGGTTGGCTGCTTCGAACAGCCAGCCGCTTTCTTTTTGCCCGGACTTCGCGGCCCGCGAAAGAAAACTTTGCCGCTTGCGAAAAACTCTGTGCGCTTATTCAAGTGCCCCCCCTGCTGGTCCGATCACTTATGGTAACAGGGTCGGGGATCATTGAGCCGCCCAGGCGATACAAGCCGGGCAGCGAAGGATCCTCCTGTGCAAGACAACAGCTTTGACGCAGACATCTTCACGCAGTGCTGCCGGAGCGAACTTCGCCGGCCCTGCGCGCCACTGCAATCCATCCGCGACCTCAAGACAGGGCATCCTTCTGCTCTACTGTTCATTGTCGATGCCCGCCGCAAAAACTTGAGGGCTGATCGCCAGAATTCTTCCGCCCGCCCTGCATCTTGCGGGCGCACCAGTCAGCAGCAGGTTTCACATCCACGCCAACATGCACGCTGGCATTTCGCCGGGCGTGCTTACCGGAATTCGTCTCGTGTTGGGACGGAGTAGCACCGGGGGGAATGGTTCCCCCCAAAGAGTTCGAGGCCACTTTTAACAAGGAGCACATCATGGCCATGGAAAAAGCAATTGGTAGTTCGAGTCTGGTGGAAGTCATTGACCGCATCCTGGACAAGGGCATCGTGATCGATGCTTGGGCTCGCGTCTCCCTGGTGGGCATCGAGCTGCTGGCAGTGGAGGCCCGTGTTGTGGCCGCCGGCATCGAGACCTTCCTGAAGTACGCCGAGGCCGTTGGTCTGACTCAGGCCGCTGCGTAAGGATCGGTCGGCCCGCTCGCCCACAGTTTGGGCGACGAGCCTGCTGGGAAGGCGAGGTATCCCCGCGGGGGCCAGGTTCATCGCGACCCTGACCCGACCCGACGAGGGAGTTTCGCGGGCATAGCCCCGCATCCCGGACGAACGAACGAGCACACTCTTAGGAGCACCGCGTGATGGACATGACGATACAGAGGCCGCTGTCTGTGGAAGCACCCGCCGTGCACTCCGTCATCGAGACGTATCGAACCTGGGTGGACACGCTGACCGGCTACATGAAGCGAGCGGCCGACCTGCTGGAGAACCTGTACGCCGAGCAGGACCAGGCCATTGACCAACTCAGGAAGCTGTGCGCCAAGACGCATTGTCTCCGGCACGCTGACTTTGACGCCATTTTCGGAGCGGTTCTGGCGAATCGAGGCCAGACCAGGCAGTCGCTGCTGACGCTGGTGGGAGGATATCGCGCCGCCCGGGAGACGGTCATCGCCGACGTCCAGGAGATGTTCGGTGCTGACATGGCCCTGGTGGTCGCGGCCTGGCCCGCGCTTAAAGCGCGGCTGCTCAGCGAGAAGGCCGACGGCTCGGGCGAGATTATCGCGGTCCTGCGCCAGGTGCACATCGAACAGGAAAAGTTTTCAACCGCATTGACGGGGCTGCTGATGCGGGGGGAACGACTCAAGATCGACGACTTGAAGACCGTCGCGCAAAGGCTTGCCAGTCGGGATTCGCGGGACTCCGCGGAGCTGGCGGCCTTGCTGGCAGTCTGTGAATCGGCCGGCCACAGCACAGAACTGAAGTGGCAACGGCTGGTGGGATGATCGGCGAGAACCAACGGAGAAAATGCACATGCCTGACAACACATACGACAAGCTGGGACACGAAATGAAGGCCATGCAGGACGGGCGTGCCCGCCTCATGACCGGGCTCAAGGACGGTCACAAGCGTCTTGGCGCTCACACCGCCCAAACGCTGGCGGCAGCAAGCAAGTTTGTCGCCCAGACCAGCCAGGCCAACAAGAAACTGGCCGGCGAGACGCACCAGATGATGGCCCAGTCGCAGCGGGACTTAAAGGCGCGAACTCGGCAAACGATGGCCGAGGCGAGCGCACTGGCCGAGAGCATCCGCAAGGACGTGGCGGCGCTGAAGGCCGATGCCGGGCAGATCCTGGCACGCGCCCGCGGGTTCATGGCCCAGGCCGGCGCGGACAACGCCAAGCTCAAGACCCATACGCGCAAGCTGCTGACGCACGCCCGCGAGGACCTAAAGACGCAGGCGCGCCACAGCCTGGCCCAGGCTGGCCAAGTCCTGGTTCAGACCCGCCAAGCAGTGGCTGGGCTCAAGCTGGAGACCGGACGAGTATTGGCCGACGCGGCAGGCGTAATGCGACAACTTTCCGATGCTTCGAGCCACCGCGCCGCAGGCTGGCAAAACCTGCTGGGCATGCTGGATCATGGACGAGCCCGTCCAGCGGCCGCCGCCACCCAATCCGTCGGCTCGGCCAAGCCAGCCAGCAAGACCGTGAGCAAGCAAACGCACAAGGCGTCCAAGGGGAAGAAGCGCCGGGGCGGCTAAAGGTCCGGCAACGTTCCCGGCCCACGTTAAGGCCGCAGTGAAGAATTCCAAGCCAAGCGACGAGGCCATGCCCGCGAAGGCGGCCCATCGCGAACCCGTGCTAAGCCCCCCACCTGGGGTGCGATGAAAAGGACTCGCACGTGTCAGTGACAAACATAGCAATGGACTCCACGATCCTTGACGGCGCGGCCTCTTCTGCCGGGCCCGCCGTCGCCCAGCCAGGCCGTTGCGGCCAGAAGGGCGAGCACCCCTGCCGGCAGGACCCCCACGGCGAATATCTCCGCGGAATCCCCGCGCGACGGGACGCAGTCAACCCAAACAACACGCAAGGAGCCAACTAAGCATGACGAATTCTGACACGACACGGCGACGCGGCACATTGCGGGACTTGAAGACCGCCGTCACGGCCCGCATTCGGTCCAAGCCCACCATCGAGGGGCAGCGGTTTCTCGACCTGTACGTGCTGCAGCGCGATCGCTTCCGCTGGCTGCGGCTGATCCAGCAGGCCGAGCGGTCAATCAAGAGCATTGACATGGCCCTGGAGAAGATGGGCTTCACCGCGGGCTTCGGCGAGGTGCAGCCAACAGCGAACGCGCCGGCCCAAGCCGCCCGCACCGCGGTGGCGCGAGGCCAGAAGGCCCCGACAAAGCGAAACCAAGTAGCTTACGGAGCCATCACATGAGCTGGGACTGGAAGAAGGCCATTGGCGTGGCGGACCTCGCGGCCGGGACGATCCTGTCCGGCAGCCCGGGGCCCAAGCGTTCGCCCGCGAAAGGAAAAGAGCCAGCCTCTTCACCGGGCTCGGCACGCCTACCCAGCATCGCATGGCGCACCGGCGGAGCGGGCTACGGCCTGCCCGGCAGCAGCGTCGAACTGGCGGACGAGTGCGAGCATGCCTGTCCGTTTTGTCGAGGTCGTGGCCAGTCGCCCAGCGGAAGCATCTGTCCCGTCTGCAATGGCCGAAAGACAGTGCATGTGGAGGCGCCGTCCGTACGGTGCGCCTTCTGTGGCGGCCAGGGGCAAATGCCTCCGCGCAGCAACATGACCTGCTGGGTGTGCAACGGCAAGGGACGAATCGCGGTCACGCCGCCTGTCCAGGCCTGCCCGGATTGTCAGGGCCGAGGCCGAAAGCAGGGCCAGAGCCTGTACTGCCGCCGGTGCAAGGGAGTAGGCGTGGTCCCCTGGGCGGCTGGGCTTTAGCAGAAACGTTTCGAGACTTCCTCCGCCGGCAGCGTTGGCGACAACCCAACTGTGTGCCGGCCGGAGCCAGCGGCGCTCAAGAGCGCCAAGAAAAGGATAAGAACGTGAGTACCAACGACAGCATCACCCCAATCGAGATCGCCAAGGACCAGCCCTGCTTCGTCAAGACGCCGCTGGTGGACAGCATCATCAATCGCACCCTGGTGTATTTGGGCGCGGGCTACCCGGTGCACCTGACGGGCCCTGCCGGCACGGGCAAGACCTGCCTGGCGCTGTACGTGGCCGCCCAGATGGGCCGGCCGGTCGTCATCGTTCACGGCGACGAGGAACTGGGCACCTCCGACATGATCGGCGGCAATTACGGCGTACGGCACAAGAAGGTCATAGACAACTTCGTCCACTCCGTTAAGAAGCTGGATCACACCGTGGAATCCACCTGGGTGGATAACCGCCTGACGGTGGCGTGCAAGTACGGCTTTACGCTGCTGTACGATGAGTTCACGCGCAGCCGGGCCGACGCGAACAACGCCCTGCTGTCGGTGCTGGAAGAGGGTGTGCTGGACATGCCGGCTGGACGCGGCGACGAATCGTTCCTGCGCGTGCATCCGAACTTTCGGGCCATCTTCACCAGCAACCCTTCAGAGTATGCCGGCGTGCATCGGGCCGCCGACGCCCTCCAGGACCGCATGATCACGATTCACCTGGGGCATCATGACCGCGAGACCGAGATCGCCATCACCGCCTCCAAGAGCGGCATCGATAAGAAGGCGGCCGCTCGAATCGTGGACATTGTCCGTAGCTACCGCGAAGTCCGCGAAACCAACAAGGACAACTACGGCATCTGCCCCACCATTCGCGCCTCCATCATGATCGCCACGGTCTTGAAGGCCTACGGCGCCAAGCCGGAGATGAAGGACGACAACTTCGTGCAGCTCTGCCACGACGTGCTGGGATCATCTCGGTGGGACGGCGGAGCCAACATCACCATCAAGTCGAATATCGAGACCATCATCAAAAAGTTCGCGGCTTAGCCCGCGAGCGCATACGGAGCCAACCATGACAACCAACGGCCAGTATCTCTACGGTGTTGTTCCGGCCGGGGCGGCGGAGTCCTTCGGGGCAATCGGCCTGGACGGCGGCAGCGTCCGCATCGTTTCGGATGGCAGCGTCGGCATCGTGACCAGTGACGCCGCCCACCTTGCCTTCGCCGAGATCGCCCCGGAACGGACGCTCCAGTACCTGGCCCAGCACCAGCGGGTCCTTGAGCGCGTCATGCTCGATGTGCCGGTCATTCCGCTGAAGTTCGGCACGTACGCCGATAACGACGAGCAGATCCTGGATATTCTCCGCGTGGGACGAAGCGAGTTCGCCCGGGCCTTGGACGAGTACGCCAGCAAGGTTGAAGTGGACCTGGCCGCGTTCTGGGGAGACTTAAAGCCCGTGCTGGCCGAAATCGCCGGCGACGAAGCCATCGTCTCGGCCAAGGCCCAGATCGGCAATCAGACTCAGGCCACGACCGCCCAGCGCGTCCACCTCGGACAGTTGGTCAAGGAACTGCTCGACAAGCGGAACAAGACCATCACCGAGCGGCTGCTGCTCACGCTGCGAAGCCGGTGGCCAAACATCGTGGTCAGTCCTTCCCGGGATGACTCGGCCATCCTGAATGCGGCCGTGCTGATCGGGCGCGACGAAGAGACCCAGTTCGACCAGGTGCTCGAACAACTGGACGCGGACCACGCCGGAAGAGTCACGTTCCGGCGCGTCGGGCCGCTTCCTCCGTACAGCTTTGCCACGGTGGAGATCAAGACCGTTCCGGGGAACCGACTCAACGCCGCCCAGCAGTCGCTGGGGCTGGCTGACTCGGCCAGCCTGGCGGAGATCAAGTGCGCGTACCGCCGCCTGCTGCACGAACTTCACCCCGACAGGAACAGCGACCCGCAGGCGGCCGATTTCCTAAAGGAAGTCTCGTCTGCCTACGAACTGCTGGAAGACTACGCGATGAATTTCCAGCACACGTTCAATGACACGCAGCGCGCCTCCGTGAGCGTGACGGTTCGGTCCCTGGAAGACCTTCGCGCCGCCGGGCGCACGCCTGTCCGCCGTGATCCGGTGGAACGACGGGTCTGCGTCGGCGCGGGCGCGGCCTAGCGGCACGTTGAAGAAGTATTTGCCTTTGTAGCATGGGCGTCTCGCCCATGAGTATTTCGGCCACTTTCCCGTCGTTGAACCACGGGCGAGACGCCCGTGCTACGTTCTTCGACGGGCTGCTAAAGGAGTATCGCAATGACGACAGCCATAACCACCTGTGAATCGGGCGTTGCAGCAGAGTCCCAGGCCAACCAGGTCAGGGCCTCACGACGTTACGTGTATTGTCTCGTCGATGGTTGCACACCGGTCGATCTGGGACCAATGGGAATCGAGGGGGACTCCGAAGTCTTCGTGGTTGCCCATGAGAATATTGCCGCCGTCGTGAGCGACACGTCGGCGGAGAAACTCGAAATCTCGCGCGGCAACGCCTTGGCCCATCAGCGGGTGATGGAAGCGGTCATGCAATGTGGCCGGACCGTGCTGCCCGTGAAGTTCAACACCATCGCCGAGGACAAGGGCACGAAGTCAGCCGAGGGGCGAATCGTCGATCACGTGCTGATTGGCCGAAACAAGGAAATCGTCGACCTGCTGGCCACCATGCAGGGGGTCGTGGAAATCGGCGTCAAGGGGCTGTGGACGGACATGGAGGCGGTGTATCGCCATATCGTCGAGAGCAGTGGAGAAATCCAAGCCCTGCGCAAGAAGCTGCTGGGCGCCACCGGAGCCCAGACGGCCAGGCGTCCGGCCAACATGACCGCCCAGATCAAGTTGGGCGAACTGGTCAAGGCAGCCCTGGAAGCCAGAAAGGCCGACATGGAAGCCCAGCTGCTGGCGCAGGTGATGCCCTTTTCAAAAGACTTCCGCAAGAACAAGACCTTCGGCGATCCGATGTTCGCCAACTTGGCGCTGCTGGTGGACAAGTCGCAGCAGAGCGACCTCGATGCCGTGCTGTCGGCCTTCGAAACCCAGCAGGCCGGCCAGACGAAACTGCGTTGCGTGGGCCCCCTGCCGCCGTGCAACTTCCTCGAACTCACCATCACCTGGGACGACTGAACAATGGCATTCCTCCTCGATGACATCCTGCTGGCGCCGTGCAACTTTGTGACCTGGATTGGCCGGACGCTGTACGACCAGGGCGAAGGCGAGATCACGGACGAATCCGTGATTCACGACCGGCTCTTGGAGCTTCAAACGCAGTTTGAGCTGGAGAAGCTCAGCGAGGAGGAATTCCTCCGCCAGGAAAGCGCACTGATGCGTCGGCTGAACGAAATTCACAAGTACAAGGAATCCCGCCGGAAGGCGTAGCGCCCCTCGCGAAGCATGGCGGCAGCAAAGCCTGTCCGCTCTTGAAAGGAATCAATCATGGCAATGACATTATCCGAGATCATTACGAAGGCTCGCAAGGAACTGAGCGTACTCACCGGCCTGCAGGTGGCCAGCACGGTGTCGGTCAAGAACCAGGACGACTGCTGCTGGTGCGTGCACCTGGAGGTGGTGGAAAGAAAGTCGATCTTCGACTCCCAGGACATCCTGGCAATCTACGAGTTGACGATCGACCTGGAAGGCAGCTTGCTCAACTTCGTCCGCATCGGCATGCGCCGGCGTGCGGACGTGGCCGCTGCCCTCACTGCCGAAGCGGGGGCATGACATGGGCACTGACCAATCCTCCATGCGCGTCGGTGGGCCGGCCACAGCGGCGGACATTATCGACCGGGTGCTCGACAAAGGCCTGGTGATCAACGCCGACATCGCCGTGTCCCTGGCCGGGATCGAGTTGCTGAGTATCCGAATCCGGGCGGTGCTGGCGTCGCTGGAAGCCGCAGCCAAGTACGGCCTGCAATTGCCGGCCGGGTCGAACCTCGACACCGAGGCCTGGAAGCAGGCCGTGGTGCTTAAGGAAGACTGCCCGCAATGCGGCAAGCGCTCGGCACAGGCCGAACTGCTGTCGCAGGGCTGTTCGTGGTGCGGCTGGGTGTCGGCGCGAAGCAAGGCGCTGGCGGCGGCATCGTAGCCGCTTGTTGAACGAGGCCGCTTTCGTGGCATGGCCGTCTCGGCCATGTGTCTCAGGGGCGTCTCGCCCTTGGTTTTTACGAACTTCGGCCAATATGCAGGGACGGGACGTCCCTGCGACGCATGGGCAAGATGCCCATGCCACTTTGTGCCCCACGCCGCTCTTTCACCGGGCTGCCAGGGCATTGCAGATGCCTGCGGGCTCGTGCCCGCCACCGTGACAAGTCAAGGAGCACTGATAATGCCGCAGGAACGACCAGGCAAGAGAGCCAGGACAGACCTCTTGGAAGAGTTACGACAGTTGAAGGAAAAACTCCACAAGCTCGAAGAAGGCGCCGGCGGAGCCACTGGCAAGACCGAAGGCCTGGCCCAAGGCATTGCCGCCGCGCTGGGCAGGATGGTTCCGGGCCTGGAAGGCTTGATCCAGAGCGCCGAGCAAATGCCGGAGTTCCAGCAGCGGCTTGCCGCGATTGACGAACAGATCAAACGCAAGTTCAAGGAGCAGCCGCTGGACCGGGCATCGGTGGCCTTGGCCGGCAATGTCGCTCGACATCGGATCGGCATACCGCCTTCGATACGGCGCAGAGGGCCAGGCCGCCCCGCTTCGGCATCGGGTGTCGAAGGGCAAGGCTCGGGCAAAGGTGGCCCGCGCGGCACATACCGCCAGCCTGGGCCGCCCAAGGTTCATCTCACTCCGGAAACCCCCGAGCAGCTTCCCGTCGACGTCTTCGACGAAGGCGACAGGATCGTCGTCCTGGCCGAGGCCCCGGGTCTTACGACGGAGAACATCCGTGTGGCCGTGGAAGGGGCCGTGCTGGTGGTGGCCATCGATGCGCCGCATCGACAGGGCGTCCAGCGGATTGAGTTACCCTGCGAAGTCCTCGGCCAGCCGGAGATGTCCCTGGCCAATGGCATACTCAACATCCAAATGCGAAAGGCAAATACGCAATGATCAATATAGATGAAGACAGCCTCAAGAACGGCGTGCTGGGCCTGGTGCTGGCGGTAGTGGAGATCCTGCGCGACGCCCTCCAGAACCAGGCCACGCGGCGGATCGATTCGGGCACCCTTACCGATGAGGAGGTCGAGCGGCTCGGTGCTGCCCTGGCGGATCTCGATCTCGCCATCGAGGGTATCAAGCGCGAGCAGGGACTCGACCAGGCCGTGCAATCGGTGCGCGACGGCCTGGACGATCTGGTGGACGACGTGGTCCAGCAGGTTACGGGTTCGAGCGACTGGAGCCCCAGCCTCGCCGACGCCGACAGATTGCAGAGCGTGGGAGTCCAGCGATGACCGTGGTTTTGGCCAATCCGACCGCCGTCAAAGAGGAAGGCTTGTACGTCTACTGCGTGGCCCGCGGCGACGGCACGGGGCTTGTGAATCCTTCCGGGCTTGCCGGCCAGGCGGTGTATGCCGTCAGCAGCGGCGGTCTCTGCGCCGTCGTTCACAACTGCCCCACTGCCCCGTACCAATCGCAAGATCCTCAAGTGGTCCAGGGCTGGGTGGTGGCCCATCAAGGCGTCGTGTTGGCAGCCACGGAGGCCCTGGGAACTGTTTTGCCCATGGCCTTTGACATGATCGTCCGCGGCCCTGCCGGCGGCGGAGCGGTGGCGGCGCTGCGCGACTGGCTGGACGAGAAGCACGAGCGATTCGATCGGCTGTTGGATCATCTGGCCGACCAGGCCGAATACGGCGTGCAGGTGCTCTGGAACCGCCAGGTGGTTGCAGCCAAGCTCGTCGATAGCGACGAGACGCTTCACCAAATGCAAAGCGAGGCCCAGGACAAGCCCAAGGGCCTGACTCACCTGCTGGGGCAGAAGTTGGCCAAGGCGCTCCGTGCAGCCATGGAGCAGCAGGCTGACCGCTTCGCCCAGGACTTTTATGCCCGCATCCGCGGCTGCGTCCAAGACGTCCGCGTCGACAAGCTCAAGAAGGTCGAGGGCGCCGAGCAGATGCTGTTGAACCTCTCCTGCCTGATGCCCAAGAGCAGCGGCGCTCTGGGGTGCGTGCTGGACGACATCCAACAGACCGCGGGCGTCTCGGTGCGGTTTACCGGCCCCTGGCCGCCGTACAGCTTCGTCGGCGGCTGAGACGCGAGGACTAATCATAACCGTGGTACGCCCGCCCTCGGGCGTAAAACCGCGCGAGAAGACGTCGATATGGCCGCAAACACCACAGCCGAGGGCGGCTGTGCCACGGGTCAAACCGGTGATGAGCCGGTTCCACGAGCAAACTATGGAACCAGAACTTCCCAAGGCGTATCGGCGAGCGACATTGGTGGATCTGCTGGACAGGGTCTTGGACAAGGGACTCTTCCTGCGGGCCGACCTGGTGATATCGGTGGCCGGCATTCCGCTGATTGGCGCGACGTTGAGCGTGGCGGTGGCAGGCACCGAGACGATGCTGAAGTACGGGCTGCTGACAGATTGGGACGAGGCCATACGGGCCGTGCCGCCCAAGCAGCGGCAACTGCTGCAAGAGCACCGACCCGACGGCCTGCCAATTGGCTCGCAGGCGAAATCCGCAGCGGCGTGAACGCCACAACAGACAAACGGACCGGCGGCCAGCGAGAGGCCCAACCCGGCCAGCAAGAGAAAGGACAGCATGGGACCGATCATAGGCATCGATTTGGGCACAACGAACTCCGTGGCGGCATACATGAAGGACGGCCAGCCGGTCATCATCCCCAATCTTGAGGGCGACGCGCTCACGCCCTCGGTGGTGGCTTTTGCCCGCGACGATCACAGATGGGTCGGGCGGGTCGCCCGGGCCCAGGCCGTCGCCAATCCGCTCAGGACCGTCTTTTCCGTCAAGCGCCGCATGGGCCGGACGTGCTCGGCCCCGGCATCGGAGGCGGTTATCTCCTCCATCAAGCGTCAGATGGGCTCGGACTACGTGGTGACCGTGGATGGCCGGGCGTACACGCCGGTGGAGATTTCCGCCATGATTCTCGAGAAGATCAAGGCCGATGCCGAGACCTTCCTGGGCGAATCGGTCGAGCGTGCCGTCATCACGGTTCCGGCCTACTTCAACGACAGCCAGCGGCGCGCCACCAAGGACGCCGCCGCCATCGCCGGCCTGGAGGTCGTGCGGCTGGTGAACGAGCCGACGGCCGCCGCGCTGGCGTATGGCCTGGACATCGAAAAGGCCCATACGATCCTGGTGTGGGATCTGGGCGGCGGCACGTTCGACGTGTCGGTCCTGGAACTCGGCGAGGGCGTCTTTGAAGTCAAGGCCGTCAACGGCAACACGCATCTGGGCGGGGACGACTACGATCAACGCCTGGCGGGAATGCTGGTTCAGCGTTTTCGCGACGATTGGCACATCGACCTGGACAGTGATCCAGCCGATCAGCGGCTTATTCGCCAACTGGCCGAAGATGCCAAAATGAAGCTTTCAACGCAGCTCGACGTCAGGGTCGTCCTGCCGCATTCCTTCGGCCGGGGCAGCCGGTGCGCGGTGACGGTGACGCGCGATGAGTTTGAAAAGGCCACCGCCGATCTTACCGAGAAGATGGCGGCATCGGCCCAGTGCGCGCTGGCCGACGCAGGCCTTGACCCGGCCGACTTGGACAGGATCGTGCTCGTCGGCGGCATGACGCGCATGCCGGCGGTGCGTCGTCTGGTCCGGGAGCTTACCGGCCTGGAACCCTACGCCCACATCGATCCCGACCAGGTCGTCGCCCTGGGCGCTGCCATCCAGGCGGGCGTCTTGGCCGGGGAGGTTCGCAACGTCACGCTGGTGGACGTCACCCCGCTATCGCTGGGAATCGAAAGTCTGGGCGGACTGTTTGCCCGCGTGATCGAGCGGAACACCTCCGTTCCCACCACGAAAAGCCGCCTGTTCACCAACGCCCGGGACGACCAGACGGCCATGGACGTGCACGTGCTCCAGGGTGAGCGAGCACTGGCCGCGGACAACATGACCCTGGGCCGATTCCAGTTGAGCGACATTACCCCGCAAGCTCGCGGCGAAGCCAAGGTCGAGGTCGCTTTTGAGATCGACGCCAACGGCATCATTCACGTCTCGGCCACCGACCTTCAGACCGCCACGTCGCAACGCATCCGCGTCGACTCGGCGAGCGGGCCTTCGCCCGAGGCCGTGGACCGAATGCTGGACGAGAGCCGGCAACGCATGGAGTCCGACCGCCGCAAACGGGAAGACATTGAGAACGCCATTCGGGCGGAGAACTTCCTGCACGCGGCTGACGAACTTCTGGGCGAAGCGGCGCAGGCCGGACCCAGCCAGGTGATCGCCCGAGCCGTTCAGGCTGTCGAAACAGGCGTCTTAGCCGTGCGCGACGCCCTGGCCGCTGGCGAAGCCAAGCAGATCGTTACGGCCGGTGAGGCCCTCGAATCGGCCCTCAAGAAGCTCAGTACAGAGGTCAAGACCGCCCGCAGCGCCGCAACGCGCGGCCGGGCGGCCTGACAGTGTTTTGATATTTCGACTAAACGAGTGATGGCAGATGGCGCGATCACCATCCCATCGAGCGTGCAACGACTCTTAAAAGGAGCATGACATGGCGAAGCATGCCGAAAAGCAACGGGAACCAGAGACGCGAAACTCTTTCGGATTCGGATTTGGCGGGCTATTCGACGGCATACAGAAGCTCGTGGAAGCGGCCGCCAAGATGAAGGATTCCGGCGAGGTCAGCGAGACCGGCGAGTTCAGCGTGCCGGGGCTGGGCGAGAAGGGCAAGGGCATCTTCGGCTTTTCCATCAAGACGATGGGCAACGGCGAAAGCCCGGGCGTGACGGTGCGGCCCTTTGGCAACATGCACAAGACCAAGGAAGGCGTGGCCGTCGAGGAAGACCGCGAGCCCGTGGTGGATGTCCTGGAAGAAGGCAACTTGATCCGCGTGATCGCGGAATTGCCAGGCGTCAGCGAGGGCGACATTGCGTCCCAGGTCGCCGGCGACGTGCTGACTATCTCGACGAAAGGCGACCGTCGCTACCACGCCGAAGTGCTGCTGCCCTGCGCGGCCCAGGCCGAAGGCATGGAATCCGCGTACCACAACGGCATTCTTGAACTGAAACTCAGGAAGACGGCGAGCCCCTGACCTTCCGCAGCCCCCGTCTGCCGAGATAGCGTGGTTCCGCCAGGCTCCGCCGTTGGATTCCATCTGGCTGCCCGCACTGACAGCGTTCTCCGATTGGGTGGCGGGTTGGGAAACCCAAACCCACCGCCCAATCGGAACGCTTTTGGCAACCGCTCCAGCGCGTCCTCTTGAACAAGACTCCGCACCGGCAACACGTTCGCTGGGACGATTACACACGCCCGCACAAAATTGACAAATGCGGTATTCCGTGTATAATCACGACAGGCAGGGAAAGCTGTTCCTGCTGGCCGTCGAAAAAGGAGAGGGCCCAAAGGCCCGCGTTGTCCAAATCTTGAGGCAAACCATGCTGAAGGTATCCTTCGCTGCAATCGCGTGCGCTCTTACGCTGTCGGCCAGCTTTGCCTTTGCGGGCGATCAGACCATCTCGACCAGCACGGTGTGGTCGGGCACTGTCACGGTGGACGGCACGGTCACCGTCACATCCGCGGGCAGCCTGACCATCCAGCCCGGCACGATCGTCAACTTCGTCGGCGCGGGCAACATCAACTTCAGCACGTCCGGCGCGTTTTCCGCCCAGGGCACCGCGGCCGCGCCGATCCAGTTCACCGGCAATCAGACTGGCGCCATCACGGGCAGCGCGTTGGCGATGACGCTCAGCAACTGCATCGTGTCAGGCATGGCCCCCGTGTCCGGCTCGGCGCGGCAATACTGGCTGAACGCGACAGCCCGCAGCGGCGGGTTCTCCATGACCAATTGCACCATCAGCAACAGCGGGCAGACGTGGGCGACGGCCAGCGGGTCCAACGCGACGGTCAGTGGCTGTAACGTCCGGGACTCCGCAAATTTCTGGGTATTCGCCTACGGAAAGTCGGCGAGCGTTCAGAACAACAAGTTCCAGAACGGCTTCATCTGGACCAACAGCGCCACCGCCAACGTCTCGGGTAACACGGTTATCAACGCCGACATAACGGCCGGCAATGGCGGCGGCAACGGCGCGTATACGAACTTCGTGGTCAAAGACAACTACATCCACAATGATGCGACCGCCAGCATTCAGTACGGCATCGTCAACACGATCGGCGACATTTCCAACAATGTCATCCGCGGCTGCCTGTGGAACCTCAGCGCCGTGGGCGGTCACATCGCCGGCAACGTGCTGGAGGCCTACACGCCGGCCGAAGCCACCCTGCGCGGCGACCACACCCACGAGAACATTTGCGGAGTTGCGAACAACAGCGTCATCGAGCGGAATATTCTGCTCAATAGCTCCTATGGCTCGATCATGGGCCTGGGCGATAACTTGCTGCGAAACTGCACGGTGCGCAACAACACCATCGATCAGCGTGGCATCGTAGGCGCCCACTCGATACCCCCGTTCTACCTGAATCACATGCCTTCGGGCGTCCAGCCGAGCGGCCTGAACATCCGCAACAACCTGCTCCTGCGAACAGGCCGGATCTACGACGAGCAGAACACGGCCAGCGGCGGCTACGCCGACACCGTCTCCTACGTCGACTATAACTGCTGGGCCGGGCAAAACGCTGATGGCTACACGTCCAGCTCGGGTCGTTACGTGGGCGTCCAGATCACTGGCAAGGTCGAAGGCGACGACGGCTTCAGCATGCACGACGTGATGTTGCCGACGATCGCGACCTTTAACCCAGCCAGCCTGGTGAACAACGCCAACTTCGTCGATCCCTACAGCGACGCGGACATGCTGGCCGGCACGTACACGAATGCCCAATTGCTGGCCCTGTATCAGCAGGCGTACACACCGGTGGCGGGTTCAGCCCTGATCAATGCCGGCAGCCCCACCGACGCCTCCGACCCGGCCGTCGCTTATGGCCAGATCGATATCGGCGCGATCGAAGTGTCCCTGCTGCCGGGCGACACCGACATGGACCGCAAGGTAACCTTTGCCGATTACATCGTGCTGGAACGCAACTTCGGCGCGACCAGCGCCACCTGGGCGATGGGCGACTTCAACGGCGACGGCAAAGTTACCTTCGCTGACTACATCATTCTCGAAGGCGGTTTCGGCAAGAGCGTACCCGAGCCGATGACGCTGGCGCTACTGGCGGCCGGCGGCGTGGCGCTGCTGCGGCGACGCGCGTAGCAAGCGTTCCGACACAGCACCCTGATTGTCAAACGCGGCGGGTCTCCGGGCTCGCCGTGCTCGTTTCGCCTACCGGCTGGGCATTGAGGCCGGGCAACGGACTTCGAGCATGCCCAGGATTTCAGCATCCACCATCCACAGGATGGTTCCCTGGATGACGCCGCTGGTGGGCAGGATCTTGATGTCGTAGCCGGGCATGGTGACGGCGGCGTCGCCCTTTTCCCAGTGCAGGTCGATCAGCAGTTCGTCCGGGGCGATGGCCTGGACCTCTTCCTTGTTGAACGTGGCGATGGCCCAGATGAGCTTGGCGCCGGCCTGGCGGGCGTGGTCGGCGAAGTCCTCGTAGTTCTCGCCGCGATACACCGCGGATTGGCCGATGCACAGCACGAGGTCACCCTTGGCCAGTTTCACGTCGCGGCGCATGGTGCCCCAGTTCCGTTCGAAGTTCTGGAAGTATCCGGGGTCGCGCGGGTAGGGATACAGGTCCATGGTGATGTGGCCTTGCATATACGTGTACATCGCGCCGCCGGCGTCGCGGGTCTCGACCGCCTGCCGGGCGGCCTGGCGGATGTGAGCCATTTCGGCATCGTGGATCTGCCGCAGGCTTTCACGCAGCGAGGAGAGATACTCTTTGCCGAAGCGGCCCGGCTCGATGGCGACGGGCTTTTCCGTGTGGAACTTGAGCTTGGCGTACTTCAGCTCGCGTTCGTAGGCCGACGGGCCGGTGTCGTAGCCCTGGTACATCGTCGGCATCTTGCCCAGCCGCGTGCATGCGGCCACGAACTCCGACAGCCAGGTCCAGCCCACGGTCACATTGGCGACGGATTCCGTCGGCACCAGCGGCCCGGTCAAGGGCGTGAGAAACAGCCCGTTGGCGGGCACGGCCCCGTTTACGACCTGGGCGTCGAACCACACGCCGTCCTTCTCGGCCCGGGCCAGGGCAGCGGCCGAACCGAAGCCAACCAGGAACTTGTTGCCCTGCTTGCGGAATTCGCGAAGCCGGCCAATGCTGTCGGCCCAGTGAGACTCGCTCAGCCCCGCCAGGATGATGTTCTTGCTCAGGTTGACGCGGTCGATGGCTTCGCGGCCCATGACTGGCAGCTGCGAGGCGATGCCCATCCGCATCATGCCGCCGCTGCGGTTGTACAACTCGCGGGCGAAGTCCGGCCAGCCGAACACGGCGATGTCATAGTCCTTGTTCACGTACAAATCGGCGGCCCGCTCGGCGGACTTGGTGATGGCGGGCATCTGGGAATCGATGCCGTCAACACAGCCAACCAGCCACTGGCAGTAGGCTTCGGCGCTGGCCTTGATGGGCGCGGCAGGGGCAGAGGCGGCGGAGGTCGGGCCCGAAGTGGCATCACCGGCAGGGCAGAAGGAACTGGCGAGCAGCACGAGCACAAGCGTCCAGACGACGGCCGGTACGAATGAGTGTTTCATGGTTGTCCTGCAAAAAGAAAGGCCAACGGGCTCCACGTGCTTTTGACTCACAACGCAACAGGGCATGCTACCGCCTGGGCAGGCCGGCGTCAAAAGTTAGGGCACGCGCCGCTAAACATCCAGGGCCCCTCGGTCCGATGGATACATCAGAGTTGCACACAAAAGGGAGGCGTTCTTCTATGAAGACCTCGTGGCTTTTAGCCTTGGCCGTCTTGTCCGTTTCTGTTCAGGTTCAGGCGGCGAACTTGTATTACGTCGCTCCGCCCGCGCAACCAAATGACTACGTGTGGGCAACCGGCGTTTCCAACGACGGCATGGTCGTCGGGTTTGTCGGAATCGATAAGTACTCACATCCGATTCAGGCCTACCGTTGGCAGGCCGGCAGTCCAGAGATGGAGCTGATACCCAGGATTTCTCAAACCAGTTCGGGTTCCATGTGCTTTGGCATCAGCGATGACGGTTCCGTGCTGGGCTACGAAGAGGATGGCGGTGGATATGCCAAGCTGTATCTCGCCGATCCTCAGCTTCACGCGGCGCTTGTAACGCAAGTGCCCACGCCTTTCATTGGCTATGCGTACGGGGCCCTGTCAGGCGATGGACGCGTGGTGGCAGCTTCTCCCAACTGGCGATGGGACGCGCTGGGCGGGGTGAAAGCGCTGCCAACTCTGGGCACCGGTCCGTCCGACGTTGCAGTTATCACACGCGATGGCGGCGTGATCGCAGGCATGAGCAGCTACAAAGCTTGCTGCTGGACAAGCCAGGGGATTGTGGCCTTGGCGCCGGTGAGCGGCTCCTCCTCAAGCGGCGCCGAGGCCATTACACCCGACGGCGCCGTTGCGGTCGGATATGCAACCAACCCATCGGACAACAGGCTGCCGATGCCTGTGTTGTGGAAGGATGGCCTGGTTCAGATTGCCCCACTGCCGGACGGGGCGAACCGGGCCGACTTCATGCGCATCACTCCTAACGGGCTCACCGCCTTTGGCATTGGAAGCGGACCAGCCGGCGGGGATCGCGGTTTCGCCTGGGATGCCGTCCATGGCTCGCGTGGAATCTACCAATGGGCCGCTGAAGAATATGGACTGCAACTGCCGCTGGACAATTGCTTCATCACCGCCGTTTCCGAGAACGGCCAGTATCTGGCAGGTCTGGCCACAACTACGGACAATTCCCAGTTCGAGGCCTTCGTCATCGTCCTGCCCGAACCCGCCACGGCGCTGATCCTGCTGTCCGCCTGGCCGCTCCTGGGCAGAAGCCGCGTTCGTAGTCTCCGGCGCTCGTAGTGTAGTGTTGATTAGACTGAGCATTATCCGTGATGCCGAAGGCGGGCGGTGGCGATACCGAATAACGAGCCACCTGCGCGTATGGCAAGAACGCATGTGCCGTCAGAAGCCAGCGTTGTATCAACGGCCAGCGCCGCATGAACAGCCAGTGTCGTATTCTTGCCCCAGCGGGGCAAAGGCCTGTAGCCACGGGTGGAGCGAAGACCGCTACTGCGGTCGCAGTGGAACCCGTGGTAGAGCGAATTGTGATTTCCGCCCCGAATGGGGCGGAGGAAACTCCAGCAGGCTGCATGGGCTGTGCAATGGCTGTGCGCTTCCTTCGCCCCGCCGGGGCGAAAAGAAGAAGCCTATCGTCTCCACGGGTTGCGCGTCGGCCGGCGTTGCCGCCGCCGCTCCACCCGTGGCTACATCCCTCGGCCCCGCCGGGGCCGAACACGAAAGCCGGGAAGACCACACGCTGAAGACCAAGACTTGGAAGACCAAAAGCTGGACGACCAGGGCTTGATAGTGTTCATCCACTCGGGATCACTACACTAGACTGCCCAGGCCCTACCGTTTGGCTGAGTATCGCTTGATGGACCGGACCGCGTCCGTGCCGCGATCTTTCCCTTGGACTCAGCTTACGAACGCCAAGTGTTCGAAGGGGCGTCTGAATATGCCCGCAACCGACGCGGTATTCTTTTGCATCGTTGGGCGCCGTGGCGTCCGCCCCACGTCCCCCTCAGTGCCTGGGTTCGTCCCAACGTTGTCCCTTTGCTTCGCCGTTGGAACATCCGCGGGATTCTGACAGGCATACGAGACCCGGAGATCCTACGCATCATGCAGTTGTCGGGAGTGCCCGTCGTGGACGTCATCGGAACTTGGCCAGCGTCGGAAGTTGCTTCGATACACACCAACAACGTCGCGGTGGGACGGATGGCCGCCCAGCATCTACTGGATAAGGGCGTGAGGAACTTCGCTTTCATGGGAGCAGTCAGCGCCCTGCACTCGCAGCAGCGCAGAGACAGCTTCGTAGCCGAACTCAAGAAGGCCGGCTTCACCTGCGCCATCTTCGAGCCGCCGACATTCGTATTATTCCCCGATGCGGCAGATAACGAGATGATGCTGATGCAGTGGCTGCTTTCCCTGCCCAAGCCCGCGGGCATACTGTGCTGGTTTGACTATGCGGCCGTCGCCGCGCAGAACCTGTGCCGCAGGGCTGGTATCAAGATGCCAGATGAGGTGGCCTTGATCGGAGTCGAGAACGATGACCTCTGCAGCCTGCAATGCCCCGTGCCTTTGACAAGCATTGATTTGGCCGGCCGGAGCATCGGCTTCAAGGCCATGCAATTGCTCGATCGCATGATCCACAAGGGCTATCGGCCTACTCGCCATCTGCTGGTGCCGCCCGGCAAGCTGATCAGCCGTCATTCCTCAGATGTCCTGGCGATCACCCATGCCGAAGTGGCTAAGGCCATGAGATACATTCACGACAATGCGCACAGACCGATTCTTGTGACGGACTTGGTGCGCGACAACCCTATCAGCCGTCGCAGACTGGAAATTCAGTTCAAGAAGATCATTGGGCGGACTCCTTGCCAGGAGATCCAGCGTACTCATGTGGAGTTCGCCAAGACATTGCTGGACAATCCCGAACTCACTCTCACCGCCATCGCTATTCAGTCCGGCTTCAAAAGCCATGCGGTCTTCAACCGCACCTTTCGACGCTGGGCCAAGTGCACGCCGGGAGAGTATCGCCAGCGCGTAATGCAACGGTAGAGGTCGGCCGGAATCGGGCATTTCGCCCGGTTCGGGCGGCACAGGTTCGTTGACCTGTGCTAGTCGTAGCCGGTGATGCGATTCATTTCAAAGGAGCTCACAATGCTGTGTGGTGCTGGCCGAAGGGTGATCAACCCAGACAAGGGACATTGCATTTCAGGGTTTGGCTTGGATTACGCCAACACGGGCGTACACGATGACCTGACGGTGACCGCCGTGTTTCTACAGAGCGGCGAGCAGCAAGTGCTGCTCTTGAACTTCGACATCGAAGGCTTGGAACGCGAGCTGAACGCGAGGCTGCGTCAAGCCGTCAGCGAAGCCACTGGTCTTCCGGCCCAGCGGGTGTTTCCAACCTGCACTCATACCCACAGCGGCCCGGAAACGCGCACCCTGTATCATCCCTACGGCCCGGTCGCCATGGCCCGGCCGGAGTACGACGCTCGCCTCGTCCAATGGGCCGCCGAAGCCGCCGCCCAAGCCAAGGTCAATGCCGAAGAGTGCGTACTGAGTTACAACTTCGACTTCGCCCATGAGAACATGAACCGCCGGTACAACTTCCCCGATCGCCGCAGCCTGTATATTCCCGATCACATGCAGCTGCGCGGACAATCCAGCGAATTCGTGGATCGCGAGCTGGGCGTCCTGGGCTTCCGCAAGAAAGGCACCAACAACGAGTATAAGGTGATCATCACCAACTATGCCGCGCACCCGCTGTGCATCGGCAACAGTTCCAACCTCATCTCGGCGGATTATCAGGGCTACCTCCGCCGCGCCATCGAGGAGACATTTGCCGGGTGCATGTGCATGGCGACCACCGGGGCCGCTGGCGATATGCATCCCCTCATGCCTCGGGGCGGCTTTGAAAAGGCCCGCCAGATGGGCACGAACCTGGCGATGCTGGCCACTTGCCGCCTGTACGACGCCGTGACGGTGGATTTCGATGACGAGTTGCGCCTGGCTTGGCTGCCGCTCAAATTGAAGCTCAAGGATGTTGAGGACGCGAGCGCATTGCCCACGCAGCCAGGCCGGGACCTGCTGCCCTACCTTCATCGTCAGGGCCAAACGCACTATGAAACGGCCGCCTATCTGCTGGGTATCGGCCCAGTGCTGCTGGGCGGGGCTCCGGGTGAACTGGTGGCGGAGTTGGGCGCGATGTTCAAATGGTCCAGCCCGTTCGTCAAAAGTTTCATCCTGTACAACGCCGCAGACGAGATGGGATACATCCCGACCCGCAATCAGTACCGCTGGGGCTGTTACGAGGCAAATAGCGCAGCCATTGCCCCGGGCGAAGGCGAACGCATCATCAGCACCATGGCCCAGGGCGCAGTCCAACTGCTGGACCACAAGCCGCTGAAGCTGCCGGCCGTCGCGTATTGATTGCGCGACTCGGATGCATGCGTTCCACGGTCACGCCTGGCCCTGGCCGAGGGCTCATGTCATCTCGCCTGGGCGTGCAGGGCTGACGCCTCATTTGCCGGCGAGACGGTCGATCTCCTGGCGAAGGCGGCCGGCGGCTTCCGAATCCGGCACGATCGGCTGGAGGCTCAGGCCACGGCCACCCAGGGATCTGATAAGAGTCGCGATCTCGTCTGAGGTGAACTCGCCCCACACCAGCAGCGGCTTTTGGGCAATGGCCTTCTGCAGCGTGGGAATCAGGGCGTCCAGGCGCGGCCCGGTGCCGGCATGGTCGTAGTTGATCTGGATTACCTGGTAGCTGGGATCCGCCAGCAGGATATCAACGGGATAGATGCAGCCTGAATGCAGGTGCATCATCACCACGTCGGCTTGGCCGGCAATTTGCTTTTCAAGAGGCAGCAGCATGGAGCGGAACAACTCAGGAGAGAGCACAGCGGCGGCATCTTCCTGGTTGTACAGGCAGCGCTTGCCCGACGTCCAAAGCCGGCTGGGATAGCCGCCCACGGCGTAGCCTCCGTGGAACGGAGGAATCAGGGCATTGAGCGTCTGCATCACTTGCATACGTATGCGGGCACAGAGCGCCAGGGCCCCCGCCACATCTGCCGGCTGGTCGATGAAGTCGAGAACCAATTGGTTCGCCCCGCGCATGGCCGCGAGCATGTCGGCGGGGCCGCGCATCAGCGGCGGGCTTATTGGAAACCGGCCGCCTGCGAACGTCACAAGCGCGGCGGTCAACTCGACCAGCTTGCGGAACCACGGGGTGGCCGAAAACTCCAGCTCGTCGAGCGGCGCGAGTTGGCCATAGTCTTCCAGCCAGGGTTTCGCCCAGAAACTGGTTGCTTCGGCGAATATGTCGCAGCCCATGATGGCTTCCATCCACGGCACGACCGAGAACGCCGACGCCACCATGAAGAAGTCGTCGTCGAGCTGCTCATAGGCATGGTGAAGCCGGTCGTAATCTTCGGCGAATTGGGCGAAATGCAGCGTTTCGGAACGCACCTGCTGCCCTGCCGGCCAATTTCGCATGGCCGTGGGAAACTGGCTGGTGAAGTAATAATCGCCCAGCCAAAAGCCCAGCAGCGGCCGATCCACTGGCTGCATTCTGAGAAAGGCGTCATGCCGCCACGCCACTGCGTCAATGTCTGCGCCTCGGGCCATCAGTACGCTCCATACTTTCGAACCGCCGACGTCATGGTCTGAAGGTTGCCGGGCTTGGCTGCCATGATCTGCCCGGTCGCCCGGAGGATGTAACGCCCGCCCTTGCCGGCAGCGGCCAGGCAGCGGCGCACCTCCGCTTCCACGTCCGAGGCTTGGCCCTGGTACAACACGTGCTCGTTAAAGCCACCGTACAGCGTCATTCGACGACCGATGCGTGCCTTGGCATCGGCCAGGTCCACATCGCCAGACCGTTCTGCCGGCGTAAGAGTCTCCAGTGCGTCGGCCCCCGTTTCAGCGTGCAGTTCAAGCAGCCGGCTGGCGCGCCCGCAGTTGTGATAGCTCACCAGCATCCCAGCCTCGTGAATAGCCCCGACCACTTCCTTGTCGTAGGGCAAAATGAACTCCCGATACGCTGCCGGCGAGATTCCAAAGCCAACCCAGGTCTCGTTGAGGTTGATCGTCTCAATGCCGCTCTGCGCCAGCCGGCCAAAGAGGCGGATCTGCCTGTCAGCGATCAGGCGCATGAGCCGTTTGACCCAGTCCGGCCGATCAAACAGGTCCAAGGACAGGTTGTTTATCCCGCGCAGCTCGCAGGCCTCGTTCCATACGCCCGGCGCGACGTGGTGGAAGACTCCCCGTTTCTCGACCAGCCGCACCATCCGCGCGAGGCGGTCGATGTTGAGCAACATGGGGTCAGGCCAGTACGCCAGCGCCTCCAGATCCGCTTCCTGCTTGAGCATGTGCTCGAAGGTGCTGCGGCTGTGGTCGTCCAACCGGTACGTGAGGCTAAGTTCGCCCTTGGGTGTATGGATGACTCGCTGAACCACCTGGTGAGTGGCTTGGGAGCCCAACACCCGGCGCGAGATGCGCCAGTTTGCCAGCGCCTCCTCTGGCCAGGTAAACAGCAGTCCCGGATAGGTGATCACTTCGCCGGGATGCTCCGACTGGGTCAGAACGATGGGGTCCATCCCCACGGCTTCCTGCACTTCGATGATGTTCTTGATCGGGTCGTCGACCATCCGCTCGAACAGCTCGGTGTAGCTGGCAGCGCCCGGCACGAGTTGCATTAACAGCGGCATCCCCAACCAGGAGGAGGCCGCAGCGCGATCCGCGGGCTCGCCGCGCATGGTCGCCAAGAAGCGTGAGTAGCTATCCATCAGATTCTCCACTGAAACCCAGCGGCCGGCAAACAGCCGCCCTCAGCCCAACTACACCACGTCAATACTGGTCATCGGGACCAACCGTCGATCCTCTCGCCCTTGATGGCGAGCCACACATTGGGCAATGTCGAGGACATTGTCAACGCCTGATCCGGCGTAAACGTGCTGGTTGGCTCGTCGCCACCAAGGTAGCGGCCTGTGCGATCCAAGCGATGAAAGACAGACGGCTGATTGCTCTGGGCGATGATTCCGTACATGAAAAATCCACTCGCCGGCATCTCGCCCGGCAGGCTTTTCTCAGCACGAGAGGTCTCAAGGTGGCCCCCGCTACTATTTCCTGAGCCCTATTTGTCTGCTTCATCCCCGTTGAGGCGGCGGATGCGATTTCGATACTGCCGCGGGGTGCACTTCTCGAATCGCTTGAAGATCCGGCCGAAGGTGGTCTGGTCGTCGAAGCCGCTGAGTTCGGCCGTCTCGGCCCAGCTGAGGTCGAAGTCCTGACTGAGCAGCTTGGCCCGCTCGACGTGGGCGTGCTGGATCTGCTGGCGAGGCGAGCGGCCCAGGAGTTTTCTGAACTGAATCTCCATGTGTCGCCGTGAGATGGGGACTTCTTTGAGCACGTCGCGGACGGTGATGGGCTTGTCGGCGTGGTTCTGGATGAACCGCATGGCCAGGGCCACGTCGACATGCGGTTCTGGCACATCCAGGCCGAGCACTTCGGACGATGCCTCCTGGAACACCGGGCAGAGTGAGCCCGTGCGAGATATTGCCGTGATCCCGCAGTCTGCGAGCGAACTATCCACGCACGGCATCAACGGGCGCACGAACGGGCTGGTTAAGTCGCTCGCAGGGCTTCGGAATCAATCGAAACAGGCCCCGGGCTTTGAGCCCAGGGCCTGTGAAGAGCAACGTGGAGAATCCGCCCTACTTCTTCCGTCTCAGCATAGCCAGACCGCTGAAAGCCAGCAGCGACAGCGTGGCCGGTTCGGGGACGGCGCCGACGCCAACGATATCCGGGCCGGCAAAGCACGAGCCGTTGCTCTCGATGCGTATGCCGACCAGGTTAGTCCACCTGGGGTCCAGGCTGATGCCGTAGGCTCGCACGTCTTGAGCGCCGTCGATCTCCAGCGTGTCCAGCGACCAGAGGCTGTTAAAGTTTCCGCAGCCCGGGTCCACCAGCAATGCCGACGTCAATGTCGGGGCATAGTGGGCGATATCGCCGCTGCCGGGGGCAAGGATGCCGTAGACGTTGAAGCTGCTGTTTCCGCCACGTTCCAGAACGGCCAGTTCAACCGTCGTGCTGCTGTTGTCGCCAGAGAGTTTCAGGCCGTTGCCGAAGTACAGGTCAACGTAGTAGGGACGGCAGACTTCCTCGCCATCGAGGATGCGGCTCATGTTTTTGTAGCCGCTGCCGAAGGGGCCAAAGACCTCCGCCAGGGTGCCGGTCCCGCTGGTTTCGCCGGCAAATGGCGTAGAGTGATCGGCCCGGTCGGGGTTGAAGTCCTGAAGATTCCCAGCGGCCGACACGTCCCGCGGGATCGGAGCATTCCATCCGTACAGAACCTGCGTGGGATGATCGGCGTCCAGGCTCTTCATCAAGTAGCCGTTGGAAAACCGCAGGAAGTCCGAGCCGGTCATCACGGTGGACGATCCAACGAAGGCCAGATGGTCCAGGCTTCGGTCGCCGCTGGCCAGCAGCGTGGACTGCGTGTTCGCGGCGTTGCCGTCATAGATGCTGCACGCTTGGGCCGTAGATCCCACCGCGCCCAATGCGCATAACACCAGCACGGCCACGACCTGCTTAACGGCAACAAAGGGAGCGCAATTCATGATGTTCTCCTTTTGGAATCCATGTTCCAATTCACGTGTCGCTTTGCCCGAAGATCGTCTCGCGTTCAGCCACACCTGACCTGGCGGCGTGGCCTGTTGACTTCCGGGCATCCATTCACTCATGCGAAACCTACGATATGATTTGTGAGCGGGCGAATCGCGGCGAAGAAATCGGCGGCGGAGAATCAACTGCCCCCTCCGGCCGAGGCAAGGATTGGGCGGCCCACCACCAGCCAGTTTCCTGACCAGCGCCGCAGCACTCGCACTGGCGGTCCGATAATCGCAGCGAGCGGCAGGAGCGTCCTTGGCCACTAACGCGGCCATGCGAATCCTGGACATCCTGAAGGAACCCGATGGCGATGCCGTCAACGGCGTCCTGTACAGCAACTCGCTGGCCCTGCGTTCCCTGGCGAACTTGGTGTACGTCGGCATCAACATGATCGGCGGAGTAAGCTGACCGACGGCCCGAAGAGTTGACTAGCGCTGGGATTATCGAGCACGCGGCGGCCTCCACGGAGGCCGCCGCTTCTTTCTTGCAACCTGCCGCTCATAAACGCTGCCAAGGATTGAGCAGATCAAGAGCATGGCCCAAAGCCACCAACCATGCTCCCATCCAAAACATCATCGTTTCGATGCGGTTTATAATATTTCTGGACGCAGTGTTCAAGCTACTGGATAGTCCAAAGCTTCAACCGCCTACTGCTTAGATAGTTATTCTCGCAAACATGATAATATCGGAATCATCGCTTTGTACATTGACATGGTGATTATAAAGTGTACAATATCCCGATAGAATAAATGAGCTTTACATGACCCACATACAGAAGACACAACTTGACTCGCTCGTCTTGGCCTTGGGTCGGCCCCTGCCCTTGGGCCGTCAATGGGCCATGTCTATGGCCTGTTGAAGGCCATCTCATACCTCCCCTTTCTTTTCCTGACTACTGAATCAACGACCGCGCAGCAAAGGAGAAACCATCTGTGGAAACACACGCCCGAACTATCATCAAGGCTGTAACTTGGCGTTCGCTGGGCACATTGATGACGGTGCTGGTTGCTTGGTCCGTTACTCACAAGGCCAGCGTGGCGGCCTCGATCGGCGTCATGGACACGCTGCTGAAGATCGGAGGCTTCTATGTGCATGAGCGGCTGTGGCTGAGGGTCGACTTCGGCCGTCAGCCGACGCCGACAGTCGAGGCCGAGGAGGCCGCTTAGATGGCGCCGCAGGATCAGTTGCTGGACTTGCAGACGAGGGCTAAGGCCATGACCCCCTCAGGTTTGCTGACGATGGTGGCCCAGCGATTCCCTGGCCGGGTCGCCCTGGCCAGCAGTTTCGGCGTCGAAGACCAGGTTCTCACCGACCTGTTGGGGCGACTTGCCCCGCCGCTACCGATCTTCACGCTCGACACCGGCCGGTTGCCGCAGGAGACGTACGACGTTCTCGACGCCACGCGCAAGCGGTACGGCATCGAAATCCAGGTGCTCTTTCCCAACCGCACCGACGTCGAAGAGCTGGTCGGCCGAAGTGGCGTGAACTCCTTCTACGACAGCGTCGAGAGCCGCAAGGCCTGCTGCCATGCCCGCAAGGTCGCTCCCCTCCGGCGCAAACTCGGGCAACTGGAGGCGTGGATCACTGGCCTGCGCCGCGAGCAGGCCCCCACGCGGCAGCAAGTCGAACTGGTGGAATGGGACGAAACCAACGGCCTGTTTAAGATCAACCCGCTGGCCGGCTGGACCAGTGAGCAGGTGTGGGAATATATCCGCCTCCACCACGTGCCGTACAACGCCCTGCACGACCGCGGCTACCCCAGCATTGGCTGCGCGCCGTGCACGCGGGCGGTCGAACCCGGCCAGGACATCCGCGCGGGCCGGTGGTGGTGGGAAACGCCCGAGCACAAGGAATGCGGCCTGCACGTCGTCGACGGCAATCTCGTGCGAAAGGAAGCTCCGAAATGAACCATCTCAAGGCGCTGGAGGCCCAGAGCGTTTTCATCCTGCGTGAGGCCTACCGCGATTTCAAACAACTCGTGATGCTGTGGTCCATCGGCAAGGACAGCACGGTGCTGCTGTGGCTGGCACGCAAGGCCTTCTTTGGCCACGTGCCCATCCCGCTCATGCACATCGACACGGCGCACAAGATGCCCGCGATGATCGCCTACCGCGACCGCCTGGCCGTGGAGTGGAAGCTCAATCTCATCTTCGGCCAGAACCAGGCGGCCTTGGCGGGCAAGCAGACTTTCCCCGACGGTGCGGCCACGCGATTGCAGTGCTGCGCGTCCCTCAAGAGCGAGGCACTGAAAAAGACGCTCTCAGGTGAATGGCCGCGCTGGAGCATCGATCACACGACCTGCCAGTACGTTCGCACGGAGGGCGGCGAACCCTTCACGGGCGTCATCGTCGGTGTGCGGGCCGATGAGGAAGGCAGCCGTTCCAAGGAACGGTACTTCTCGCCGCGCGACCAGCACAACGAATGGGACGTGGCCGATCAGCCGCCCGAGCTGTGGAACTACTTCAAGACCGACTTTGCCCCCGGCACGCACGTCCGCATCCATCCGCTGCTGGATTGGACGGAGCTGAATATCTGGGAATACATCCAGGCCGAGAACATCCCGGTGATCCCGCTGTACTTCGACCGGGGCAACGGCCGGCGTTACCGCAGCCTGGGCTGCGCACCCTGCACCACACCGGTGGCGTCGACGGCCAAGAACGTCTCGGACATCATCCGGGAGCTGCGCACGGGCAGGTTCGCCAACATCGCCGAACGCAGCGGCAGAGAGCAGGACAAGGAAGACGGCCAGGGTCTAGAGACGCTCCGCCGGGACGGATACATGTGATGTGCGATTTACGATTTCCGATGTGCGATTGAACGCAACAGGCACATCGCAATTAGAGGACCAGACGATGACTTTGAAAACCGTGTCCGAGCGACAGAAATCGAAACTCGAAAATCGAAAACCGCAAATCCCCCGCGAGCGGATGGACATCGTCATCATCGGCCACGTGGACCACGGCAAGAGCACGCTCGTGGGCCGGTTGCTGGCCGACACCGGCAGCCTGCCACAGGGCAAGCTGGAGGCCGTGCGGGCGAATTGCCAGCGCACCAGCCGGCCCTTTGAATACGCCTTCCTGCTGGACGCACTCAAGGACGAGCAGGCCCAGGGCATCACCATCGACTCGGCCAGGTGCTTCTTTAAGTCCGCGCGGCGCGACTACATCATCATCGACGCCCCCGGCCACGTGGAGTTCTTGAAGAACATGATCTCCGGCGCGGCCAGGGCCCAGGCGGCGCTGCTGCTGATCGACGCCAAGGAAGGCATCGCCGAAAACTCGCGCCGGCACGCCTACCTGCTGAGCATGCTGGGCATCAAGCAGGTGGCGGTGTGCGTGAACAAGATGGACCTGGTGGGCTACAGCCAGGCCGTCTATGACGAGATCGAGCAGGAGTACCGGCTCTTCCTGGCGCGCGTGGGCATCGAGCCTGAGCGGTTCATCCCCATCGCCGCCCGCGAAGGCGACAACCTGATCGTCCACTCGGATCGCATGAGCTGGTATGACGGCCCAACGATGTTGGAGACGTTGGATGGCTTTGCCCGCGCGGTGTCGCCGGCGGATGCGCCGCTGCGGCTGCCCATCCAGGACGTGTACAAGTTTACCGAGCAGGATGATGAGCGGCGGATCTTCACCGGCAGGATCGATTCGGGCCAGCTTCGCGTTGGCGACGAGGTCGTGTTCCTGCCTTCGCTCAAACGCAGCACGGTGCAGAGCATCGAAGAGTTCGCCTCCGCGCCGCGCCAGGATGCTCAGGCCGGTGAGGTCGTGGGCCTGACGCTGCGCACGCAGGTGTACGTCAAGCCCGGCGAGATCCTGTGCCGCGTCAGTGAGACGCAGGCCAAGGTCACCTCGCGTATCCGTGCCAATGTCTTCTGGTTGGGCCGGCAAGCCATGGTGCCGGGTCGGCGGTACAAGCTCAAACTCGGCTCGGCCCGCTCGCCGGTCTGGCTGACGGAGGTGCACACCGTCATCGACGCCTCGAAACTCGAAAGCGTCGCTCGCAGCCGCCAGGTTGACCGGCACGACGTGGCCGAGGTCACGCTGGAAACGCTCCGGCCCATCGCGTGCGACCTGGTCAAGGACATCCCCCAGACCGGCCGGTTTGTTATCATCGATAATTACGAGATCGCCGGTGTGGGCATCGTGCTGGACGCCGACCAGGGCGGCCAGACGCTGGTGGAAAAGCACGTGGCCGCACGCGACCAAGCCTGGGAGCGCAGCGCCATCACGCCGGCCATGCGGGCGGCGCGGAACGCTCAACGATCGACGCTGGTACTGGTGGCCGGGCCGGCGGGAACAGGCAAGAACAAGCTGGCCAAGGCCCTGGAAGAAGAGCTGTTTGCCGCCGGCAGGCAGGTGTATTACCTGGGGCTGTCCAATAGCCTGCTGGGCATCGATTCGGATTTGCGCGAGGCCACGGGCGGCGAGCGGGATGAGCCGCTGCGCCTGCTGGGCGAAATGGCGCACCTGTTCACGGACGCCGGGCTGATTCTCATCGCCACGGTCTCGGACTTGGACGATCATGAGGCCGACGTGATCGAGAAGCTCAACCAGCCCGGCGAGTTGCTCGTAATCAATGTCGGCGAAAACCGTTTCGGCCGGCGAAAGGTTGATCTGGAGTTGAGTGCGACAACGGGCACACGCCAGGCCGTGGCGGCCATCCAGCAACTGCTGGTATCGCGGAACTACTTGCCGGAATACTATCTCTAGGAGCCCCGATGACACAGAGCGATATTCAGCCCGCCGGCGATATTCCGGCCTTTCCGTGCCAGAGCTTTCCCACGGAAGCTCGTCACGCCCGGCTGCTGGGCGTGTATCCGCAGCGACAGAGCGGCCACTTCATGCAGCGGGTGCGGATTCACGCCGGGCTGCTGAGGGCTGAGCAGTGGCGGGCGATGGCGGCGATGGCCCGGCGCTTCTCGCCCGATACGCCGCTGCACCTGACAACGCGGCAGGACATGGAACTGCACGACCTGTCTGCCGATGACGTGCCGGCGGTGCAGCAGGCGATGGCGGCGGCGGGCCTGACGAGTTTGGGCTCCGGCGGCGACACGCTCCGCAATATCACCGTCTGCACTTGCGCCGCTGGTGGCTCGTCCGGGGCGCCGGACATGCTGAACCTGGCCCACGCCACAGGACGCACACTGGCTGAATACGGGCATCTGTTTGGCCTGCCGCGGAAGTTCAAGATTGCCTTCTCGGGCTGTGCGGAAAACTGTGGTCGGCCGTTCTTTCATGACCTGGGCTTCGGGGCCATCCGCCGCGACGGCGTCTGGGGCGTGAAAGTCATCGGCGCAGGTTCACTGGGCGCCAAACCGGAACTGGGAATCGTCCTGTACGACTGGATACCGGTGAGCGACGCCCCGGCCTTGTCGCTAGCGGCGATGCGGCTGTTTGACCGGCTGGGCGACCGCCAGAACCGCGCCAAGGCCAGGCTCAGGCACGCGCGTCAGCGGTTGGGCGATGAAGCGTTCCGCGTCGAACTGGACAACGAGTTCGTCGCGACGAAATCAGAGCGCCCCTGGCCGGCAATCGCCCTGGCAGAGCCAGTGACGCGGTCCAACGCCCGGCGAGCGTTGAGCTTTCTCAAGGGCGATGTGACGGCCAATCAGGCTGACGTGCTGGCGCACTTGGCGGACGATGCCGCCCTGTCGGTTCGCATCGGCAACGACCACCGCGTGTGGCTCTTTAGCCAGGATCAGAACCGGCTCGACCGAATAATTCAGGAGCAGCCCGAACTGGCCGCTGCTGCCGCGCCACAGCCAATCATCATCGCCTGCCCCGGCACGCGCTGGTGTGGCCGCGCCTTGGCCGACACCAACCGTCTGGCCGAGCGACTCAGAGACATTTTTTCCGGCAAGGCCGACGCCCAACTTATCGGCATCTCCGGCTGCCCCAACGGTTGCGCGTTGTCGGCGGTGAGCGACTTTGGCCTCATCGGCGGCCGGAGCGGCCAGGACGAAAAGTACATTCTCCTCTCGAGCGGCGGGCAGGGACGCGATGGCCGACTGGCTCGCACGGTCGGCACGGGCCTCTCCGCCGACCAAGTGTGCCAGAAGCTGCTCAGCTAAGCCCGGCTCACGCATGGGGTAGCTTACGAGAGAGCGAATTTGGGCGATTCACCCTGCTCATCGCCGCGTGTGCTACAGGGCCATCGCTGCTGCCAGCACGTCGATCATAGCGGCATCGGCCAAGCCCTTCACCGGCGGGAACTGCCACTTCTGCGGCTTGGCCCAGGTGACGGTGCGCAGCGCGGTGCGTTGGGCTGACCGCCCCAGCACGGGTGCACCAGGGCTCGGCAGCGCCAGCGGCCCGGAAACAGATGACAGTGTGGCGCTGATCATTTGGACAGCCGGCGCCGGCGCGGGGGCCGACTTGCCAAAGTTGCCTTCCAGGATGATGTAGTCCTTAAAGTTGACCGTGCCGTTGGCGTCAAAATCGCCCATGGCCCAGGTGGCGCTGGTCTTGCCGAAGTTGCCTTCCAGCACGATGTAATCCTTGAAGTTGACCGTGCCGTCGCCGTTGGCGTCGCCGCCCAGGCCGGCCCCGGCGATGGTGACAGTGGCGCTGGCGGCGTCGATGTTGTACGCAGAACTGGATGTAAGGGTCAGTGTGGCCGTCTGGCTGGCTCCGCTGCTGCCCGCAGGGGTGATGACAATGTCCTTATACGCCTCACCCACAGCAAAGGTGACGCTGCCTGCTAGGGTGTTGTAATCCGAGCCGTTAACCGCGCTGCCGCTGGTGGTGTAGTTGACGGTGACCGCGCCGTTGACGTTCTGGCGGTACAGGCGGAAGACGCCCGGATCATTCGTCTGCCGATTGGCCGAGGCGTCCAAGGCCACCAGGCTCAGGCTGGGCACGACGTTGATGCTGACTGACTTTGTAGTCGCGTTCGGCGCGGTGCCGGCATAGTTGTCATCCTTGGCCGTCACGTACAGCGCGTGCGGGCCGTAGGAGTAGTCGGTCGTGTCGAAGGCAAAGCTCTGGGCGCCGTCGCCCAGGGTCTGCCCCAGCGCATTGCCGTCCAGCGTGTAGCTGGTGCCAAAGACGCCGATGTTGTCGCTGACGTTGGCCGAAACGCTGGCCATGCCGGAGAGTTGGGCATTGGCCAAGGGAGATAACAGGCTGACCGTCGGGGCCGTGGTGTCGGCGGCGTCCTTGAAATGCAGCATCGGCGAGGCCGTCGTGTTTCCGGCCCGGTCCGTGGTGATGATCTTCAGACTGTACACCTTGGAAGTGCTCAGCGTCGGCACCGCCGCCGTGCCGGCCTCGGCGGTCGTCTGCCAGCATTCGTGCTCGAAGCTGCGTCCCGCCAGGTAATTGCTCCAGTTGAATACCTTGGCACCGGTATCGTCGTACAGCTCCATGGTGGCCGTCGAGTCGTCATTGTTGTCCCAATCGACCAGGTACGCGTAGCTTGAATGGCCGCTGATTCGCGGATTCATGATGGCCGGCAGCGTGGCGTCGGAGGCGGTCATGGTGAAAACGTTGTCGCCGGAGTAGGTCACGTTGCCGTTAGAGTCGGTGGCCTTGACGCGGAAGTGGTACTCGCCGGCCGATAGACCCTTGACCACCATCGAATGGTTGGTCGTGAGCCAGTTCTCGGCGTAGTCGCCCTGGGCGACGGAGAGGTCGGGATCGCCGGGCTTCGCAACGTTGGTGTACTGCACGTTGCCGGCGGCGTCCAACTGGCCATACTGCAACTCGGTGCGGCAGGGCTTGTCGGTGGTCCAACTGACGATCTCTGACGGGTTGCGGTCGGCCGGCACGTAGCCGCTGCCGCCGGTGATGAAGTCGGTGGACGAGCCGGCCTGCTGCGTCACACTCCATTCCGGCGTGCCGGGTTTGGGGGCAGAGCTAACCGTGCTGGTCACGCTGCTGATGACCGGGGCCGTGCTGTTGCCCGACGTATATACGTGATCCTCGCGGAACTGCACGTAGTCAAAACTCAGGCGGTAGTTCTCGTTGAAGCACTTGCCGTTCTGGTTCATGTACCACTCGGCGGTGCCGACATCCCCCATCGTCGCGCCGGTCTGGAAGAGCGCGTCGCCCTTGGCGGCCCAGTTGTCGGCGGTGTCGCCGTAGGTGTTGTACAGAAAGCCGTAGATGTACGAGACCAGGTTCGAAAGTCCGGCCGCCGGCGCTGGAATGAAGTCCACGCGGTCCACCGCGCACATGTCGGCGCCCGAAGCATTGAGCACAAGTTTCAGCGTGTCGCCGGGGGCAAAGGTCGCGCCAGTGGTGCTGACGATGGCCGTATAGAAGCCCGAGGTGCTGTTGTTCATGCTGATGGTGCCCACCGTCGTCGTCACGCCGCCCGAGACCTGCTGCACTGTCAGCGTGGATGTCGCGCCGGCCGTGTCGTAGTAGCGAACTTGAATGCGATACGGATTGGAACTGCCGGTCGTCACCAGCGTGGCGCTGCCGGTGGTTTGGCCGGCGGCCAGGCGAATGTCCGAACCGCCCGAGCCGCCGGAGCGAGTCTCGGTCGTCAGCGTCGGGTCCAGCGTGAAGCCTTCGGCTTCCGTGGTGCCCTGGTAGGCACTGTACGGCTGCGTCATCAGCAACGGCATGCACATGTAGGTGCGATCCGTCGTCGGGATGTTCGGCTGAATGTTGGGAATCCAGTCATTGGCCCACAGCCAGTTGGCGGCCTTGGCGATCGCATCGAGAATGGCCGGGTCGGCGTTGACATCGCGGTAGTACGTGGCCAGCGCCTCGCACTGCAAGGCCGTGAAGAAGGGCTGGATGAAGTCGGCTCCGCTGCCGGCTGGGTCGTAGCTCAAGAAGTTCTTGGAGACGAACTCCTGGTCGATCTGCCCCAGCAGCATGTCCAGGCTCTGGGTCATCTTGGGATTCCAGTAGCCTTCGGCCTGGTAGTCGGCGATGTAGCAGTCCAGCGCATACGCCGTCTCGCGGGCCATTTCCACGCGCACGCTGCCGCCGGTGGTGGAGTAGGAGAAGTCCTGCGACACAGTCTGCAAGGCCGCCAGGTCCGCCGGGTTGCCGGTCCGCTGGAAGTCGTACAGCAGGCCTTTGCCGTAGGCTCGAAAGCCCTTGATGGAGGGCACTCCGCCCGTCCATGAAACATAGTGGTCGCGATACGTGATCAACGTGGTTTCGGCCGCGCCTTGCCAGGCGTCGCTGCCGGTGTAATCCATCATCTGATATGCCGTACGCACGCCATCGTAGTACCAGGTACCGAATTTGGCGACTTCGGACGAGTTGCCGCCCGTCAACGTCCAATCGGCGTCCCGTACGTACTCAGGCCCCCTGACCGTGCCCGACGCCAGGTCGATGGTGTTGTCCGTCCCGTTGGGGTTGAACATGTACCGGCCATAGTTCTGCATGTCCTCTTCCCAGTTGGGCAAGGCCGGCACCGCCGTTGGAGAGCCGAAGGTCGGCGAGGCCGCGCCCGGCGCAGCCACGACCGTGAAGTCAAAGTAGTTGCCATCGGCGCCAGTCTTGTAGATGTGGCTGGTCAGCGTCTCGCTTCGCCACTGCAGGCGGAAGGTTTGGCCATTCAACGAGGCCGCTCCGTCTGTGTGGATCCTCACGTAGAACTTCCCCGAGGTGGCTTGCCACAGAAATGAGACCACTTGGCCGACGGCGAAGTGCGCGGGGTTGACGCCCCAACCCGACAGCACCGTATAGGTGTGGTTGTCCACGTTGTCCAAGCCGGTGCCTGAGGTGGCCGTGATGTCGGTGGTGTCGATGCCGGTGCTCAGGTTCGTGATGCGGTCGAACTTGGCGATGAAACTGTCGCCAGTCCCGTTGTCGGTGGTGACGGCCAGGGGCACTTCGATGTACAGATCATGCCCGTTGTAGACGTTCAACGCCCCGTTTGCGGTAAAGCTGTAGGCGGTGGTGCTCAACAAGAGCCTGGGCTCCAATGTCTCCAACGTCGTGGGGCGTGCGGCGTGATTCTTCAAGAAAGGCTCCTTTGGGCCGGACTGCGGCGGCGCGTACTTCATGTGTCTTTGCAGAAGCAAGGCCGACGGCTTGAAAACTGTAGATCGAACTACGAACTCTGCTCAGTTCGCCCTTCCTCTGCTACAACGCCGCTCGGAGTACATCGACCATGCCCGCGTCGGCCGCGCCTTTGACGGGCGGAAGCTGCCACTTTCGCGCCTTGGGCCAAGTGACTGCCCGCAGCGCCGGGATGCCGGCCGTGGTCGCCAAAGCCAGCGGGCCCGCGACAGGAGCCGCAGCCGGCAAATCAGTCCCGCCCGTCGGCTGGATGCTGCTGGCCAGTTCCATTGGGGTGGCAACTGCCGGCGCGGGCGCGGGAGCCGTCTTGCCAAAGTTGCGTTCCAAGATGATGTAATCCTGGAAGTTCGTCACGCCGTCGAAGTTGAAGTCGCCGCCGGCCCAGCCAACACTGCTCAGGCCGAAGTTGCGTTCCAGCACGATGTAATCCTGGAAGCTGACTCTGCCGTCCGTGTTGGCGTCGCCCGGCACGTACGGGTTCACGGTCGTGTCCAGGCTGGCCACGGTGCCGGCCGAGGATGCAGCGCCGTAGGGCACCGCGAACAACTTCATGGCCCCCACCGGCAGGCTGGCCGGACTGCCGGTCCACGTCCACGTGCCGTTGCCGGCGTTCGTGGCCGGACCGATCAGGGCGTCGGCTGTGTCCCATGTGCCGTTGCCGTTGGAGTCGCGGAAGAACTTGACGGCCGCGACCGGCTGGCCCTCAGGGTCGGCCACGCCGGTAGCTGAGAGCGTCAAAGCGCCAGCGCTGTTTAGAATGAACTCGGGCGTCACGATCCCGCCCACAGCGGGCGGCTGAATATCCGGCACGTACTTCCACGTGACGATATTGTTGTCAGGCCCGGCAAAGAGCGCCTCGGCCACGTCGGCCCACATCGTGTGGCCACGAACGTTCAAGTGCACATTGTCGGAATGCAGCGTGCCCACGAACTGAATGCCGCGGGCGTTCATGAGGGCGTTCATGTCCAGCACAGCGCAGCCATTCTGGGCCGCCAGGTTCTTGATGGACGGGGCCATGTTCCGCATGTACTGGACGGTGGAAAGATTGCCCAGCCAGTTCTTGGCGGTCACGTCTGACGAACTGGTCGTCGTTTGCAGCACCACTTCGATACCGGCGGCCTTGAGTTGGTTGATGGCGGCCTGCGTGTTCGTGAGATATGCGCTCAGGTGGCCCATGAGCCCTTCGTTGTTGCCGTATTCCCACACCACCACGTCGGGATGCTCGTCGAGGATCTGCTGAATGTACTGCAGTCCGCTGGAGGCCTCCCAACCGCCGGTGGCCACGCCGACGACCTGCAAGTCGCCCGTCGGGCGCGGCGTAACTGTGTCGCCCCAGGCGCCGCTGGCGTACGTCCGCAGCTCGAACATCGACGAACTGTACCCGTAATCAGCTTGGAGCCGCTTGGACAACTGGGCCCAGTAAATATACTGCTGCGTCTCGGTGGCGGGATAGGTGTAGTTCGTCCGCGCCCAGCCGAGTTGCGCGCCCGTGCAGATCGAGTCGCCGGCAAAGACGATCTTCACCGGCTGGCGGGCCTGCAACTTGGCCAGCGTGTTGGGAATCAGGTTGCGACCCGAAACGAATGCATCAGCCGGCAGGTAGCCCGGCGTGTCGATACTGGGCGTGGGCGTGATGGGCTCGGTAACGCTCTGGCCGGCGTGGTAGAAGTCGAGCTTGTCGATCAGGAAGTAGTTGGCCTTGCTGTTGTCCGTCCGCTGGATGCTGTAGTCGAAGTACCAGAAGTACGACGTAACGGGCGGGCTGAAAGCCGACCAGGGGATGTATACCTTCTGCCAGTCGGGGTTGCTCATGGACACGCTGAAGTGGTGGGAGCCGGTGTCCCAGTCAAAGCCCCAGTTCGTGCCAAAGCGCGCGATGGCGTCGCTGCCGTCGCCCTTGAACCAGAAGCATATGCCGTCGGTGCCGGCGTTGGCGGCCTGGTAGCCCGTGTCGTAGCCGATCAGCCAGCCGGGATCGGTCTTGCCGGCGCCAAGGTAGATCATCATGGCCGAACCGTCGCCGGCAGATTCGGTGGTGTCGAAGACCTCCAGATCGGAATGGACGGTATCGCCCTTGCTGTCCTGATGCCAGGTCCGCGAGCCGGGTATGGCCCACTGGTTGTAGCCGTCAAAAGGCACCTCGCCGGCCGGCACGGGCGGCACGGCCACCGGGTCAGGCAGCGGCACGGGCAGGCTGCCGGTCAGAAGCAGGCGGGGTTCGAGTTGGTCCAGTTGCGGCTTGAGGCCTGACGAGCGTCGACGCATCGAGTGTCCCTTTCCAGTGGAAACGACCGGGCTCAAAACTAATCGTGTGCGATTGCGACGGGTCGCACACTGTGTCAAATCCACATCCGGCATGGGCCAGACGCGACGGCACCATAACTAGTCTACAGGCAATGCCTGATTTCGTCTAGCATACCTTTACGCATAGTACATGAACAAGTGCGACATCACGCCGCCAGGCCAATCTGACCCCTAGGTCCATTGGGCCACCAAATGCTTTCGGGCCTGTCGGGAGCCCCTCTAATGGATACCCAGCTTCTGGGCGACCTATCATTCGGTCGATGCGGCCTAGCTGACGATTCGAGGAATCGTGAACGTCTCCACTTCGGATGGCGCTCTACTGCATCCACATATTGCGTTGCTTCCAGACGCGGAAAGGGACAACAGATGAGGCCGATGATCGAGTATCTGCTGCACCGCAGTTACCTGCTGGGGTATGCGATTCTGCTGGCGTTAACGATCACGCTGGCGATGACCATGGCTGGGCCATCGGCTTTTGCCGGCAGCCCTGCGCCCGCCAAGTCCGGCAACAGTCCAGCCTCGGATGATCTGAAGGGGCAGAAGGACAAGCTCCGCGACGTCATGCTGGCCCAGGCCACCCCGCCCAAGGACATGCCCGTCGCTGGCGGATCGAGCGGCAAGAAACCAAACATTCTGTTCATTATGGGCGATGACGTCGGCTGGTTTAACATCGGCGCGTACCACCGCGGCATGATGTCCGGCAAGACGCCCAATCTGGACAAACTGGCGGCCGCGGGCATGCTGTTCACGGATTACTATGCCGAGGCGAGTTGCACGGCCGGTCGGGCCAACTTCATCACCGGCGAGATTCCACTGCGCACCGGCCTGACGACCGTCGGCCAGGCCGGCGCCGATGTGGGCCTGCCCGACAAGGCCTGCACGCTCGCCACCGCCTTGAAGGCCCAGGGCTATGCCACCGGCCAGTTCGGCAAGAACCACCTGGGCGACCTGAACAAGTATCTGCCGACAGTGCACGGCTTCGACGAATTCTTCGGCTACCTGTACCACCTCGACGCCATGTCGGACCCGTACTGGTACTCGTTCCCAACCGACGCGGAGTTCTACAACAAGTACGGCCCGCGCAGCTTGGTGCATTGCTGGGCGACGGACAAGGACGACGCCACGGAGATGCCGCGCTGGGGCAAGGTCGGCAAACAGAAGATCGAGGATGAAGGGCCGTTGGCGCCGTTCCCGAACATGACCAACGTGCCGAACATGCACGATATCGCCCTCAAGGCCAAGTACGACATGACGACCTTCGACGAAGTTCTCGTCAAGTCATCCTGCGAATTCATGGACAAGGCCAAGA
This sequence comes from uncultured Planctomycetota bacterium, assembly GCA_903892515.1. Lineage (GTDB taxonomy): Bacteria > Planctomycetota > Phycisphaerae > SM23-33 > SM23-33 > CAITIS01. The sequence continues at coordinate 10,488 of CAITIS010000098.1, read as the reverse complement.
AGGACGGCAAGCCCTTCTTTCTCTGGCACAACACGACGCGCATGCACGTCTGGACGTTCCTGAATCCCAAGTACCAGGGCATGATGGATGCCAAGACCAACTACGGCCTGGAAGAGGCCGGCATGGCGCAGCTGGATGACAGCGTCGGCGCCCTCCTGAAGCACCTGGACGACATCGGCGAGGCCGACAACACCATCGTGGTGTTCACCACGGACAATGGGGCCGAAGTCTTCACCTGGCCCGACGGCGGCATGACACCTTTCAAGGCCACCAAGGGCACCGTCTTTGAAGGCGGGTTCCGCGTGCCGTGCATCGCACGCTGGCCGGGCAAGATCAAGCCCGGCACGGTGGAGAACGGAATCTTCTCGGGCCTGGATTGGTTCCCCACCTTGTGCGCTGCTGCCGGCAACTCCGACATCGTCGAGCAATTGCTCAAGGGCGTAAAGCTGGGCGACCGCGAGTACAAGAATCACCTGGACGGCTACAACCAGATGGATCTGCTAACGGGCAAGGGGCCATCAGCACGGCATGAGCTGTTCTACTTTGGCGGCCCGCACCTGGGCGCTATTCGCATCGACGACTTCAAGTTCCAGTTCTACCAGCAGCCGCAGGGCTGGCCGGGCCCGAAGGTCACCACCGACATGCCCGTCATGTACAACATTCGCCAGGATCCATTTGAGCGGACGCCATCCACCGGCGGCCAAAGCCTCAACGACCTTGGCGGCGGGTACATGAACGACTTCTACGCCCGCGAGTTCTGGCGTTTCGTGCTGGTCCAGAAGGAAGTCGCCAAACTTGCCCTGACAGCGGTCGACTACCCGCCCATGCAGGATCCTGCCTCCTTCAACCTCAGCGCGGTCAAGGCGCAAGTCGACGCGATGATTAAGGACCACGAGGGCCAGTAGCAAACCTGACGATGCACCGGCGGGCGGCTCGAAAGGGCCGCCCGCTTTCCTTTTATCCCAAGGCCAGCCCCCCCCCCCGTCCGTATCGCAGGTGCGACGCGGCCAATCGTTGAATTCCCTATGAAACAGTTGCTCATCGTTACGGCAGTGATCGAAGCAGGAGTTGGTCTGGCGCTGCTGTGCTGCCCGTCGGCTACGGTGGCGCTGCTGCTCGGTGCGGGGCTTGATACCCCCGCCACGGTAGCGATCGGACGCGTGGCCGGGGCCGCGCTGCTCGCCTTGGGCGTCGCCTGTTGGCTGGCAAGCTCCGACGCTCACAGCCATGCCGGCAGAGGATTGACCATTGCAATGGTGCTGTATAACCTCGGCGCGGTTATCATCCTCGCAGTAGCCGGTACGCAGGCCCAGCCAGTAGGCGTAGCGCTGTGGCCGGCGGTTGGACTTCACGCGGCGATGACCGCCTGGTGTGTCACGTGTCTGGTACGAGCGAAAGGAACCTGATTCTATGCGTCTGAAGAATCCCCTGATTGCACTGCTGCTGATTTCGACCGCATTGGCCGGTGGGTGTGCACAGCTGGGCCCGGATCCCCTGCCCTCTTGGAACAACACGGCCGCTAAGCACGCAATCACGGAGTTCGTTCGCTCGACCACCGACAAGTCCAGCCCGCAATTCGTTCCCCCGGCTGAACGCATCGCCACTTTTGACCAGGACGGCACGCTCTGGGTCGAGCACCCGATGTATTCGCAGATGATGTACTGCCTCGACCGCCTGGGCGTGCTCGTGAAGGAAAAGCCCGAGTTGAAGAACGTCGAGCCTTTCAAGAGCATCTTGGCCGGCGGTTGCCCGGCCATGGCGAACCTCTCGCCCAAGGACTTCGAAACATTTCTGTCCGCCACGCTTACCGGCATGACGACGGATGAGTTCCAGGCCGACGTGAAGCAGTGGCTCGCCACTGCCAAGGACCCGCGCTGGAGGCGTCCGTACACCGACCTGACCTACCAGCCGATGCAGGAGGTGCTCAGGTATCTCCGCGCCAATGGCTACAAGACCTTTATCGTCACCGGCGGCGGCCAGGACTTCGTGCGTGCATACGCTGAGCAGATCTACGGCATTCCGCCCGAGCAGGTGGTTGGCTCGATGACCAACACAGCGTATGGCTACGGCAAGGACGGCAAACCGGTGCTGACCAAAGAGGCCAAGGTGCTGCTCAACGACGTTGACGGCGGCAAGCCCGAAGGCATCCACATGCTGATCGGCCGGCGGCCTTGTGCGTCCTTCGGCAACACGCCGGGTGACCGCCAGATGCTGGAGTACGCCAAGGCCGGCGCCGGAGCGCGGCTGACCATGCTGGTGCTGCACGATGACGCGAAACGCGAATACGCCTACGGGCCGGCGCAGGGCCTGCCCGACAGCGACGTCGGCACCTTTCCGCAGGCGCTATACGACCAGGCGACGAAGAATGGCTGGACCGTCATCAGCATGAAGAACGACTGGAAGTCCGTCTTCGCGTGGCAGAAGCCGTAGTTGGCATGGCCAGACCGAGATGATCATGCCCAATCGCGGGCCCGGTACGCTGTCCGGGCAATATTGTGGGTGCCACGGCTGCGGCGTTTGCAGCCGTGCCCTTTGCACACCTGCCAACGCCGCAGGTGTGGCGCCCGACAGGCTAGGCCGGACAGAGTACCAGGAGGCACTGAGGCAATGACGAAACGGCAACATCGGGTCATCATGGCGGTGTGGGCCTTGGCCATCATTGTCGCCGCGGCCATCTTCTGGCACGTGCGCGCGTCTGGGGCCAACGCCCGTAGGACACCGGCCGGCGGGGACATCGCTGCGAACCTGCAACAGGCGCTCAGAGCGAAGAACCCCAGCTACACCGGAGGCGGCCAATTCGTGCAGCAGGACGGCAAGATCACCATCGCCGATCTCTCCAAGACGGGCCTGACTGATCTCTCGCCGCTACAAGGCCTGTCTCTGCAAGCCCTGGACATCAGCGGCAACCCGGTGTCGGACCTGTCGCCCTTGAAGGGAATGCCGCTACGCAAGCTGGGCCTGGAGGGAACCAAGGTTACGGACCTTTCGCCGCTAGCGGGCATGCCGCTGACTGAACTGTACCTCAACGACGCGCCCGTGCGGGATCTCGCTGGGCTCAAGGGCTTGCCGCTGCAGGTGCTGAACCTGTACCAGACCAACGTGGAAGATCTTTCGCCGCTGGCGGGCATGCCGCTAGAGTCGCTGTGGCTCAACGGCACGCGCGTAAAGGACCTCTCGCCGGTGCGGAATTGCCCGCTGGTGAGCCTGACGATCGAACGCACGCCGGTAGATGACCTGGCCCCACTGGCCGGGGGCAAGCTGGAACGGCTGCACATCGGCCAGTCGGACGTGACGGATCTGACCCCGCTACAGGGAATGCAATTGACCCGCCTGATCTTCACGCCCGAGAAGATCACCCGCGGCCTGGAGGTCGCGCGAAGCATGGCTTCGCTCCGCGAGATCGGCACGACGCTCGATGGTCGCATGCCGCCGGACAGATTTTGGCAAATAGACGCCCAGCGGCATGCTACAAATGTGCCATGAAGGCCCACACGACCAACAAGAAGAAGTTGCGTAAGCAGGCGCGGGCCAAGGCGCAGGGCCAGGCAACGCCGGCGGGTCGGCCGGTGGCTGTGCCAGGACCGATCGCCGCTGCGCCCAAGCGAAACCCGGTTCGGTTCTCGCTTATGGCCAAGCCCATCGGGCCGGCCTGCAACCTGCGCTGCAAGTACTGCTTCTATCTCGAAAAGAACGCCCTGTTCGCCGACGGCGAGAACTATCGCATGTCCGATGAGGTGCTGGAGGCGTTCGTCCGCAAGTACATCGCCTCCGAGCCGTCGAAGGAAGTCACGTTCCACTGGCAAGGCGGCGAGCCGACGCTGATGGGGATCGAGTTTTTTGCCAAGGCGGTGCAGTTGCAGCGTCGCTACGCCAACGGCAAACGCATCAGCAATACCCTCCAGACCAACGGCACGCTGCTGGACGATAACTGGGGAAGGATGCTTTCGGCGGGCAACTGGCTGGTGGGCATCAGCCTGGACGGCCCGGAGGAAATTCACAATGCCAACCGACCCGACGCTACCGGCAAGGGCTCATTTTCGGCCGTCAAACGCGGCGTGGATGTGCTGCTGAGGCACCACGTCGAGTTCAACGTCCTGTCCAGTGTTACCCCCATCAGCACGGCCGATCCGCTGGGGGTATATGAGTTCCTCAAGGCCAGCGGCGTGACTTTCATGCAGTTCATGCCCATTGTCGAGCGTATGCCCGACGATGCCGCCAAGAACCTGGGACTGCAACTGGCCGTGGGCGTTCGCGCCGGTGAGTCCGTCTTGACACCGCAGATGACGCCCTGGAGCGTCCAGCCCGAGGCCTACGGCGAGTTCCTTTGCCGCATCTTCGATCAATGGGTACGGAACGATGTCGGGAGCGTTTTCGTCATGAACTTCGAGTGGGCCTTCGCGGGATACCTGGGCGTACCCAGCCGCGTGTGCCAATTCATGCCAACGTGTGGCCTGTCCCCCATCATCGAGCACAACGGCGATGTCTACGCCTGCGACCATTACGTCTATCCCGAGTACCGGCTGGGGAACATTCTCACCGACGACCTGCAGGACATGGTCCAGTCGGCGGTTCAGTGCAAGTTCGGCCTCGCCAAGGCTGAGGGTCTGCCGGCCTGCTGCCGGGAGTGCCGAGTCTTGGGGGCCTGCTGGGGCGAGTGCCCCAAGCGGCGATTTCTGACAGCCTCCAACGGCCAAAGCGGCCTGAACTACCTCTGCCCTGCCTACAAGCGCTTCCTCCAGCACGCCGCGCCGTACTTTGAGGCCATGTCCCAGCTGCGGCAGCAGGGCAAACCGGTGGAGCAAATCATGCAAACCGAGATTCACGTTATTCCGAGGCCAGGCTGGCTGCCTGGTTCCGGCGAACCTGACATCAGCAAGACCTGACATCGCGGCGTGGTGGATTTGGCGCCTATCGGCGATCTTTATGGAAGAACGAGGAGCGCGTTTGAAGCCAATGATGACCATCCGATGTCGCCGCGGCAGACGCCTGTGGCCCAATGCGGCCCTCGCCATGGCTGCTATTCTGACGCTCTGTTCGCTGGGGCTGGGCCAGTCCACCAGCCGGCCCGCAACGGGCGATGCGCCCACGATTGTGCGCGTGGGCCTGTTCGTGCTGGACGTGGACGCCATCGATAGCGCCCAGCAATCCTTCGCCGCCAATGTGTACATCGAGGCCCAGTGGATGGACCCGCGCCTGGCCCACGACGGCGGCGTGATCAAGCGGCCCCTGATTGACGTGTGGCATCCTCGGTTGCAGCTGCTCAACCAGCAGAAACTCTTCGCCACCTTTCCCGAGGCCGTCGAGGTCATGGGAAACGGTGAAGTGATCTATCGCCAGCGGTATTGGGGCAACTTCTCCCAGCCGCTGCGTTTGCATAAGTTTCCTTTTGACCACCAGGTTCTGACGATTCAGGTCGTCCCCGGCGGGTACACGCCCAGCGAGGTGGAAATCGCGCCGCTCAGCGAAGCCTCCGGGCGGATGTCCGGCATTAGCCCGAGCTTCTCGGTGGCCGACTGGGCCGTGGTGAAGTGGGATGTCCAGGCCTCCCCAATCGTGCTGATCCCCGGACGTGAGGGCATGTCGAGCCTGCTGTTTTCGCTGGAAATGACGCGGGAATCGGCCTACTACATCATCAAGGTGATCCTGCCGCTGTGCATGATCGTGGCCATGTCGTGGGTGAGCTTCTGGATCGATCCCGATGAGGTCAGCGTGAACGTCTCGGTCGCCATCACGTCGGTGCTGACGATCGTGGCCTACCGTTTCAGCATCGGCGAGACGTTGCCCAAAATCGCCTACCTCACGCGGATGGACGCGTTCACGCTGGCTGCAATGTTCCTGGTGTTCCTGGCGGTGATCCAGGTGGTCGTGAACTCGATGCTCGTCAAGCGCGGGCATAAGCAGATCGCCCAGCGCTTCGATCGCGCCGCCCGCCTGGCGTATCCCGCCGGCTTTGCGTGCATGCTGGTCTGGACGCTTTTCCTGATGTAATCGAGCGCGATGCCCGGGGCTGAGCTAAACGACGACCGCATCGACTGACGCGACGCGAGAGAATAGCCTTCTAGAATGGGCAACGGAGCCGGCTACGAACATCGGCACGGCTTGAAGGCTCCCCGGCAACAAGGAACTATGGCATGAACCGCACAAAGAGCTTCGACCCGCTGCTCGTGTTGGACTCGATCAGCGACGGCGTGTACGTGACGGACTTGGATCGCCAGATCGTGTACTGGAGCCGCTCGGCTGAGCGGATCACCGGCTGGCAAGGGGCCGACGTGGTCGGCAAGCATTGCCACGACGACCTGCTCTGCCACATCGACAAGGACGGACATCAGCTCTGCGGAAAAGAGTATTGCCCGCTGCATCGGGCCATCGTCAGCGGCCACCAGAGCACGGCCTCGATCATCGTGTTCGCCAAGGGCAAGAATGGCCAGCGGGTGCCCATGCGCGTGACGGTCGGCCCGGTGCGCGATGCCACCGGCCAGATCGTCGGCGGCGTGGAGACGTTTCACGATCTGACGCAGGATATCCACGACGATGAACGGGCCAGGAAGATCCAGGCCCTCACGATGTTCCGCGAACTGCCGCCGGATGGCCGGATCAGCTTCAGCACCCACTACATCCCGCGGGACATCGTCGGCGGCGATTTCCATGCCGTGACGAAGCTCTCGGACGACCGCTACGGCTTCTTGCTGGCCGACGTCTCGGGTCACGGCGTGGCGGCGGCACTGTACACGATGTTTCTGCGCTCGCTCTGGGACACCCACAAGGAACTGCTCGCTAGCCCGGCACGCTTTGCCGGCGCCATGTCCAAGAGCCTGTGCGGCCTGATGAAGGAAGACTCTCCCTTTGCCGCGGCCATCTGCGGCATGGTGGACCTGGGCCTGGGAAAGCTGTGCGTGGCCGGCGCGGGCAACCCCTCGCCGCTGGTGTTTCCAGCGGGCGGCGAGCCAGGTCCCGTGGAATGTTCGGGCATGCCGCTGGGCCTGTTCGAGGAGGCCGAGTACTCCGACACGTACATCGACTTTGGTCCGGGCGACCGCCTGCTGCTCTTTACCGACGGTGCCACCGAGGTGACGCAAAAAGACGGCAGCATGCTCGACAGCGCGGGACTGCTGCAGTGCATCAGGTCGCTGGGGTATCCTAAGTGCAATCAGTCCTTGAAGGACATTGAGCTGGCCGTTCTCAAGGCATCGGATCGCATCCGCTTCGACGACGACCTGACGTTCCTGGAAATCGCGCGGCATTAAGCCTGTGCGGAACTGATAGTTTACGAGCTCAGCGAAGCTGGAATTCTCCGGTGCAAGCTGGCTCGAAGAAAGGCAGCACATGGGTTCGATCACCGTCGCCCTTCTTGCATTTGGCTGCATTGTCGCAGGAATCGTGGCTGGCTCGACACTGCGCAATAGACTGCCCGAGCACCATCTGCGCGACGACTCCAAGGACGTCGTCAAGGTAGGCACCGGCTTCATCGCCACGATGACCGCCCTGGTGCTGGGGCTGCTGGTCAGCTCGGCCAAGAGCTCTTTCGACGCGGTCAACACCGGGCTGATGCAGAACGGGGCGAAGGTCATTGCCCTGGATCGAACCCTGGCGCAGTACGGCCCCGAGGCCAGCGATCTGCGTCAGACGCTGCGGCGTACCGTGGCCGCCGCCATCGTGCGCTGGTGGCCCGAGGACAAAGCCGCGGTGGCGGGAACAGACCCCATCGACGCCCAGCACGGGATGGAAGCGTTGCGGACCGGGATTCAAAAGCTCTCGCCAAAAGATGATACTCAGAAGTGGTTTCGCGATCAGGCCATCCAGCTCAGCAGCGACATGGTCCAAGGGCGATGGCAGCTTATCGAGCAGGTCCAGATAACATTGCCCACCCCGTTTCTCGTGGTGCTGGTGTCCTGGCTGACGATGCTCTTTGCCTGCTTCAGCCTGCTTGCTCCGCGCAACGCCACCGTGGTAGGCGTGCTGCTGCTGTGCGCGTTTTCGGCCTCTGGGGCGATCTTCCTGCTGATGGAAATGTCGCATCCCGATGCGGGACTCATGAAGGCATCCTGTGCGCCGTTGCTGAAGGCGTTTTCTCTTTTGGGACAGTGACCCGTGGCGTTTGCAGTTCGCTGGCGCGGACAGAACGAAAGGAGCGAGGCATGCCAATCGAATCTCGCGTTTACCTGCCGGCCCAACTGACCGTGCATGAAGTGTACGGCGGCATCTCGCCCAAGGATTTCCGCGAAACGCTGCACACCTTCTACGAGGAAACCGGCCCGACCCGGGACGTGCTGTGGGACGTACGGAAGGCGGCATGGGACATGGTGCCCGCAACCTCAATGCTCGATGCGATTGCTGCCGCCCTGCAGATCTATCGCGATCACCTGGGGCCGCGGTCAGGCGGCAAGACGGCGATCATCGTCTCTGATGACCTTGGCTTTGGCTTTGCCACGCTCGGCCAGATGCTGGTCCGCGCGCTGAAGCCTCCCATACCTTTTGAAATCAGGGTCTTCTCTGACCTGGCGGCCGGGAACGACTGGTTGCAGAACTCGCGCCAAGATGGGTGAGCAGCGGCCGGGGATGGCGGACGCGGCCTGCTCGTCAGCGAATTGTGTTATGCTGCCGCGGCCGGTACATTGTAAAACCCGCGTGCAAGGAGTGTGCGAATGTCCGAGCAGAGCGAATCCGACCTGACGCGACGCGAATTCATCACCGCATCGGCTGCCGCGGCGGCAGCCTTGGCGGTCCAACTTTCTCCGCTGGCAGCATCGGCCGCGGGCACCGAGGAAAGCATGAAGCCAAGGTCACCGACAACCCAGTCCAAGAATGTGAAAACCATCACTGTCCGCCAGAACGCCGGCCTGACCGACGCGCCGATTCAGCAGGCCATTGACGAGTTGGCTGCTTCCGGCGGCGGCGTGGTCGAAGTTCCGGCGGGCCTGTACCTGATGCACGACGCCCTGCACCTCCGGACCGGCGTGCATGTGCGCGGCGAAAAGGGCACGATTCTTCGCAAGGCCCCGAGCATCACCTGCCTGCTGCGCGGCGGCATTGGCTTTGCCCAGGCCGACTTCGCCGTCCAGACGCCCGACGTGCTGCGCGTCGGCATGGGCGTGCTCCTGACCGACAAGAACGGCGGCGGCCATTACGACACCGTCGGCACGATCATCGCCCGCCAAGGCGACCGCTTTATCCTCAGCCGCCCGGCCCGGCATGACTACAACCAAGATGGCCAAGCCAGCGTCACGAGCATATTCCCGCTGGTGGAAGGCTTTGGCGTGACCGATGCCGGCATCGAATCCGTGCAGCTTGACGGCAGCGAGGAAACCCGCACCATCAATGGCTGCGTGGGCGGCGGCATCTTCCTGTTCGACGCCCAGCGAATCCTGGCCAAGGGCGTCGAGGTCAGCAACTGGAAGGGCGACAGCATCAGCATTCAAAAGTGCGTGGACGTGTTCATCCGCGCCTGCGACGTTCACCACGGCACCGGCATCGGCCTGCACCCGGGCACCGGCACGGTGCGGTACGTCTTTGACGGCAACCACCTGCACGACAACCAGGCCACCGGGCTGTTCTTCTGCATGAACACCAAGTTCTCGCTGGTCCGCGGCAACACCATCGAGAATAACGGCCTGCTGGGCATCCAGGTCAACGAGCGCGACAGCGACCACTGGATCGAGGGCAACGTCATCCGCAACAACGGCTGGGCGGGCATCGGCTTTAACGTCTGGGAGCAGCGCAGCGGCGACCGCATTCAGTTCCAGGGCAACACGCTGAGCGGGAATTGCACCAAGGAAGGCTCAGCTGAGATCCTCATCCGGCCAGCGGTGCGCGACATCCGCATCATCGACAACAAGATCGAACCCACCGGCAAGAACAAAGCCATGGCCCTGGTCGCGCAGGATTGCGCGGAAGTGTACTGCGCCGGCAACACCGTCTCTGGCCGGGCGATGGGCAAAGATGATGTGAGCGGACAGCCCGAGCTGGTGAAGTTCGCCGCGCCCGGTGCGCCGCTGGCGGTCAGGCCAGGCGACATGCCACTGGACGGCGCGCTGCACTTGGGCGTGAAGGATCTGGCTGCGTTCGCGGATCGCCAGTAGAGCGGTCAGAATCTGTAGCCCAGTAGCAGCGATCAGAATCTGAGAGCCGAAGGGTCGGTACTACTGTAGCCGGGGGCGTGAGCCCAATGGCACTAAATGTGCGCAAGCTGATTCTCGCGCCCGTTTAGTGCCATTGGGCTCACGCCCCCGGCTACAAGCGTATCGCCCCGTCGGGGCTGGTCTCGCCACAAGACGGCTGAAGATGGGCCCCGGAAAGGATTCGCTGCCCAGCTTGCAGATCAATTCTAGAGCGGTTTAAGTTTGCGTGTATGTACGTGTTTAGCGACCTATCTTCGCCAAGGCGGCGTGGTTGGCGAGGAAGCTGACGAAGTCGCGGCCGGATTGGCGGCAGGTTTCGCCCAGGCTGGCGAGGATTTCCCAACTCCGGCGGCCGCGGTCGGTCTTGTTGCCG
>CAITIS010000097.1 GCA_903892515.1 uncultured Planctomycetota bacterium | reverse complement strand
TGCGCCCAAGGCTCCAAGGATGGAGAGACGGCGATGGCCAAACATTACGTCGTGCGATTGGGTGATGAGGAAAGAACGAAGTTGGTGGAGTTGCTGGGCAAGAAGCACTTTGCAGCCAAGAAACGCATGCGGGCTCAGGTGCTATTGAAAGCGGATGCTAGCGAGGACGGCCCGGCATGGATGGACAATCGGATTGCCGAGGCATTTGACGTCAGCGTGGTGACGGTTGAAAAGATTCGCAAGAGCTATGTCCTGGAAGGCTTCGAGGCGGCCATAGAGCGTAAGAAGCAATGTCGCCTTTCGCGGCAACCGGTTCTGGACGGGGCGAAGGAAGCGCGTCTGGTGGCCCTTTGTTGCGGGACGGTGCCGGCCGGGCATGGCCGTTGGACGCTCCGCCTGCTGGCGGACAAGCTGGTGGAACTCCAGATTGTGGAAAGCGTTTGCCATGAAACCGTTCGGCAGGCTCTCAAAAAAACGAATTGCAGCCTTGGCGTCGGATGATGTGGTGCATTCCTCCGGAGCACAGCGCCGAGTTCGTCTGTGCCATGGAAACTGTGCTGGATGTGTACCAGCGGCCGTATGACCCTGAATATCCGGTGGTGTGCATGGACGAGACGAGCAAGCAACTGGTGGGCGAAACGCGGCAACCCTTGCCGCCGCTGCCGGGCGAGCCGGAGCGATATGACTATGAATACGAGCGTCACGGCACGGCCAACATCTTCATGTTCACCGAGCCGCTGGGCGGCTGGCGTCACGTGAGCGTGACCGAGCGCCACACCAAGATAGACTGGGCGTTGCAGGTGCGCGAACTGCTGGACGTGCGTTACCCGAAGGCCAAACGAGTGATCCTGGTATCAGACAATCTGAACACGCACGATTATTCGTCGCTGTATGAAGCCTTCGATCCGGCCGAGGCGCGTCGCCTGATGGCACGGCTGGAACTGGTGCATACTCCCAAGCACGGCAGTTGGCTGAACATTGCGGAAATCGAATTGAACGTCCTCTCGCGGCAATGCTTCTGCCGGATGATCGGGGACTGGGCCATACTCAAAGAGCAGGTCGCCGCATGGGAATCCGACCGCAACGCACGGCAGAAAGGCGTGGACTGGCAGTTCACCACAGCCGACGCTCGGACAAAACTGAAACGGCTATACCCAAAGATTCAAAATTGACGATGCACTAGGAGCCTGTCGGAGAACTCATTGACACGTCTGATATACTGCGTCGCATGAACACTGCCACACGGTTCCGTTCGTTCCAATCCGGCCGGGCTCCAGTGGCGGCCGCATCTGGTTTTGTGCGTTCTGGCGGCATTCGGCCATGATGGTTTCCGCGCATGACGCCGCCGGAGGGGACTTTCAGGCCGGTTTTACCGCCCACCCGCTCACGAACAGCTTCAGCAGGTTGTGTCCGGCGCAAATCAGCCGCCACTCCGCGCGAACCTTCGCCAGCCCGCGCAGCAAAAACCGCCGCAATCCACGGCATGACTTTATCTGGCCGAACACCGGCTCCACAATCGCCTTTCGCATTCGATACGTCGCTCGCCCCTGATCGGTGCGAAGTTTGGCCGCCATGCGCTCCTTGGCCGTTGCGCCGACCACGACTTCATCGGGCAACGAGGCGTCCGGGGGCGGGCCGTGCTTCTGGCGGTCCACCGCGATGTACCCGTCGATCCGACGCTCGTCCAGAAGGTTCACGTTCTCTTCGCTGAAGTAACCCGAATCGGCGCTGAGCGCATCCGGGGTTGCGCCGTCGAGGTTCTCCACCATCTGCGACACCATCGGCTCGATCTGCCGCTTGTCGTTGGCCTGCTGCGTCACGTCCGCCGCCACGATGATCTGCGCCTTGTCGTCCACGACGGCCTGGCCGTTGTAGCACTGCTCGAACGCCTTGGACGCCCCGTCTTTCATGATGCGGCTGTCGGGATCCGTGAAGTTCCTCTGGGCCTTGTCCCGCGGCTTGGAGTCGGGATCCTTGCGATGCTTGATCGGATCGTCGCCGTCATCTTCCAGCCGGCGATTCTCCTGCTCACGCCGTGCCTGCTCGTCCGCCGCTTTCTGCTTGGCCTGGGCCTCCAATGCCGCCTTCGCCTGGCGAATCTTCTCCAGGCGCCGCTGCCGGAATCGAAGCTCATCGGGCAACTCGTCGCCACGCACGCCCTTGCCGTGACGGACGTCCTCGGCCTGGTCCGCCGATTCAGCTTCCTTCATCAACTGGCGAATCTGCTCCTCCAACTCGGCGATCTTCCCGTCCATCCGCCCGTAACTCATCGCCTTGTGCTTGGAAGCGTTGGCCCGGACCTTCGTGCCGTCCAGGGCCACGTGACCCAGCCGAACCAGTCCGGCCTCGCGACACAGACGCAATACCTGGAGGAACAACCCGCTCAAGGCCACAATGTGACGGCGACGAAACTCGGCGATCGTGTCGTGGTCGGGATGCTGGTCGGCCGTCAGGACGCGGAAGGGAACCTGCTCCTGCGTGGCTTTCTCGATCTTGCGGCTGGAGACGGTTCCGACACAGTACCCGTACAGCAGCAGGCCGACCATCATGTGCGGATTGAAAGGCGGTTGCCCGCCCTTGTCGCCGTTGTAGGCGGCGTAAATCTCGGACAGGTCCAGTTCGCGCACCACGTCCAGGATGAAGTAGACCAGATGATCGTCAGGCAGCCAGTCCCTCATGTCCGGGGGCAACAGGAGCATCTGGCCGGGTTGGAACGGACGGAACTGTGTCGCAGTGTTCATGCGACGCAGTATACCAGACGTGTCAATGGGTTCTCCGACAGGCTCCTAG
>CAITIS010000096.1 GCA_903892515.1 uncultured Planctomycetota bacterium | reverse complement strand
CAACGGTGGGTGCCATAGGTTGAGCCGCGTCGTCTGGCGGCTCTACCTATGCCGGACGGCCAGCATAGGCAATCCCGCCTTCGCCAGAAGACGCGAAGCCGTGCCAGCCTATGGCGCCCAGCGCCAGGTGCAAGGTGCCGTGGTTTGCGCAGCGAAGCGAAGCAACCACGTCGGACTGGCCGGGCAGGCATGCCTTTCCGCGAGTACGCGTAAAGGCATGGCACCGCCTTCTGGGGCCAGGCCGATCGACATGCACTTCCGTCATCTGCGTCGGGCGTGGTTGCTCGCTGCACTCGCAAACCACGGCACCCAAGCCTGTGCGCCCTTCGCCCGGCTTTGGCGGGTGGCATGGTCACAGATGCTCAATTCGGGCCGGCAGCGGGGTATGGATCTCGACACTGGCAGGGCGGCTCAAACTTCGGCCTGCATCACGGCGCGCACCAGGTGGGCTTCGGCGAACGTCACGCTGCCCTTGGCCGCCTCTACTACCGGCGTCAGTTCCGGCGCGCCGAGCTGGGTGAATAGTTCGCGAATCTGCCGCTGCTTGTCCGGCGGCACATGGATGTCCAGATCGATACTGTGGCCCTGGCGAATCATCTCTTCCATGTGCCCGATGATCGTCGAGGCGGCCAGGCCACGCTTGGCGGCAATCTTCTCGAAGTGCAGGCCCTCTTTCACGTACCGCCAGGTGACCTCGGCCGTGCCGGGTGCGCCGGACTTGGGCTTCTTGCTGGGGCGGTGGGCCGGGGGCGCGGCAGGGGGATTGCCCTGCCGTTTGGCGACTTCGGGGTGCGCCTGGGCGTACTCGGCGATGGCAGCCAGAAACTCCCGGCCGTACTGCCGGAACTTCTGCTCGCCCACGCCGGTGATGGAGTGCATTTCGACATCCGTGGTCGGGAAATACGCCGCCATCTCGTGCAGCGTGCGGTCGGAGAAGACCACGAACGGCGGCAGGTTCTTGGCCGCTGCCAGTTGGCGGCGCAGGTTGCGCAGTTGCTCGAACATGCCGGCGTCGAACTCCACCGGCGTGGCCTCTTCGCGGCCGGTCTTGCCCGCGTGCTTGCCTTTGGACGCCGCGGCTGTGAGTTGGGGCTGCGCATGCTTTGCCCGCTGCTGGAGCACGAAGAACTTCGTTCGACCGTATAGCACCTCGGCGCCTTTGGGCGTGATGTACAGCCCGGGTTTGTCGCTGTCGGTCTGGGCCAGGCAGCCTTGCGCCAGCAGGTTCTCCACGATCCGCCGCCAGAACCGCTTGTCGTGGTCGCTGCCGGCGCCGTAGGTCTTGATCTGGTCGTGCTTGAAGTCGCGAATCTTCTGCGTGTCCGCTCCCACCACCACGTCCACGATGTGTGTAGCGCCGAAGCGCTGGCCGGTGCGATACACGGCCGAGAGAATCTTCTGGGCCTCCGTGTCGGCCTCGACGCGATCCACCTCGCCGGCGCACACGTCGCAGGCGCCGCAGCTCTCATCCTCGTAGGTCTCGCCGAAATACCCCAGCAGTTGCCGCCGCCGGCAGACGTTGAGATTGGCGTAGTTGGTCATCTGCTGGAGCTTCTGCAGGGCGATCTTGCGTTCTTGGGCGTCCTCGATCTTGTCGATGAAGAATCGCAGCCGGGGAATGTCGCCGTGTGAGAAGAGCAGCAGGCATTGCGCCCCTTCGCCGTCTCGGCCAGCGCGGCCAGTCTCCTGGTAGTAACTCTCGATGTTCTTGGGCAGGTCGCCGTGGATGACGAACCGCACGTTGGACTTGTCGATGCCCATGCCAAAGGCGATGGTCGCGACGATCACGCCGACATCGTCGCGGCTGAACGCCTCCTGGTTCTTCTTGCGGACCTCGGCGTCCATGCCGGCGTGATACGGCAGGGCCGAGATGCCCGAAGCGGTGAGGAACGCGGCGGTCGCCTCCACGTCGCGGCGCGTGGTGCGGTAGACGATGCCGCCGTCGCCAGGATGGTCCTGAATGAACTGGAGAATCTGGCCCTCGGCCGATTCCTTGGGCTCGACGCGGTAGAACAAGTTCGGCCGGTCGAACGACGCCCGCACGACGTGCGGCTGCCGCAGCCCCAATCGCTCGATGATGTCCTGCTGCACCCGCTGCGTGGCGGTCGCGGTAAAGGCCGCCACCGGCACGTGCGGGAACTGCTGCACGATGGCCGTCATCGCCAGGTAGTCTGGCCGGAAGTCGTGGCCCCACTCGCTGATGCAGTGGGCTTCGTCTATGGCGAACAGGCACAGCGGCACCGACTTGAGGGAATCCAGGAACGGCCCCATCGCCAGCCGCTCGGGCGAGACGTACAGCAGGTCAAGTTCGCCGGCGCACAGTTTCCGAAAGACGCGCGTGCGATCTGCCGCCGACTGCGAAGAGTTGTAAAACTCCGCCCCGATGCCGTTGGCCTGGGCCGCGTCCACCTGGTCCTTCATCAGTGCAATCAGCGGGCTGATGACGACGCACGTGCCGGCCATGAGGTGGGCGGGCAACTGGTAGCACAGGCTCTTGCCGCCGCCGGTGGGCATGACGGCAAAGACATCCCGCCGCGCCATCACCGCCCGCACGATCTCCCGCTGGTTGGGCCGGAACGCATGAAAACCAAAGAGCGACCGCAAAGCGGCCGCCAAAACTGGCTCGTCGGGAGATTGGGCGGGTTCGGACATCATGTCCGAAGATACCGCCGCGGCGCGGGAATACCAAGAGGCGAGGCTGCTGGGAGACTTCCGAAAGCAGAATGTTCGATGCGCGATGTTCGATGTTCGATTTGAAAAAACACACAGGGTGGCATGGTCAGCCCTCTGTTCAGGGCTGGCCATGCTGTGAGCGTCCATGCATGGCCAGGCTAAGACGACAGCCTGGCCATGGCACCCGGCCACTGACGCTGCGGTCATGCCGTCATCCTTGACGCTGACGGGTTATCCGCTTACCCTTCGGCCATGACGCAAGGGCAGTTGAAGGACATTACGGTGGGCTCGCTGGCTGAGGAACTGGGCGGCAAGCTCGAGGGCGACGCTTCGGCCATCGTGCGCGGGGCGGCCACGCTGCAGGACGCCGGCGGTGACCAGGTCTCCTTCCTGGCCAACAGCCGCTACGAGCGCTTCATGGCCCAGACCAAGGCCGCCGCGGTCATCGTCGCATCCGACTACCAGGGCGCCGGGGCGAATCTCATCCGCTGCGACAATCCCTACTTCGCCTTCCGCCAGGCGATGGTGCTGCTGTACGGCTTTCGCTCGCATCCGCTGTCGGGCCTCGACCCTGCCGCTCGCATCGATCCGTCGGCCCGCCTGGCCGCGACGGTGAGCGTGGGGGCCTTCGCCTGCATCGGCGGAGACGCCGAGGTCGGCGAAGGCACGATTATCTACCCCGGCGTGTTTATCGGCTCGAAGGTCCGCATCGGCAGTGGCTGCATCCTGTACCCCAACTGCGTGGTGTACGAAAAGTGCGTACTGGGCGACCGCGTCATCATTCACGCGTGCAGCGTGATCGGCGAGGACGGCTTTGGCTACGCCACGTATCGCGGCCAGCACGAGAAGATCCCGCCCGCCGGCTGGGTGGAGATCGGCGACGACGTCGAGATCGGCGCCAACTGCGCCATCGACCGCGCCACGTTGGGCGCCACCAGCGTGGGTGCGGGGGCGAAGTTCTCCAACCTCGTCACCATTGGCCATGGGGCCAAGATCGGCAAGGGCTGCCTGTTCGTGGCCCAGTCGGGCGTGGCCGGTTCGACGGTCATCGGCGACTACTGCTCCTTCGGCGGCCAGAGCGGCGCGTCGGGGCATATCCACATTGGCGACCGCGTGCGCGTGGGCGCCCAGGCCGGCGTGCACAACGACGTCGACAGCGACCAGGACGTGCTGGGCTCGCCCGCCATTCCGTTGGCGCGGGCGCGGCGCGTGCTCATGACCGCCAACCAGTTGCCCGAGATGCGCAACGAGGCCAAGCGGCTGGCGCAGCAATTGGAAGACCTGCAGGCCCGGCTGGACGACTTGGAAGGCAAGGCCACATGAGCCAGCTCGAGCCCGTCGGGCTGATTGCCGCCAATGGCCGGCTGCCGGTGCTGATCGCCGAGGGCATCAAGGCCGCGGGCAGGCCGCTGGTGGTGGTGGGGCTGCGCGACCAGGCCGACCCCATTCTGCAAACCATGGCCGACCGATTCGACTGGGCAAGCATCAGCCGGGTCGGCTCGTGGATTCGGTTGTTGCGCAAGCATCACATCCGCCAGGCCGTGCTGGTGGGCGGGGTGCGCAAGGCCGATCTGTACACGCCCTGGCGCGTCGTCCGCTACCTGCCGGACTTCCGCACCGTCTGGCTGTACTACGTGCGGGTGCGGCACGACCGCCGCCCCGGGGCCATGCTGACGGCCATCGGCGACGAGTTGAGCAAGGAAGGAATCACGCTCATGTCCAGCGTTGAGTATTGCCCTGAGCACCTGGCCCACGAAGGGCTGATGACGCGCACGCCCCTGCCCCGATCGGCCCAGGGCGACGTGGAGTTCGGCTTTGGCATCGCCCGGGCGTCGGCCTCGCTGGACATCGGCCAATCGCTGGCGGTGAAGGAACGCGACATCCTGGCGGTCGAGGCGATAGAAGGCACCGACGCGATGATTCTGCGGGCGGGCCAATTCTGCCGCAAGGGCGGCTGGACGATGATCAAGGTCGCCCGGCCCAAGCAGGACATGCGCTTCGACGTGCCGTGCATCGGTCCCGAGACGATCCGCAACCTCAAGGCCGCCCGCTGCTGCTGCCTGGTGGTCGAGGCTGAGCGAACCATCATTCTGGACAAACCCCAGACCCTGGCCCTGGCCGACGAACTGGGCATCGCCATCGTGGGGAAAAAGGCAACGTAGCATTTCGTAGCACAGCCGCCCTCGGCTGTGGTTCGTGGCCGCTGGACTCCGCGGCCACGGCACCCGGCATGGTCGCATTGGGTGGCATGGTCTCGCTGTCGTTGGCGTGACCATGTTCAGACGTTCTGGGCAGGCCTTTGCTTGTTTCGCATTTCGCAGCACAGCCGTCCTCGGCTGTGGTTCGTGGCCGCTGGACTCCGCGGCCACGGCACCCGGCATGGCACCCACCTCTAATTGGGTGCCATAGGTTGAGCCGCGTCGTCTGGCGGCTCTACCTATGCGGGACGTCCAGCATAGGCAGTCCCGCCTTCGCCAGACGACGCGAAGCCGTGCCAGCCTATGGCACCTGGCGATGCAGACGCTAAATTCTGGCGGGTGGCGTGGTGTGCCAAGCGAAGCGCAGCAACCCCGTTACGATGCCGCGGCTGGACGCCTGGCCTCAGGTGTTGCCGACGGCGGTCTTACGGAGTTGATGGCCGTAGAGCTTCAGGGCCATGTACAGATGGCGGAGCTTTTCCTCCGAGAGGTCCTGGAGGTAGTTGGGCGTGAGGTCGATGGGGAAGTCGCAGTCCATCCCCAGGATGGCCTCCACCAGTTCGGAGTGCTCCATGGTCGCCAAGTTGGTGATGATCTGCTCCAACGAATCCACTTTCTTCACCCTCACCATGCCACGCTGCCGCACCCGGACGACCTTGCAGAAGATATCGGCCCGAACTGGCCGTGACTTTGACAAGAGGTAGGTAGCTTTTTGGGAGGGCAGGAGGCCCCGAGTGCGAGGGTTAGGTCTGGCTGAGTATTTACGAGATAATCCAAACGCGCCGAGTTCGGCGAGTTCGGGGGAGGCCATGCTCACTCGTTGCTCCAGTGACGAAAGATGCAGGATAGGCGGGTGCCAAGGATCGCCAGAACGGCGGCGCGGGGAGGATAATTATGTACGGTGTCCCCCAGAACTCATGCAGGCGACCCACCTCATCCGCGACGGAGACAAGAAGTTCATCGAGCAATTCAACGCGATCCTGGAGGCCGGCGACGTGAAGATCATTAAGCTGCCGCCGGCCGCTCCCAACATGAACGCTTATGCTTCATGTTGCACCTCGTTGGCGGCGTGAGATGCGAGTGGAGGGAACTGGGCTCGTTTTGTGAGTTTTCCCCAGAGGCCTTGCTGCTTTTTGGGTCGGAGTTCTTGTGGCGGCAGTTCATAGAGTCTAT
>CAITIS010000095.1 GCA_903892515.1 uncultured Planctomycetota bacterium | reverse complement strand
CGTTGAAAAGCTCGGCAATCTCCTTCCGCGTGCCGCGCTTCTCGTCGCATGCCCGCACGACCCGTTCCCTCAGGTCTGTAGAGTAAGTCTGCATGCCTACTCTATCGGCTATTGCTATGAATCACCGTGAACTGCTCTAGAGTGGCGGGCGAGAGATGTGGCCCTTCGAGCTGTACTTTTAGAACGGCAGCCAGCCCTGGGGCGACGATGTCACGAAAGCGACGCTCAAGAGACTCGTAGCAACCGGCTGAAGAGACCGCTGCCATCTGTACGCCGCCAGCCGATGCGTTGTGTTCGCGGCCACCCGTTCTGCTCGCACTGACAATAAGCACAAGCCCCACCGCCAGCAGCACCACAACCACACCAATGAGAATGCGTTTCGCGGTCACTACCTGGCCTGCTTTCGCCTTGGACAGCCTGGTAACGTCGGCGTCGAGGGCAGGGAAACCGGAAGTTCTGGATGGGGCGGACTTACCAACCCATGGCAGGCAGCGTACAATCGCATCCATAAACTGCACGATGCTTTGGAGAGTCGCCATGAAAGACGAAGTTCCTAACCCGCCTGCCCCCTTGTCGGATGACGAAGGGGCGATTGTCCCCACTGGTCGAGGCGAGATTCTGCTGTATCAGACCAACGACGGCAGGACTCGCGTGGAATGCCGCTTCCAGGATGACACGATTTGGCTGAGCCAAGCCATGATGGCGGAGCTGTATCAGACCAGCAAGCAGAACGTAAGTCTGCACCTGGCCAACCTTTACGACGAAGGCGAGCTGGACGCAAATCAAGTTGTCAAGGAATACTTGACGACTGGGCTGGACGGCAAGCAATACCGGGTTCTTCACTATAATCTGGACGCAATTTTGGCGGTTGGCTATCGCGTGCGGGGCCAGCGTGGAACCCAGTTCCGGCGGTGGGCGACCGAGCGGTTGCGGGAGTACTTGGTCAAGGGCTTCGTTCTGGATGATGAGCGGCTGAAGAATCCGCCATCGCCGGGCTTGGGTGTGCCGGATTACTTCGATGAGATGCTCGCACGCATCCGCGACATTCGGGCCAGCGAGAAACGGATGTACCTGCGGGTGAAGGAAATCTTCAAGATGGCGGCCGATTACGAGCCATCATCCGAGCAGACCACGAAGTTCTTCAGCATCATCCAGAACAAGCTGCACTTTGCGGCCACCGGGTTGACGGCGGCGGAACTGATCAAGAAGCGGGCTGACCATGTGTTGCCGAACATGGGGCTGACGACGTGGAAATCAGACGAGGTTCACAAGACCGACGTAACGGTTGCCAAGAACTACCTGAACACCAGCGAGATAGATGAGCTGAACCGAATCGTCGCAATGTGGCTGGACTTCGCTGAAGACCAGGCCCGGCGTCGCAAGCAAGTGTTCATGAAGGACTGGGAACAACGGCTGGACAAGTTTCTGCACTTCAACGAACGCAACGTGCTGACCAACGCTGGCAGCATTAGCAAGGCCGACGCGGATGCCTTTGCACAAGAGCAATACGACCGCTTCGCACAACGCCGCCGAGCCTTCAAGGAGGCTGAGGGAGAGAGGGATGCGATCAAGGCCCTGGAAGATGCGGCCAAGAGACTGCCTGGCCGAACCAAGGGCGAGGAAAAGCAGGGCGGCGAAAAGTCATCATGAAGACTGGCTCAGCGTCCTAGCCGTCTGGCCCAGAGCGACAGCCAAACGACCACCGCTACCATCACCCAAAGGCAAAGCTTGAAGACGGCAACGCACCACAACGTGACGGTCTGGATGGTTGCCCAAGAAACGTCAGGCCCCAAGAGAGCGGCCATCCAGCTTGGCTTGGCCGAGAAAATCCCGAGGGAGACGAACCATAGCACCGTCAGGAACCCGGCGACGATGAGGATAGTCCACCACCCGGCGATGGCAGCGTCTCGTACCTTCTTGTCAAAGCCCACGTCCATGCTCAACCGCCTTTCCAGTGCGGCTAGAGAATTATAGGTTTCGTGACGACTCCAGCAGGCTCGCTATTAGAGGTACGGGCTCTTTGCGTCTGGGAAAAAAAGATCTTCACCTTCTGCTCCCCGGTGTCCTTGTTGCTGTCAGACTGGATTTTGACCCCGCTGCCTTCGCCGGTCTTGATGTTGACTTCTTTCTTCTCATGACGCTCGCATCCGGCGAACAGACCGGTCACTCCGCTGAGAAATCCAAGCAGCATCAGGATCGAGAGTAGCTTCTTCATCTTTGCTCCTTTGTGGTACATGCAAACGAATCTTAGGGGCTTCAAAGGAGCTTTTCTGTTTTCGGTGGAGGCTATTGCAGGTTTGATGCCGAGGAAGAAGCTTCCGCAGGGCTACGCCAGGGATGATGTGGCTCACAGTTTTTCGCAAAAGAACTCTGTAACGACCACCCGTTCTTGGCCCTATTGGACTTGTAGATGTTTGGCAGCGTGACCGCTACGCCGCTACAGCGTGTCGCCAATCGCTCGTAGCTGTTCAGGATTGGGGAACGTCGTCACATGGTAGCGTGGAGGAAACATGTCAGTCGGTTTCATGAGGTGACCAACAATCCGCTCGACCTGATGCTCAACGAGCCAGCCGCTTCGTTGCCAATCCTTCAAGCTCATCGTTGCTCCCGATCAGAAGAACCTTCGGCTGTCCCATGATGCTCGTGAGAAAATGATGCCCCTCGGATATCTTCGCTCGGAATTCATTCTTCGGGTAGACGGTTGGATTGATCTCTCGTCCTACCTGCTCTTGAGCCGCCGCCAGGGCTGAAACGACTTCGGCAAACGTAGCCTTGCCGATCACCATCACGTCAACATCGCTTGCGGCGGTTGGCTTGCCGGTCGCTTGGCTGCCGTAGACGAAGGCGATGCTGATCTTCTTGTCCAGCGGGGCAAGAGCATCTCGAAGGATGTCCGCCAAACCGAAGCTTTTCGTAGCCAGCCCTTGAAGCTCTGAGAAGACCGGGCTGTCGGCGTTGGCTTGGTAGTATTTCTGGCGACCTTCCACCTCGACCTTCACGACGCCGATGGCAGCCAGTCGTGCCAGTTCTCGGCTCAGGTTGCCGGCTTCCTCTTTCAGGATTGCCTCAAGCTGACGGCCGAAGTACCGCTGGTCAGGATGGGTGAACAGCCATCCCAGAAGCTTGGCCCGCAGTTTGGATCGAAGAAGCTCAGCTAACATGCTTGTCCTCTTGTTGCAGATTATACAACGTGAGTTGTACTTTCTACAACATCGGCTGCTGATCTCCAAAAGAGAGAATGATTTTCTCGGCGATGAGGGACGTATATTCCGCCGCCAGGGTCGCCCCGACCTTGCCCTTTTCTGTTGGCTAGCGTGGAACCGTTGTTTTGGAGAAGAGAGCGGAAAACTCACTACCCCTATTTCCTACCCCTTTGTGTAAAAAACAGCCCTTTTTCGGACACTTAGGGGTACGGCTATATATCAGCAAACCCCTGTAAACATTGGGCGAAAGTGATGTAGAGGGAAATGCAAAGCGTTGGGCCACCGTGCTCTCAGCCCGCCAGGACGGCGTCGTGGCCCGCTGGAAGCACTGGTTGCTGCGTTGCCCACGCTGGATGAGCGGGAAGTAGGGCGTGCAACTGGTTGCACGCGGGGTTCTACCGGCCGGCTGTCTGGGCCTGCACGATCTCAACCAGGGCCTTGAAGTTTTCCAGGTCCATCTGGCTGATGACGAGTTGCTTCTGCTGGCCGTCCTGCTCGTAATGAAGCTTGAGCGTCGCTCGCTCGGCCAGTTGGCTGTCATCCACCTTGGTGATCTTCGACCACGGGATTTGCCTGCCTGCGAAGCCGACGCCAGTGTCGTCGGCGATGAGCTTCCGCCGCAACGTGTGGATGCCGCAGGCCAGCGGGATCAGCCCCAGAATCGGCAGGACGATGCCGCCGACGTTGTTGAGATAATACTGCAAGGCCTTGTTGAGGTCGGGCGTGCCGTCGTCCTTCTTGATCTCTTCGACCGGCACGGCGTTGGCAAAGTACCGGCTGTCATGCAGGCACCACATCCCAAAGCCGATGAAGATACCCGCGGCGATGAACCACCGGATCGGCAGATCCTTCTTGGCCGGACAAACCACCCTGGCTTCACCCGTTTGCGTCATGTGCTACTCCTTGGCGCGTACAGAACCAGTGTACGTAACATTGTCGGCCCAGGCAAACCGGCCAACTGCAGTCGCGACTATCGTCGGCTCTTGAGAATGACCATGCCGGCTACGAGCATCTTTACGGCTTCGCCCGGCAGGAAGGGCAGCATGCCCGCCGCCAGCAGCTTACCGGCCGGCACGTACGCCGACAGCACCAGCAGCCCCAGGCCATAGATGGCCGACAGGGACAGCAGGATCGCCAGCGCCAGCAGGGCCGGGCTCTTGTGCCAACCGCGTTGGACGAGAGAGCCCATGATCCAGCAGGCCGGGATAAAGCCCAGCAGGAACCCGCCCGTCGGACCCAGCAGGTATGGCGCTCCGCCGCCGGCAGAGAAGACCGGCAGGCCTGACACGCCCGCCAGCAGGTACAACCCGACCGACGCCACGGCCAGTTCCGGCCCCAGCAACGCCCCGCTCAAAACCACCGCCAGCGTCTGGGCGGTCACCAGCACCGGGCTGGCCGGCACCGGCAGCACCAAGCGGGCAGATAGCGCGAGCATGGCCGAGCCAAAGAGCACCAGGCCGATTCGCCCAGTCAGTGCGGTGCGCAGGCCGCGATGAGTAACAGCGATAGACAAAGACATTCCGTTTCTCCTACTTCCAGTCCATTCCCACTTCGTCGCAAATCTTCCTCAGGCCCTCGGCCGCCTTGACGAACAACTCCGGGCCGGTGAATCCGCTGAACTGTCCAGCCTGCTGCATGTGCGGCTCGAGCGTCATGTACCCGTCAAAGCCGCGTTTCTTGGCGTCGGCCAGAATCTCGCGGCACTGGCCATTCCCCTGGCCGGCGGGGCAGCAGGCCGGGGCCTCGGGCGTGGCCTTGTCCTTGATGTGAAAGTACTGGGTCAACTCCGCCAGGCCTTGCGT
The DNA here is from genome assembly GCA_903892515.1 of uncultured Planctomycetota bacterium. Lineage (GTDB taxonomy): Bacteria > Planctomycetota > Phycisphaerae > SM23-33 > SM23-33 > CAITIS01. The sequence goes on along the minus strand of CAITIS010000095.1, from coordinate 6,276 downwards.
CCAGCAGTCGTCAAATGGCTTCAAACCCTCGTGGACGAAGTTGCCCGGATCGAAGATGCCCTGGAAATGCGGGCTCTTGATCTCGGCGAAGAGTTCCTTCACTCGCCCCGGCAGATCGCCATAGATGGCGTGTTCATTCTCGTGCAGCAAGACGATCTCGGCGTCCTGGGCCACCTTGACCATTTGCCAAAGGTTGTCGAGCACCTGGCGGCGATGGTCGGCGACCTGGCCGGCCAGGGGACCATAGAAGCTGAAGATGCGGATGTACTTGGCGTCGAAGATGTGCGCGACGTCGCAGCAATGCTTGAGCAGGTCCAGGTGAGGGCCGAAGGCCTCATCGATACGGATCTTGCCCAGCGGCGAGCCCACGCAGGGCATGGTGAACTGCCGGTCATCGAACATCTTCTTGTAGTCGCGGGTCTGCTTGAGCGTGAACTGGCTGACGTTGGTGTTGTCGATGCCCCGGACGTCGATGCAGTGAACGCCGACGGAGGCGCAAACATCCATCTGCGTCTTAAGGTCGGGCGATATCTCATCGGCAAAGGCGCTGATTGTCGGCATGGTCGCTCCCTAATCGCATCGGTCCGCACAAGCGGTTCGAGTCTGTCGGGCCGGCATTCTAAAGGGGGTCGGCGCGGATAGCAACGAGGAGGTGCCGCGAATGGCCATGCGCAAATTCGGTATGGCAGGGCAGTTTTCGTGTCGCGGGCGTCTCGCCCGCGCAAGGGCTGCTAACGGTTCGGTGACTTCCGGACGCGGGCGAGACGCCCGCGACACTCGTTCGCACCGGCGGAGCGGTGTGTTGTGCTAGTTGACCCGGGCGATCATGGCCGGGATGCGGAGGCCATCGCAGCCCAGCAGCACGCGGCGGATGTCCTTGACGATCTGCATCTGCTCGACGCGTTCCTGCTCGATCGCTTCGCGGGTGGGGGGACGCAGGTCCTGGAAATTGTTGATAACCACTCTAACCATATGTGAGCTCCTTCTGAGGTGATATATCGGCACTACTGCCCGCAGAATCCACATTTTCACGCGCCAGTTTTGCCATTGTTCCTCACCGGCCCGAACGCCGCAACATGCCCGAAATTCACGGATTTACTTGGAAATTGACGGCATCGTCAGGCATAACAATTGGTAGGGCCACGAAGGCTGTGGCCACCTACATATAGGGCCGGCATTTGGCCGGGTGAACGGAGGCAAGATGAGTCTGCTAGTGACGGGCAGTATCGGAATTGACACGGTTGAGGCGCCTTGGGGGAAAGTGGAAGACGCGCTGGGCGGTTCGAGCATTTATTTTGCCCAGGCCGCCAGCTTTTTCTCTCCTGTGCGGCTTGTCGGGGCGGTGGGCGAGGATTTCCCCCCTGACTTCCTCTCGCCGCTGCAGCGGAACAGCCAGATCGACCTGGCCGGGCTGGAGGTTCGCAAGGGTTCCAAGACCTTCCGCTGGCACGGCAAGTACGCCGACGACGTGAATCTTCGCGATACCATTTCCGTGGAGTTGAACGTACTGGCTGAGGCGGCGCCGCCGATCCCTGAGAGCTTTCGCGATAGCGAGTTCGTGTTCCTGGCCAATACGCACCCGGCCCTGCAACTGGGCCTGCTGCGGCAGATCCGCCGGCCGAAGTTCGTGGTGGCTGACAGCATGGACCTGTGGATCGACGCTCAGCGGGAGGCCTTGGTGGAGTTGATCGGCGCAGTCGATGGCCTCGTGCTGAATGACTCCGAAGCTCGGCTGCTGGCGGGCAAGAAGAACGTAGTCCAGGCCGGGCTGGAGATCGCCTCCTGGGTCGGGGCCAATCGCAAGCGGGCCCGCAAGGGTCATGGGCTCTTGATCGTGAAGAAGGGCGAGCACGGCAGCTTGATGTTCCTTGCGGGCAACGTCACCGCGTTGCCGGGCTTTCCGGCCGCTAATGTGGTAGACCCGACAGGCGCTGGCGACAGCTTTGCCGGGGCGATGATGGGCTACCTGGCCGCGGCAGGGCGGGTCACCCCCAGAGGGCTGCGCAAGGCCGTGGCGTACGGCACGGTCACTGCCAGCTTCACGCTGGAGGACTTCTCGCTGCGACGGCTCTTCACCCTGAGCCGGCAGGAGATCGACGAACGACTGCTCGCGTTTGGGAAAATGCTCCGTCTGTAGAACGGTTGGTTTGGAACGGGTGACATGTGATGAGTGGCATGGTCGCCCTGCTGTCGGGGCGACCATGTTCAGACTGGCCACGCGGAGAGTCTAACATGGTCACGCCAACAGCGCGACCATGCCACCGGCCAGAAGGATCGGCGGCGCGGCTTGGTGGCTTGTTCTGCTCGGCAAAAGGATGACTCGTCATGGCCCGAACATTCCTGGCCGTGGAGCTGGATGAGCACATCGTGCATGGGCTCGTGCAGGCGCAGCGGAGCCTGCAGGACGTCGAGGCCGACGTGCGTTGGGTGGAGCGGGAAAACCTTCACCTGACCGTCAAGTTTCTGGGCAACGTCCGCGACGAGGAAATCCTGCGGATCTGCGACGTGACCGAGGCCATCGTCGGGGAGATTGATCCGTTTGATTTTTCCGTCGACGGGCTGACCAGCGCCCCGCCGCTGGGGCAGATGCGGATGATCTGGGCCCGCATCACTGAGCCCAGCGGCAGCCTGCAAACCATGTACGAGATGATCGAGGACGCCTTCAGCGGCATGGGCTTTAAGCGGGAAAACCGGCTGTTCCATCCGCACATGACGCTGGGCCGGGTGAAGTCAGGCCAGCACGTTAAGCAGCTGCGCTCAGCCGTGACGGGATTCGCCGACACCGAGTTCGGCATCCAAGGCGTCGACGAACTGGTCGTCTTCTCCTCCGAATTGACCAGGGAAGGGCCGATCTATTCGCCCCTGCGCCGTGCCCCGTTGGGCAAATGAGATGCCGGCTTGGCACCCAGGCTTTCGGGTGCTTCACAGCCGAGGGCGGCTGTGCCACGAGATGCACGAGAAAGGCTTGCTTTGAGCAAAGGTCTGGCCAATCTGGCGACGAAGAAGCGGCTGCGCGTGATCGGGCTGATGTCCGGCACGTCGGCCGACGGCATCGACGCAGCCGTGGTGGACATATCCGCGGCGCGAATCCAGCCCATCGCTTTTCGCACCTTCGTCTACCGGCCCGCGGTACGCAAAGAGATATTCCAGCTCTTTCGCCCCGAGACCTGCCAACTCGACCGCCTGTGCCACATGAACTTTCTGCTGGGCGAGCTTTTCGCCGACGCCGTCCTTCGCCTGTGCCGCCACGCCAGGATCGACGTCAAGTCGGTTGACCTCATCGGCTCGCATGGCCAGACGATCTACCACATCCCCCAGCCACGCGTGCTGGGCAGCCCCAAGCCGCTGCGGTCCACGCTGCAGATCGGCGAGCCTAGCGTGATCGCCGAGCGGACCGGCGTCACGACCGTGGCCGACTTCCGCCCGCGCGACATCGCTGCTGGCGGTGAAGGCGCTCCGCTCGTGCCGCTGACGGATTGGATGCTTTTCCGCCACGCCGGCAAGGCCCGGGCGTTGCAGAACATCGGCGGCATCGCCAACGTGACGTTCCTGCCCGCCGGCGGGGGGCCGCAGGACACGCTGGCCTTCGACACCGGGCCGGGCAACATGCTCATCGACCGCATCACCTGGCACGTCACGGGCGGGGCCAAGAGCTTCGACGCCGGCGGGAGTCTGGCCGCTCGTGGCCAGGTCGATCAGACGCTGCTGAAGGAACTCATGCAGCACGCGTACTTCCGCCGCAAGCCGCCCAAGTCCACCGGCAGGGAGATGTTCGGCGCCCAGGTGGCCGACGAGTTGTGGAAGGCCGCACGGGCCCGCCGCATCCACAAGCTCGACCTGCTGGCTACGGCCACCGCCTTCACCGCGTGCAGTATTGCCGATGCGTACAAGAGATTTCTGCCCGCGCTGCCGCAGGAGACAATCCTGTGCGGCGGCGGGGCGCGGAACGAACATCTGCGCCGGCTGCTGGCGGAATCGCTGGCGCCGTCGCGAGTCCTGGTCATGGACGAACTGGGTATCAACGCCGACGCCAAGGAGGCGATCTCGTTCGCCCTGCTGGCTTGGCAGAGCATTCGCGGAGAGTGTGGAAATGTATGTTCAGCCACCGGGGCCTCGCACCCGGCCGTGCTGGGAAAGATCGTGCCGGCATGATTCAAGACCGCTCCAGACTGACCACCGAACAGCCCAACCCGCGCAGCAAAGGCATCGACGCCCGCAGCACGCTGGAAATCGTCAAGATCATCAACGCCGAGGACCGCAAGATCGCCCCGGCCGTCGCCCGGCAAAGCCGCCAGATCGCCCGGGCGGTAGACATGATCGTCAAGGCCTTCAAGAACGGCGGCAGGCTCTTCTATGTCGGCGCGGGCACCAGCGGCCGGCTGGGCGTGCTGGACGCTTCGGAATGCCCGCCCACGTTTGGCTGCGACAGCCAACTCGTGCAGGGCGTCATCGCCGGCGGGTACGGGGCGCTGGTGAAGTCCGTCGAAGGGGCCGAGGACCGCGCCGGAGACGGGGCGAAGGCCCTGAAAGAGCGTAAGCTCGCTGCCGCCGACGTCGTCGTGGGTATCGCCGCGAGCGGGGTGACGCCATTTGTCGGCGGGGCGTTGGAGTACGCCCGCAAGGTCGGCGCCAAGACGGGCTTTGTCACTTGCGCCCCGGAGTCGCGCGGCCAGATCAAGGCCGACGTGGTGATCAACCCGGTGGTCGGGCCGGAGGTCGTGACGGGCTCGACGCGGATGAAGGCCGGCACCGCCACCAAGCTGGTGCTCAACACGCTGACGACGGCGGCCATGATCCGCATGGGCAAGGTCTGCGACAACCTGATGGTGGACATGAAAGCCACCAACAGCAAGCTGCGCGATCGCGCCGAGCGGATCGTCATGCAACTGGCCAAGCTGTCGCGCGAAGAATCGCGCGAGATGCTCGCTGCCGCCGGCGGGCTGGTGAAGGTGGCTGTGGTGATGGCGGCACGAGACCTGTCTGCCTCAGCGGCCCAGCGGCTGCTCGACCGCAACGATGGCTTCCTGCGGCCGGCGCTGACGCCTGGCGGCAAGAAGAGCAAACGCCGGCCTTCGTAGCGCGTCCGCGGTTACAAATCGCCGCAGGCTGAGGAGGGAAGCTCGCTGACCAGCAAGGCGATGCGGCCACCACGACCAGTAGCTCGATGACCGGCGCAAACAAGAGCGGCGGCTTATCAGGCCGCCGCTGAGAAAACCGCTCGTTGTGAGCGAGTCGATCGTCTACCGACTCTTGCGCCGGGCGATCGTCAGCAGCCCGCCCACGCCCAAGGCCAGCAAACTCGCCGGCTCCGGAACGGTGTAGCTCTTACCGAAACCGCTTTCGAGGAGGGTGTAGTCCTTGAAGTTCACCGTGCCATCGTCATTGAAATCGCCCATAGCCCAGGTAGCTTGAGTCTTGCCGAAATTGCTTTCCAAGATGACGTAGTCTGAGAAGTCGACTTTTTGGTCAAGATTCGCGTCACCGTAAATGGCAAGGGCGATCTTGTCTCCGTTGTTTCTAACCATCTCGCCGTTGTCGTTCAGCGAAGTGGCACCATTGGTCTCAGCTTGACGGAGGATACCATTGTCGTTGTAGAAATACGTCCCGTCCACCAGCATGTCGCCTGCGGCATTCACTTCTGAACGAGGGGCTGGAATAGAATACGAAAAAAGTTTGACGGGGTCGCTGATGGAGCTGATTTGATTATTCGAAATCGTGTAGTCCCAGTACACGGCGTCCCTAACTTCGTAGTTGTTGTCGTCGTTTTTGACAAGCGTCCCAAGAATTCGCCCGCCAGTTGCGGTGGCGTTCGTTGCGATGGCGACCGCGGTGCCGCCCAAACTCTGATCGTAGGTCGAGAAGGGGAGCGTGTATGCGGTGCCTGATCGCATGTAGAATGGTTTGTACAAGAAATAGTCTCCATAGAACCCGTACCCAACAATGGTGCCGTCGTCGGCGATGCTTTGACAGCTCCCTTGAGTGAAGTCTTGGCCAAGAAGTGTTCGGATGGCCGGCTGGCGGTCATGAAAGCCATTCGCATCCCAGGTACAGGCCTTGTAGAAGTAAGGGTTGTTTATGCTACCGTTGTATTGCCCGGCGATCGTGCCGGCCATGTTACATGAGAGTGCGTCCGACGCAGGGCAATCGCATCTAAAGTCCTTGGTCGGTGCGGGTGAGGACGCGGAGGAGGTAGTCGTGGCTCCAGCCGCAGCAGAGCCGTTTGGTTTTGATGCCCACTTTGTGCCTGGTCTGGGCCTTGAGCAGGTTCAGGGCGAT
>CAITIS010000094.1 GCA_903892515.1 uncultured Planctomycetota bacterium | reverse complement strand
TTCCTGACGCGGGCGAGACGCCCGCGACACGAAAGCAGACTACGAAGATCTACTTCGCCGGGGCTGACGTCGGCTTGCTGGCCGCAGCGGATGCCGGCTTACTCGAGGGGGCCGAACTGGCCATCGCCGCGCCAGCGGGCAGATCATGCGGCTTGATGCCCTTGGCGGCAAAGGCCGGCAGCCAGACGTCCTTGTAGGCCGTCCGCAGGTCGGTCGCCAGCTTGTCCGTGCTCTTTTCTGCGGAGAAGATCGCCGGGAAGGGCGTCTTGTCCAGGGCTAGTAACTCGCCCGACTTTTGATCCAGCACGCTCAGCAGGTCCCGAAACGCCGTGGCCGCGTCGCCCTTCTGATTGTCCGGGTTGCCCTCAAACGCCGCCGTGGCGGCATTCATCGCATCGGCCAGCAACTGCAAGAGCCGCTTCTTGTCGGCATCATCCGCGCCGGCGCGGAAGGCCGATGCCCCCTGCCGGTACGCGTCGATGATCCGCTCGTTACCTTGCATCATATCCTTGATCCGCGCCGCCCAGACCTTCTCCAGCCCAGGCCGGAGGGCGTCGATGTCCTGCTTGCGGGCGTCGGCGGGGCCGACCAGACTGACCATGGCCGAACCCACCACGGGCCCTTCGCCGTCCTGCGTGCCAAGTTTCTCCAGGGTGGCCAGCATGGCCTTGGCCCCGTCGCCGCCCTGCAGCAGCAGCGTCTTGGCGATGTCGCGATACCCCTTGGCCGCACCATATCGCAGGGCGGAGTTGCCACTGGCAGCCATCTTCTCCAGCGTCGGCCAGATCGACGGCTGAGGCAGCCTGGTGATGGCGATGGCCGCCTGGCTGGCCTTGTTTCGCTCGGCCGAAAGAAGGACCGCCAGCTTTTCCGAAACGACGTGGGCGTATTCCTGACGGTAGCTGAGATTGTCGTATTGGCTGTAGGCGGTGACCAGGGCGGTCCGAGCCTTAATGAGCTTGTCGGGATCCTCGGTGGCCTGCATCTGCTTGATCCAGAAATCGGCGAAGGCCTCAACCTTTTTGACGGCGGCCTGGCCCATGGCCTGGGCCTCAGCCGAGGTCGGCAGCTCCGGCGCCGCCGGTTGCGCGGCGGAGGGTTGCGCGGCCTGGGCGAAGGCAAAGCACGGGATGAACAGCAGGCAGGCCAGCGACAAAAGCATCCGTCGGGTCATCACATCTATCCTTTGCGGTTGAGCACAATTACGAGTTTCGAAGTTCGAATTTCGAATTCAGGGCGCAAGGCACAAACCCACGCAGAGCACCGGGCAACGCTCCGACGCGTTCGGCGTGCCCTTGTGCCATGGCGGACTCAACTCTGTGTCACCTCGAAATTCGGAACTCGAAAATCGAAACGCCATCTCTTGAAGATGGTAGAGTTGGCCCGCACCTATGTCAAGGACGGTTAACCGCTTGGCCTGAAGCCATAGAGGGCGTAGAATCAGCTTGTTGGCGGTCGACAACCTGCGCTGGTAGCATGGCATCGGCCGTTCAGGGCCGGGGGGCACATGGTAAGCCTGAATGACATTCGCGATCGTCGGACACTGATCATGCAGATCGCCGCCAGGCATGGGGCGAGCAACGTCCGCGTCTTCGGATCGGTCGTGCGCGGAGAGTCTGGCCATGCCAGCGACTTGGACTTGCTCGTGCACTTGGACGACCAGCGTTCCCTGCTGGATCAGATCGCCTTGATGCACGAATTGGAAGACCTGCTGGGGTGCAGAGTGGATGTGGTCGAAGATGACGCCCTGAGTCGCACCACGCGCGAGCGGGTTCTCTCGGAGGCCAAGCCGCTGTGAAGGACTTGCCCCCACGGCGCAAGGCCGAGGAAGAGTTACTGTCAAGCTGCTGATGCCTGCACCTGATCTGCCATGGCGACAGAAGGGGCTCAGCCATGATCGAGTTTCTTTGCGTCTGCGGGGCGGCTTTTGAAGTCGCCGACGACAAGGCCGGCTGCAAGGCCAAGTGCCGGCTCTGCGGGGCCGATCTGCTGATTCCCCAGAAGGTCGCGCCGGAACTGCCGCACGAAGCGCCGCTCCTGCTCAGCCGGCCCGTCAAGAGCTTCTCGCCGCCGCCCCGGTGGCGCTGCTCGAATCACTGAAGGACTGCATCACCTATCCGTTCCGCGGCCTGGGCTGGGCGATCATCCTGGGCGGGACCATCGCTTACTGGGTCATGGCCTTCTTCGGCGGGTTTGTACCGTACATCGGCTTCACGTTCCCAGGGGCGGTCCAGCTGTACATCTCAATCTACCTGCTGCACATCATTGGCGACTCGGCCAAGGGGGAATCGATACCGCCGGACTGGCCTGACCTGGGCCGGACGCGGAGCGAGTTGCTGAAACCGCTGCTGCTCGGCGTGGGGGCCATCGCCTGGGCGTTCTTCCCGCTCTTCCTGGCCAACGCCCTGCTCACGCATCCTTGGCAAACCTCGGATCCCCTTGCCGTCCTGGCGATCTTCGACACCTCCATGGAGCCAGAGTCCAGCCTGGCCTTTGCGGTCCGAGCGTTGGCCCTGGGCTTTGGCCTGGCGATGCTGCCAATGAACCTCGTGGCGGTGGCCGTGCGCGACAGCCTGGGCGGGCTCAGCCCAACCGTCGTGCTGCCGGCGATCGTCCGCTGCCGGCAGTCCTATTGGATCAGCGTCGCCTGCCTGGCCTGCATCTACCTGGCTGGCAACGGCGTCAAGAATGCGATGCGCGAAATTCCGATCCTGGGTTTCCTCACGGCTACGCCCCTGTTCATCTACTTCGGCATGGTCCAGTCGCGATTGCTGGGGCTGATCTACCACCGCAACGCTGCCAGGCTCAAATGGTTTGACTGACGCCCAAGGCCTGCTGCAATAATGGGCGCCACGGCTGCGGCGTTTGCAGCCGTGCCTCTTACACACCTGCAAACACCGCAGGTGTGGCACCCGACGATCCAGGTCGGACAGAGTGCTAGAGCCTGCTGCCTTCGCGCTATGCCCTGCGCCAGGCCTCTGGTCTCCATCGAAATTCGAAAATCCAAATTCGAAAACCCGCCTTGTATGTTATCCTGCTGGTTCGGTCGGCACAGGGCTGGCCGGAGTATTGATTCACCACGAGATATGGCGTAGGTTTTATGAGCTATCGCACCGCAATCATGGGCGCCACCGGCGCCGTCGGGACCGAGTTTCTGCGAATCCTAGAGCAGCGCAATTTTCCCCTGGCCAGCCTGAAGCTGCTGGCCTCGGCCCGCTCTGCCGGTAAGACGCTGACTTTCCGCGGCGAGAAGCTGCCCGTGGAAGAGCTGACAGAACAGAGCTTTAAGGGCATCGAGCTGGTGCTGGCGTCGGCCGGCGGGTCGCTGTCCAAGAAGTTCAACCCCCTGGCCGTGGCCGCCGGTTGCGTCGTGGTGGATAACACCTCGGCCTACCGCATGGACCCCGAGGTCCCGCTGGTCGTGCCCGAGGTCAACCCCGAGGATATCAAGAAGCACAAGGGCATCATCGCCAACCCCAACTGCTCCACGATCATCATGAACGTGCCCGTTTGGCCGCTGCACAAGGCTAACCCGATCCGCCGGCTGGTGGTGAGCACGTACCAGGCCGTCAGCGGCGCCGGGGCCAAGGCCATGGCCGAACTGGAGCAGCAGGCCCGCGACTGGTCCGCCGGCAAGACGCCCGTCAAGAGCATCCTGCCGCACCAGTGCCTCTTCAATGTGTTTAGCCACAACTCCAAGGTGGCCGACAACGGCTACAACGAGGAAGAGAACAAGATGGTCAACGAGACCCGCAAGATCTTCCACTGCCCGGAAATCCTGGTCTCGGCCACCTGCGTCCGCGTGGCCGTGCTGCGGGCCCACACCGAAGCCATCAATATCGAGTTCACCCACCCAATGACCGAGCAGCAGGTTCGCGACGTGCTGGCCAAGGCCCCGGGCATCAAGATCGTGGACGACCGGGCGAACAACCGCTTCCCCATGCCGCTGGACGCCTCCGACCAGGACGACGTGCTGGTTGGCCGAATCCGGCAGGACATCTCCCAGCCCGATGGCCGGGGCATCGACCTGTTCGTCAGCGGCGACCAGATCCGCAAAGGCGCCGCCCTCAACGCGGTGCAAATCGCCGAGATGCTGTAGAGAGGCTGGGAAGCGGAAACGGGACGCCGGAAGCCGGAAGCCGGAATCGGGAATCGGGACAGATACAGAGCACAGAATAAGTAAGAAGGGCCTCCAGGTTCGCCTGGAGGCCCTTCTCTTTTCCCGGTCTGGGTGGCATGGTCACGCTGTTCGCGTGACCATGTTCAGACCTTCTGAGTGGTTCACCCCTGCCGGTTGGTGGCATGGTCAGGCCGCCTTTGGCCTTGCCATGTTGGGAACGGTTGCGGCTCCCTGGCCGCACTTCCCTCGCCGGCGACACTGTGCGGCACAAAACCGGGATGTAAATCTGGCCAAGGGATATTAGAATAGTCCTAGTGTCGCAACTAGTGCGGGAAATCAGATCATGAACGTATCGTCTTGGATGCTGTTGTCGTTGCTGCTGCTCGCGCCGACCTTGTCGGCCAGCGCCGCGCCTGCATCCGCACCCACGTCGGCTGGGGCGGAGGAAGCCCGGCTGGTCGAGGAGATGTTCGGCAAGCAGATCACCGACGCCCTGGCCACGCCTGACGTGCAGGACAACGTGCAGGTGGCCGGGGACCTGCTCAAGGCCGCCCAGGACGAATCGCACCCGCCGGCCCTGCGGCTGGCCCTGGTTCAGCAGACCCTGCGGCTGCTGCGCGAGGTGCTGACGCCCGAAGCCTCTCGCATCATTCACTCCTGCCTGGTGCTCCAGCAGCAGCTTCAATCGATGGACACGATCCAGGAAGTGCAGGCCGAGTTGGACATATTCACCGCTCGGTATGCCTTTGCCCGCAAAGTGAACGGCGATCTCGACGTCCGCCTGAACGCAGCCAGGGAGGTTCTCGCCCTGTCGCTGCAATTAGCCAAGCTACAGGGCGAGGCCGGCAAGTTTGATGCGGCCAGCGCCACGCTCATGTCGGCCCGCCAGACGGCGCGGGCGGCCAAGCTGTCGCAGGAAGACATCCAGATCGACGAGGCCTTGCAGCAGGTTTCGCAACAGAAGAGCCGCGCCGCCCGCCTGGTGGTCTTGCAGCAGAAGCTCGCCGCGGCCAAGCAGGCCGGCGAGGGCGAACAGATTCGCGCCGCACAAGTGCAGTTGGGGTTGTTCTGCCTGCAGGCCGAAGGTGATCTGAAACGCTCCGCGGCGGAACTGGCCGGAACGAATCACTCCTACGAACTGCCGCTCAAGGCCGTGGCCGACTTCCTGGACGATCCGCGGAATCCGCCGCCGCCGGAGGTGTGCAACAGCATCGCCGAAGCCATGATCGACATGGCCAAGTCGGCCGAAGGGGCCAAGGCCCTCACTGCTATCGTCGCGGCCGGCCGGCAGCTTTGCCAAGCCTCGATGGCGCAGAATTCGCAGGGGCTGGCCTCGGCCAAGACCAAGTTGCTGCTGATGCAACTGGAGAAGCTCACGGCCGAGTCGCCCTCGGAGCATCTGGTGCGAGTGCTGCGGGCCGCCTACGGCAGCTTTGAAGGCCGGCTTGAGAAGTCCGCCACCGGCCAGAACGTTACCATCACGTACGATTTCAGCACCGCCAAGCAGTTGGCGGATTGGGATCTGCGCAGCGGCAAATGGGACGTCGCCACCCGCAGCGGTGTGGTGTCGGCGCCCAGCACCATGCTTTGCCGCCTGGAAACGCGGCTGAGGTTCCGCGGCAATCAGCCGCTGACGCTGACCTTCCAGGCTTCCGGCAAGCAGGACCTCGACGCCTGGTTCACCTTCCGCTCGGGCGGGGAGAATCACGTGGAGTTCATGTTTGGCCACCAGGACCGGGTGAATCCTGCCCCGGTGCACATGGTCCGCTGTGTGACGCGGCTGATGTACTCGATCAAGGCCCCGGCCGACTCCAGCCAGAACAACCGTTTCTGCATCGCCTGGGATGGACACGGCGGGTTCGCCTGGTCCGTCAATGGCAAGGAAATCACGCACGTCAGCGTCGATCCCGACTTCGCGCGGATGCCGCTGGCGGTCTCGCTGGTGAGCATGCAGCAGCCCAGTTCGGTCAAGGACGTGAAGATTGACGGCGTGGTGATCGAGAACCCCAATGCCCCCGCCAGCGCTCCCGCCTCGGCCCCGGCTGGGCCATGACATGACCGACGCGAACCCAATCTCGCCGCCCTTCCGCAACATCAAGCTCGTGCTGGCGTACGACGGCACGAACTATCACGGCTGGCAGGAGCAGCGTGGCGTGCCGACCGTGCAGCAGGAACTGGAGAAGGCGGCCTCGCGCATCCTGGGGCACCCGCTGGCGGTGCATGGCGCGGGCCGGACCGACGCGGGCGTGCATGCCGCCGGCCAGGTGGCGAACTTTCGCACCCCCAACTTCAGCATTCCGCTGACCAACTTCCGCCGGGCCTTGAACAGCAAGCTCCCCGACGATATCGCGGTGCGGTCGGCCAATGAAGTGCCGGCTGAGTTTCACGCCTCCATCTCCGCCATCGGCAAGACCTACTGTTACCGGATCTTCCGCCGGCCGCTCAAAGACGTGCTGCTGAGCCGAGTGACGTGCCACTATTGGCGGCCGCTGGACGTGGAGGTGATGCGGCGGGCGGGCGTTCGGCTGCTGGGCAAGCACGACTTTCGCGCCTTTGCCTACTCGGCCGAGCAGCGTGAGAACACCGTCCGCACCATCACCGGCTGCCAGATCGAAGAGACGCCCGAGGAACTGCGCATCTCGGTTTCGGGCACCGGCTTTCTGTACAAGATGGTGCGCAACATCGCCGGCACGCTGATCGAAATTGGCCGTGGGCGTTGGGACGATCGGCGAATCGACGTCATTCTCGCCAGCCGAGACCGCAGCTACGCCGGCCCGACTGCCCCGGCCCTGGGCCTGTGCATGATGCACGTGCAGTACCCACCCAACGCCATTACGCTGCCGCCATCGCAACGCCCCGAGGTGGACTCAACCGGTGAGGCCTTGCCCTAACCCGCAAGCCGCTTACGGCAGCCAGAACATCTGCACGTTCACGTAAAAAGCGAACTGCGAGTCATCGATCCCTTGCATCAACGCCGCACTCACGTTGGCGTAGCGGGCATCGAGGTAGAATGAGCTACCGAAGGCAAAGTGCATCGCGCCGCCCGACAGCTTCGTGCTCCCCTTGTTGCCGCGGTTAAAGATCATCCGCGTCTTGCCGGCGAACCTGGCGTAGCCGCCGCTTGTGGTGGGGTCCACATTGAAGGTGTCGTCGCCATTGCCGAAGTCCAGTGTGGAGCCTGCGTTGAAACTGGCGTCATTGCCATTGACGCCGCCTCCGAGTGTGACGGTATCGTTGCCCTCTCCCATCTTGATACTGGCAAACCCATTGAAGTCCGCCGTCGCGCCTACCGACGTGTAACTGACCATGAGGGAGTCAACGCCGGCACCCATGTCCAAGGTGAAGGTGGACTCGAAGACGGGCGTTTCGACCGTGTCGCCGCTGGCGATGCGCAGCGAGTCGTTGCCCGCGCCGGTCTTGATGACAGTCTTGCCGAATTGCCCCTCGACGATCCTGATACTGTCAGCGCCCGTGCCCCCGGTGATCGTAAGGGCGCCTGACACGTACAGGTTCGTATCGCCCAGTTCGAGCGTGTTATCGCCGTTGCCGAGATTGATGGTCAGGTTCTTGAGTTGCAGATTCGGAATCGTAACCGTGTCGCTCCCGGCGCCCAGGGTGATCGTCAGCGAGGTCTTCTGCGGATCGTAGGCCCGCCTGCCCTTGATGGTCGGCACCACTCCTGTGTTATCGACGATACTCAGGAAACCCAGGTTGTCCACGCCGATCCGTAGATCGTGGGCATTCGTCTTGTCGCCGGTGATCGTGACGTTCCAGCCGCTGTAGGCAACGGTCAGGGTCGCGTTGAGCAGCTCGCGCCCTTCCAACTGCTGCATAAGCGCTGCGCCAGTGCATTTCCGTGCCATGAAAGGGCTCCTGAAATAAGAGGTTACGAAAGAACGTGGACCAATTGAGGGAATAGGATATCACACGATGGCGATTCCCGCTACGGAAGCGGTTCAAACTGTACGGCCACGGGCAAGTGGGCGGTCTTGAGCATCAGCGGGCGGTCGACGCGAACGACCTTGCCATGCCGGAGTTGTGCGGCCGGGGCGGCCTGGGCTGTAACTCTGGGCTCGATGGTCAACTCTACTTCCTGGCCCAGCGATACCGGCGTGCCGGCCGGCACGTACATAAGCATGCCGCTCTCGGAGATGTCGACGCTGCGGGCAGGGAACGTGCGCTTGCTGGGGACGTGGTAAAGCGTGACCTTGGCCGACAGGGGCACGCGCAGGTGCCGCCGCCGATCCGACGATAGCCGCTCCGTCATCGCCATCGCCTTCTCCTTAAGTGGAACAACATCTAACCGCAGAGGTCGCAGAGGCCGCAAATACAAACCAATACCACAAAGACCTAGCGGCGCGGATACACTGAAAACCAGAGAAGACAAACTCTAATCATGTCGCATCTCTGCTTCTCTGCTCTGCGTCTCTGCGTTGCCTGCTTTTTCTCGCTCTGCACGCTTCGGCGTCTCGGCGGCAAGCCGTCACTTCCCGCACAAGTCGATGATCCGCGCGATCTCGCTGCGCAGCTCGTGCCGCGGGACGATGCGGTCGATGAACCCGTGCTGCATCAGGAACTCGGCCCGCTGAAAACCGGAGGGCAGTTCCGTCTTGATCGTATTGGCGATCACGCGCTGACCGGCAAAGCCGATCAGGGCGCCCGGTTCGGCCACGATCACGTCGCCCAGCATGGCGAAGCTGGCCGTCACGCCGCCGGTTGTGGGGTCGGTCAGCACGGCGATATACAGCCCGCCGGCGTCGTCGAAGCGGGCCAGCGCGGCCGAGGTCTTGCCCATCTGCATCAGTGACAGGGCGCCTTCGTGCATTCTCGCCCCGCCGGACATGCACACGATCACCAGCGGCATGCGTTGTTCGGTGGCGTGCTCGATCAGCAGCGTGAGCTTCTCGCCCACCACCGAGGCCATGGAGCCCATGAGGAAGTCGCCGTCCATCACGCCCAAGGCCGTTCGCCGGCCCTTGACGTAGCCCACGCCGGTGATGACGCCTTCGGTGCTCTTGGTCTTGGCCTGTTCCTTCCTGAGCCGCTCGCCGTACTTCTGCCCGAGCCACTGAAACTCCAGCGGGTCGGTCGGGGCGATGTCGGCGAAGAGTTCCTCAAAGCTGTCCGGGTCGGTCAGCATGGCCACGCGGGCGCGGGCCGAGACGCGAAAGTGCGCGTTGCACTCGGGACAGACTTCACGGTTTTCCGTGACGGTCTTTCGGTACAGCATCTGCTCGCACTGGGGACAGCGCATCCACAGCCCATCGGGCACGTCGCGCTTCTTGCGCACGGGCGGACCCGAAGGCGGGGCCAGATACTCAAACGGCGTAATGGCTTGGGGCTCTTGTTCTGCCATGGGCGACATTCTACCGTCAGGCAGGCCAAAACGACAGCCCAAACGGCGACAAGCTGGGCCACAGAGACACAGAGGAAGACCGAGAACAGCCAAAGCTGTTGAACCACGGAGGACACGAAGGTCACGGAAAGAAGATTTGGAAAAAGCTTCCGGAGTTCGCGACTCACGCGCGGGCATTGGCTCCTAGCCGGTTTGCCCCGTGGCACAGCCGCCCTCGGCTGTGGTCGTTGTGGTTCTTGCTTCTATATCCCTGTCGTCGTGCTTCCTTGTCTTTCTCCGTGTTCTCCGTGCCCTCCGTGGTTCAGGTCTTGGGCGTTCCGATGTCGGCACCGGCCCGGAGATCGGCGATCGCCTTGGTGATGTTGCCGCTGCGGAAGATGTCCACGCCGGCCACGAACACGTCGGCCCCCTGCTCGGCGCAGCGCCGGCCAGTCTCGGGATTGATCCCGCCATCGACCTCGAGCCGCTGCCCCGGCCGGAGCCAGGAGCGGATCGTCGCGATCTTCGGCAGCATGTCGGCCATGAACTTTTGCCCGCCGTAGCCAGGCTCCACCGTCATCACCAGCACCAGATCCACCAACTCCACTACCTTGCGGATGGCCTCTGCCGGCGTGCCAGGCTTGAGCGTAATGCCCGCCCCCAGCCCCTGCTCTTTCAGGTAGCTGATGATCTTTTCGGGCTCGTCGCTGGCCTCGATGTGGAAGGTGACGGAACTGCCGCCGGCCTCGGCGAACCGGCGGGCGTAATAGGCCGGGTCGGTCACCATCAGGTGCACGTCCAGCGGGTGCGGCGTGAAGTTTCGCAGGCTTTGCACGATGGCTGGGCCCATGGAAAGGTTCGGCACAAAATGCCCGTCCATGACGTCGACGTGCAGGACCTCGGCCCCGCCGGCAATGACGGCTTGGGCCTGCTCGCCCAGATGAACAAAATCGCACGCCAGCAGCGACGGAGCAATAGCCGGTCCAGGCTGCATCGAAAGCCACGGATTGGATGCGTTCGCGTTCATGTCGTCGTTATACGCGCGTGGATGGCTCGTGGGCAAGACGCAGCCAGGGTCGGGTGCCATGGCCTGAATCGCCTGAGCCTGCGAAGGCGATGCTGGCCATGTCAAGCCCGGCATAGGTAGAGCCGCAAGAAAGCGCGGCTCAACCTATGGCACCCGGCAATGCTCGGCTTGTCTGGCCATGTGCAACCAACAGGTAGGGCGGGCACTGCCCGCCGCGGACGCTAGCGAACGGTAGCGGATTCACGACGCGGCGGAGCAGGAGGCGGCGGTGCGACAAAGGCGGGCGGTGCCCGCCCTACCTGGCTACGCTGGCAAGCCCGCCCGCACCCTCACCCGGCCCTGCGGGCCACGCTCTCCCGTGAAGGGCGAGGGGTTTGAAGACCTGACGCCCTGATTCTGGCATTCGGTCTTTGTTCGTGGTAAACTTCGGGCCATGATCGCACGGATTGCGGGCATCTTAGAGGCCATGGACGGCGGCAGCGCCATCATCAATGCCGGCAGCGGGCTGTGGTATGAGGTCCTCCTGCCGGCCTTCGACCACGAATACCTCACGCGCAAGGTCGGCCAGCCGGTCACGCTGTACACGATTCACTACCTCGAAGGCGACCCCTCGCACGGCTCGCAGACCCCGCGTCTGGTGGGCTTCCTGCACGAGGCCGACCGGCGATTCTTCCGAATCTTCACCACCGTCAAGGGCATCGGCATTCGCAAGGCCCTGCGGGCGCTGTGCCGGCCGGTGGGCGAAGTGGCCGGCGCCATCGTGGCCAAGGACGCCAAGTTTCTCATCGCCCTGCCGGAGATCGGCAAGCGAACGGCCGAGACCATCATCGCCGAACTGTCGGGCAAGGTTGACGAGTTCGCCCTCTCTGGCCGGGCCCTGCCCCAAGGCGAAGAACTCTCCGACGCCGCCAAGGAAGCGATCTCCGCCCTGGTGCAACTGGGCGAACGCCGCATGGACGCCGAAGCCCTGGTCGAACGCGTACTGGCGGTGGCCCCCGAGCTGAAGAGTCCAGAGGCGATCCTGCAGCAGGTCTACCGGCTAAAGGCTTCGGGAGCGTAGGACGCAACAACGGCATTCGGGAATTGGGAGTCGGGAGTCGGAATACGTGGGGTTGGAATGAGCAAGCTTGACGATGTGCATATTGGGCTGGAAGGCTTAAAGGTGTACCAGGTGGCGAGAAGCTTTCGCAATTCGATGTATTCGTTGGTGGACCGCCTCCCAGACAAAGAGAAATATGCCCTGGCGAGCCAAGCCCGACGAGCTGCCATCTCCGTTACCAACAACATCGCCGAGGGCTATGGGCGATTCACCTGGCAGGACACGACGCAGTTCTTCTATATCGCTCGCGGTAGCGTGGCAGAACTCATCGACGACCTGAGTATCTGCCTGGACCAGAAGTATTTTCCGGTGGACGTCTTGAACGCCTTGAAGGAACAGGCCGTTGTCGTCGTGCAGCTCATCAACGGCTACATCCGGTATCTCCAGCAAAGCAAACATACGCAAGGAGGTCGTTCCAGACGCTCATTGCCAGCAGACCAGTCCGCGGAGAACCGAGTCCCGAGTCCCGAATCCCAAATCCCGAATATCGAATCCCAATAATGGCCAGAGAAAAAATCATCGCCAGCCAACCCACCGGCCCGGAGGACGAGCAGTTCAACACCTCGCTTCGGCCACGGACGCTGGACGAATGCATCGGCATGGGCGACCTGCGTGAGAAACTCCGCATCGCCATCGGCGCCGCCCGCACCCGCAAGGAACCCATGGAGCACGTGCTGCTTCACGGCCCGCCCGGGCTGGGCAAGACCACGCTGGCGTACGTGATCGCACACGAGATGTCCTCGACCATCAAGGTCACCTCAGGCCCGGCGCTCACGCGGCCATCCGACCTGGTGGGCATCCTGACCAACCTCGAATCGTGCGACGTGCTGTTCATCGACGAGATCCACCGCCTGCCCAAGAGCGTGGAAGAATACATCTACCCGGCGATGGAAGATTTCAAGGTGGACTTCGTGGTCGATTCTGGCATGCACAGCCGGACGATCAACCTGCCGCTCAAGCCCTTCACGCTGATCGGCGCAACCACGCGGGCGGGCCGGCTGTCGCCGCCGCTGCGGACGCGCTTTGGCCTCACGCACCACCTGGAGTTCTGGAGCGAGGAAGACCTCGTCCGCCGGCTGGAGATGTCGGCCGGGATGCTGAAGACCGCGTATGACGCCGACGCCTTGCTGGCCATGGCCAGCCGGGCACGCGGCACGCCGCGGATTGCCAACCGCCTGCTGCGCCGCTGCCGCGACTACGCCCAGGTCAAAGGCGATGGCCGGATGACAGTCGCGGCCGTCGATGCGGCCCTGAAACTCGAAGGCATCGACCACCTGGGCTTAGACGAACTCGACCGCCAGTTCCTGCGCGTCATCATCGACATCTATCGCGGCGGGCCGGTGGGCAAGGAAGCCATCGCCGCCACGCTGGGCGAGGAGACGGACACGCTGGTGGACATGGTCGAGCCGTTCCTGTTGCAGATCGGATTCCTGGCCCGAACCCGCAGCGGCCGGGTGGCCACAAAGCGTGCCTATGACCATCTCGGCCTGACGTACGACCGCCGCGAAGATCCCAGCCTGTTCGAGCCGGGCGACGAAGCCGAGGAAGCGTAGAACGGCGAACGACACCGACTTTCACCGCCGAGGACGCAGCGGTCGCCAAGAGAAAGTGCCCGAAGAAGCAGGGTGCCACGGCTGCGGTGTTTGCAGCCGTGCGGTCACTCAATGACATCGGGAAGCGTTTCTCGATCCAGAGGAACCAGGAGATCACACCCGGACATCCAACTCTGATAGCTGGACCAACGCCAGTCACCAGCACACTCCACCAACTTCCGTCGAACCGGATTCAGGTGAATGTACCTGACCTTTTCGTGAATCTCCTGTGAGGTCCAAAGATTACGGTCATATCCCCCGCCGGCTTGCCAAAAGTGGCGCCGGCCAGTCCCACAGGTCATCTTTGGCAAGAAGGATGGAGCATTCTTTTCAACCCAGTTGATGATTCTACCGGCGACAGGGCGTTTGATCGCATGCAGTATAGACCTCAGAGGCATGCCGTCCGGCGGAAGCACGAGCAGATGCACGTGCTCCGGCATCACCACATACGCCCATAGTTGAAATCTCAGCCTGTCGCGTGCATCGGCCAATGACTCCAAGAACCACTCTGCGGCAACCCTGCCCGGAAAAAACGGCCGTCTTTGAAAACACGAAAAGGTCACATATCGCGCATGTCCCGAAACCTCATGCCGCTTCAGCCTCTTCCGATACGGCTCGCCCATGCCCCGTCTCCAACTGCACACCTGCAAACACCACAGGTGTGGCACCCACCACCCGACGAAACTCAACTCTCGTCGCGACTATACTAGCCCCTGGCGAATCCGCTCTGCTAGCGCCTCACCTTGGCCTGGGGTGTACTTGCCGGCGGGCCAATTGAAGTGGAACGCATCGCCCGTGCGGCGCGGAATGATGTGGAAGTGCACGTGCTGGACCAGTTGGTGGGCGGCAGATCCGTTGTTTTGCAGCACGTTGAAGCCTTCGGCCCCGGTGGCCTGCTGCACGGCCCGGCCCAGCGCGGGCAGGTGCTTGAGCAGTGCGGCCGCTTCTTCGGCGGGCATCTCATCGAGCGTGACGTAATGCCCCGCCGGAATCAACAGCGCGTGCCCCTGGGCGATCGGGCCGATGTCCAGGAACGCCAGGCCATGAGCGTCCTGAAGAATCTTTAAGCACGGAATCTTCCCCGCCACGATCTTGCAGAAGATGCAGTCAGCATTCGTCGGCATCGCACTCTCCTCTAGAACCCATCACGGGCGAGACGCCCGTGGGACACATGGGCGAGACGCCCATGCCACGAGAGACAAAAGCCAGACACGTAACGATAGGCATCGCCACCGGACGCCCTTGCTACGTAAAAAGAAAAGGCCCGACGGCGTCGTCGGGCCTTTGATCGTATCGACTGTCTACCGGGCTGTCTATTTCTTGGCAGCCTTGGGGGCCTTGGCAGCCTTAGGAGCCTTCGGGGCGCGGGGCTTGCCGGTCTTGGTGGCGGGCTTTTCGTCCGCAACGACCGCCTCTTCGACGAGCTGCAGCACGCACTGCTTGCCGGCGTCGCCAATGCGACGGTCGGAAATGTGGATGATGCGAGTGTAGCCGCCTGGCCTTGTGGCGTAGCGCGGGGCGATCTCGGAGAAGAGCTTCTGCACCACGCTCAGCTCGGCCAATTGGTCGGTGTCGTCCTTGTCGACCATGGCCCGGTCACGCAGCACCGAGATCACATTCCGCCGGGCGGCCAGCGTGTTCTTGCGGGCCATCGTGATCAGCTTCTCCACGAAGGGACGCAGTTCCTTGGCCTTGACGACGGTGGTGCGGATGGCCCCGTGCTCAAAGAGCGAGGCCGCCTGGTTCCGCCGCATCGCCTTGCGGTGCTCCGTGTCGCGGGACAGTTGCTTTCCAAATACTCTATGACGCATAGGTCCAACCTCTTCTTTGCGGTGGCCCGGGCGCCAGCGCCCGCCATTCCACTGCCGTCATGGGCGTCTCGCCCATGCCTCGTTTCAAATCTATTGCGATGCTTCCTGAGTCGTCTCGACCTGGTTGGGCACGCTCATGCCCAAGGTCAGCCCAAGGTCCGTCAACTTGCGCTTTACCTCGCGCAGTGACGTCTTGCCAAAGCTGCGGATCTTCAGCAGGTCCGCCTCGGCCCGGCCCACCAGTTCGGCCACGGTGCGAATCTTGGCCGAATCCAGGCAGTTGTTCGCCCGCACCGACAGCTCCAACTCGTGCACGCTCATGTTGAGCTTCTTCTGCAACTCGGAGTCAACCTCGGCCTCGGCCTCAGCGGCGCCGGTGTCGATGATCGTCTCGCCCAGCTCGAAGTACTGCACGAACGGGTTGAGGTGCTTGCGGAGAATCTTGGCGGCCTCGACCATCGCCATTTCCGGCGTGATCGTGCCGTTGGTCCAGATCTCGAGGATCAGGCGGTCGTAGTTCGTCCGCTGGCCCACGCGGGTGTCCACCGTGCTATACCGCACGCGCGTCACCGGCGAGAAGGCGGCGTCGATATACACCCGTCCCAGTTCCTGGTCGGCGTCGGGATTCAACAGCTCCTCGGCCGGCACAAAACCGCGGCCCTGCTGGACCGTCAGTTCCATGTCGAAATTCACGCTGTCGGTCAGCGTGGCCAGGAGCAGATCCTTGTTGATGATCTCAATGGCCGGATCGGCTTCGATCATGCCGGCGGTCACCGGCCCAGCAGCCGCACTATGAACCCGGATAATCTTGGGCTCTTCCGAGTGGCTCTTGACGATCAGGCTCTTGACGTTCAGGACGATGTCCGTCACGTCCTCCAGGACGCCGGGGATGCTGGTGAACTCGTGCTGCACGCCGGCGAGCTTGATGCTGGTGACGGAGGCGCCTTCCAGAGAGCTCAGCAGGATGCGGCGCAGGGAGTTCCCTACCGTCGTGCCAAAGCCGCGTTCAAACGGCTCAATAATAAACCGCGCGTAGGTCGGTGTCGAAACATCGGGGTCGGAGACCACTCGTGTCGGCAATTCCAAACCGCGCCACCGTATTCGCATTGCGTCGGACCTTTCGTTTCAGGGTACCGGGAGCTCCGGTTTGCTACTTGCTGCACAGCTCCACGATGAGATTCTCTTCCACCGGGATCATCACGTCGTCCCGGCCAGGCAGGGCCATAACGCTGCCTTCCAACTTGGTCATGTCCAACGCCAGCCAGTTCTGAAGGCTGGGCTCGCCCAACTCTTCCAGCCGCGAGCGGATCAGCTTCTGCGACTTTTCGGCTGCCTTGACGGAGATCTTGTCTCCGACCTTGACCAGGTAGCTGGGAATATTCACCCGCCGGCCATTTATGTGGATGTGGCCCTGGGTGATGGTCATGCGGGCGCTGGCCCGCGACGAGGCGAAGCCCAGCTTGTACACCGCATTGTCCAAGCGCCGTTCGAGCAAGCCCAGCAAGCCTGTGCCGGTGTTGCCCTTGATGCGCTCGGCCATGTGGAAGTACCGCATGAACTGCCGCTCGTACACGCCGTAGTGGCGCTTTACCTTTTGCTTTTCCGCCAGGCGCACGCCGTACTCGCTGGCGCGGCCACGACGGAAGGCGTGCATGCCCGGAGGCTGCTGGCGCCACTGCTTCTCCATCGGGCACTTGGCGGTTTCACACCGCGACCCGCGAAGCATGAGTTTCATGCCTGACCGACGGCACTGCCTGCATTTTGGTCCTGTGTAGCGTCCCATATCGTTTCTATTTCACCTCAAAGCGAAACTAGACGCGGCGCTTCTTCCGCGGCCTGCAGCCGTTGTGCGGCAGAGGCGTCACGTCCTCGATTGTCGAAATCCGCAGCCCGGCGCCCTGCAGGGCAGTCACGGCGCTCTCACGCCCCGAACCCGGGCCGTTCACTCGCACTTCCACTTCCGTAATGCCCATCTTGCGGGCGCGGGAGGCGGCTTCTTCGGCCGCTCGCTGAGCGGCAAAGGGCGTGCTCTTGCGCGAGCCCTTGAAGCCGACGTTGCCCGCCGACATGGACACCAGTACGTCGCCGTTTTGATCGGTGATCGTAACGGTCGTGTTGTTGAATGTAGCCTTGATATGAGCGGTAGCTTTGGCGACCGCTCGACGAACTCTCTTGCGTACTGGTTGTTGTGCCATTGCGTTCCTGCCTTACCGCATCTCTTTGACTGACTTCTTGCCGGCGACCGTCTTGCGAGGCCCCTTGCGCGTCCGCGCGTTCGTCTTGGTGCGCTGGCCGTGACAGGGCAACCCGCGGCGGTGCCGGGAACCGCGGTAGCAGCCAATTTCCTTCAGGCGGGCGATGTTCTGCTGAGTCTGGCGACGCAGAGGACCTTCGACCACGTAGTCGGCTTCGATGATGCCCGCCAGGCGGCTGAGCTGATCTTCGGTCAGCTGACCGGCCTTGGTCTGCGGGTCGATCTCGGCCTTGGCGCACAGTTCCAGGGCCACCGTCTTGCCAATACCGTACAGGTACCGCAGCGAGACGAAGGTCCGCTTGTCGTTAGGAAGGTCCACACCCAGAATACGAGGCATACATTTGCTCCTAAGCCAGGATTATCCCTGGCGCTGCTTGTGCTTGGGGTTGGTGCAGATCACCCGCACCACGCCTTTACGGCGAACGATCCGGCAGTTTTCACAACGCCGTCTTACTGAACTCTTGACCTTCATGAATCCACCTGCCTACGCGTCTGTCAGGACCTGCACGCCGCTCCGCGTCATGGCCAGCGTGTGCTCAAAGTGAGCCGCCGGCTTGCCATCGCGCGTCACGATCGTCCAGCCATCCTGTTCCATCACCACGTCGGGCGAGCCCATGGCCACCATGGGTTCCACCGCGATAACCAATCCTTCATCCAGCCGAATGTCGCGAGTCAGCAGTTCCCGGCTCACGAAATTCGGGACCTTGGGGTCCTCGTGCATCTCGCGGCCGATTCCGTGCCCGACGAACTCACGAATCACCGAAAAGCCATCGGCTTCCACGGTCTTTTGCATCTGCGAGGCCACCTGGCTCCACAGCATGCCGACCCGCGAAACTTTTATCGCGATGTCCAAGGCACGCTTGGTCGCATCGACCATCCGCTGCACGGCGGGGTCAACCTCGCCCACGACCCACGTCCAGGCCGCATCGCCGCAGTAACCGTCCAGGCGGCAGCCGTAGTCTATACTCACCACGTCGCGGTCGCAAATAACCCGCCGGCCGGGAATCCCGTGCACGACCTGCTCGTTGATCGAGGCACAGATCACGCCCGGAAACGGTCCGCCGCGGCCCGGCACGCCCTTGAACAGCGCCTCGGCACCCAGCTCTTTGCCGAATCGCTCGGCCTCAGTGTCCAACTCCTGCGTCGTCACGCCCGGGACGATCATCTCGCCCAGCCGCTGCAGCACGCGGTTGACGATGGCGCCGGCCCGGCGCATCTTCTCGATCTCCCGCGCAGTTTTAAGTCGTATGGCCACAGATTGCCAATCAGCGGTCTAGCCCTGCAACGCCTGCTTCACTCGGGCCGTCACTTCGTCAGGCTCGGCGCTGCCATCGATCTCGATGACGCGCTGACCGCTATCCTTGTAGTATGCGATGACCGGCTGAGTCTGCCGCCGATACGTTGCCAGCCGATCGCGCACCACCTTCTCGGTATCGTCGGCCCGCTGGGTCAGCGAGGCCTTGCAGGCGTCGCAACGATTCTCAACCGCTGGCCGGAGATACTCAGTGTGGTATATGCGGCCACAGTCCGGACAGCTACGCCGACCCGTGATCCGCTTGATCAGCGGCGCGTCTTCCACGTCGATCACCAGCACGGCCTGCAGTGGGCAGTTCAACTGCTTCAACTGCGCGTCCAAGGCCTGGCCCTGAGCCACCGTGCGCGGGAAACCGTCCAAAAGCAGTCCCTTGTCCGCCGGCAGAGCCGCCACGGCCTTGGCCATGATCTCCACCACAGTGGCGTCGGGAACCAACTCGCCCGCATCCATATAAGTTTTCAGGCGACGGCCCAGTTCGCTGCCGCTGCCGCGTTCGGCCCTCAGGATGTCTCCCGAGGACAGATGCACCATGTTGAACATCTCGGCAACCCGCTTGGCTTGAGTGCCCTTGCCGGCGCCGGGAGGACCCATCAGGACGATTCTCATCTCGAGCCTCGAATCCGGCCCGTCTCGCCCAGGAAGCCGCCGTAGTTCCGCATGATCAGGTTCGAGTCAATCCGCTGAACCACGTCCAACGCTACCGAAACCATAATCAGCAGGCCCGTCCCGCCTAAGAAGGCCGAGATGCTCCAGGGACTATTCAAACTGTTGGCCAACACCTGCGGAATCACCGCGATGACCGCCAGGAAGGCCGCACCGCAATAGGTGATACGTTCCATGACCTTCTCCAGGTAATCGGCGGTGCGCTTGCCCGGCCGGAGACCCGGAATGAAGTGGCCCATGTCCTGCAGCTGCTCGGCCATGTCCTTGGGACGGAACTGCACCGTCGTCCAGAAGAACGCGAAGAAGAAGATCAACGCGATGTAGCTCAGTTCATTGACCGCATGGCCCTGCATGAACGCGTCGTGCAGGTACCGCAGGAAACCGCTCCGCGGATACATGTTCACGATCCAGCCCATTATCATGCTGGGGAACAGCATCAGCGAGCTGGCGAAGATGATCGGCATAACGCCGCCGATATTCACCCGCAGCGGCAGGTACTGACGCTGGCCGCCGTACACCCGCCGGCCACGCGTCTGCTTGGCCTGCTGGATCGGGATGCGGCGCGTCGCCTGCGTGATCAGGATTGATCCGGAGACCACGAACACAAACGCCGCCACCAGGAAGACAATCTTGATCAGGCCGATTTCCGAACTCTCGGCGCCAGTTACTTTCAACGAAGCCCGCATCAGCAGATCGCGAATGGCCCAAGGCAGACGGGCCACGATGCCGGCCATAATGATCAAGCTGATGCCGTTGCCGATGCCGTACTCGTCGATCTGCTCGCCCAGCCACATCAGGAACATGGTGCCGGTTGTCAGGCCCATGATGCCCATGAGCGTTATCCACATCGAGCCGGCGTACTGCGGATAGATCATGCTGCTGCCGTGCAGATACCGCATCCAGATGGCTGCCTGCATCACGCACAGGAACACGGTCGCGTATCGCGTGTATTCCTGGATCTTGCGATACCCGGCCTGGCCTTCCTTCTGCAGCCGCTCCAGCGGCGGATACACCGTCACCAGCAGCTGGAAGATAATGCTCGCGGAAATGTACGGCATGATGCCCAGGCCAAACAGCGTTGACTGCTGCAAGTTACCGCCAGTGAACATGGCGAAGTACGCCAAGGCCTGACCCAGCGGAGAACCTTCCTGCTGGGCAGCGACTTGCTCCTGGTTGATGCCCGGCAGCGGAATGTGGTAGCCGACGCGATAGATGCACAGCAGCAGAACCGTAAAGCCGATCTTCTTGAGTAGGTCCGGGATGGAGAAGATGTTCTCCACCAGCCGGCGCGGCCCGGTAGAGGCCACCAGCCCGAAGTAATATATGACTGCGATGGCAATGGCCACGATGACCTTGGCCAGCGGCAACGTCAGGGAACTGGCACTGAAGGCCTGACCCAGCGTGGCCTGGACATCCAGGGCGACCGAGCCGAGCAGCCAATAGATGACCGCCCCGCAGATCACGCCGACCACAACCCTGAAGCCCTTATAGATGTTGGGTTGGCGAACCAGCGCGTAGTAGAAGGCGATGGCTGTGGCCAGTGCACCGGCCAGCAGCCCCACCGGCAGCAGCAGGCCCGTCAGCGTATGCCCTGACTGAGCCAGCAGCGCCCCGCCCTGCCCGGCTGCCACCAGCACCGCCGCCAGGGCGACGATGCCCATAATTGCTCTAACTACGTTAGGGGTCATTCCGTCAATTCCATTTCGGCCCGTCCATCGGCCGTTACATCGTGACTAGGCGCTGATCTTCTCCGTGCTGCCACCTGCGGCACGGATCTTTTCCTCCGCCGAGGCGGAGAACGCATGAGCCACAACCGTCAGCTTCTTGGACAACGTGCCGTTGCCCAGGATCTTCACCAGCATGTTGTTCGGGTGAAGCACCTTGCTCGTGACGAGCATCTGGATGTCCACGCGGTCGCCATCGTTGAACACTTCCAGGTCCTCGACATTCAGGGCCTGGTATGCAACGCGGAAGTTCTTGTTATTGAAGCCGCGCTTCGGGATGCGCTTCAAGATCGGGTTCTGGCCGCCTTCGCCGCCGAACCGGGCCTTCCAGCCAGCGCGAGCGCCGCCGCCCTTCTGGCCGCGACGCGACGTCTTGCCGCGACCACTGCCCCGGCCACGACCGACGCGCACCGAGCGCCTATGCTTGCCTGCTAAACTTAGGATTTCGTCGAGATTCATAGCGTAACTCCGCGCAACTCGGCCACCTTTTCGGGAGTCCGCAGCCGCCGCAGGGCAACAGCCCCTGCCTGGACCATGTTCTTGGGATTGGTCGATCCGTGTGCCTTGGTCAGCACGTTCCGGATGCCCGCCAGCTCCAGCAGTGGCCGGAGATGCACGCCGGCAATGACGCCCGTGCCTTCCGAGGCCGGCACAAGGATCACCTTGCTGGCGCCATACCGCGACTCCACCCGGTGGGGAATCGTGTGGCCCTTCAGGCTGATCTTGAACGTCTGCTTGTGAGCGTTCTTGATGCCCTTGTCGACGGCGGACGGCACTTCGTTGGCTTTGCCGTAGCCGATGCCCACCGTGCCGTTGCGGTCACCAATGATGACCAGTGCGGCAAAGCGGAACCGGCGCCCGCCCTTGACGACCTTGGCGCACCGATAAATCTTCACGACGTGATCTTCCATCCCGCCTTCTTCAGCGGGAAAGCCACCACGTCCAAATTTTGTGTTCGTTCGGCTCAACTGTCTGCTCCTGTGCGGCTGTTTAGAACTCCAGCCCCGCCTTGCGGGCCGCGTCGGCCAATTCCCGGATTCGCCCGTGATAGGCGTAGCCGTTGCGATCGAATACGACCTTCTTGATGCCGGCCTGGATGGCCTTTTCCGCCAGGGTGTTGCCGACCTTGGTGGCGGCGGCCCTGTTCCCGCCGTAGCCCAGGTCGGCCGCCGTGGCCTTGTCTTTGGTGGAGGCGGACACCAATGTCTTGCCGACCACGTCGTCGATGATCTGAGCGTAAATGTTCTTGTGGCTGCGGAACACCGTCAGCCGAGGCCGCTCAGTCGTACCGTTGACGCGCCGGCGAATCCGGTGTTTCCGCCGTTCATGCCGTGCGATCTTCTCAATCAGGCGCTTCATCTCTTGCTCACCTTGCACCGGCCAATGACTGGCCGTGTCCTGTCTCGTTTACGTTCACGCAGCCAAGGCTCTATCAGCCCGTGCCCGCTCCGCCGAAGGCCTTGCCGACCTTGCGCCGGACGTACTCGCCCGTGTACCGAATGCCCTTGCCCTTGTACGGCTCGGGCGGACGGCACTTGCGGACCCTGGCGGCGAACTCGCCCACCATCTGCTTATCCGGCCCGGCCACGCTGAAGCGTGCCGGCTCGGACTCGCCTCTGGCCTGGGGTGTCTGAATCTCCACCTTCACGCCTTCGGGGATATCGAACGGCTTAGGCTGGGAGTAGCCGACAGTCATCATCAGCTTGCTCCCCTGCACCGCCACGCCGTAGCCCACGCCGTACACCTCAAGCTTCTTGAGGTAGCCGGTGCGGACGCCTTCGATCATATTGGCAATGATCATGCGCGTCGTGCCGTGCAGTGCCTTGCTCAGGCGTTCGTCGTCCTGCCGGGTGACGGTAACGGTCTTAGCGGCGGCGTCGAAAGCAACGCTCACCTCAGACCGGGCCGTCCATGCCAGCTTGCCCTTGGGGCCTTCGATGTTGATGGTCGAGCCTTGCACCGAGACTTTTACGCCTTCGGGCACGGCAACCGGTTTTTTTCCTATGCGTGACATCGCAACTGTCCTAGCAGACCGTGCATAGCACTTCGCCGCCGATTTTCTGTTCACGGCACTGGCGGTCTGAGAAAACGCCCTTGCTGGTGGAGACGATGCAGATACCCATCCCGTCCAACGGGCGGGGCAATTCGTCTACGCCGCTGTACACACGGCGGCCAGGCTTAGAGACTCTTTGGATTTCCTGAATCACGTCTTCGCCGGCCGGGCCGTAGCGAAGGTACACGCGAATACTGCCCTGCTTGGTGCCGTCGTCGACACGGGCGTAGTCGTCAATGTAACCTTCCTGCTTCAGCACAGCGGCCACGCCGTCGCAGGCACTGGTCGCACGGATATTAACCGTGGTGCGGTGCCCATGAATGGCGTTGCGGATACGGGTCAGCATGTCGGCAATGGGGTCGGATAAACTCATAGCTCTCTACCAGCTCGCTTTCCGCATGCCCGGGATCTTGCCCTCGGCGGCCAGGTTCCGCAGGCAGATGCGGCAAATGCGGAACTTCTGGTATACCGCGCGCGGCCGGCCGCATATCTCGCAGCGAGTCCGGGCCCGCGTGGAAAACTTCGGGGGCTTCTTACTTTTGGCTATTTGCGCCGATGTTGCCATTGTGTCCTCTTAGGTACGGAAGGGCATGCCCAACAAGGCCAGCAACCGCCGGGCCTGCTCGTCATTGGGCGCACTGGTCACGATCGTAATGTTCATGCCCTGGATGAACTTGACCTTGTCCGGGTCGATCTCGGGAAAGACCGTCTGTTCGCTCAGGCCCATGTTGTAGCTGCCACGCCCGTCGAAACCGCTGGGCGAGAGCCCACGGAAGTCCTTGACGCGCGGGATGGCCAGGCTGATCAGCCGGTCCAGGAACTCCCACATTCTCTGCCCGCGGAGCGTAACCTTGATGCCAACCTTCATGCCCTCGCGGAGCTTGAAGTTGGAAATGCTCTTGCGGGCCAACGTGATCACGGGCCTCTGGCCGACAATCTGGCCCAGCTCAGCGGCGGCGGCTTCCAATCTGCCTTCCTCGCTGGCGACCTTGCCCATGCCCATGGAGATCACAACTTTGTTTATACGCGGCGCCGCCATGGGATTGACCAGGCTAAACTCCTTGGCCAACTCCGGCAGAACCGCCTTACTGTAAATGTCTTGCAGACGAGCGACCATCGCTGCCTCGCTATTCCGACTTCTTCTTGACTACGCCCAGCACGGCGCCGGACTTGACTGCCACGCGTTCCTTCAGACCGTCAGAGCCGATCCGGAAGCGAACGCGAGTAGGCTTCTGGTTCGTCGGATCCACCGGCAACACCTTGCAGGAGTCGATCGGCAGTTCCTTCTGAATACGACCACCCTGCGGATGCTGCTTGCTCCGCTTGAGGTGCCGGAACACCCGGTTGATGCCCTGGACAAGAACCTTGTGGTTGCGGCTATCCACCCGCAGCACCTCGCCGGTCTTGCCCTTGTCATCTCCGGCCATCACCATCACCGTGTCACCCTTGCGTATGTGCGTCGACATCAGACGACCTCCGAAGCCAGGGACACGATTTTCATGAAGTTCTTCTCACGCAACTCGCGCGCCACCGCGCCGAAAATACGCGTGCCGCGCGGGTTGCCGTCCGTGTCAATAATGACCGCGGCACTGTGGTCGAACCGGACGTACGAGCCGTCCTTCCGACGCACGGGAAACCGCGTCCGCACGACCACGCAGCGGACGACGTCGCCCTGCTTGACCTCGCCGCCTGGCGTGGCCTTTTTGACCGCACAGATGATCACGTCGCCAACCGTCGCCACCCGCCGCGTAAACTTACCGCGGGCCGTCGAGCCGCCGAGCACCTTGATGCACTCGGCTCGCTTGGCGCCGGTGTTGTCGGCGATGTCGAGTTTCATTTCCTGCTGAATCACGGAAAATTCCTCTTTGGGTCTACTGGGCCAAAGGCTCAGGCTACGTTGGCTCGCTTCACGATGCGGACCAGACGCCAGGCCTTCCTCTTGGACAGGGGCCGGCACCGCGAAACTTCCACGGTATCGCCCACCTGCGCCTCTTGCTTTTCGTCATGCACTGCCAGCCGCGTGCGCCGCTTGCGATACTTGCCATACTGTTCTTCCTTCACAAGGTTGGACAGCATGATGCGAATCGTCTGGCGGCCGGAGATGGAGTCAACGACACCGACCTCCGACACGATCTGACTGCGCTCTTTGCTTTGCGTGGTTTCCATGTTGTTGCGCTACGCTCCCTGCCCGGTGGCCGCGGCCATTTGCCGCTGACGCTGAACCGTCAGAATCCTTGCAATGTCCCGCTTGGTCTTGGTGATGGCGCTGTCGTCAGCGAGTTTCTCCGTCACCGCCTGGGCCCGCAATTCAAACAGATGCCGGTGCAGACGCTCTAATTCCGAGACGAGCTCCTGGTCCGACAGTTCTCTGAGTTCCTTGGATTTCATCGCCCTACCGCCTTGTTATTTCACACTGTGTAGCCGGGCGATCAGCCGGCACTTGACCGGCATCTTGTGCGCCACGCGCTTGAGAGTCAGCTTGGCCGTCTCTTCGTCTACGCCACCGACTTCGAAGAGCACCGTGCCCGGCTTGACAGGAGCGACCCAGAACTCAGGCTCGCCCTTGCCCTTGCCCATTCGAGTCTCCAGCGGCTTGGACGACACCGGCTTGTCCGGGAAGATCCGAATGAACACTCGGCCTTCGCGATGCAGAAAGTGCGTTGCCGTCACTCGGCCTGCCTCGATCTGCCGAGCGGTGATCCACGCCGGCTCCAACGTCTGCAATCCAAAGTCACCGAAGGCCACGAAGTTGCCCCTGGTCGCGTTGCCGCGAACCCGGCCTCGCTGGGACTTTCGGTGCTTGACTCGTTTTGGCATCAACGCCATAGCATGCTCTCTCTGTCTATCTTGCTAACAGAAAACCTGATACTCGAAGTCCACCGCTACGGAGCGGGCGGGGCGCCTGCATCGCCGCCCTCGGGCCGGCTGCCACGCCGCGGACCACGTCCGCCGCCGCCACCACCGCCGCCAAAGCCGCGACCGCCAGCGCCACCGGCGCCACCACGCCCGCCGCCAGGACCACGACCACCACCCGGACCGCCTGGGCCACCCGGCCCACCGCGACGCGGACGACGCTCGGGACGGAAGCCGCCGGTCTGACCGGGTTCACCGGCCTCATCCGGCGAAACCGTCTCGCCGAACATCCCGCGGTAAATCCAAACCTTTACGCCCAGCGCGCCGTACGTCGTGAAGCTCGTGGCGAATCCATAATCCACGTCGGCGTCTAGCGTGTGCAGCGGAATCGAGCCCATGATCTGCTTGACCGTCCGGCTCATCTCCGCCCCGCCGATCCGGCCGGCCACCTGAATCTTTACGCCCTTGGCTCCGGCCTGCATGATCGCTTCGCACCGCATCTTGATCGCCCGGCGGAAACTCGCACGCCGCTTGAGCTGCTCGGAAATCGCCTCGGCGGCCAGCTTCGCGTCCAGGTCCGGCCGAATCACTTCGACGATATTCAGATTCACCCGGCGATTCGTAAGTTCTTCCAGCTCGCCCTTGAGCTTGTCGACTTCGGCGCCGCGGGGGCCGATGACCAAGCCCGGACGTGCCGTCCGCAGCGTGACCTTGACCTCTTCGCGCGTCCGCTCGATATCGATGCTGGCAACGGCCGCATACGGTGGCTGGCGGTTGAGCTTCTGGTCGATGAACTTGCGCACCTTGTAGTCTTCGATGAGGAACTCACCGAAGTTGCTCTTGGGTGCGAACCAGCGGCTCTTCCAACCCAGCGTTATGCCGGTACGGAACCCGATTGGTGATACTTTCTGACCCATTACTTCGCCTCCTCCACCACAACGGTAATGTGGCTGTTTCGCTTGCGGATGGGGAAGGCTCGGCCGCGATCCTTTTCCTGGAAGCGTTTCATGGTCGGGGCCTCGTCAACGTAGGCGGCCTGGACGACCAAAGACTCCACGTCGGCCTCGGCCTGATCGGCGTTGGCAATGGCCGAGTTCAGAACCTTGCGCACCAAGGCGGCGCCGCGGTTGGGGCTGAACTTCAGCACGGCCAAGGCCTTGTTAACGTCCTGCCCACGAATCATGTCCACGATGAGACGGACTTTACGAGCGCTCATCTTGGCGTATCTATGTTGTGCTTTCCAAGCCATTGCTGTATTCACCTAGGCCGCCTTAAGATGCGGCGGCTTTCTTGGCTTCGGTGTGCCCGCGGAACATACGCGTGGGACTGAACTCGCCCAGCTTATGGCCCACCATGTCCTCAACCACGAACACCTTGTGGAAGAGCTTGCCGTTATGCACCATGAAGGTGTGTCCGACGAACTCCGGCACAATCGTACAGGCGCGAGCCCACGTCTTGATCGGCTCGCGGCTGCCGGAGTCCTTCTGCTTCAACACCTTCTTGAAGACCTTCTCAACTACGTATGGGCCTTTTTTCAGGCTTCTCGACATTTCAATTCACCCGTCTACAGAACCAATTGACCGTACCGGACATTGCGACGCCGGCGAAGGATCAGCTTGTTAGATAGCTTCTTTGGCTTTCGCGTCTTGCCGCCCTTGGCCAACTTACCGGTTCGACTGCAAGGATGGCGACCGCCGCCTGACCGGCCTTCACCACCGCCCAGCGGGTGGGCTACCGGGTTCATGGCCACGCCGCGAACGTGCGGGCGGCGACCCAGGTGACGGTTGCGACCGGCCTTGCCCAACCGAGCATTGATGAAATCCGGATTGCTGAGCTGGCCAATCGTCGCCCGGCAAGCCGCTTCGACCATGCGAAGCTCGCCGCTGGGCAGCAGCACGTGGGCCCACTTGCCGTCCTTGGCCGCCAAGCGAGCCACGCCGCCAGCAGTGCGGACCAGCTGGCCGCCCCGGCCTTTGGTCATTTCAATGTTGTGGATTTCCAAGCCCGTGGGGATCTTGGACATCGGCAGGCAGTTGCCCAGCCGCGGCTCGGCCTCGGCACCCGAATAGATCTTGGCGCCAACCTTCAGCCCTTGCGGGGCCAGGATGTACCGCTTCTCGCCATCGGTGTAGTACACCAGGGCGATGAAGCATGAGCGGTTGGGATCATACTCGATCGTGGCCACCGTGCCTTCGAACCCGTCCTTGTTGCGACGGAAGTCGATCAGCCGGTACATCTGCTTGTTTCCGCCGCCACGGCACCGGCTGGTGATGAAGCCCTGGTTGTTGCGGCCACCAGTCTTCCGGTTTGGCACCAGCAGCGACTTTTCCGGCGTGGTCGAGGTCACTTCCTCGCGCATGTTCACGCTGGCAACGCGGCGCCCCGCGGATGTCGGCTTGTAAACTCTAATCGTCATAGCGTTCGTCCAATGCTTCTAGAACAAATCAATGTGCTGGTCGGAGTGCAGGACCACCACGGCCTTCTTCCAATGACTGGTCGTGCCCATTCTCCGGCCATACCGACGGGGCTTGCCCTTGCGATTGGCCGTTCGCACTTCCAGAACCTTCACGCTGTAGATCTTCTCCACCGCTTGCCGAATCTGAGCCTTGTTGGCATCGGCGTTGACTTCGAAGGCGTACGCATTGTGCCTGGTCGACTGGTGCGTGCCCTTTTCGGTCACGAGCGGCCGGACGATCACGTTGTAGATATTGTTTTCCATCGCTTAGGCCTGCTTTCCCAGCAGCACGTCCATGGCCTCGCGGGTCACCAGCATCTTCATGCGGGTGGCCACGGCAAAGGCGTTCAACTCGGCCACCGTCGTAACGGTGATGTCGGGCAAGTTGCGTGCGCTCTTAAAAAGGACGGTGTCATATGCCGGCAGGGTCAGGAGGCAGGAGCGATTGATCTTCAGCTTGTTCATCACGCCGGCCATGAACTTGGTCTTGGGCTGATCGGTCTTCAGGCCCTCGATCACCAGCAGGTTCTCGCCCAGGATCTTGGCCAGGATGACCGAGTTCAGGGCGGCCTTGCGCATCTTCTTGGGCATGTCCTGGCGGAAGTCACGCGGCCGCTTGCCGAAAGCCCTGCCGCCGCCCTTCATGATGTTGGTGCGGACGGGACCGCGGCGGGCGTTGCCCGTGCCCTTCTGACGGAAGAGCTTGCGCGTCGAGCCTTCCACATCGTGCCGGGTCTTGGTGGCCACGGTGCCTTGACGTTTGTTGGCGTGGTAGGCCACGACTGCCTGCTTGACCAGGGCTGCGTTGACCTCGGTGCCGAAACGCTCGTCCTCGATCGACAGCATCTCGACCTGTTCGCCGGAAATATTGTATACGGGTACTTGCAGCATTTGCCGACCTCTATGCCTTTGCCTTGACGCGGGCCGTCACGGACTTGCGGACGAACACGTATGAGCCGCTGGGTCCGGGCACCGAGCCCTGGATGAGGAGGAGGTTGTTTTCTGCGTCTACCCCCACGAGCGAATGGTTTCGGCTGGTGATGCGCGTCGCGCCCATGTGCCCAGCCATCTTCTTGCCTTTTTTGATGTCACCGCCGTGACCACGGTCGGTGCCAAAACTGCCGATCGAGCCGGGGGCGCGGTGCTTACGCTCCGTGCCGTGGCTACTGCACTGGCCGCCGAAGTGGTGGCGTTTCATAACGCCCTGGAAGCCCTTGCCCTTGCTCGTGCCGATCACATCCACAGCCGCGATCTGCTCGAAGATGCTCACGTTCACGATCTGGCCGGCCGTCAGGTCGGTCGGGCCGTCGAGACGAACCTCGCGAACCACACGCTTGGCCTTGGTGTTGGCCTTGGCGGCGTGGCCGGCGGCAGGCTTGCCCGCCCGCGAGGCCTTGAGGTCCTCAAAGCCGATCTGGACGGCGTGATAGCCGTCCTTCTCGGGCGTCTTAATCTGCAGGACGACACACGGCCCGGCCTGGACGACCGTCACCGGGTGAACAGCGCCGGCCGCGTCAAAGACCTGCGTCATCCCGATCTTCTTGCCTATCAATGTTGGAGTCATTGTCGCACTCTATCGTGGCATTGCATGACCAGTTGGCCACGCGTTGAGCGGGCGTCGGGCCCGCGCTTCTTCCTGGCAGCCGGTTAGAGCTACTAGGCCTTGATCTTCACGAACACGCCCGCCGGAACAACCAGCCGGTTCAACGCTTCGATCGTTCGCACCGTCGGCTCGTAGATGTCGATGATGCGCTTGTGCGTCCGCATCTCGAACTGCTCGCGGGATTTCTTATCCACGTGCGGGCTACGCAGGACGGTGTAACGCTCGATGCGCGTCGGCAGCGGAATCGGGCCACAGACCCGGGCTCCGGTGCGTTCGGCGTGATCCACGATCTCCTTGGCTGAGGTGTCCAGCGCTCGGTGATCGTAGGCTTCCATTCGAATTCTAATCTTGTCTTGGACCATCTAACCTTCTCCCGCGGACCGCCCTTAGCCAACACGATGGCTGGTCTGGTCGCAGAGACGCTCTAAAATAGCAACCGTTAACGCTTTGTCAATTCCGCACTGGGAAAAATCTTAATTTTTCCTCATGCCAGCGCGGTTTTTGCTACACCGTGGCCATTTTTGCGGCCACTTCTGCCGGAACCATGCTGTATGTCAATGGTTCCATCGTGCATGTACCCCGGCCTTGCGTCAGCGACCGCAAAACCGTCGTATACCCAAACATCGATGCCAGCGGAACTTTGCTCGTCAGCTTGCGATACGAGCCGCGGCTTTCCATGCCGATGATCTCCGCCCGGCGACTGTTCAGGTCACCAGAGACCGCGCCTAGGAACGCGTCAGGCACCAGCACTTCCAGACGCATAATAGGCTCCAGGAAGACCGGCGAGGCTTTCGCCACCGCGGCCTTGAAGCCAATCGACCCGGCCTGGACGAACGCGATGTCCGATGAGTCCACCGGGTGGTACTTGCCGTCCAGCAGCGTCACCAGCACGTTCACCATCGGATACCCCGACAGCGGGCCCATCGAAGCGGCATCGTGGACGCCCTCTTCCACCGAGGAGATGTATTCCCGGGGAATCGCGCCCTGCTTGATCTTGTTGACGAACACGACCGGGCCTTCCTCGTGCATCTCTTCGGGAAGCGGCTCGACCTTGAGGTACACCACGCCGAACTGGCCGTGGCCGCCGGTCTGGCGGATGAACCGCCCCTCGGCCTCGCCCGCGGTCGTGATGGTCTCTTTGTAGGCCACGCGCGGCGTGCCTACACGAACCTGGATGCCCATGTCGCGAGTCAGCTTGTTCCGCAGCACTTCCAGGTGCAACTCGCCCATGCCAGAGATGATCGTCTGGCCGGTCTCGGCGTCGAAATTCGAGCGGAAGGTCGGATCCTCGCGCCGCAGCACGCCCAGCGCCTCGCCCAGCTTGTCACGCTCGGCGGCCGAGGCGGGCTCGATGGACATCGAAATCACCGGATCGGGGAAGGTCATCGCTTCCAGAACAATCGGATGCTTGGGATCACACAGCGTGTCGCCGGTCAGGCTGTACTTGGGGCCAATCAGGGCCACAATGTCGCCGGCCTCGGCCGTTTCACGCTTGATACGCTGCTTGGCGTGCATCTCCAGCATGCGTGAGACGATTTCCTTCTTGTCGCGGCTGGTGTTGAGCACGCGCGAGCCCTGGGTCAGCGTGCCGCTGTACACCCGCATGAAGTACAGATCGCCATGCTGGT
Organism: uncultured Planctomycetota bacterium; assembly: GCA_903892515.1. Lineage (GTDB taxonomy): Bacteria > Planctomycetota > Phycisphaerae > SM23-33 > SM23-33 > CAITIS01. Next base: position 38,089 of record CAITIS010000094.1, on the reverse strand, counting down.
CGGAGATGATCTTGAAGACCAGGCCGCAGAACGGCGCCTCGTCGGAGCAGTCGCGTGCGGCCTTCTTGTCCGAACCGACCCGCTCGAGGCCCTCCACGGGCGGCATGTCCAGCGGCGAAGGCAGATAATCGCCCACCGCGTCCAGCAACGGCTGAATGCCCACGTGCTTCAGGGCCGAGCCGCACAGCGCGGGCTGCACGCGATTCTGAATGGTCTGGCGCCGCAGGGCGGCCTTGATGTCATCGTTGGTGATGTCGTGCTCATGGATGTACTTGCTCATGAGCTCGTCATCCACCGAAGCCACGGCCTCGATCATGTCGTGACGGGCCTGGGCGGCCACTTCGGCGTACTTGGCGGGAATTTCCTCGACCCTGATATCGGTGGCGACGTCGCTTTCTTCGTAGAAGAACGCCTTCATCTCGATCAGGTCGATCTGGCCCTTGAACTCGCTGCCCATGCCCATCGGCAGTTGAATGGCCACCGGGTTGGCGCCGAGCCGGTTGCGGATCTCGTTGACGACCGATTCGAAATCGGCGCCGGCGCGGTCGCACTTATTGATGAAGCACAGCCGCGGCACGTTGTACCGCGAAGCCTGCTGCCACACCGTTTCGCTCTGGGCCTCGACGCCGCCGACGGCACAGAAGACGGCGATGGCGCCGTCCAGCACGCGCAGCGAACGCTCGACTTCAATGGTGAAATCGACGTGGCCTGGCGTGTCGATAAGATTAAGCGTGTACTGTTTCCAGGGGCAGGTAGTGGCGGCCGAGGTGATCGTGATGCCGCGTTCCTGCTCTTCGGGCAGATAGTCCATGACGGCGGTGCCGTCGTGAACCTCGCCGATTTTGTAGCTCTTGCCGGTGAAGTACAGAATGCGTTCGGAGACGGTGGTCTTGCCCGCGTCGATGTGGGCCGCGACGCCAATATTCCTCAGATTGCTTAGATTACGTGCCATAACAAAAAGCTCTACCTACGCGCGCATCAGCGTGCGACATCAAAAAGCGACCGCGGCGAAAGGAGGCAGACATACCCTTTCACCTCAGGCCGAACTACTTTTCTGGTTCAAACCAGCGGCCACTGGGGCAGTGTTCAGGCGAACGTCGGACGCCTTGCGGCAGGCTCCGCCCGCCCTGCTTGCACCAGGTGTTCCCGCTGGACCTCGCCGGCTTTTTGGCAAGCCGGCCGGTGTGTGTATCTCAATCGGATGAGCGGATCGCCCGCCATCCTACTCTGAGCCCCGGCCCATCCGCACGCGCGGAAGAATCTGCGGACCGGGGTGGCACGCCCTCGGTGGCGAGCCATTCCATACCAACCGTCTGGACCCGAAAAGTTCGGGCCGGGAACGATTCCGAGCGGGCCTGGCCCGCCTCCTTTGCTCAGCGGGCCTAACCCGCCGCACTTACTACGCTCAGCACCCCGTAAACCTCACGGGAGCGTCGCACTATACCACACTTGCCGCAAAGGCGCGCGTGGATACTCTTAAATTACCATGCAAAGTGTGCGAAAGCCTTGTTGGCCTCGGCCATGCGGTGCACGTTTTCACGCGTCTGCATGGCAGTGCCTTCACGCTTGTACGCCGCCAGTATTTCGCTGGCCAGCCGCTGCGCCGTGGCTGAACCCTTGCCGGCCCGAATGGCTTCCAGGATCCAGCGGATCGACAGCGACAGCTGCCGACGGCTGTTGACCTGCATGGGCACCTGATAATTGGCGCCGCCGACGCGCTTGGAGCGGACCTCAATCATCGGCTTGACATTGCCGATGGCGGTCTCGAAGACCTCCAGCGGGCCAACCTCTTTGATCTTGTCGGCGATGATGTCCATCGCGTCGTAGAAGATCACAAAGGCGGTCGCCTTCTTGCCCTGCCACATCATGCAGTTGACGAACTTGGCCACCAGCTTGCTGCTGAACCGGGCGTCAGGCGCCAACTGCTTGGACGATGCTGTAAACTTCTTATAAGCCATGTCTTCCTCTCGCGGCCGTTACTTGCCCTTCTTGGCGCCATACAGACTGCGGCCCTGCTTGCGGCCTTCCACACCGGAGGCGTCCAACGCGCCGCGGATGATGTGGTAGCGCACGCCGGGCAGATCGCGCACCCTGCCACCGCGAACCAGCACGATGCTGTGTTCCTGCAGGTTGTGATCCACGCCCGGAATGTAGCAGGTAACTTCCTTACCGTTGCTCAAACGAACCCTGGCCACCTTCCGCAATGCGGAATTAGGCTTCTTGGGCGTCATGGTCTTGACCAGCAGGCAAACGCCCCGCTTCTGCGGGCATTCGCCCAGGGCCACGTTCTTCTTCTTGCTGACCTGCTTGACGCGCGGCCTGCGAACCAACTGATTGATCGTCGGCATCCAACATTCTCCCGCCGGTCATCACCGGCTCGGTCATCTTATTCGCCAGACCGCTCACGCGACCAGGCATGCTCCAAAGTTTCTTACTCGCGGCCTGACAAGGCTCGCTGAACCGCCGCCTGAATCTGGGCTTCGGTCAATTCTTCCTTCTTCGTACTGGCCGCCAAAAGATCCGGCAGCTCGACCTGCCGCTTGATCTTCATCTCCATATATGGCTTAAAGCTCGTCCCTGCCGGAATCAAGTGGCCCAGGATCACGTTCTCCTTCAGACCACGGAGTTCGTCAATTCTGCCAGCTAAAGCTGCTTCTGTAAAGACTTTTGTGCTTTCTTGGAAGCTTGCTGCTGATAAAAAGCTTTCCGACTGCAACGACGCCTTGGTGATGCCCAGCAGCAACGTCTTGGCCGTAGCGGGCTTAGGACGCCGCGTCTTGGCCGGATTGCCCTTCTTGGCTTCCACCTCGGCATTGGCCTGTTCGACCTTTTCCCGAGAGATTACTTCACCTTCGAGGAACTCGGTGTCGCCCGGATCGATGATCTTGAGCGAACTGGCCAGCCGCTCGTTCTCGCCGCGGAAGCGGAACTTGTCCATCACGTCGCCCGGCAGCAGGGCGCTGTCGCCGACGCTCTCGATGGCCACCTTCCGCAGCATCTGGTTGAGAATGACCTCAAAGTGCTTGTCATTGATCGACTGCTTCTGGCTGCGGTACACGCCCTGGCCTTCCATCAGCAGGTAGCCTTGCAGGGCTTCCTCGCCGCGGATTCGCAGGATGTCGTGCGGCACCAGCGGGCCTTCGGTCAATGGATCGCCGGCCTCGACGTAGTCACTCGTGTGCACGAGAAGATGCCGGTCGTGCGGCACGTGGTGATCGCGCTCCATACCGGATTCCGACCGGATAATGATCGTCATCTTGCCGCGCCGCTTGTCCGTCCGCAGTTCCACCCGGCCGGAAATCTCGGCCATGGCCGCCGGCTCCTTGGGCTTGCGGGCTTCAAACAGTTCGGTCACTCGCGGCAGACCGCCGGTGATGTCCTGCGTGCCGGACATCTCACGCGGCTGGCGGGCCAGCAAATCGCCGGGCTTGACGACCTGGCCTTCTTCCACCTCGATGCGGGCCTTGCTCGGCAGATAGTGGAAGTCCAGAATCTTGCCGGTCTTGTCCTCAACGATAATCCGCGGGTGCTTCTCGCCCTTGTGCTCGATAACGACATAGCGGGTCGCACCGCGACGCTCGCTGTCGGTGCGGACCGTCTCGCCTTCCTCGATGTCCTGGAAGCGGACCGAACCGTCCGCCTCAGCCAGGATCGGAACGCGGTGGGGATCCCACAGGGCCAGCCGCTGGCCGGGCTTGACTTTCGCCCCGTCGCCCATCAGCAGCGTAGCGCCGTAGGGAACCTTGAACTTCTCGATCTCGCGGTCCTTCTGGTCCATGACGGCCACTTCGCCGTTTCGCTTCAGCACGGTCCAGGCCTTGTTATTGCCGTACACGATCGGGGCGGCGTTCAGTTCGACGTACTTGACCATGCCGGCGGCGGAGCAGCGAACTTCCGACTCCATGACCGCGCGGGTGGCCACACCACCGGTGTGGAACGTACGCATCGTCAACTGCGTGCCCGGCTCGCCGATCGACTGGGCGCCGATGATGCCAACCGCCATGCCTTCTTCGACCAGCTGATTCATGGACATGTCGACGCCATAGCACTTGGCGCACAGGCCCATGCGGCACTCGCACGTCAGCGGGCTGCGGACGCGGATGGTCTCTAGGCCCAGTTCGTCGATCTTGCGGGCGATCTCGGTGGTGATGATCTCGTTCTCATGCACGATCTCCTGGTCGGAGATGGGATTGCGGATGTTCTCGCGCGCCACCCGGCCAATGATGAGCTCAGCCAGCGGCACGTCCACCTGCTCGCCCTTGTAGATCGTGCTCTTGGTGATGCCTTTGAGCGTGCCGCAGTCCAGCTCGGTGATGATCACATTCTGGGCCACGTCCGCCAGCTTGCGCGTCAGGTAGCCCGAGTCGGCCGTCTTGAGGGCGGTGTCGGCCAGACCCTTGCGGGCGCCGTGCGTCGAACCGAAGTACTCCAGCACGGTCAGGCCTTCACGGAAATTGGCCTTGATGGGCGCTTCGATAATCTCGCCCGACGGCTTGGACATCAAGCCTCGCATGCCGGCCAACTGACGAATCTGGTCCACGTTGCCTCGGGCGCCAGAATCGCTCATCAGCCACACCGGGTTGAGGTAGCTGGGCTGATCGGCGCGCTTGTCGGTGGCCAGCGTGGACATCAACGACTTGGTGATTTCTTCACGGGCGTGCACCCACACGTCGATCGTCTGGTTGTACCGCTCGCCTTCGGTGATGGCGTCAGACTCGAAGTCCTTGCGAATCTGATCGACGCGACCCTGCGCCTCTTCCAGAATGACGACCTTGTTGGCCGGAACGGCCAGGTCGGTCACGCCGAAAGACAGCCCCGCCAGCGTGGCGTTGCGGAAGCCCAGGGCCTTGATGTTATCCAGCAGGGACAGCGTCTGGCCCTTGCCCAGCCGCTGGTAGCAGTCGCTGATGACCTTGCCGGCGCCCTTGTTGCTTAGCGGGAAGTTATAGAACGGCAGCGCTCGCGGCAGCACGTCATTGAAAATGCACCGGCCCACGGTCGTGAGCACCAGGCCGCTCTCGCTGACCTTGACGCCTTCCTTGCTGGCGATCTCCCGGCCCTTGCCCAGCCGGACGGCGATCGGAGCGTGCATGCCGATGCGATGCAGCGTGTGCGCCAGCATGGCTTCGTGCGTGTCGGCGAATACCGGCACCTTCTCGCCCTGGACATCGACCTTGTGCAGGCCGGGAACGGCGAAGGTGCTGCCACGGTCGGCCGTCAGGTAGAAAATTCCCAGCACGATGTCCTGGCTGGGGGACATGATCGGCGAACCGCTGGCCGGCGAGAAAATATTGTTCGTCGCCAGCATCAGCACGTGGGCCTCGGTCTGGGCCTCGATCGACAGCGGCAGGTGAACGGCCATCTGGTCACCGTCGAAGTCGGCATTGAAGCCCTTGCACACCAGCGGATGGACCTTGATGGCGTTGCCTTCCACCAGCACCGGCTCAAAGGCTTGAATACCCATGCGGTGCAACGTGGGGGCGCGGTTCAACAGCACCGGGTGCTGGTGAATGACTTCTTCCAGGATGTCCCAGATTTCCTTGTCTTTGCGCTCGATCATCCGCTTGGCGGACTTGATCGTGTCGGCCAGGCCGCGGTCGCGCAGCTTGCGAATGATGAAGGGCTGGTACAGTTCCAGGGCGATCTTCTTGGGCAGGCCGCACTGGTTGAGTTTGAGTTCGGGACCCACGACGATGACCGACCGGGCCGAGTAGTCCACTCGCTTGCCCAGCAGGTTCTCGCGGAACCGGCCTTGCTTGCCCTTGATCATGTCCGTCAGCGACTTCAGCGGGCGGTTGGAACTGCCCAGCACGGGCCGGCGGCACCGGCCGTTGTCGAACAGCGCATCGACGGCCTGCTGGAGCATTCGCTTTTCGTTGCGGATGATGACTTCCGGCGCGTTCAGGTCGATCAGCTTCTTGAGCCGGTTGTTACGGTTGATCACGCGGCGGTACAGGTCGTTCAGGTCGGAGGTGGCGAAGTTGCCGCTCTCCAGCAGGACCAGCGGGCGCAGGTCCGGCGGGATGACCGGGATGACTTCCATCACCATCCACTCCTGCTTGCTGCCGGACAGGCGGATGGCCTCGACTAGCTTGAGCCGCTTGGTCAGGTCCTTGATCTTCTGCTTGCTGGTGGTCTTCTTGAGGTCCTCGCGCAGGTCGTTGGCCAACTTGGCCAGGTCCATTTTTTCCAGCAGCGTTCGGACGGCCTCGGCGCCCATTGTGGCGATGAAGTCGTTGCCGTACTTCTCGCGGGCCGAACGGTATTCATCCTCGGTCAGCACCTGCTGATACTTCAGCGGCGTCTGGCCTTCGTGGGTGACGACGTAGTCCTGGAAGAGAATGACCTTCTCTAAGTCGCTGGTCTTCATTCCCAGCAGCGTGCCCAGACGGCTGGGCAGGGCCTTGAAGAACCAAATATGCACCACCGGGGCGGCCAGGTTGATATGGCCCATGCGCTTGCGGCGGACGCGCGAATGCGTGACCTTCACGCCGCAGCGGTCGCAGATGATGCCCTTGTGCTTGGTGCCCTTGTACTTGCCGCAGGCGCATTCCCAGTCGCGTTCGGGTCCAAAGATGCGCTCGCAGAACAAGCCGTCCTTCTCAGGGCGGTAGGTGCGGTAGTTGATCGTCTCGGGCTTTTTCACTTCGCCGAAGGACCAGCTCCGAATATCGTTCGGACTGGCCATGCCGATCTTCACCGACCCGTAATCGTTAATTCTATCGTATGCACTTTCGGCCATTATTCATAGCTCCCATTCAAAGGTTGGAATCGGTCGACTAGTCAGGCGAAGCCGGAACCAAAACCACCTTCTCTTGCTTGTACTTCCGACGGAGAACATCTTCCACTTCGGACAAGATGCTCGCATAATCGTATATACGAATATCTTTCTTGTCCGGCACAACCACGAGATGCACCCAGCCTTCCTGTTCCACCTTGGCCTCGATCTCAAGGCGAAAGTCCACATGCCGCTTGAGGCACTGCTTATCCAGCAACTCCTGCACCTGCTGGCGCAAAGCATCGACTTTAACCGGCGGAATAGGCCTGGCCATCTACTTCTCCATCAGTCCAAAAAACGTCTGCATCAGTTGCACCGCGTTGCGAGCGTCACCGTCATCCACCGGGAACGACTGGCTGTAATCCGAGATCAGCCGCAGCTTGTACAGCTTCCGGATGATCCCAGCTAATCTCACCGCTCCGGGGACGTCACCCAGAGAGCCACTCGCAACCATCGCCGGCAGAACTGCATGCCGCGGCCCTTCTCTGCCGGTCGGGAAAACGGCGCCCGCCTTCATGCCAGCAATGCTTCGAGCATACACCGCATAGTAACAGCGACTGACCGCACTGCGCCACCGCCGCCCCGAAAGCAACTCCAGGACCGCAGCGTAGTTGTCCGTCGCAATTTCCCGCCACGTAGCCATCGGCTTAGATCAGACTCTTCTTTTCCAACTGCACGTTGAGGCCCAGGCCGCGCAACTCGTTGCACAGCACGTCGAATGAAACCGGCGTGCCGGCTTCCAGCGTGTTGGCGCCCTTGACCATCGACTCGTAAATCTTGGTCCGGCCTTCCACGTCGTCGCTCTTGACAGTCAACATTTCCTGCAGCGTGTAACTGGCGCCGTAGGATTCCAGAGCCCACACTTCCATCTCGCCGAAGCGCTGGCCGCCCGTCCGGGCCTTGCCGCCCAAGGGCTGCTGCGTGATCAGCGAGTATGGACCCGTTGAACGGGCGTGAATCTTCTCATCCACCAAGTGGTGGAGCTTATTGACGTACATGTAGCCGACGGTGACCTTCTGCTCGAAGGGCTCGCCGGTCCGGCCGTCGTACAGCACCGTCTTGCCGTCGGAGGGCATGATGGCCAGCAGCTCGCGGGTCTTGCCCGCCTCCTGCATGACCTTGGTGTCCTTCAGCCGGCTGCGGACGTGGTCGTTGGCCTGCTCGATCATGGCGCGGATCTCGTCCTCGCGAGCGCCGTCGAACACGGGCGTGACGGCCTTGAAGCCCAGGACTGCCGCCGCCCAGGCCAGGTGGGTTTCCAGAATCTGGCCCACGTTCATACGGCTAGGCACGCCCAGGGGATTCAGGCAGATCTCCACCGGCGTGCCGTCCTCGAGGAACGGCATGTCTTCTTCGGGCATGATGCGGGCGATGACGCCCTTGTTGCCGTGCCGGCCGGCCATCTTGTCGCCGACGCTCAGCTTGCGCTTGGTCACGACATAGACCTTGACCATTTCCAGCACGCCGCTGGGCAGTTCGTCGCCGCGCTTCATGTGGCCCAGCTTGCGGGCCTTCTCACGCTTGATTTCGTCAAGCATCGGGCGGTAGCGATGGTACGCGGCCTCGCCACGTTCCTTCTCCGGGGCGGTGCCCTTGATCCACTTGACGTTGAAGTTCTCGATCTGCTCTAAGATCACGTCGATCGATTCGCTCTGGCCGACCTTCTGCTTGGTCGCGGGGTCGATCATGGCCGTGCCCGACACGCGGTTGATCTCGTCGCACATGGTGCGGAAGACCTTGGCCACGCGCAGGTTCATCTCGGCTTCGTAGTCCTTCATCTGCCGGGCCAGCAACTTCTTCTGGTCGTCCGACATCTGCATCCGGCGGCTGAAGCGCTTGGCCGCCACGACCACGCCCTCTTCACCGGCCGGCAGTTCCAGCGAGTCGTTCTTCACGTCCTCGCCTGCCCGGCCGAAGATGGCATGCAGCAGCTTCTCTTCGGGGGTCAGTTCGCTCTTGCTCTTGGGTGCGACCTTGCCGACCATGATGTCGCCGGCCTTGACCTTCGTGCCGATCTGCACCACGCCGAACTCATCCAGGTTCCGCAGGGCCTTTTCCGAGACGTTGGGGATGTCGCGCGTGAACTCCTCGCGTCCCAGCTTGGTCTCGCGAATCTCCACCTCGTACTCTTCAAGGTGGATGGAGGTGAACACGTCTTCCTTCACCAGCCGTTCGCTGATGAGGATGGCGTCCTCGAAGTTGTAGCCGTCGAAGGGCACGAACGCGACCAGGATGTTCCGGCCCAGGGCCAATTCGCCGTTGGAACAGCCCGGCCCGTCGGCAAGAACATCGCCCTTCTTGACCCGCTGGCCGATCTTGACGATCGGCTTTTGATTGAGACACGTCCGCTCGTTGAGGCGGGCGAATTTGCGCAACTCGTATTCATCGACATTGTCGATAACGATCCGCTTGGCGTCGACGAAGGTAACAGTGCCGGCCTTGCGCGCCTTCACCACCATGCCGGAATTCAGCGCCACCAGCCGCTCCAGGCCGGTCGTTACGATGGCCTGCTCGGTGCGGATCAGCGGCACGGCCTGACGCTGCATATTCGAACCCATCAAGGCTCGGTTGGCGTCGTCATGCTCCAGGAACGGAATCAACGCCGCCGACACACCCATGGTCTGCTTGGGGCTGACGTCGAGGTGCTTGACGTCGTTGCTGGCGATCAGGCCCACCTCGCCGCGGATACGCGCCAGCACCGGGTGCTCAGGCAGCTTGTTGTACGCCCGATTGGTCTTGGGGTCGATCTCCAGGGCGTCCGGCGGGCCCAGCACGCCTTCCATCTCTTCGTCGGCCCGCAGCCATTCGATCTGCTCGGTCACCTTGCCCCGCTCGATCTTGCGATAGGGCGTGATGACGAAGCCGTAATCGTCCACGGCGGCGTACAAGCTCAACGACGAAATCAGGCCGATGTTATTGCCTTCAGGCGTTTCCACCGGGCAGATTCGGCCATAGTGACTGATGTGCACGTCGCGGACTTCAAAGCCCGCGCGCTTGCGGTTCAAACCGCCCGGTCCCAGGGCCGAGAGGCGCCGCTCGTGCGTCAGCTGGCTCAGCGGGTTGGTCTGGTCGACCACCTGGCTGAGTTCGCTGCGGCCAAAGAAGTACTCGATGCTCGATGAAACGCTCTTGCTGTTGACCAGCTCGGCGATCTTGTTGAGTTCCTCGGGATCCTTCAGGCTAACGCGCTCCTGGACGGTGCGGCGGAGCTTCAGGAAGCCCTTGCGCAGCTCATCGCTGGCCAGTTCATCGATCGTCCGCAGACGGCGGTTGCCAAGGTGGTCGATGTCGTCCACATTGCCTTCGCCGGCCCGCAAGGCCGTGATGTACTTGAGGGTGTTGATCATGTCCTCTGGCCGGAGGGTCATGACGGCCTCGTCCACGTCCTGGTGGAACTTGCGGTTCAAACGGAAACGCCCGACTTTGCCCAGCCGGTAGCGATTTTCGTCATAGAACTTCTCTTTGAAGAGCGTCTTGGCCTTGTCGGCCTGCGGCGGGTTGCCCGGACGCAGGCGAGCGTAGATACGCAGCAAGGCCGTCTCGTGCGACTCGGCCATGTCTTCCGACAGCGTCGTCAGAATCAGCGTATCCTTGGGCTTGTTGATGACTTCGATTTTCTTGGTGATGGCCGCCTGGACCTTGGTGACGGCGTCGCCGACCTGGCCACCGGCCGGGACAAGCTCTTCGCCGCTGGCGGGATCCATGATCGGCATCACCGCGTACATCTGCGGCTTGATATTGGCCGAATCGACCTTCTCGGTCTCGTAGAACTCGCGCAGGATGGCCTCGGTGGTGCCGTAGGCGGCGTCCATGGCGCGGAGGAAAGTGGTGACGGGGAACTTGCTGGACTGGTCGATGCGGATGGACAGGCTGTCGCGCTTGGTCACCGACATTTCGATCCAGCTGCCGCGTTCGGGAATAATGCGTGCCCCGTGCAGAGGACGGTCGGATTCCTGGAACTCGATGGTGAAGTCCACGCCCGGCGAACGGTGGAGCTGGCTGACTAGCACGCGCTCGGCGCCGTTGACGATGAACTCGCCGCCGCCGATCATCGTGGGCATCTCGCCCAGGTAGATGGCTTCTTCCAGAACGTCCTTCTTGTCCTTGCGGCTGAGGCGAACGCGCACGCGGAAGGGCCGACCGTACGTCAGCCGCAGCTCGCGGCACTCATCGGGCGTGTACCGGGGCTCGCCCAAGTCGTAATTGACATACTCCAGTTGCGTATTGCCGTCGTAGCTGACGATGGGAAAGACTTCGCGCAGCAGGGCTTCGAGGCCCTCGGGCTTGCGCTTGTCCGGCTCAACGTCCGCCTGCAGGAACCGGTCATAGCTGACGGTCTGGATCTGGATAAGATCCGGCGGTTCAATGGCGTCGCCAACCTTGGAGAAATCAACGATTCTGTCCATGCGGAGCATCTATTATCTGTCCTTCCGTTGAGGCCCGGTATCTTAGGGGCCGACCCGTTAGTACGTCCGAAAGACCGTGCCGGAAGTCGGTACTACGCGTTTTGTACGAATGCGCAATTCCGCATGGCCCGGATTTTCCGTCCGGCCCATGCGGACATTGCTCTGCTTGCTACCTTGTTGCGGCCTGTGGCGGAGGCTAAAGGGGCCTGTGGCCGCCACCAAACTGCTTAGGCAATCTTTGCCGTTGCGCCGGCCGCCACCAACTGCTTGTGGGCCTCGGCGGCATCTTCCTTGCTCACGCCCTGCTTGACAGCCTTGGGGGCGCCTTCCACCAGGTCCTTGGCTTCCTTCAGACCCAGGTTGGTCAGCGAGCGAACGACCTTGATGACGTTGATCTTGTTGGCGCCGGCGGCTTCGAGAATGACATCGAAGGCGGTCTTTTCTTCGACCACGGCGGCGGCAGCGGGGGCAGCGGCCATCATGACGGCGCCACCAGCGGCCGGCTCGATGCCGTATGCTTCCTTGACGTACTTGCCCAGTTCAACGGCCTGCTTCAACGTCAGGCCCGCCAGCTTGTCGCCCAGATCTTTGATATCAGCAGCAAATTCAGTCATGACTTACAACTCCTGTTTTGCATCCAAACCACGGCCTGATAGGCAAGGCCACATTGACCCTGTTTAACCCTTGCGGGCCAATCAGCAGCCGATTCTATACGGCAAACAATTACGCAGTCGGGGCCGCTGGAGGAGCGGTCTCGATCGGGGCAGCCTCGGCAGCAGGAGCGGCCTCGGCAGCAGCGGCCTCGGGCGCGGCCTCTTCGGGAGCGGCTTCGCCCTTCTCCTTGGCCTTGGCCTCGATCTCCTTGATAAGGCCGGCCACCAGCGAACCGCTGGACAGCACAGCCGCCACCAACTTGGAGCCGGGGCTCAGCACCATGGCCACTGCGCGGGCAATGGCTTCGTCGCGCGTGGGGTACTTGCTCAGCTCGTCCACGCGGTCCTTGCCGAAGACTTCGCCTTCGAGGTAGCCGCCGCGGACGCTCAGCTTGGGGATGTCCTTGATCTTGCCCAAGACCTCCCGGACGATGGTCACGACACCCTCGCCGCCGTAGGCCAACGCGCAGGGCCCTTCCAGCAGCGCCGTTGCCCCAGAGAGCCCCATTTCTTCCAGGGCGGCCTTGGCAATGGAATTCTTGACCACGGTGATGGTGATGTTCTTGGCCTTAAGCTCGCGCCGGAGCTTGTTGTTCGTCATGCCGTCCACGCCGGTCATGCTCAGCACCGCCAGGGTCTCGTTCCCCGCCAGGCGACGCTTCAACTCGCTGCGCATCAGGGCTTTGATAGGTTTGCTCATGAATGCACCTCTACAGCGCCAGGGCGACCGAAGGCGTCATGGTCGCGGCCAGCACGGCCTTCTTGATGTACACGCCCTTGCTGCTGGCGGGCTTCATCGCCCGCAGCCGATTCAGGAACGTTTCGATGTTGTCCAACAGCTTCTGCTCGTCGAAGCTCAGCTTGCCGACCGGGGCGTGAATGTTGCCACCGTCGTCGTTGCGGAACTCGATCTTGCCGGCAGCGTATTCCTTCACGGCTGTTGGGATGTCGTCCACCACCGTGCCGCTCTTGGGAGAGGGCATCTTGCCCTGCGGTCCGAGCACGCGGCCTAAGCGGCTGACGCTACGCATCATGGCGGGAGTCGCCACGGCCACGTCGAAATCCGAAAAGCCCTTATTGACCTTGTCGACCAGCTCGTCACCACCGGCTTCGGTGGCGCCGGCGGCCTTGGCGGCCACGGCCGTCGCCTCGTCGCAGAAGGCGATTACCTTCTTGCTCTTGCCGATGCCGTGCGGCAGCGAGATCGAGCCGCGGATGGCCTGGTCGGCCTGCTTGGAATCGATGCCCAACCAGACCACAAGCTCCACGGTCTGATCAAACTTGGTTGCCTTGAACTGCTTGAGAGCCTTGATTGCTTCGGCCACCGTAACTGCCGCCTGAGGAACTTTTTCCGCGTCAGCCCGGTAGCGCTTTCCACGCGCCGTTGTCGTCATTCCGATGCGTCCTTTCCCCTCTGGCGAGGGTCCCACTGTTGTAGTTGCAGCCCGTGGTCAGGCTGATGAGGGCGGCCACAGGTGACGCGGACTTTCGAGCCCGTGCCGGTGCCTGGGGCCACCAGACGTTACTCAGTAATTTCGATGCCCATGCCGCGGGCCGTGCCTTCGATCAGCCGCATGGCCGCTTCGATGCTGAAGGAGTTCAGGTCGTTAACCTTGGTCGTGGCGATCTGCTTGACCTGCTCGCGCGTGACCTTGCCGACCTTTTCCTTGTTCGGCACGCCGCTGCCCTTGGCGACATTGGCCGCCTGCTTGAGCAGCACCGCCGCCGGCGGGCTCTTGCAGATGAACGTGAAAGAACGGTCTTCGTACACCGTGATTTCCACCGGGATGGTCGTCCCGTTGTACTGCCGCGTCCGCTCGTTGAACTGCTGGACGAACTGGCCGATATTCACGTTGTGCTGACCCAGGGCCGGTCCGATTGGCGGTGCCGGTGTAGCCTGCCCGCCGGGGGCCTGAACCTTGATCTTCGCTTTGATTGCTTTTGCCATTGCGTCAACTCACCTTCTGAAAACCAATTTCGAATCTCGAATCTCGATTTTCGAAGTTCCGCCTTCCTCAACGAGGCCAGGCAATTCGAAACTCGCCATTCGCAACTCGAAACTTCTTAAACCTTCTCTACCTGCCAGTATTCCAACTCGATCGGGGTGGCCCGGCCAAAGATCGTCACGATGACGCGGACCAAGCCCTTGTCGGCCAGGACCTCGTCCACGGCGCCTTCGATGTTCTCGAAGGGGCCTTCCTTGATCTTGACCTGGTCGCCCTTCTTATACTCCAGGGCCAGCGTCGTGCCCTCTGTCGGGCGGCTGGCCTGCATCAGCATCTTATCGACGTCGGTGTCGCTCATGGCCACGGGCTTGCCGCCCGAACCGATAAAGTCGCCCACGCCCGTGGTTTCCTTGATCAGGAACCACGGCTTTTCACCGATCGTGCCGTCCTCTTCCAGCTCCATCTCGATAAAGACGTAGCCGGGATAGAGCTTTCGCTCGACGAACTTCTTCTCCGATGGCTTGGTCCGAGGCCTAGGCCTGCGGTCGGAAGGCACGAGGATGCGCCCGATCTTCTCCTGGAGGCCTTCGATCTTGACCTTGCGTTCCAGGGCGTCGCGCACCGCCTCTTCCTTGTTTGAAGCCACTCGAAGAACGTACCAGCGTTTGGTCATAGCCTTCTGCGTCGCCGTTCTATTCGACAGGCACGTCGCCGCCGGAACCGCCGGAGACGATGAGCACGCCGATCTTTGTAAAGAAGAACCCAAAGGCCAGGTCCACCGCCCAGAGCGTCAGGGCCATCACCAGCGTCGTGACGATCACGACCTTGGTGCTGCCGATGATCTCCCGCCGACTGGCCCAGGAGACCTTCTTCATCTCGCTCTCCGTGGCGATCATGAAGTCGGCACTGCGCGGCTGATTCACAATCCAAAGCATCAGAGCACTGATGAGGGCAAAGACCGCCACCGGCACGCCGTACACCAGGTAGGTGTTCAGGTCCGCCCCGTTCAAGTTCTTGTAGAACTCGCGGGCGATGGTCAGGCCGATCAACTCTCCGCCGGCCAACGTCAGCAGGCGGGTGTACTTGCCCTGTCCGGGTTTATAAATATTCGCTGCCACGTACGGGCTCCTCGCCAGTCTTCGCAGCCAGGGCCTCATGCCCACGAACTGACAACAACCGCATGGGCATCCGGCCCATGACTTTTCGGACGCAGCACGGACCGAAGCCCGCACTCCCTGCAGCCGGCCGTGATCCTTACAGCCAATCACGCCTGGCCATCCCATCGGCCTGGCCAACGGCAAGTGGCACTGGCCGAGCCGTCTCAACCACGGCAGAAGGGACTCGAACCCCTAACCTGCGGTTTTGGAAACCGCTGCTCTACCAATTGAGCTACTGCCGTAGCAATCTCAAACCGCAGATCTCAGATTCAGAATCACAAAACGGTCCCGGCCGCTGGGTGGGCCGCCGGGACCGTCGAAATCGACCGTTTATTTTCGCTTGAGCTTGTGCTCGGTATGCTTGCGCTCGCGCTTGCAGAACTTCTGCATCACCAGCTTGGGCGTACCACCGGCCACGCGCACTTCCGTGCGGTAGTTGAGCATTTTGCAGCTCTCGCATTGCAGCCAAACGTATTCGCGGGCCTTGGACTTGGCCATGAGAGCACCTTACTCCAAAATCTTCGTGACCACGCCGGCGCCGATGGTACGACCGCCTTCGCGGATCGCAAACCGGAGCTGCTCTTCCATGGCCACCTTGACATTCAACAACTCGACAGTTACCGCCACGTCGTCGCCGGGCATGCACATCTCGGCGCCGCTCTGAAGATTGACCGTGCCGGTCACGTCGGTCGTACGGAAGTAGAACTGAGGACGGTAGCCGTTGAAGAACGGACTGTGCCGGCCACCTTCCTCCTTCGTCAGCACGTACACCTGGGCCTCAAACTTGTTGTGCGGCGTGACGGTGCCCTTCTTGGCCAGCACCATGCCGCGCTCCAGGTCGGTCTTTTCAACGCCACGCAGCAGCAGGCCCACGTTGTCGCCGGCCTGACCGCTGTCGAGGGTCTTGTTGAACATTTCCACGCCGGTCACGACGCAAGTGCGGGTGTCACGCAGGCCGACGATCTCGACTTCTTCGCCAACCTTGATGACGCCGCGCTCGATTCGGCCAGTGCCGACCGTGCCACGACCCTTGATGGAGAAGACGTCTTCCACTGGCATCAGGAAGGGCTTGTCAGTCTCGCGGGTGGGCTCGGGAATGAAGGTGTCCAGGGCCTCGACCAGGTCGAGAATCGGCTTGGCGCAGGCGGGATCTTCGGGATGGGCAATGGCCGCGGTGGCAGAACCCTTGATGACCGGGGTGGTGTCGCCGGGGTATTCGTACTTGCTGAGCAGCTCGCGGATTTCCATCTCGACCAGTTCGAGCAGCTCCGGGTCGTCGACCAAGTCAACCTTGTTCAGGAAGACCACCAGGGCCGGAACATTGACCTGGCGGGCCAGCAGCACGTGCTCGCGTGTCTGGGGCATCGGGCCGTCAGCGGCCGATACCACCAGGACCGCGCCGTCCATCTGGGCGGCGCCGGTGATCATGTTCTTGACATAGTCGGCGTGACCGGGGCAGTCCACGTGGGCATAGTGCCGGTTCTTGGACGTGTATTCCACGTGGGCGGTGGCGATGGTCAGAATCTTGGTCGGGTCGCGCCGGCCCTGGGATTCCGAAGCCTTGGCGATGTCGTCATAGCTCTTGTACTTGGTCAGGCCCTGCTGTGCCAGCACCATGGTGATGGCGGCCGTCAGCGTGGTCTTGCCATGGTCAACGTGCCCGATGGTGCCTACGTTGACGTGCGGTTTGTTACGTTGGAATACTTCCTTGGCCATATACGCGCTCCTCTATCTCGAAGGTTTCCCTTGTGTTTACGGTCCAAACCGATCCAGCCACCACCGACCCCGGCGGCTTCACGGGCCGGTCGGGCCTAAGCTGCTGGAGGGGATTGAACCCTCGACCTCGTCCTTACCAAGGACGCGCTCTACCACTGAGCTACGGCAGCGTAAAAAAACCGGCGGGGCCTCTGAAAATACCGCCTCGCCGTCAAACCAAAAGGCGCACTGCCCACGCGTCATTGGGCGAATTATCTACTATAGACAAGCAATTTTGGTTGTCAAATACAAAATCCAGCCCCGAAAGCGGCTTTTTTCACGCTGCCCGCCCGGTGCCATTTTCGGACGCCTCGCCAGCAACCCAGACGCCCGAAAGCTTTGACACGATACCAATACCATGCGCTTCGAGCAATACTTATCGGTGAAAAGATAGGTCATCGGTCATCGGTCATAGGTCGTAGGTCATAGGTCGTAGGGTGTAGGGGAAAGACCACAACGGCCATCGCAAAAGGAGAAGCAGGAGAAGAGGAGTCTCCGTGTACGGGTGTGCCAGGAAGATGCAGTGCAGAGGAGACCGGGCCCTGACGCCCGATTCGCAGCAAACTGTGCACGCAAAGCTCGAGTGCCAGAACGACGTCGGCCAGACTGAGCCCCAACGGGGCGGGACGATGGTAGCCGGGGGCGTGAGCCCCCGGAGAGAACCGCGAAATGACTGAGCCCCGACGGGGCGGCACTTCGATCTGGCTGTGCCGCCCCTTCGGGGCTCACATTGTGGGTTGTCCATACCGTGGGCTCACGCCCACGGCTACAATCGTTCCGGCCCTCCGGGCCTGAATGCCTGCTGGCCGTACCGCATCCCCTCCCCCCCTACGACCTGACTTGCGTCCTGCGCTTCTCTGCCCTACGCCCTCGTTTCTGCCCTATGCCCTACGCCCTCGTTTTCCGCCCTACGCCCTACGCCCTCTCCCCTTCCCGGCTGGTATTCCGCGAAAAGTCTGCCCCAGGGGCTATTGACCAGCCAGTCGTTCACTACGGATTGCCCGTGCAGGCGATACCAGACCTGGTCGTGATAGATGGCTGAGGCCAGGATGAACGCGTACACAATAGGCGTGTGAAACATCAGCGTTTGCAGGGACTTAAGCGGCCCGAACCACATGCTCTTGCCCACAGCGGAGGCAGCGTTGTCGCCCGTGAAGAAGCCCCAGTTCTCCTTGGCGGCATCGACGTCGCCCACGAGCTTGATTTCCTCAAACCGCCCCACTCCCAGGCCACGCTCGTGCGCCAAGCGGATGAAGGCGTAGTCCATGGGCTCAAAGCCCATCATCTTGGACGCCACCGCGTCGATGGCCACGCAGTCGTCGCTGGCCAGCAGCACGTTCTTGGCCACCGGCACCATGGTTCTGGGCCCCGGGCCGTTGCCGGCCGTGGTGCCGTCGGACATGGCGAAGATGCCCTTGTGAATTTCCTTCTGAATTGCCAGCAGGTCCACCAGCGTCTCGTGAATCCGCGAATGGCAATAATGCCGCCGGTTGGACAGCAGGCCACCGAATGCGTTCTTCATGGCCCCGGTGGTATTGGTGTAGATGTGGCACTTGACGGTCGGCAGGTGCAGCACATTCTTGCCGAGAAAATACTCCGGGATGCGGATGCCGTCGGGGAAGATCTCGTCCAGCACCAACATCTTGGCCTTGGGCTTATACACCACCCACTTCATGTCCTGCTGGCGGAAGTTGTACCGGATCGGCACGCCGTAATGCTCGCACACCGGCCGCTGCTTGTTGAGCACCTCGCCGCGCGACGCGCTGGTGACGACGGTTTCGTTCTCCACGCAGACCAGGTCGTTAAACCCGGCCTTCTTTAAGGCCAGGATGCTGCCTTCGAGTTGCCAGGGCGTCGTATTGGCCGATGGGTATAGCAGGTGCCAGGAGATATTGTTCTTCAGGATGGTGGTGGCCGAGGGATCCAGCGCCTTGGCCAGCCCGCCCAGTTCCATGACACGCTGCACGTCGGAGACGACGCTTTCGGGCCGGGTGCGAATAACGGCAACGGTACTCACTGCAAGATTCCTTTGAACAGGGGGCTGCCGCCCCACCGTATTACGACGACCACCGCCAGCATCCACAGAAATACCACCAGCCACATGACTTTGTCGCGCGACAGCAGCTTGGCTACGTCCTGGCTGTCGGCGCTCAGGGCCAGGCAGTAATACCGGAACATGCCATAGATGACCAACGGAATCGTCCAGACCAGGTTGGCGGAGTGCCGGGCGATGGTCCGCTGCGCCAGGCAGTACAGCGTGTAAGTGACGATGGCCAGCCCAGCCGATACCGCCAGCATGTGCTCTATGTTCACCAACGTATAGAACCCGTTCGCGCGGCGCGTGGACTGGGCGGCGTCGCCGAGCATGGCGATCTCGCTGCGCCGCTTGGCCAGGGCGATGAAAAGGCACAGCGTAAAGGTGCAGACAACCAGCCAGGGACTGATGATGACGGCGATGGCGGCGGCTCCGGCCATGGCCCGAAGCACGAAGCACGTCGCGATGATCAGCACGTCCATGATAGCATACTGCTTAAGTCGCAGACTGTACGCCAGGTTCAGCATGAAGTAGCTCGCCGACCAGAAGGCCAGCAAGCGGGCGGCCACGTAGCCGGGGATTTCGTCGCGTTCCAGGACGAAACTTTGGTTGGCCGTATGAATCAGCCAATAGCCGATAAGAGCAATGATCGCCGCGCTGGCCAGCAGCAGCACAAGGGCAGCGGCGATGGCCAGGCCGACGCTCAACTCGCCGCTGGCGATGGGACGGAAACGTTTGGTCGGGTGCAGTCGATCCGACGCGCGATCGGCAAGATCATTGATGAGGTACACGCAACTGGAGAGCAGACAAAAGGCCGCGCAAGTGCCCAGGGACGACAGGCCATCCACTGCCGACCACTGCCCGCTGAAGGGCAGCGCGACCAGCACGAAAAGGTTCTTCGTCCACTGCGCAGGCCTCATGGCAGCGAAGATTGTCGCTACATGGCCGCGGCGAGCGGGCGAGGCGTTCAAGTTAGAAGGTTCCTGACTCAAGGCATTCCAGGGTGACGCATGCACACGACAGAGATTCAACAGAGATATCGACCAGCCTCTCAAGCCCCTTCACAAAAAGGGCTGTGGTTGGCGGTGTTCATCGCCTCGGGCCTGCTGTACGCCTTAACTGCCCAGCGAGGCTACAGCTGGGAAGATGCGGGCATCTTCCAGTACCGCGCCAGCCAGCAGCAACCCGACCTGGTGGGCGGATTGGGCCTGGCCCTGGCGCATCCTCTGTACATTACTCTGGGTTGGCTGCTTAAGTTCATACCAGGACTTACGCTGGCGTGGAAACTCAACATCTTCAGCAGCCTGGCCATGGCGGCGGCGCTGGCCAGCTTTGCCGCGGTGGCCAACCTGCTCACGGGCCGGCTGGCCGTGGCCGTGGCTTGTACTGCCATGTTCGCCGTCGCCCACACCTCGTGGTGGCTGGGCACTATTGCCGACGTCATGCCGGTGCAACTGGCCGTCTTCATGGCCGAGATCTGGATACTGGTCCTGCTGCTGCGTCAGCCGACGTGGCGCCGGCTGGTGGCGCTAGCGCTGGCCAGCGGCATCGACCTGTCCTTCCACAACCTGGCCCTGCTGCCGCTGCCGGTATACTTCGCCCTGGCCATCTGGCTGATCGCCAAGCGTCAGTTGCCGCCGTGGAGCTTACCGGCCGCTGCCGGCGCCTGGATCGTCGGAGCCTCGCCGTACCTGGTCATTATCTATCAGCAGATCCAGGCCGGCCTGCCGGTGGCGCAGGCGATGCGTTCTGCCCTGGTGGGCGATTCCTACGGCCCGGCCGTCGCCAGCACATCCTTCCACCTGTCCAACATCCGCAAGGCCAATTACGCCTTCATGTTCCTTTCCATCGCCGGAACGCCGCTGGTGCTGGCCGTCATCGGATCGGCCGTGCTGCGCCGCAAGGTGGGTACGCCGCTGGCCGTGGCCATGGCGGCCATCACGCTGATCGAGTTGGCGTTCGTGCTGCGTTACGACGTGCCAGACCAGTTCACCTTCTTCCTGCCAAGTTTGGCGATGATCGAACTGGTCGCAGCCGTGGGGCTGGGCTGGCTGATGGACCGCGGCAAAGTCGGCGGCAGGGTGGGCTTGGCGCTGGCCGGGCTGTTCGTGGTGGCGATGCCGATCTTCTACTGGCAGGCCCCCGAACTGGTGCGGCGCTACCACGGCGGCTATAGCCGGGCCAGAACGCTGCCCTTCCGCGACGAGCTGCGGTACTGGCTGACGCCATGGAAGCAGAACGAAAACTCAGCCATGCGCTTCGCCTCCGCGGCGGTGGACCAGTTGGAGGCGACCGGCCATGAGGCGCGGATCATCGCCGACGACACGCCGATGTACCCGCTGCTGATGGAGATTTCCGCCCGCAAGGACGAGAACATCCGCGTCGTCTGGAGCGCCAGCCCGATCCTGCACGAGCGGCTCAAAGACCCGACGGCGTTGCTGTGCCAACTGCGTGGCCTGGACCTGTACACGGTCTCGAATGCCCCTGGCTACGCGCCGCCGGAGCTGCTGGGGCTGATCGACCCCCAGCCCACCGGCATGCTCTACCGAGTCCGCCTGCCCGACGCAGCCGCCTGCTCGAAGCCCGCAACGCGGGCAGTTCGCGCCGATCCAAAAGAGGCAAAGCAGGATTATTTTCAAGCTCATCTGGGGCAGAAGGTCACTCTAGTCGGGCAGGCACAGGCCTGGAAGGTCGGCCCGTTGCTCGTGACCGAGCATGGCGGCGTGTATATCGGAAGTTTTCATTTCGATCACCCAGCCAGAGGCGGGGTCGGGCCCAACGACACAGCAGGGACCGAGGATCGTAGCGAATGGCCCGATGATGTTCGCGACAAGAGAATAAGAGTCAGCGGGGTCCTCGCCGAGCGGTATGACCTGCCCGTACTGCCCAAAGAAGAATCGAAGTCGGGCGAATTACAGGGCATCCCGACAAGTTTCCCCGCAGGCAGCAAGGAGCTTCAAAAGGCAGGTCATCGGTACGTGATTGAAGATGCCCGTTACGAGATTGTCAGGTAACCACTGTCGCAGAGCTTGACGCCGCTCCCGCTGGGTGGTCCGTAGTTCGCCAAATCGCTCGGCGCGTGGTTGCTTCGCAAACCACGGCACCCAGACCACGGCACGCTGGCATGGTGGGACTCGTCGCTTCACTCCTCGGCCCACCCTACCGACCGCCCAGGCTGCGGCGGCCGGGCCCGCGTGCAACGAGTTGCACGCCCTACTCTATTTGGGTCTGAGCGTCGCCAGCAGACGCTTCACGTTTTGGCCGCAGAAGTCGGCGACGGCTTCGGCGTTGCCGTCAAAGTGCTTGCGGGCGACGGCAACCAGGTCGTCGTACGGCGAGCCCTGCACCGCGCCGAACCACCCCGGACCGTCGGTGCCGCCCAGAAGTTTCCGCCATCCGCCCAGTTTTCGCGTGAGCTGGAACAGGGAGGGGAAGAACCCCAGCCACGACGGCTCGACGTACACGTTGGCAAAGGCCTCGGCCAGGTACGCAGCCTGCTCGTGCGGCGAGGCGTGGTAGAGGATCAGCGTCGTCTCGGGCCGGCGGCACAGCGAGTCGTGGAAATCGGCTGAGGACAGGCCCGGAATCGGCGTGGTGTGACTGGCGAGGCACAGCTTGCGTTCCATGGCGAAGTCAAACAGCGGGTCCAGCAGTTCCGCCGAAAGCCGGTACTTCGACACCGGCGGATGAATCTTGATGCCCACCAGCGTGGGGTAGCGGTCGAACCATCGTTTTGCGTGCTCCTGCCATTGCGGGGCGTTGAGGTGCACCATCGCCAGCAAGGGCAGAACGTCCCGCCCCAGTTGAGTGGACATCTCCAGCAGCGGCCCGTTCACGCGTTCGAATTCTTCGTGCCCGCACGCCAGGTCGGTGCAGCAGAGGATGCCGGAGACCTCGTGCGTGTCCAGCCAGTCGCGCTTGAACTTCGTGGGGTCAGACGCCCCGAACGATGCGCCGTAGTGAAAATGGGCGTCGAAGACTTCGATGTCAGGCATTTCGGATACTCCTTCACTTGTCCGATGAATCGCGTCAGTGTACACCCACTGAGGGCTTGCTGGCACGGCCATTATTGCCGCGTCGTTGGTCCGGTGCCGTGGTTTGCGCAGCGAAGCGGAGCAACCACGCTCGTATGTCACGGGAGGCAACGTCTGAACATGGTCACGCGAACAGCGTGACCATGCCACCCACCCAAGACCACACCAGGGTGCCGTGGTTTGCGCAGCAACCACGCAGGACGCCCCGCTACCACGGCCTCGTCCGAGCATGGTCATCCCAAACGGAGGGAGTGACCATGCCACCCAGAACGCCCTACTTCGCCCCTTGGCGAACGAGTTTGGCGGCCGCTTGAGTGGCGCTCTGGCTGGCCGGGCGGCTGGTGGCGGCGTCCACGGCCTTGACCTTGTTGGCCTGCATCATCAACTGCCCGCTGACGCGCAGCAGCGACAGGTACGCGGCCTTGTAGTTGAACTCCTGGCTGTTGAGCTGCACCTGGGCGTTGAGCAACTGGTCCTGGGCGATGAGCTGCTCCAAGCTGGTGGCCACGCCGGCCCGGAAGGCCTCGCCGGCCTGCCGATACGCATCCTCAGCCGCCTGCACCTGCGTGCGCAGTTCAACCAGCGTGTTCTGCGCCAACAGCACGTTCTCGTACGCCACGCGCACGTCCTGCAGAATCTGCCGGCGGATCAACCGCTCCCGCAGGCAGGCCTGGCGAAGCTGCGACCAGGCCGTGCGGACGTTGGCCTCGATCTGGCCGGCGCTGAAGAGCGGAATGTTCACCGTCAGCAGCGTGTTCCACTCGCTGGTGGAAGGGAAGCTCTCGCGGTACAGGTACGTGCTGAGGTTCAGCGTCACCGACGGGGCGTACTGCCCCAGGGCCTGCTGGACGTTGTACTTGGCGGCCCCGATGCCCGCCGCAGCCGCCGCCAGATCCTGCCGCTGCCCCTCGCCCAGCGCCGCCAGCTGCTCCACCGGAGGCAGCGGCGGCACTTCAAACTCGTCCACCAAGTGGCTATTGATCTCGAACGCGCCCGTAACGAACGCCAGCACGAACCGGCCCTTCTGGGCATCGGCGCGGGCCGCCAGAAGCTGCGAGCGCGTGTTGGCCGCCTGGGCCCGCGCCTGCGAAACGTCCACCGCCCGCACGGTCCCGGCCTTGAGCTTGTTCTCCAGGTCGGTGACGCGGTTCTCTTGCACCTGGGCCGATTCGGTCAGCACCTCGGCCAGTTTTTCCTGTCGCAGCACCTGGTAATACACCTGGGCCACTTCCACCAGGATCATGCTCTGCATATCCAGCAGCAGGGCCTTGCGCTGCTCGGTGAAGGAGGCCGCCTTCTCCACGGCCTCGACGTCGCGAAAGCCGTTGAACAGGTTGCTGCGGACGTTCAGGGGCAGGTCAAAGGCGTGCTGCGGCAGGAACTCCCTGAAGGCGGCCTGCGCGGGCGGAAAGTGCACCGCGTCCATGACGAAGTAGTTTGGCTGGAGCGCCACTTGCGGCAGGAAGTTCCAGATCGCCCGATCCTTTTCGATCAGGGCCTGGACGTAATCTTCGCCGGAGATGCTCAGCCGCTCGTTGTGGGCGTTGGCCATGGCCATCGCTTCTTCCAGCGTGAGCGTCTGGCCCGGACACGTGCTGGGCGTGACCACGCTGGTCGGGCCCGTGAGCACCTTGCGGTACTTGGCGGGGTCTTGGCCCGCGCAGCCCAGTACGGCCAGGGCAGCAGCCACGGACAGAAAGGCTATCTTGACGAACACTTCTTTCACCTGCTCACCTGCGTTCTGTTCTTGCACGAATCTTGGGTGCCATAGGCTGACACACCTTCGCGGCTTCATCGCGAAGGTGGGGCTGCCTATGCAGACGTCCGCATAGGTAGAGCCGCAACAGCGCGGCTCAACCTATGGCACCCATTCAACGTCCCATTCAACGTCCCGTGGCACGCTCTCACGCCCTTTCAGGGCTGAGCGTGCACGCTTCTGTACCCAGGGCGTCGCTGCGCTTTGCCCTGGGCTATACTCTTTGAGCCTTTCAGGCTCTCGTAATTCCTTCTTGCGACTACTTACCTGTCTTGTTGCGACTACTCACCTGTCCTAATGCGCCAGCGACGGGCCGCCGCCGGGCTTGACCCGCTTCATCAGGAACGTCAGCGGGATCATCACGAAGAGCGCCACGGCCAGTATCTGGAAAATATCCACGAACGCCAGCATGGCCGCCTGGCGCGACATCAGGCCGTACAGCATGCCCGCCCCGGCCTGGTCGGCCACGACCGGCGCGTACCCGCGCGCCGTCATCAGCGCCGTGGCCTGCTGCTGGGCGACACGAAAGGCGTCGCTGTACGGGTTGAGATTCCCCACTAAGTTGGCCTGGTGGATCTGCGAGTTCCGCGCCAGCAGCGTCGCCACGCCGGCGATGCCGACGCTGCCGCCGATATTGCGGGCCAGGTTAATCAGGCCCGAGGCGTAGTTCGTCCGCTCCTTGGCCACGAAGTAGAACGCCATGGTGTTGATGGGCACGAACAGGAACGCCAGCCCGACGCCCTGGACCATGCGGGCGATGGCCGGACTCCAGAAATCGACGTAGATGCTGTACCGCGACATCATCACCAGCGAGGTCGACACCGCCAGGATGCCCACGATCACCAGCCAGCGGGCCTCGAAGCGGCCCAGCAGCTTTCCCACCAGCGGCAGCATCAGCAGCGTGAACAGCCCGCCGGGCGAGAGCACCAGCCCCGAAAGCATGGCCGTGTACCCCAGCAAGGTTTGCATGAAGATGGGCAAAATGGCCGTTGATCCATATAGCACGATGCCCAGCACGAACATGATAATGACGGCGATCAGGAAATTGCGTTCCTTCAGCAGGTGGACGTCGACCACCGGCTCCTTCTGCCGCAGCTCCCACAGGAAGCCGCCCAGCAAACACACGCCCGACACGACCATCAGCGACACGATCATGTGCGAGGCCAGCCAGTCCTCGCGCTGGCCCTTGTCCAAGACGATCTGCAGCGCTCCCAGCCCCACGCTCAGCAGCCCCAGTCCCAGCCAGTCGATGCGGAAGGTGCCGAACTTGCGCCGATGCAGGTACGGCGGCTCGTGGATCAGCATCGAAGTCATCAGCAGCGACAGCGCGCCGATGGGAATGTTGATGAAGAAGATCCAGCGCCAACTGTAATTGTCGGTGATCCAGCCGCCCACGGTCGGGCCGACGATCGGGGCCACCACCACGCCCATGGCGTACACGGCCATGCCCATGCCGCGCTTTTCCTTGGGAAAGCTCTCGACCAGGATGGCCTGCGCCAAGGGCTGCATCGATCCGCCGCCGGCGCCTTGCAGGATGCGGAAGATCACCAGCCAGCGCAGCGACGGCGCAAAGCCGCACAAAAACGAGCTGACCACGAACACGCCCACGCAGATCATGAAGAATCGCTTGCGCCCGAACAGGCTGGCGAACCAGCCCGCCAGCGGCAAGATGATGGCGTTGCTGACCAGGTAACTGGTGAGCACCCACGTGCTCTCGTCGATGCCGGCCGACAGGTTGCCGGCGATGTTGGGCAGCGAGACGTTGGCGATGCTGGTGTCCAGCACCTCCATGAACGTCGCCAGCATCACCGTCAGCGAGATCAGCCACGGGCTGACCGGCGACTTCCAGGCCAGCGCGTCGGCCGGCGGCACCAGCGCCGCCGCCGCCGCGACATTGTTGCCGGCCGAGCTCATTTCACCCGGACCTCCGGCACGACGGACATGCCCGGGGCCAGCGTGTACTGTTTGTCGGGCACTTGGTCGAAGACGATCTTCACGGGCACGCGCTGCACGATCTTGACGTAGTTGCCCGTGGCGTTCTCGGGCGGCAGCAGGCTGAAGCGCGCCCCCGTGCCGGACTGGACGCTATCCACGTGGCCGGCGAATTTCACGCCCGGGTACGCGTCGATCTTGATGTTCACCGCCTGGCCTGGCCGCATGTGCGTCAGTTGCGTTTCCTTGAAGTTGGCGGTGATCCAGACATTGGGCTCGACAATCGCCAGCAGCGGCTGGCCGGTCACCACGAACGAGCCGCTCTCGACGCTCTTTTTGGTGATCCTGCCGGAAGTCGGCGCCGCGATCTTGGTGTACGAAAGCTGCAACTGCGCCTGCTCCAGCGTGCCCTTGAGCTGCTGAATGTCGGCCGCGGCGCTGTCGCGCTGGCTCTGGCTGACGGCCACCCGCTGCGTCGTGACGCTCACCTGCACGAGCTTGGCCTGGGCCTGGGCGACGGCCGGCAAGCTCTGGGCCAGCAGGGCTTCGTAGGCCGCAACGTTCGCCCCGGCCGTGTGCAGGGCGGCATTGGCCTCGTCCACTTGCGCCTGGGCGACCTCCACGTGTTTGCTGGCCGAATCCAGCTTGGCCTTGGCGGTGGTGGCGGCCGTCACCGCCGCGTCGTACTGCTGCCGCGTCACGCTGCCGGACTGAATCAACTGCTCGTAGCGCTTCAGGTCGTCGGCCGTGCGCGTGGCCTCGGCCTGGGTGGCGACCACCTCGGCCCGGGTCTGCTCCAAACCCGCCTGGGCCGTCGCCACGCTGCTCTTGGCCTGCTCGTAGCGGCTCTTGGCCGCAGCCACGTTGGCCTTGGCAGCCTCTACGGCCGACTCGGCCATCTTCACGCCTTCGGTGGCCACGCTCACGTCGCCGGTGGAGGTCGTGCCCATCAGGCCCACGTTGACATCCGCCCCGGCCAGCCGAGCCTGAGCGGCCTCCAGCGCGCCCTTGGCCTGCTCCAAACGGGCCTCGTAGTCGCGCGGGTCGATCTCCACCAGCAACTGGCCCTGCGGCACCATCTGGTTGTCTTCCACCGCGACCTTGACGACCTGCCCCGGCACGCGCGGGCTGATCTGCACCACGTGGGCCTCGATGAAGGCGTCGTCGGTGCTCTCGTAGTGTTGGGCGTTGAGCCAGTACCACACGCCCAGGCCAATGCCCACGACGCCCAGCACAAGCAAAACCGTCAGCGCCCGCTTGCGATGGACGCCCGCCTTGCCGTTGCCATTGGCCTCGACCAGCGGCGGCGCCACGATGACAGGTTGTTCCTCAGACACGCTCTTACCTCACTTCTTCTTGTGTGGATTGTCCGCCGTCGCCAGCCCGGCCAGCGAGAACCGCGTCACGTGCTGGGCCAGGGCCTCGATATCGGCTGGGCCGTAGCCCTGCGAGGGGTACACGCGATGGATCACCGCCCGGCCATGGTAATAGAACATGCACTGGCCCACGATGCTGGCGCAGGAACGGTTGAGGTGGTCTTCCGTCGCGCCGGGCACGAGCTTGGCCAGGATGCCGCGCAAACGCAGAAACAGCGGATCGAGCATATCGCGGGCGATCTCCTCAAACGCTACCGTCGGCTCGGCCATCTCGCGCCCGACCAGCTTGCCGTGCCAGGCCGGCCGGCCGGCGTCGAGCACCCGCAGCAGCAGCGCATGCACGAAGGCGAAAAGCTGCTCCTGCGGCGTGGAGTCGTCGGTCAGGCCCAGCGTCGGCGGGTACTTTCGCATGGCCGTCTCGTACGAGAGCTTGAGCACGGCCGAGTACAACCGCTGCTTGTTGCCGAAGTGGTAATTGATGGCCGCGACGTTGGCCCCGGCCTTTTCGCAGATGTCGCGCACAACCGCGTCGCGGAACCCGCGCTCGGCAAAGACCTCGCCGGCGGCCTCCAGCAACCGCTGCCGCGTCAACCCGTGCTGCTTGTCCTGGTCGCCCTTATGTTTCTCTTGGTCTTTCATGATCTTTCATGCCGCGGTTGCCAGAAGTCTTTTCCGATCGGGTGGCGGGTTTCCTAACCTGCCACCTCTCTTCAGTGGGGACGTGGCGGGTTGGGAAACCCGCCACGCCGAAATCTGTTTTGGCAATTACTCTATGCATCGCTTCTGTTTCAAACAGTAATTTCAAACGCATGTTTGAATCAAGCAAAAAATGGGAAATCGGCAGGCGGAATTGGGAGTTGGGAGTTGGGAAGGCGGAAGCCGGAATCGGGCAGCTAGTTCGCGTCATGGCCGTCTCGGCCATCGTGTCGCGGGCGTCTCGCCCGCGCCGACTGTCATGGCGACCAGGAATCGTTGCGCGGGCGAGACGCCAGCGACACGTGAAAGCCCACGTGAAAGCCTCCTCCTCTGTGCGCCCCTACCCCGCGATGTCGCGCGAGGCGGTCTCGAGGTGTTGCAGGTATTCCTGCAATGCCTCGCGGTACGGGCCCTTGGTCATCCAGATTCTGGGCCGCTCCTTTTCCACCACCACGCGCACGGCCTCGGTCAGCAGGCAGAACAGGTTCAGCCCGCCGCTCCAAAATCCCGCCAGATCGCGGCGGTCGAGATACCGCTGCCACATCTCTACGCGCATGTCCTGGAACTTGTCGCGGAACAGCCACATCCGGTCGGGGAACCACTTGCTGGTGTTGAAGTCCACCAGCGGATTGCCCAGGCAGAAGTTGTCCCAGTCGATGACGCCGGTGATGGTGCTGGTGCCTGGCCCCAGGACCAGTTGCCCGTCGTGCATGTCGGCATGCAGGATCACGGGCTCTAAGCTCGACAACTCGGCCATGACCTTGGCCCAGCCCTGCTTGGTGCCGGGGCGCTTCAGGAACGTAGTGTCCAGGCCGGTCTTCTCGGCAGCGTCCAGCAGCAACTCATGAACCCACGCCGCCGTCTGGGCCGAGGTGCCGGGTTCAAGCAGCCAGGACAGCCAGCGGTTGGTGATGGGGTTGCCGGACAAGGCCGCATAGGAGGCGCCGTGCTCGTCGAGCAGCTTGGCATCGGGCTGGGCTAAGTGCCACATGGCCGCCCGTTCGGCAAAGCTCATAAACACCGAGCGAATGGCCGGCCAGTCCATCGCCTCCATGATCGGGTACTGATCGCCCTTGACCCGGCTGATGACGCCGATGTCGTAGGGGCAGAATTCCTCGTCGCGGAACGATTTGACGAAGCGCGGAATTTCGACACCCAGCTGGCCGTGGTAGCAGCGGAGAAAGGCATGCTCGCGCTGCACGAAGACGGAACTAGCCTCGGAGAAGGGCAGGCAGTACACCTCGTCGGGGAATACGAAGACATCCTTGCGATACCCGCCGCCAATGATCGCTTGTGTCTTATCCAGGCCGAACTTGGCGCAGAACCGCTCCAACTGGGCCTGGCGCACCGCGTAACGTTCATCCTTCGTCTGTCCCATGGAACCCGTCCTCTCGATTACTTCTCGTCTGACTCTCAAGTACGGCCAGCAAGCGAATTATGCCACAGCCGGTGCGATCCTGTATAATCTTTCGCTTCGTTGGGCGAGCGGCATGCCTTTGGCGCAACAGCGCGTAAAGGCATGGCACCCGACGTAAAGGCAGGGCACAGGACGCCCGACAGATATAGAAATGGCGCCGGCGCGTGAAGGCCCGGCGCGAATGAACGGAAACCAAGAACTGTGTTCACAACGTAGCATGGGCGTCTCGCCCATGAGCTTTTCGGCCGTTTTACGGTACTTCGCCACGGGCGGGACGCCCGTGCTACGGTGATGAAACCAGCCCAACGGACAGTGAGCGCGACATGAAGACATCCGAACAGACCAGGCGTGAGTTCATCCAGTTCTTCGAGCAGCGTGGGCACACCTTCGTGCCCTCCAGTTCGCTGCTGCCGGGCAACGATCCGACGCTGCTGTTCGCCAACGCCGGCATGAACCAGTTCAAGGACGTCTTTCTGGGCGGCGGCAGCCGGCCTTACCGCCGCGCCGTCAACAGCCAGAAGTGCATCCGCGCCGGCGGCAAGCACAACGACCTGGACGACGTGGGCTACGACAGCTACCACCATACCTTCTTCGAGATGCTGGGCAACTGGAGCTTCGGCGACTACTTCAAGGCCGAGGCCATCGGCTGGGCGTGGGAACTGCTCACCAATGTCTGGGGCTTGGACAAGCAGCGCCTGTACGCGACGGTTTTTGGGGGCGAAGCCGCTAGCGGCTTGGCAGCCGATGACGAGGCGCGAGAACTGTGGGCCAAGGTGACGGACATCGCGTCTGAACGCATCCTGAATGGCAGCCTGAAGGACAACTTCTGGGAGATGGGCGAGACGGGCCCGTGCGGTCCATGCACGGAGATCCACTACGACTTCGGCCAGCACGCCTGCGATGGCAGCCGGCACGCCGGCAAGAGCTGCGCGGTCAACGTCTCGAATTGCAGCCGGTTCATCGAACTGTGGAACCTGGTCTTCATCCAGTTCAACCGCGACGAGACCGGCAAGCTGGAAAAGCTGCCCGCCCGGCACGTCGATACCGGCATGGGCTTTGAACGCATCTGCCGCGTGCTGCAAGGCAAGGACAGCAACTACGAAACCGACGTCTTCGCCCCGCTGCTGGCTTGGTTACAAGAGCACTCCGGCATGAAATATGGCAGTGCCGGCCCTTCAGGAGATCAGGTCAGCGTGGCTGCTGGACTCCGCAGCCACGGCACCCAAGCTGAGACCGACGTGGCCTTCCGCGTGGTGGCCGATCACGCCCGCTCGTGCACCTTCGCCATTGCCGACGGCATCCTGCCCAGCAACGAAGGCCGCGGATACGTCATTCGGCGCATCCTGCGCCGGGCCGCGCGCTTTGGCCGCAAGCTCGGCCAGGCCGAACCGTTCCTGTACAAGCTGGTGGACGTGCTGGCCGAGCAGATGGGCTCAGCCTTTCCCGAAGTGGCCAAGCGCCGAGTGCAAGCAGCCCAGACGATCCACGAGGAAGAGATCGCCTTCAACAAGACGCTTGACCGCGGGCTGGACCTCTTCGAGCGCGCGGCTGGCCGGACCAAGGGCAAGAGCCTCTCCGGCGAGGTGGCATTCGAGCTGTACGCGACGTACGGCTTCCCGGTGGACCTGACGCAGGTTATGGCCGGCGAACGCGGCATGAGCGTGGACCTGGCCGGGTACGAGCAGGAGATGAACCGCCACCGCGAGATCAGCGCCGGCGCCGCGGGCCAGTTCCAGGCCGCCGCCATCATCGGCCTGCCCGAGACCATCGACAGCTTCAAGTACGAGCCCGCCCCGCTGGCGGCCAAGGTGCTGGGCTGGGTGATCGGGCAGGACTTCATCACCACCGGCCAGCTTGCCGCCGGAGCCGATTCGGCCATCGTGCTGGACAAGACGAACTTCTACGGCGAGTCCGGTGGCCAGGTCGGCGACAGTGGCGTGCTGACATGGCTAGGCGGCAGCTTTGAAGTGCATGACGCCAAGGTCGTCGGCCATTGCGTGCTGCATATCGGCAAGCTCACGCAGGGCAGCGTGGCAGTCGGCCAGGCGGTCACCGCCCAGGTAGGCCCGCGGCGTGATGACACGCGGCGCAACCACACCGCTACGCACCTGCTGAATTGGGCGCTGCGCAAGGTGCTGGGCGAGCACATCGAGCAGGCCGGCAGCGTGGTCGATCCTGAGCGGCTGAGGTTTGACTTCACGCACGGCCAGGCCGTCACGGCTGAGCAACTCACGCAGGTCGAGGCCCTGGCCAACGAGCGCGTGCTGGCCGATGAGCCGGTGTACGTGAACCTGGTGACGCTGGCCGAGGCCAGGAAGATTCCCGGCGTGCGCGCGGTCTTTGGCGAGAAGTATCCCGACCCGGTGCGCGTCATCAGCGTGGGCGTGGCCGATCCGGTGCATGAGGGCAAGCCCGACACGCCGGTGGAGTTCTGCGGCGGCACGCACTTGGACCGCACTGGCCAGGTCGGCTTCTGCAAGATCGTCAGCGAGGAGAGCGTGGCCAAGGGCGTGCGGCGCATCACGGCCGTGACCGGTCATGGAGCGGTGCGTCACGTGCAGGCGATGGATCACTCCCTCAAGGCCGTCACCGCCCTGCTGCGGGCACCGGCCGAGGCGCTGCCTGAACGCATCGAGGCGTTGCAGGCGGAGATCAAGCAGCTGCGCAAGGCCAAGGCCAGCGGCGGCAGCGCGGGCAACCTGGACGCCCTGGCGGCATCGGCCGTCGTGGTGGGCGACGTAAAGGTGATCGTGGGCGAGGTCGGCGGCGACAACCCCGAGGCCCTGCGTTCAGCCGTGGACCAACTGCGCCAGAAGGCCGGGGCCATGTCGGCCATCCTGCTGGGCAGCCGCGAAGGCGAGAAGGTGACGCTGGTGGCCGGCGTGTCCGAAGAGCTGGTCAAGGCCAAGGGCGTCAAGGCCGGCGACTGGGTCAAGGCCGTGGCGCTGAGCATCGGCGGCAGCGGCGGCGGCAAGCCCACCATGGCCCAGGCCGGCGGCAAGGACCCCGAAAAACTCTCCGACGCCCTGGCCGCCGCCACGGCCTGGATGGCGGAAAAGCTGGGATAATAAATGAACGCCACTATCCGCGAGGCCGGCGAGCAGGATTTCGCGGCCATCGGGCAGTTGTTCTTCGAGACGGTCCGCAGTGTCAACTTGCTCGACTACACGCCCCAGCAAGTTGCGGCCTGGGCGCCGGCGGTGTGGTCGGAAGAAGACTGCCGCAGGCGGCTGGTCGGCCAGGTTGTGCTGGTGGCCATGGAACAGGATATTCTGGTTGGCTTCATCACCATCGAGCGGGATGGGCACATAGATTTCCTGTTCGTGCACAAGGACCGGCAAAGACAAGGGATCGGCTCGGCGCTGCTTGGCCGGGCGATTGAGTTGGCGAGAGGCTGGAGCCTTTCGGGCGTGTTCACCGAGTCGAGCATCACCGCCAAAGCGCTGTTCGAGCGGCACGGTTTTGTGGTGACCAAGCCCGAAGATGTGGTGCGCCACGGCGTCACGCTACGGCGATACCGCATGGCAAAGAAGTTCTGAAAAGTCCGGGGACCGTAACTTGAGACAATGGATGGCGGGTCTCCGGACCCGCCATCTTTTCTATGATGGGCCTCGGTAGCGTGTTGTAGTTTGGATGCAATAGTAGTATTCTCTCATCAACTTTTATGGGGATGTATACATGGACTATCGAGAACACTCGTTCCAGGTGAAATTCGAAAGCGCCGCCAATGAGTTGGGAACGGCTGGGTGCCGTGGTTTGCGCAGCGAAGCGAAGCAACCACGTCTCGCCACTTCCTTCGGACTGGACGCAAAACACGCGGCGAGTCCGAAGACCCGCCGCGCTATTTGCCTGACCACACGCGGGCATGCCTGCCCGCCCTACCTATCGCTTTTCAACTCTGGATCGGATCGAACATGGTCACCCAAGACAGCGGGATGACCATGCCACCCATTCAAAACACGGGCATGCCTGCCCGCCCTGCCGCTACGTCACAATGGCCGGGTGGGACGGCATCTCAACACCGACCTGCTTGCGGGCGACGATGGCGAAGACAATCTGCGACACGCCCACGAGCAGGGCATACCAGCCGATCAGCCACACCAACGCCAGCGCCCCGGCGGCCGGATACGCCAGCACCAGCACGCCAAAGAGCGTCGAGAAGATGCCCGCCAGCACC
Organism: uncultured Planctomycetota bacterium; assembly: GCA_903892515.1. Lineage (GTDB taxonomy): Bacteria > Planctomycetota > Phycisphaerae > SM23-33 > SM23-33 > CAITIS01. The sequence continues at coordinate 3,971 of CAITIS010000094.1, read as the reverse complement.
AGCAGCCACTCGTGCCGGATCACCTTCCGCAGCCGGATGGCCGCGGCGATGTCCATTACCCCGATCACCAGCGCCCTCGCGGCGATGAAGAAAAGCAGTATCAGCGCCGTCACCCCAGGCCGGGCGAAGGTAATGATGCCCAGGGCAATCCCGAAGACGCCCAGCAGCAGCATGACCCACCAATCCGTCAGCATGCGCCGGGCCGCAACCGAGCCGGCCACCGCACACACGCCATCGACCAGCGCGTACACGCCAAATATCACCAGCAACGCCCACAACGTCATTCCAGGCCAACTCAGTGCCAGCACGCCAAACACACCGGCAGCCAGCCCCCGCAGGCCCATCGACCAGCGAATCTCTTTGTCAGTCATGCGACGCCCTTTCAAGTTAGGGATTTCGACCATACTTAAGTCTCAATGTATTTTAGGCGACGAAGCCATGTGCATGATGGGCCTGGCCTTGGGGTACCGTGGTTTGCGCAGCGAAGCGAAGCAACCACGACTTGGCCCGGCCTTTGGATGCTGGGCCCGAGTTGCGACAACTCACGCCACCGCGGCCGTTGCGACGGTCCAGCGCCGCAGGAGTGTCGCATCCGGGGCCACCCCGATGCCGGGGGCGTCACTGGCGGTGATCTGCGACGGTCCGCTCAGCACGATCGGCGGGGAGCCCAGGTCCTGGGCGTAGAAGCGGTCGTACGGGAACACATCGCAGGGGTAGTTGATGTTGTCCAGCGTAGATAGGGCCAGCGCGAAGGCCTGGCCGATGCCGGATTCACCCATGCCCCCCACCCAGTTCCTCACGCCGGCCTGGCGGCACAGGTCGTGAATCTTCAGGGCATTCGTCAGCCCGCCCACGCGGGTGCACTTGATGTTGATCCAACTGCACGCGGCATATTTCAGCGCCTTGGTGCAATTCTGAACCGAGTTCACCGATTCGTCCAGGCAGATGGGCGTCTTGATCTGCTTGCGTAGCTCGATGTGCTCCAGGAGATCATCGTGGCTCAAGGGCTGCTCGATCATGGCCAGGTTGAATTCGTCCAGGGCCTTTAGCATCGGCAGGTCCGCCAGCGTGTAGGCGCTATTGCAGTCAACGTGAAAGACCGTGTCGGGGAAGTGGCGGCGGACCGCCCGAATCATGTCCAGTTCCCAGCCCGGGCGGTACTTGAGCTTGACCCGCTTGAAGCCCGAGGCCACGGCCCCTTCGATTTCCTTGAGCAACGCCTCGACCGTCTCCATGATGCCGAAGTCGGCCCCGACCCAGACCTGCGGGCTTTTGCCGCCGATGGTCTTGTACAGCGGCTCGTTCCGGCTGCGGGCGTACATGTCCCACCAAGCCAGGTCCAGCGCGGCCTTGGCGAACTGGTTGCCCTTGAACGGCGTCAGGAGCGACTGAATCTGATCTCCACTGGTGATGTCCTTGCCCACGAGCAGCGGGCCGAAGATGTCGCGAATGATCGCCAGCGTGCCGGCGGCGTATTCGTGGCAGTAGCTGGGCGTTTCCCATGGAGCCACTTCGCTCCAGCTTTCGAGCCCTTGGCCACGCATCCGCACCAGCACGGCGTCGGTGGCATCGAGGTTGCCGCAGGCCGTGCGGAACGGATACACCAGCGGCATCCGCACGTGATACACGTCCAAGTGCTCGATCTTCATGGCGATTCTCCCGGAGCTTTCAGTCCATTAAATCAGTGTCGCCGGCGTCTCGCCCGCCCTGGAACGGACCGTAGGCTGGGCCGAGGAATTCTTTCCGAGGCCCACCTTTGGAGTCTGCCCTCTCGCGGAACAAAGGTCGGTTGACCACTACAGTGGACCTCTACAGCAAACCCCCGTATGACGCCTCAATATCTTCCTGATGAATTCACCGTATGTCCATGTGTCGTCACACACCATTAGCACGTCGGGACACGCAAACTCCCCGTCCAACTCATCTAGCACGCTGTCGACGGCATCGACGTCCCACGGACGCTGCCAGAGGACAATGCCCAGAGGATCACTTGGAAGAAACCACGGTCCCGGCCACCTCATCGTAGTGCTTACTATCGTAGATATATTACTAATACAGCTACGACACATATCTCTTGGCCAACATTCACACACCCGGGCGTCTCTCGATAGCTGTTGTCGCCGGAGATCGCTCCATATCCGAGCATCCAATCCAATGACCGGAAGCCAACGAAAGGCACCTCGAAGCCATGACGCCTCGTGGTAACACTTGGGCCAGCGTAATGGAGCATATTCCGACATGCAACACCCACTATTCGCCGTAACACCTCGGGTTTCTATTCCCTGACATCAGTACGCGTTCACGTTCTTTGAGCAAGCTGACGCACAATATGCCTCGACACCTGCCATATACGTACCATGTAGCAGTCTGCCCAAGGTGGGCCTCGCAAGACAACGCTCGACCCAGCCTACAGACTCTCCGCGCCCTATACCCTACGCCCTATGCCCTATGCCCTGCGCCCTACGCCTTCCTCTACTTCTGATCCAGCACTTCCAGCGGGGGCATCGACTTGCCTTCGAGGTACGTCAGCGACGCGCCGCCGCCGGTGGAAACGTGCGTCATGCGGGAATCCAGGCCCATCTCTTCCACCGCCGCGGCCGAGTCGCCGCCGCCGATGACGCTGATGGCGCCCTGGTCGGTTGCCTTGGCCACGGCCTCCGCCACCGCCTTGGTGCCGGCAGCGTAGGCGGGATTCTCGAACACGCCCATCGGCCCGTTCCACACCACTGTCTTGCTGGCGGCGATGATGTCGCTAAAGAGCTTGATCGTCTTGGGGCCGATGTCCATGCCCAGCAGGTTATCGGGAATGTTCACGTCAGCGACGACCTGCGGCTTGCCGGCCTTGAAGTCGTCGGTGGCGGTGTGATCGACCGGCAGCACGATCTTGTCGCCGGCCTTGGCCAGCAGCGCCTTCATCTCTTCGACCTGGTCGGCCTCGACGAGGCTCTTGCCGATGGTCTTGCCCTTGGCCTTGAGCAGCGTGTACGCCATGGCCCCGCCGATGAGGATCTTGTCCACCTTCTCCAGCAGCGCGCTGATGAGCTTGATCTTGTCGGAAACCTTGGCCCCGCCCAGGATGGCCGCGAAGGGCCGGGCCGGGTTCTTGACGGCTTCGTTGAGGTACTTGATTTCCTTCTCGACCAGGAAGCCCGCTACGGCCGGGCCGCCCTTGGCCTGAATGGCCTTGGCCGCGCCGTACATGCTGGCGTGCTTGCGATGGCAGGTGCCGAAGGCGTCGTTGACGTACACGTCGCCCAGCTTGGCCAGCTCGGCCACCAGGTCGTCCAGCTGCTTCTGCTGCTCGGAGGTGAGCTTCTTGTCGGGGTTCTTCTTGGCGTTGTCGGGCATGGTCTCGCCGGCGCAGAAGCGGATGTTCTCCAGCAGCACCACGTCGCCGTTCTTCATGGCGTTGACCAGCTTCTCAGCGGCCGGTCCGACGACTTCCTTGGGCCCCAGCGTGACGGGCTTGTTCAGTAACTGCGCCAGCCGATCGGCCGCGGGCTTGGCGCTGGACTCGGCCTCGTAGCCCTTGCCGCTAGGCCGCCCCAGGTGCGTCACCAGCACCAGCTTGCCGCCGCCGGCGATGACCTTCTGAATGCTCGGCAGCGCCTGGGCGATGCGGCGGTCGTTGGTGACCTGGCCGTCCTTGATGGGGACGTTGAAGTCCACCCGCATGAGAACCTTCTTGCCCGAAACGTTAATATCAGCCACGGTCTTGGTTGCCATCGCTTGTCCTTTGGTATGCATGGTTAGCCGCGGCCAGCAGCCGCAGCGGATCGCAGAATCCTACGGCCAGCCCCGCCGATTCGCAAGGCCAGAAGCCAAGTTAACCAGGGCAATCGCATCTAAAGTCCTTGGTCGGTGCGGGTGAGGACGCGGAGGAGGTAGTCGTGGCTCCAGCCGCAGCAGAGCCGTTTGGTTTTGATGCCCACTTTGTGCCTGGTCTGGGCCTTGAGCAGGTTCAGGGCGAT
>CAITIS010000093.1 GCA_903892515.1 uncultured Planctomycetota bacterium | reverse complement strand
GCGTCGTCACCCTGCGAAAGCGTCGAGGCCCGCTCGCGCACGCGGTCGGAGTGCTTGTCCAGTTCGCGGGCCGTCATGCCCAGCCGGATGGCCTGGCCCTGGTCGCCGGCCTTGGCCGCGGCCGTGGCTTCTTTATTGAGCTGGCGCACCCGCTGGTTGTAGGCGCGGAGCTTCGACTCGGCCTCACGCAGGCCGGTGTCGAGCTTACGAGAATCGGCGACGATCTCGACAGATGCGCCGCCGGCGCGGATGTTGGAAGATGAAACCATTTATTGGGGTTGACAGACTGATCCAATGAGCTACATTGCAGCCCTACGGCCTGGTCTCCCCCGCCAGGCCCAAGACAGGACGGCCAGATCACTCTGGCCGTCCTGCTCTTTTCGCCGCTATTCCGAGGCACCTGCCTTGTCGATGCCCGCTCGGATGAAGCACGTCTGCAGTGCTGCCCACACGGTCGCCGCCAGGCCCACGCCGTTGATCTGGCCATCGGACCACGCCGCCAGGGCGCCAAGGATGCCGATGGCGGCTGTGATGTAGGTCTTCTTTCCCTTCAGGAAGTCGCGCACTTGCTGGAGCTTCATGTTTTTTGCCTCCGGGCTAAAGCCCCACCAGGGCGGCAAGGATTGCGCCCACGATGGGCACCAGCCGCAAGATGATTTCGTTCTTCAAGTCCTCGCGGACCTTGTTGTAGTTGGCCACGCTCTCCCAGCGGGCAGTGTTGGCCGCCACGCGAGACAGCCACTCGGCATCGGAAAGCTTGGCGTCCAGTTCGGCCGCCGCGTCGATGTCGCCGGCCATGAGCCGCCGCAGGTACGCCCAGGCATCTTCCTTGGCCATGTCGAACAAACGCGGGCCGTACTGGGCGATCAGCGAGCCGGCCGCATCCCGCTGGTTAGCGGGAATCAACGCCAGCAGATCATTCACCTTCTGAGTGATATCAACGTCCATCATCTATTCCTTTCGTGGAGGTGGTGCTAAACTACTCTCGTTGGTCGCGGGAATACGCATATGAGAATTTGGCTAGTCATCGTCCTTGGCTCGGTAATGTTCGCCACCATCATGGGTGTCCGTGAGGCAGTTACCGGCACATGGTTGCGAGCGCTCGTGGCAGCATGTGGCGGGCTCGTCTTTGGGCTGGTGATTCGGGCTGTCCTGCAACGCAAGACGAATAAGCCTTAACCATCCCGGCATCATCTATTCACCTCACGTCGTAACGGTCTTTGACCTTCGCGATCAGCCAGCCAATCGCGACTTCACCGAGCAACACCATCGCCGCGCCGAGAAACAGCCCGGCCCAGAACATCACGGCACCGCCGGCTGGGTGGTCGATTCACCGGGCAGCTTCGGACCCCAGTTCAAGTCCTTGACGGCTGAGCGGACGAAGAACCGCCACTGCTTGAAGTTTTCCGAGAGATAGACCCGCAACGTCGCCGGCGTGGCCGGGTCGGCGTCGGCACGCTGGACGGCCTGATAGGCGTCCATCGTGGACTGCTGCGCAGCCGTCAGGCCGTCGCCGGAAAGATAGACGTTGCCGCAGCCGGCAACAAAGACAGCCAGAATCACCATCGCAACCATGCATCGCTTCATGTCACGTTTCTCCTGCCTAGAAGTAGTTTCCCGATCTCACTTGCCTTCATCTTCACCAGCGGCGGTTCCGATTCCGCCGCGGCAAACGGGTTAAAGTCACGCGGCTTGGCTGGCTCGCTGCGCGGCGAGCGATTCACGTTGAACAGCAGCGCCAAGATGGAACTCGTATGGTTCCATCGCTCACGCTGCACGGCCTGAGCCATCAACAGAAGCTCTCTCAGGGTGTACTCGTCGGGGTGGACGCCAACGATTCCGGCACAGTCCCAGATGGCTCGCCAGATTCGACTGCCGCCGGCAGGCTCAGCACGATCTCTTCGATCAGCGCGCTCAGCGCCGGCTTCCACCGCCGGAAAAAATCCGCCAGTTCTCCCCAGAACGCATCCGCCGCCGACTGGACGCCGACGCCATCGAATGCGGCCTCGAATTGCTCTCGCGTCAGGCCGGAGGCTTCCCATTGGCCGCGGGTCAGTTCGACGATAACGTCGAAGAGCAGGGCCAAGTCATTGGCCAGACGCAACACCAAGGGCTTTTCGCCCGAGTGCAGGTCGCACAGGTCGATAGAGAGCGTCGCCTTGACCTTGCGGATCGCGCCAACGTTCAACGTCAGCGTCCAATTGCGATTCATCCCGTCCGTGAATGTCTTCATGGTTTCTCCTTAAGCGGCCGCAGCCAGGCCGATTAGTGCCGGGGCGTTGGCGCTGTAGGTGGGCTTGACCGTGACCTTGAGCGTCATTACGCCTTCGAGGTTCTCTTCGCGGCTGACGGAAGAGACCATGCAGTCGGCCTTGAATCCATTGGCGCCCTGACCGGTGATGTCGCCATCGACGCAGGCGATGCCCAGGACGCTGTTGGTCATGTACGAGGTGTAGATCGCGACCAGGCCTGTGTCGGCCGGGTCCCACACCATCTCGAATTCGATGGACGCCTCTTTCAACGTGGCCACGACCGCCTTCCAGCCGTTGTTGGTGCGTGTGGTCGCGTCGGCCTCGGCCTTGGTATTGTTCAAGGTAACGTTGCGGACATTGGTCAGTTCCGTCCACGTCGGCGTCCCGCCAATGCCGGCGGCGCAGAAGTAGAGTTTTCCATCGATGCCCATCTTTGCGGACATACTTGTGTCTCCTTGCCCTGAGAAAAGTCGAAGGGCTGCCTACGCTCGAACGCTATTGGCCCACATGCTCGGAAGCTTGGGCAGTTCCTGCTGCATCGCCGGGGCCATGTAGGGCCGCGCCCTGTAGTTCACGGTCCGTGCCTTGTCGCGCCGCACCCGTCGGGCCGTGCCGCCGAATTCCAGCAGCGGCGGCGCTTCGGCCACGCCATGCAGCGGCACCGGGCCGATGACCACCGACCGGCTGGCCGGGTCATACGAAAAGAAGATCAGCCGCTTGAGCGAACCTTCGTGCGATGACGGCGGCGAGCCCGGCTTGCTGATCGCCTTGCGGCTGCGGATGCTGCTTCTGGCCGCCTGGCGGATGTACGCGCCGATCTTCGACAGCACCGACAGCGTCGCCCGGTCCACGGCGCCCTTGACGGCCGCACGGTCGAAGAAGCAGGTCTTGACGCCGAATTCGATCATGCCAATTGGCTCCCTTCGGCTGTGCTCCCTTCGACTTTGCTCAGGGCAAGACGAAGCTGCTGCCGCTGAGCGAGTTTGTCGCGGGCCGACTGCGGAAGGTCGGCCAGTCGGATCGTGCCTTTGGTCACCAGCACGCCTATCAAGTCTTCCAATACCCGTACCAGCGGGATATCCGTCTGGGTCAGGGCGTCCGAAGCCAGGACACGAGCGTCCGGCGGGGCATGACTGGGCAGGTCGATCACTTCCCAGGTCAGCGGCTGATCGGATTCGATCACGCCGGCGCTGGTGAGAATGGCTATCGTCTGGCCGAGGGCATCGGTCAACCGGACGGCCGAGTCGGGATTCGTAAAGACTGCCGCGGGGATCTCATATCGCATTACGCTGCCCTCCAGATGCGGATAACGCCGGTGTCACCATTGCCGCCGTTGCCGGCCGCGGTGTCGCCGCGAAGACCGCCCGTGCCGCCATTGACTGTGATGTTTGTGCCGACGGTGCCGTTGACGAAACCATCGCACGTAATGCCGATGAATCCGCCTCCACCGCCTCCGCCACCGCCAACGCCGGCGTCAGAAGCGTCAAGACCCTTCGTCCCGTTGGCGCTAATGGTGCCGGAACCGGCCAGGACGATCCGCCTGGCATAGATGAGAATGACACCGCCGCCCGAGCCGCCATCGGCACCACAGTCAGGGGCCGCAGACTTTCCGCCCTGGCCGCCGCCGCAACCGGCGCAGATCAGGAACTGCCCGTCAACCATCTGGCCAATCGTGTACCCAGTGGGCACGTTGGCGTTGCCGTTGGAGCCGTTGTGGGCTCCTTGGGCACCGCCAGCGACGCCAACAATGTCGCCGTTGTAGCGATTGGTGATATTCGGGCTTCCAGAGCCACCCTGATCGCGACCATAGGACCAGCCGCCAACACCGCCCGAGCCGCCGCCTCCACCGCCGCCGCAAACCGGCATGAGCGTCCACCGGGGCGGCAGGACCGTGCCGAGTTTGCCGGGGCCAAGCAGGGGCAACGTACCGCCGACGCCGCCGAGCCCATCGGTACTCGTGCCGGCGTTGGTGCAGTACGATCCACCGGAGTAGACTTCGGCGACGCCATCGGCGGTGATCTTGCCGGCGACGGTCAGAACGTCCCGAACGTAGAGCGTCAGCGGACCCCAGCCAGTGCCGGGTGCCTGCAAGACGCCGTTGGAGCCGATGGTCAGGTTGCGATAGAACTTCGGGCCGTACAGCGTCGCCGTGGCGGGATTGCCCGGCGTGCCGTCGATAGTCACATCGCCCAGGCTGCCGTCGCCGTACATCGGATTGTGCAGGACCGGCGAGAACGGCATCACCAGCTACCTCCAACCAGGGTAAGGATGTCGCCGGGCGTGCCCTTGGCCTGAATATCGGAGAGGTTCACGCGGACGAACCTATGCCACTCCGACGGCTGCCAAGGAACGTCCGAGCCATCATCGCCCTTGAAGTACGTGACGCCGGCGTTGCCCGGCGGGCAGGAGATGCACACGCTGGCGACCAGCGGCACGCTGGAAAGCTGCTGGTAGCCGGCCGTCAGCACGATCTTCCGCATGATTATGTTGTTCATGTCTACCTCAAGACGCGGAACGTGAGCGTCAAGACGCTGGTGAACTGCCGCAGCTGGTCCAGGTGGTCCGGGGCGTAGATGGGCACGTTGACCGTCCTGACCCAGATGGCCGCGGGGTATTGTGCCAGCCGCCGCTGGCGGAAGAAGTCGGAGACCTCTTCGACCAGGCCCATCAGGCCGTCCATGTTCGACGGGTCGCTGCCGACCCGCTTCTGGACGGCGATGTCGATGCTGTAGTCATGCTGGGCGAGCGTCCGGCTGGAAGCGTCGATTTCGACGCCCTTGGGCACGACCGTGACGTGCAAGTCCTTCATGTCCGCCAGGTCATACCGCGGCAGATAGGCGCGGGCTGCCGTGAAGGCCTGGCCAAACGTGTGAGCGTTCAGTTCGGTGACCACGGCGTCGGCAATAGTAATAATGACAGGCATCGGACCACCTCAGGACACGTGCAGCACCAGCCGCCAGATCAGACTCAAAGCGCCCGCCACCGTTGCGGCCGTGATGATCCACAGCAGCCGGCCACGGATGGCGTCGGCCAGTTCGAGACGCTCCAGCCGGGATTGGATGCCCGGCTTGCCGTTGCCGCGAATGGCGTCATCCAGCCGATCCAGCTTGACCTTGATCTCGCCGAACTCGCCCTTGCACACGCTCTCGTACTGTTCGCTATTGGGGCACATCATTCGCTCCACCTTCGACGTTGCTCAGGGCAAGCCGACCTGCTTGGTGTGAATCCGCCACGTCACGCCGTACGGGTCCGACGGCCGGCACACGTCCTCTTTGCCAGGGGCCATGACCTGATACACCTTGCCGGCGTCGCTGATCGTGTCGTCACGCTGAGGCTTAACGACCGCGCCGGCCAGAACCAGGTCTGCGGCAGCTATGAGAAAATCCCGGCTCTCGTAGCGCTCGATGCCGCCGTAGCCATCGTCGATGTCAAACGTCGTCTTGCCCACGCCGGCCTGCACGGTGACCGAATCCCCGCCCCGGCCGTACACAACCGGCCGGGACAGGAACTTGGTTCGCTGGCCCGAAAGCCACGCCGACGCCTGTTCGAGCAAGTCCACCATCAGGCCTACACGTGGCTGAGCGCGGCGCCGACGTTAAAGCTCAGACGCCACACGAACCCCGCGCCGCTGACGCCGGCAACCAAGCGGACCGTGTCGCCCGCGTCATTGAGGGTGATGGTGTTGTTGGTGCCATCGATGTGCGGGTCGGCCACGGTGATGACGCAGTCGCCACCGTCGGTCTTCATGGAGATCAGCAGTTCCTGACCGGCGAAGGTTGGCACGGCTAGCGTGCGCGTCTCTGCGGCAGCCGTCACGATGTCGACGTGGCCGCTGGCCGTCACGGGGATCGCCTGGGCGTTGCCCGGATCAGCGATATTCACCGCGACGGGGTTGCTGGCCGCGGCCGCCATGCTGTCCATCCGGACTCGGACGGTCGTATCCGCATCAGCGGCGGTCTTGACCACCTTGCCCAACTGCTTGTTGCCGGTGGAGGTGGCCGTCGCGACAGAGTTCGTCGCGTCCCAGTAGACGGTGGTCCCGACTGAGAGGCCGCTGCCGCCAGTGGTGGCCTTGGGGAAGTCAAAGACGCCCTCGGTGGACAGGGCTCCTAGGGCGTTTGCCGCAATGGGCCGCTTGGCCACGCCCACCAGGTCGCCCTGGACAACCACCGCGCCCGCGGCCACATCAGCGGTCGGGGTGTAGTCGATGTCTTCGCCGTCTTGCACGTATTTCGCGTAGTTCGCCATGAAACGTTTCTCCTATCAGGAAGAGCCCTGCGAGCGGCGGAGAGCAAAGCCGCCGCCCGCAGGTATACCTTCCGGTTGTTCGTGTTTACGCCTCGCCCTTGGCTTTCACGCCGCCGCGGGCATCCTGCAGCGCCATTCCGAAGTCATGAAAACCACGCATTTGCAGGCCCAGCGTGTCAAAATCAGCCACGGCCGTTTCGATGGTGGGCGACTCCTGACCGTTGAGGAACGCTACCTCGATCACCGGCAGGTCGGTCGGATCGGCCAGCAGGTACCACGCCTTGGCCGAATAGCCCGTGTACTTGGAATTGGCCAGGTAGCGGCTGACCTCGGTGCGGTACTTGCCCTGGTGCGGGTTGTTGGTCGGGTACGCGCCCTTGTTGCTGGTGTTGTCGCGCAGCTCCGTGGCCTTGTACAGCTGGGTGCCGATGGCCGACAGCGCCGTGGGAACCAGCATG
>CAITIS010000092.1 GCA_903892515.1 uncultured Planctomycetota bacterium | reverse complement strand
CCGTCTTCGTGGGGCACAACCAGGACACCGACCACATGCTTGGCCAGAGCGACCGCGTGGAAGTCGTCGGGACGAACTTGATCGCCTCCGGCGAGGTGATCGACGTGTCGGCTCGCGCCCAGCAGGTCGTGCAGGCGGCTGACCGGGGTTTCAAGTGGCAGTCCTCCATCGGTGCGGTGGTGCTGCAGCGGGAGTTCGTCCCCGAAGGAAAGTCCGTGAACGTCAATGGCGGGAACCACTCAGGCCCGCTCATCGTCGCCCGCCGCTCCGAGTTGGGCGAAATCAGCTTCGTATTTCTTGGCGCGGATCGGAATACATCCGCGTCCATCGCGGCCACTGCCGCACAGGAGAACATCATGCCGGAAGCAACCGTCACCCCGACAATCGAATCTACCGTCCAAGCCTCGGCGCAGACGGCTGTGGTCGCCGAAAACCCCGCCAAGGCCATGCGCGAGGCGGCCGCCGCTGAAAGCCGGCGTATCGACGCCATCCGCAAGCTTTGCGCCGGCAAGTTCACGGATATCGAGGCCAAGGCCATCGAGGAGAGCTGGGACGCCACGCGGACCGAGCTTGAGGTCCTGCGGGCCTCGCGGCCTGTGCCTCCCAAGGCCGGCAGTGGCACGAACGTGCCCCAGACGGCGGAAGTACTGACTGCCGCCATGTGCATGGCCGGCAAGCTGCCGCAATTCGAGCAGGCGTTCGACGAGCCGACGCTGGAGGCTGCCAGCAAGAGCTTCCGCCGCGGCATCGGCATCGGCGAAATGGTGCTGCTCCAGGCCGAGATGAACACCGGGCAGCGATACAGATTCCGTGATCCCATCGTCGACATCCTGCGCGCGGCCTTCAGCTCCGCCGCACTGACGGGCATCCTGTCCAACGTTGCCAACAAGTTCCTGCTGGCCGGTTACAACTCGGGCGACAACTCCGATTTGGAGATCGCTTCGATCCGGAACGTCTCGGACTTCAAGACCGTCACCAGCTACCGCATGACGGGTGCCGGCGACTTCCAGGAAGTCGCGCCCTCCGGCGAGATCAAGCACGGCACGCTGGGCGAGGAAAGTTACACCAATCAGGCCAAGACGTACGGCCTGATGTACGGCATCCCGCGCACCGACATCATCAATGATGATCTCGGCGTGTTCGACCGGCTCCGAGAACGGGTCGGCATGGGCGCCGCAAAGGCGCGGCGCAAGATCGTCTGGACGGCCTTCCTGAACAACGGCACGTTCTTCACCACCGCCCGCGGCAATTACAAGGCGGGCACGGACACGGTGCTGTCGGATGCGGCGCTGGAGGCGGCGGAAAAGCTGTTCCTGGACCAGGCCGACGCCGACGGCAACAAGACCGGCCTGATGCCGGCCTTGCTGCTGGTGCCCACGGCGCTATCGGCGAGCGCCCGGCGGTTCTACGTGGCGCAGGAGCTGCGCGACACCACCGCCAGCACGAAGTACACCACCGCCAACATCTGGGCCAACCGTTTCCGGCCGGTGACGAGCACCTTCCTGGGTCTGGCCAACATCAGCGGCTATTCCGCCAAGGCCTGGTACCTGCTGGCCAACCCCGCCGAGGCCGCTACCGTCGAGGTCTGCTACCTCAACGGCGTGCAGCAGCCGACCGTCGAAGTGGCGGACGCGGACTTCAGCCAGCTTGGCATACAGCTCCGTGGATATTTTGACTTCGGCGTGAGCCTGAGCGACTACCGCGCCGGCGTGAAGCTCAAGGGCGAGGCGTAAGCCGTCGGGAACCATACATGACATTCGGCACCACGATGGTGCCAAGGAGAGAACATGAGCTTTCAGGCAACATTCATCCAGGACGGCCGGTCAATCGACTTTACGCCCTCTTCGGCCGTTGTCGCAGGTCAGGTGGTCGTGCAGGGCAGCCTGATCGGCGTCTCGCGCGACCCTGTGGTCGCCGGGGCGTTGGGCAGCCTGGCTGTTCGCGGCGTCTTCGACGTGGTCAAGGCCAATGAGCAGCAGACGCTGGGCGCGGCCTTGTACTGGGACGCCGACGGCAACCCCTACGGCGGCACGGCCGGCAGTGGCTGCCTGACGACGACCTCGACGGGCAACACCTTCGTCGGCTTCGGCATGGCCGCCGCTGCTGCGACTGACGCCACGGTGCGCGTCCTCTGGACCGGACCGGTGGCCATCACCAACACCGTCCACAACGCCATCACGGCCTCCATCGTCGATCCGGGCAACGCGGGCGCAATCCCCATCACCGACAGCGGCGAGGTGGAGGTCGTCACCGGCGGTGCCGAAACTCGCACCCTGGCCGCGCCGACCTACGCGGGGCAACTGCTGCTGATCAGCATGAAGACCGACGGCGGCGACTGCGTCATCACCTGCGTCACCACCGTCAACCAGACGGGCAACAACACCATCACGCTCAACGACGCCGGCGACGCCGTGCTGCTGGTGGCCAAGGTCAACGGCGCGAACAAGCGTTGGTCGGTGGTTTCCAACGACGGCGCGACCCTGAGCACGGTGTAGGCCATGGCTGACCTGCTTCAGCAGGCGGCATCCTGGCTTTCACGGCAGCGGACGCAGTTCATGTCGCGGACGGTCGTGTATAGCCGGGGCACGGACTCAATCAGCGTCCAGGCCGCCGTGGGAAAGACGGCGTTCGAGGTCGATGACGGCTACGGCCTGATGACGACGTTCGAATCGCGAGACTACCTGATCGCCTCGGCCGACCTGCTGCTGGCTGATGAGATTATCGAGCCCCGGCGTGGCGACACAATCAGCGAGGGCGGCAAGGTGTACGAGGTCATGGCCCCCGGCAAAGAGGATGCCTGCCGACCCTCCGATCAGTACGGCGTGACGTGGCGAATTCACACGAAACAGGTCGGAAACCAGTAGATGTGTCCCAATAGCGACCAATACGAGAGCGTCTGCAAGGGCGAGTTCGCGGAGATCAAGGGCAAGCTTGACCGGTTGGACGAGTCGATTCGCGGTAACGGCAAGCCCGGCATTCTCCTGCGGCTGGACCGGCTGGAGTCTGCCGAAGCGGTGCGAAGCCGCCTGCTGTGGATTATCGCCGGTTCGACGGTGACGCTGGCGCTGGGCGCGCTGTGGAAGATCATTTTCGGAGCCTGATTGCATGGCCGCGATCACTGACATCGCCAGTGCCGTTGTGACGGAGTTGAATGCCGACACCTTTAGCCAGGCATTCACGGCCGTACGGGCCTACCTGCCGCAGTACGAACTCTCGGAGATGAAGGATCTGCACGTTACCGTCGTGCCCAAGGGCGTGGAGATTGACGCCTCTACTCGGTCAATGGCCCAGCACGACTATTCCATCGACATTGCCGTCCAGCAGCGTCTTTCCAGCGACCAGAGCGAGATGGATGGCCTGATGGGCCTCGTGGAAGAGGTCGCCGACTTTTTTCGCCAGCGCCGGCTGACACAGTATCCCGCGGCTATTTGGGTCAAGACGGTCAACGCGCCCATCTACGCCCCGGACCACCTGGACCAGCTGCGGCAGTTTACCAGCGTCTTGACGCTGACCTTTCGAGTGCTGAGGTAAGACATGAACAACATCATCATGCGTAAGGTCGTGCTGACGGCCGGCTACCAGCCGCTTTCCAGCGCGCCGCTGGTCGCCAGCGTGTGCATCTCCTGCCCGCCGGGCAATGCCGGCGTCGCTTACTTCAAGGGCGACGACGGCTCGGACGTGCCTTGGCAACCGTCGGAGTGGCATAAGTTCGTCCGCGTGAACCTCTCCGAGATTCAGGCCAAGGGCACAGCCGGCGACATCCTTACGATTGTGGGAGGCACTTGGTAATGCCGTTCTCGCCAGTCCTTCACAATCCGACCTACGGCGACGGCAGCCTGGGCGACCTCACCATCGACGGCACGCCGGGCAATCCCGCCACGGCCATCTTGTACGGCCCGAAGTTCTATCGCAACCTGACCATCGGCGCGAATGGCGTCTTGCAAGCCCCCGGCACGACATGGGGACCGCTGACCCTCAACGTCCGGGACGTTCTGACGGTGGCTGGCAAAATCACTGCCGACGGCGTAGGCGAGGTCTTCTTCGGCGGGTATCGCTCCAATGCGGGCCTTACGGAAGATGGGCTGGGCGGCTCGGGCGGTACGTTGCCGACGCTCGGCCCCGGAAAGCTGGGCACAGTGCTGCTGCCTCGCTGGGTTCTCATGCCAGTTGTGGGCGGAGGAGGAGGAGGAGGCACCGGCAGTTCGGGCGGATGGTCGTATGGTCGAGAGCCCTCGGCGTCTGGCAGCCCTTCGGTATCCAATCGCTACAACGGTGACATCGTCGGCGTGAATGGAGGTTCCCAAGGGGCAAATGACGGGCTGAACGGCAACGCCAACGTGGCGTCAGGCTACACCATTGGCCAGATGGTGGACGGGCAGTTCCTTGTGTGCGCCGGTTGTGGCGGCGGGCAAGGCGGCAAATCT
>CAITIS010000091.1 GCA_903892515.1 uncultured Planctomycetota bacterium | reverse complement strand
TGGCGGCGAAGTGGGCTTCGAGCACGCCGGCGGCTATGGACAGTTCCTGCTGACGGAGGCCCACAACATCAGGACGCTGCCGCAAGGCTTCCCCATGCAGGAAGCGGCCCTGATTGAGCCACTGGCGGTGTGTGTGCGGGCGATGCGGCGACTAGGACTGACGCAGAAGCGTTCGGCACTGGTGCTGGGCGACGGCGTTATTGGCCTGCTGATGCTCAAGTTGCTCAAGTTGGCCGGTGTGCAACAGGTCGTTCTCGTCGGTGGTCGCTCGGTACGGCTGGAACTGGCGAAAGCCTTGGGTGCTACCGACGTCATCAACTACCACGAGCAGACGAAGCCATTGGCCCAGGCCGTGGCCACTTCGGACACGGCGTCCTTTGACAATGTCCTCGAAGCCAGTGGCTCCGCCTCGGCGATGGAGCTTGCGCTCCAAGTAGCTGCACGCGGCGGCAAGGTCCTGGTAATCGGCGACTACGGGCCGGCACGAGCCAACTTCCCCTGGAATCACCTGCTGCACCGGGAACTGGAGCTGATCGGTTCCAACGCCTCGGCCGGCGCCTGGGACGAGGCTGTGCAACTCGCCGTGAGCGGGACGGTGCCACTGGGCCGCCTGATCTCGCGCTGCGTGCCGGCCAGCAGGTTCGCCGAAGCGGTGGACCTGGTCCGCGGCAACCGGGAGATCGTCAAGGTCGTGCTGAACTGGTCAAGCGAGGCTTAGCCGCCGCGGCTGCCTCACGAGGATAACAAGCTGATGTCAGCGAACTTCAAGATGAACCTGGCGGCGAGGGAGATTCCGCGGGAGCGGCTGGCCGAGGCGTTGTCGGAGCGGATAGCGGCCAAGCGACAGGAACTGGCTGAGCGCGACACACGCTGGGGGCCCAATCGCGTGCCGGTCTACAGCTACCTGGAGAACATCGCGCTGCCGGACCTGCTCGGCTACGACATGAACGATCTCTACGAGGATGCCGAGCTTGGCCTGGAGCTGGAGTTGCGGCACCGCATCTTCTGGCTCGACAACTCGCGCGACGACGGGCTTGCGAGCCTCAACGTCCAGTCGTCCGTCGGCATGTACTTCGACCTGACACTCTTTGGCCAGCAAGTCCGCCACAGTTCCCAGGGCGTGCCACAGTTCGATCCGCACCCGCTGAGCCATTCCCCCGACATGTCCACGGTGCCCGAGCACGTGGACTTCTTCTCCAGCGGGATCATGCCCGGGATGATCCGCTATCACCGGGCGATGCAGGAAGCGGCCCGTCGCTGGTATGGCGACGCCGTGACCGTGAGCATGCGTGAGTTCCTCCGAGGTCCGCTCGACCTGTACGTGCAACTGCGCGGCTACGAAGGCTTCGTGGACGACGTCGTCGAGCGACCGGAGCTCGCCCACGGAATGCTGGGCTACTTCGCCCGCCAGCGAGCGCGGTGGGCTCGGCAGCGACTGGAGTTCCTGGGCCTGCCCCCGGCCGAGAATACATCGATTCACGACGACTGGGTGAACGTGCCCTTCATCAGCCCGGGCATGTTCCGCGACTTCGTGGCCCCGGCGTACGCCGAGTTGCAGCAGCTTGAGGGACCGGCCGTGCATTTTCATTCGTGCGGTGTGACGGTGCCATTGGCCACTGACTTGCTGTCGGCTCTGCCGTCCCTGAAGGCCCTGGACGTCAGCGGCTGGAACGACGTCACGAAGCTCGATACTCTGGTCGATCCGGTCATTAGCTTCGGCGTAGCCATGATCAATACATTCACCTTGACGGCCGACGAGCAGGCCCATCGCGCGAAGCTGGCGCAGGTGGCCGAGGTCGCGCGGCGGCGGAAGCTTTCGGTCTGTGCTCAAGCCATCGTGCGGCTGCACGACGACATCGCCGAGGACATAGAGCGGATGAACCGTTTCATAGATCTGGCGCGGGAGCTTCTGAATGATCCGGGCCGCGGGAGTACCACGTGAATCGTCTCGAGTTAGCAGGGCAATGGAAGCGGCTGATCGACGGCCGGCAGATCGACAACGTGCCGGTGCCCCTCTCGTATGCCCCGCTAGGCCAGTGCACGCTGGAGCGGGACTTCTCGCTCCCATGGCCGGTAGAATCCGGCTGGCGATACTTCTTCGTTACCGAGGGCGTGCTCTCGACGGCGAAGTTCGTCTTGAACGGGCATGAGCTGGGCCAGGCCGGACCGTGGACGACGCACCGCTTCGAAATCGATCCGTCGCTGCTGGGCGGGCAGAACAGCTTGCAGGCGCACATTCGCGACATGATCGAGCCCTTTGGGCCTGCTCCAGGGCGCCGATTCGACGGCGGACTCATTCGGCCCATCTGGATCGAGCGCCGACCGGAGACCTTCCTGGCCGACTTCGTCCTTCGCTACAGACTAGAGAACGATCTCTCCGCTTCGTTAGCGTCGGTGACCACACACACATTGGAAAGAGGGCTTTGAGCTGGCCATCGGGGAGAAGCTTCCCTGCTCTCGCCACTCAAAAGGAGCGTTCTTGCTCCCGTTTCCACTCGCCTAACTGCTCGCGATTCAGGCGTGTTCTACATACATCATTACCTCATCCCTCACACGTGGACAATGTACGGCGGGTCCGCCACGCACCGGCCGATGACTCGGACTGCGTGATTGCGCATGGTACGATTTCTTTAGCGCTTGCACGCATTGCCAGAAGTCGCATTCCTCGATACCCTTGTGCGTAGCTGTCTTCTTGACCGAAGCCCTGCGGACTTGCCGCAGGTCTGCCAGGCGGCAGGCAAAAGAGGTCTAAGCGACGCGGTGCAACCACGCTGCTTCTGCCGTTTGGTCCGGCCAAAGTGACTTCGCCGGCGTGCCGGAGGCCCGGGCGGGCGAACGCAGCAACTGCCGTAACAGTGTGTGCGACTGATCAGCTCTAAAAGGATGTCATCATGTGTGCAAAGCATTGTGAACTCGCGATTGTTGTGCTTCTTGTCCTGGCCGGCGCTGCGCTGGCGGCCGATCAGACCATCGCCACCAACACCGTGTGGTCGGGAACCGTCACCGTCGACGGCACCGTGACCGTCGTCTCCACCGGCAGCCTGACGATCCAGCCGGGAACGGTCGTGAATTTCCTCACCGGTGGCAGCATCAACCTCAACAGTTGTGGCGCGTTCTCCGCCCAGGGCACGGCCGAAGCCCCGATACACTTCAATGGCAGCCAGAGCGGCGTCATCACCGGTTCGCCCACCTCGGCCAACCTCAGCAATTGCGTCGTCAGCGGTTTGGCGCCGCTGTCGGGCAGTTCGCGGGCCCGCTGGCTGGACGTATTCTCCCGCAGCAGTGACTTCAATATGACCAACTGCACCGTGAGCAACAGCGGCCAGATGAACGTTGGCTCGCCGTACACGGCCACGATTTCGGGCTGCGACATTCGCGACACGACAAATCTCTGGCTCAACAGCTACAGCGGCCACACGAACGTGCTGAACAGCAAGATCACCAACACGTATCTCTGGACGGCCAGCAAGTACGCAAGCGTGGCCCACAACACCATGGTCGACGTGGAGCTGTGCTCCAACGGCATCGGCCAGTCGGCCAGCAACTACGTCATCAACGACAACTACCTGCACGGCACAGTCGGCGGCTTCGGCGGCACCACGCCGCTGATCGTCGGCACGTCGGGCATCATCACCAACAACGTGGTTCGCGGCGGCGCTTACAACACCGAGAACGTCGGTGGCACCATCACTGGCAACGTGCTGGAAGCCTACACCGCGGCCGAGCGGGCCCAGCGCGGCGGTGATCCCACCCACGAAAACATCTGCGGCGCGACCGACGGCAGCGTGATCGAGCGGAACATCATGCTCAACACGCCCTACTGCTCGCTGCTGGGCATCGGCAACACGCTGCTGCGAAACTGCCTGGTGGCCAACAACACCATTGACCAACGCAACGGTGGCGCGCCGTGCATCTATCTCAATCACTTTCCCTCGGGCGCCAAGCCCAGCGGCCTGGTTCTCCGCAATAACCTCCTGATGCGTTCCGGCCGGATGTACGACGAGCAGAACTACCTGACCGGCGGCTATGCCGACACCGTCTCCTATGTCGATTACAACGCCTGGGGCGGCATGGTTCGGGACGATCGCAACCCGACTTCGCCACGCTTCATGGGCGTCCAGATCACCGGCAAGGCCGAGGGCGACGACGGCTTCGGCATGCATGACCTGCTGATGCCCGAAGGCAGCGCTTTTAATCCCGCCGGCCTGGTGGCCAACGCCGACTTCGTGGATCCCTACAGCGATGCCGACATGCTGGCCGGAACGTACACGACGGCGCAGCTTCTGGCCCTGTACCGCCAGGCGTACACGCCGGTGGCGGGCTCGGCCCTGATCAATGCCGGCAGCCCGGCCGACAGTTCCGACCCCAGTGCCGTCTACGGCCGCATCGACATCGGCGCAGTCGAGGCCCCGTTACTGACGGGCGACGCCAACACCGACCGCACGACCGACTTCAAAGACTACGTCATCCTGGAACGGAACTTTGGCGCAAGTGGCGCGACCTGGGCCATGGGCGACTTCAATGGCGACAGCCACGTTGACTTCAAGGATTACGTCCTTCTCGAGCAGAGCTTCGGCAAGAGCGTCCCCGAACCGGGCGTGCTGGCCCTGCTGACCTGCGGCGCATTTGCGGCGATTCGTCGTCGTGCACGTCACGTGAAAAGAGGCTAGTCATGCGGAATTACATCGCCGGGTTGTGCACAGTATTGATCGTTCTGGTTGGGCATGCGGCGGCAGCCACGCTTACTCTGAGCGCAGCCACGACTACCGTCGACGACGCCTGGGTAACCACGGACGTCCCCGATGCGAACTACGGCGGCACCGGCAGCATTATCGAAAACCCCAACGGCTACCACCCCGGCCTGCTGGGCTACAAGGACATGTTCACGATGCTGCCCCCGGGCGGCGGCATCGTCATCGACTCGGCCAGCATGACGCTCTGCTCGGCCTCGGCCCAGTGGATCAAGATCTACCGCACGACCAGCGACTGGCTCGTCAAGCCGGCCGGGCAGAACCAGTACAACGTGACGGCCGCCCATCGCGACGTCGCCGGAGGCCTGGCCTGGGCCGCGGGGCGGTTCGGGGTGAACGACTACGACACCGTCGACTACCTCTCAGGCTCGACTTCCGCCGGCTACAACAGCCTGACGAACTTCGACGTGACGCGCCTGGTCTCCAAAATGTACAGCGTGGGCCAGAACTACGGCTTTGCCATCAACTCGCTTTCGTACATCCGTTCTCAGGAAGCCAGTGCCGCCAACGGAACCCCCAAGCTCGTGATCAGCTATCACTACGCCCTGCCAGGCGACGCCAACGCCGACGGCTTCGTCACTTTCCAGGACTACATCGTGCTGGAGTTGAACTTCGGCTGCACCGGCACAGGTTTCAGCAACGGCGACTTCAACGGCGACGGCAAGGTGGACTTCAAGGACTACATCGTCCTCGAAAGCAACTTCGGCAGGAGCGTGCCCGAACCGGCGAGCCTGCTGTCGCTCGTGAGCGGCGCCTGCCTGTTGCGGAGAAGGCCGTAACTCGCGCCTATCTCCGGAGCGTTTAGAATCGTGAACATACCCGACGCGTTGTCCTTAGCGAGAAGTCAGCCGGGAATTCCGGCTTAGGAGGTGTTTGATGGAGAGCACATCTGGGTTGGCCGCGTACGCGGCAACGACATCACTTTTCGGAGTCCGGACTGCGACGCGGCGAATCCGCAGGACGCCGATGTTCGTCGCGCTTGGAACGTCCTGCCTGCTGGCCGTGCTTGCCGTCAGCGATCCCGCGCGAGCCAACACGGCGGCGCTGCCGAACATGCAGCTCACGAGGGCTGGGACAGGGATTAACGAGACGGTGACCGTCGAAGCCCAGGGACTCTACCGCCTGGTCTTCGAGGCCGGCGACAACTGGGGATGCGCGCAATGGTACGATCTCGTCAACGACCCGGCAGCCAACGTCAATCTCACCAAGTCGACGGACGTTGGCATCATCAGTGGCCCCGACAAGGAGGAACCCGGCCTGTTCAACATGGTGTGGTATGGCACACAGCCCAACGACCCCAAGCTCTACATGCACGCAGCCAAGTACGATTTCCCCAATACGGCTCGGTCCTTCACCGTTCTGGAGAGCAATCCAAACCGCGTGGTCGTCGAGGCCGTCTCGCATCCCATGCTGCCCGCCGGCGTGCTCGATAACCTGACGGTGAAGGTGCAGTACTCTATCTATCCCGATGGGCGGATCTATATTGATAGTCATATGACGGCGGCGGCCCCCCAGAACATCACATCGGAATGGCGTTGCGCCGTGATGGGGCTTTGCGATCCGCCGAACACCCAGTCGGGCGCTCCGGACTCGGCCGGTTGGATTCGCTCGACGACCACCCAGAATCCATACAACTGGACCGCCGGGCCGGAGAAGTACATCTACGCCTATTGGTCGAAATCCACCCCAGCGCCGTACGCAGACTTCACGAAGGCATCGGTCATGCTCGTGCCGATTAACCTGACGGGCGGCAATCCCGACATGGTCAAACAAGGCGCCCATGGTTGGACTGGTTTCAAGCGATGGTACTACTCGTCATACGGCGCGATTTCGATGGCGGCCGGCGAAACCATCACCCAGCACTACCTGCTGCAACTCGGCGCCGAGAACAGCTCGATCCTGCCGAATCTGAGTACATCGGCCGTCTGCAATCCCATCGCCAACGCCTATATCGCCGACCCCACGCCGCCGCCGGTCCAAACCTACTGCCTGGGCGACGCCAACGGCGACGGCTTCGTCACTTTCCAGGACTACATCGTGCTGGAGTTGAACTTCGGCAAGAGCGGCTCGACCTGGGCGATGGGCGACTTCAATGGCGACGGCGTGACCAACTTCAAGGACTACATCATCCTGGAGACCAACTTCGGCAAGAGCGTTCCCGAGCCGGCGAGCGTCTCGCTGCTGCTTCTGAGCGGCGTCAGCCTGCTGCGGAGAAAGCGGTAGCTTTCGCCGGTCAGCACAAATAGCCCGTTCAGAACCAGCCTGCCTTCGGCCCCGAGGCTCACCTAAAGTCCGACTCTCTCCTCGGGCCAGAGCTTCGGGGTCGAGGCCAGGCCGAAGTTAGCCCCGAAGCTGCGCCTCGCACGCCCCGGCTCCCACCCTGTATACTGGACGCCAGCCGAGCCACAAGCGGCTCTGAAGGTGGCGAATATGAAGAAGTCCAGACGCCTGGCGATACTGGCCACGTGGCAGACGAGCTTTGGTCATGGCGTCGTCAATGGCGCCTTGGCCTACTGCCGGGCTCACGGCCATTGGGAGCAGTTCGTCGAGCACGACTACTCCAGGCTGGGCCTGTTCAAGCTGGGGCAGATTATCGCCAAGTGGAACGCCGACGCGCTGCTGGCCGAAATCTGGAACTTAGACCAGCTTCACGCCATGGAGCAGTATCAGATCCCTATCGTTGATGTCTCCGGCACCTGGGATTCGCCCAGGATCTACCGCGTGCAGACTGACGACCGGGCTGTCGGGCGGATGGTGGCCAAGCACCTGAGGGAGTGCGGGCTGAAGCATTTTGCGTACTACGGCCTGCCGTCGATCCTGTACTCCCAGCTCAGGCAGGCTGGATTCGTCGCCGAGCTGAAAACAACCGGCTTCGACTGTGCGGTCCGCAACCACACCCATCGCGGCAAGATCGGCCCGCTGGTGGCAAATCGCAAGGCGTTGGGAAAATGGCTCGCCCACCTGGAAAGGCCGCTGGGCCTGATGTGCTGCAACGACTTTCACGCCCGCGAGGCCATTTTTGCCTGCCAGGAGGCGGGCCTGCGGATTCCCGAGGACGTGGCCCTGGTGGGCGTCGGCAGCGACGACCTCACTTGCGAACTCGTCGGCACGCCCATCAGCAGCGTCGATCTCGCGCCCGCGAAGCTCGGGTACGAGGCAACGGCGGTCTTGGATCGAATTCTCAGCGGCAAGAAACCGCCCCGCCGGCCGTTGCTGATTCCGCCAGGAGAGCTGCGCGTGCGGCAGTCGTCGGACATTCTGACGGTCAGCAATCCGCTCGTGGCCGCGGCCATTCGTTTCATTCAGCAGCACGCGCACCAGCCGCTGCTGGTAGATGACGTTCTGCGCGAGGTGCCCATCTCGCGGCGGGCGCTGGAGATGAATTTCAAGGCCCTGCTGGGACGCTCTCCGCAGCAACAGGTATTTCACGCCCACCTGGACCTGGCAAAGAAGTTGCTGACAACCACTGACCTGCCGGTTTCGACAGTGGCCGAACGCAGCGGCTTTTCCAGCGCCTCAGTCATGTCTCTAATCTTTCTGCGCGCAACGAAGCTGCGACCGGGCCAGTACCGTCGGCAGTTCCGGCCAAGCACTGGCGCCGACAGCCTGGGCGCGGGCATCTGAGCCCCGCCGCCGGCCGCAAGGCTCCTTGCGCACCCTACGACTTTTTCTGCGCCTGCACGCATTGACCATTATCCCCATGAATCGTACAGTGATCATCATGCAACGCCGGCATGAGCCGCCGGTGGAGACCGGAAGCAGCAAGTCGTAAAGGAGAGAGTATCAGGCCGTTTTTGGACAATTTCGGCCTTGTGCTCCAGCTAGCTTTTGACAGGAAACCCCGGGAATGGTTCCCGGATACTGTGTTTCACCGTAGAGCCGATTTTGATCGAGGAGGCCGTACCATGCGAACAAACATCTGCATTATTGGGGTAATTGCTGTAGCATTGACGCTGCTGTCGAGCCCAGCTCTTGCCGATCTTGTTGTCGACAATCACTTCAACGACATGACGCCAGACATCGGCGGTACGTGGGCGGTCGGTTACGTTAAGTTCAGCACCAACGCCAGCGGCGACTTGGGCGGCATCACCGCCTATGCCACTGGCACCTCCGTGTACGGCAGCACCATGCTATTGAACAATGCGGCCTTCTACAATTCGAACGTGGTCTACGTCGTGAATCCCGCTGACGAACTCGCCAATCTGCGGATCACGTTCCATAACTCGGCCTCGACCGACCTCGCCGCAGGAAGCGTCATGCCCATCTCCATGGGCTGGTTCCTTGACAACAGCCACATCGACTCGGGCTCGCGCCTGATTTCGACGCTCAACGTCACGCGTCCGGCTATTCCGGCCCTTAGCACGGTGACCCTGGACATCCCGTTCAGCAGCATCACCGCTGCCAACGCCAACGTTAACGGCGGCGCCGTGCAGACCTTCGGCCAGTCCGGCAACCGGCTGGCTTACATGTCCTTTTCGGACGCTTTCAAGTCAGCTACGGCGGGCTACCTGCAGATTACGGACATCCGGTTCACCCAGGTCCCGGAGCCGGCCACGCTGGGCCTCTTGAGCGTCGGTGGCATTGCCCTCCTGCGCCGCCGCGGTGCGAAATAGCACAGGCAGCATGCAGGCGAGCAGAAATGCTCCATTGACACGAAGTGTTTGCGGCTGGCGTCACTAATGACGCCGGCCGCAAGGCTTATTGGAAGCAGTAAGGGCGCTGGCGATACGCCAGTTAAGGCACGCGCACGTTCTGACGCGATCAGACGCCGATGGCGGTTGCGGCCGCGGCAGAATCTCCTACCTCCACGACGGCTGGATGCTCCTGGCCGTCATCGACCAGGTGAATGCTCATGTCCTGCTGCTCGACGCCGTCAAGCAGTACGCGCCGGACCTCTGTCGCGTCCTCGCCCGTCTTGACCACACGGATGTGGTAGAACGTGTTGCGGTAGCGATAGTGCAGGGTGTACTCGTTCCAATCCGCGGGCAGGAGCGGCGCGAAGGTCAAGGTGTCGACGTCCAGCCGGACGCCCAGCAGCTCTTCCACGAGAAGCCGATACATCCAGCCGGCGGACCCGGTGTACCACGTCCAGCCGCCGCGGCCTTCATGCCCCTTGGCGCTGTATACGTCGGCCGCCAGGACGTAGGGCTCGACCTTGTACTTCGCGGCCCGCTCGGGCGAATCGGCATGACGAATAGGATTGAGCAGCGAGAACAATCGCCACGCCTCCTGGGCATTGCCGAGTCTTGCCACGGCCATGACGGCCCAGACCGCGGCGTGGGTGTACTGGCCGCCATTCTCGCGCACGCCGGGGATGTAACCACGGATGTAGCCGGGGTCCATCTCCGTGCCGTCAAAGGGCGGATCGAACAGGCGGATGGTCGCCGCGCCAGGATCGACCAATCGGCTCAAGGACG
This sequence comes from uncultured Planctomycetota bacterium, assembly GCA_903892515.1. Lineage (GTDB taxonomy): Bacteria > Planctomycetota > Phycisphaerae > SM23-33 > SM23-33 > CAITIS01. The sequence goes on along the minus strand of CAITIS010000091.1, from coordinate 127,581 downwards.
TTTCCAGTGCCTGTCGCGCCCGGTCCGGATCGGCCGCACCGCTGATGACCGCCCAGGCTTGCGGGAGCAGGTCGATCTGGCAGTAGCTGTTCTGTGCCGAACCCAACGGCTGGCCGTCATCAAAGAACGCCCGTAGGTACCACTCGCCATCCCAGGCATTGGCGTCGATCCTCTCGCCCAGGCCGCTCGCTTCTGAGCGGTATTTCTCGGCGTAGGCAGGATCGCCGCGTCTGTCGGCCAGTTGGGCGAAGGATGTCAGCACGTTGTGGAGGAAGAACGCCAGCCAGACACTCTCGCCCGTGCCCTCGTGGCCGACGCGGTTCATGCCGTCGTTCCAGTCGCCGCTTCCCATCAGCGGCAGCCCGTGGGTTCCGTACCGCAGGCCGCGATCCAGCGCCCGGACGCAATGCTCCCAGAGAGTGACGCGGCGGTCGGAGACGCGCGGCAGCCCGTAGCGGCTTTCCTCGCCCCTCTCCAGCGGCGGGGCCTCCAGGAAGGCGGTCTCTTCGTCCAGGATGCCGGTGTCGCCCGTCACGGCCACGTACCGACAGACCGCGTACGGCAGCCACAGGTAGTCATCGGAGATTCGCGTGCGTACGCCTCGGCCCAGCGGCGGGTGCCACCAGTGCTGGACATCTCCGTTCTGAAACTGCCGGCTGGAGGACAGAACCAATTGCTGCCGGGTGAGCCACGGACACTCGTACAGCAGCGCCAAAGAGTCCTGCAACTGGTCGCGGAAGCCGTAGGCGCCGCCGGACTGGTAGAACCCGCTGCGTCCCCAGAGACGGCAGGCCAGGACCTGATACGGCAGCCAGTGATTGACCAGCAGATTCACGGAGGCATCTGGCGTTTCGACGTAGACACCGCCAAGTTCGCGCTTCCAGAATTCCCAGACCTCTTCCAGCACGCGCCGGGCTCCATCCACGTTGCCATGCTGGGCCAGCAACGATCGCGCCTGGTCCTCGTTGTCGGCCGCACCGAGCACGAAGACCACCTGCGCCTCTTCTCCGGGTGGGATGTCAACATACGCCTGTATGGCCGCGCACGGATCGACGCCGCTGCCGACCCGGTTGGATAGTTCCTTGCGATGCATGGCGGCGGGCGATGCCGGCGAACCGTTGCGGCCCAGGAACTCTATCCGGCGGCTCGTGATCGTCCGTTGAGGATGGTTGCAGTGCAGAAAGGCCACGGCGCCGCTGAAGTCCAGACCGTAGGCGTTCGATGCAAAGATGGCTCCCGTCAGCGGATCGAGCCGGGTCACCGCGTGCATGGCGTTGCGCTGGCGGCTTTCGCCCAGGACCCACTCAACGTAGCCCGTCAGGCTCAGCCGACGGGGGCGGGTGCCGAGGTTTCGGATATTCACCGCGATGAACTTCAGTGGGGCATCTGACTTCACGTACGTGAAGACTTCTGTTGCGATGCCCTCTTCGCTGTGCTCAAAGGCGCTGTACCCCAGGCCATGCCGCGAAACGTAAGCGGAGCGGCCACGGGCCGGGCCGGGCATGGGCGACCAGAACACGCCGCTCTCCTCGTCCCGGAGATAGAAGCATTCGCCGCTGGCGTCGCTGACCGCGTCGTTGTACCAGGGTGTCAGCCGGAACTCGTGGGCATTGCGATACCACGTGTAAGACGAGCCGGATTCGCTGACGATCGTGCCGAAGTTGGGGTTGGCCAGGACGTTTATCCACGGCGCCGGCGTGGCCACGCCAGGAGCCAGGACAACAACGTACTCGCGGCCGTCCGTCGTAAATCCGCCCAACCCATTGAAGAACCTCAGCTCACGCTGCGGCAACTCGGTTGTTGCTCGCGGAGGTCGCTCAGGCCCTCGTGTCGGCTTGAGCGGAAGCCCCATCCACTCAGGCAGCACCTGTCGATCCAGCTGCTCCGACAGGGTGCCCGCCCGGTCGCTCAGCACGATGTGACTGACGGCCTGGAGCAGGAGCACATCCTCTTCCGGCACTTGGGCCACGTTTCGCACGAAGATGCCGGCAGGCTGATCCAGCGCCTTGGCCTCGGGCCCGACGTTGATCAGGCCGACGACAGCGTCCAGCAGGCTGTGACGATAACCGGCGTACGCCTCGGACAGGATGACCAGGTCGACCGGCAAGCCCTTGTGCCGCCAGTACGCGTGCGCCTGGATCATCTGACGCACCAGGTCCAGGGCCGAGGGGTCCGAAATCCGCAGCAGGACAATGGGCAGATCGCCCGAGATGCCGTACGCCCACAGCGCGGATTGCCCCTTTCGATTGCGGGCGATAAGGCTGCCACGCCCGCGCAATCGGGGGTTGGCATAGGCCAGGAAACAGGCCATGCGCCCGAATAGCTGGGCGTTGGCCTCGGTGGCCTGCAATTCGTGCAGCAGGATCTGGCTGTGCATCCGCGCCAGCTCGAAAACACGACTGGCCAGGTTCGGGTCGTAATACCGGTCCAGCAGTGCGAAGACCGCGGCCCGATCCGGCGCCACGCCCCAGACGGCATCAATGGTGACGGATTGCCCCGGCTCCAAGCGTATGGTGCGCCGCACGGCCATTACGGGATCGAGCGTGGGCGGGCACGTGTCCGGGAACTCCGAAGTCATAGCAAGCGGATCGGCGGCCGTTCGGCCACGGCCCAGGAACAGCGAGCGGTCGGTCTGACACGTCACACCCTCGGCGACGTCGTGGTGATGCATGGTCATCCCGTGGAAGAACAAAGGCCAGGTCTCCTGCGGGGAGCGCGTTCGGCGCGTGCAGACGACCGCGGCCTTGGCGGGCAGGGCCTCGGCTTCGATGAACAGGCCGTTGAAGGCGGGCTGTTCAGAGGCATTCCGGCCGTTGGCCATCGCCACCTCCGCGTAGGAGGTGATTTCGATATGCCGCTGCCGGCTCGACAGGTTGGAGACGACCAGACGCCGCAACTCAATGTCTTCCTCAGATGACACCGCCACGCGGGTGTGCACCCCGATGCCGTCTCGCGTGGCGCGAAACTCGGCCACTCCCTGGGAAAACTGGACTTCGTAGCTGTCAAACTTGTCGCCAGTCGGCTGAGATGTGGCAGACCAGAATGTGTCGGCGTCGAGGTCGCGCACGTACAGAAAGGTGCCCCAGTGATCGCGCGTGGCGTCTTCCTGCCACCGTGTCAGGGCCAGGTCCTGCCAGCGACTGGCCCCGCTGCCGGCGGCCGTGATCATGACGTGGTACCGGCCGTTGGAGAGCAGATGGACCTCGGGCACGGCCGAGTCCGCCGTCGTGAAGGTTCGCAGCGAGCTGTCGACCGCCTCCGCGGCGTGTTTGAGGAACGGTTCGACGCGGGTCATGTCCAGCCGCGTGCGCACCTCCGCCAATGGAACCCGCTCTTGCAGGAGCAGCAGGGATGCCCGAATCCGCGGGTCGTTCAGGAACCGCCCGTGCATGGGCTGGGCCAGCAGAGCCTGGTCCAGCGCCAACAGGCTCATGCCGCTGTGGTGGGCCATGTGGCTGCGGATCAGCGAGAACTTCTGGCCGGGAGGCACTCGGCCGGGCGTGTAGTCGGCCGCCTCGTAGAAGCCATAGCGTCCCAGGAACCCTTGCCCGGCCATCGCTTCCAGATTGGAGCAGGCGGCGGCCGGGTCAATCATCGCGGCCAGGACCGTGGCATAGGGCGCCACGACCAGGTCATCGTGCAGTCCATGCTTGAGCCCCAGCCCCGGCACGCCGAAGGCCCGGTACTGGTAGGCCTTCTGCGAGTCGAGCTGGTCGTAGCAACTTTCGGAGATGCCCCAGGGCACTCCTTGCCGTCGTCCATAGCGAACCTGCCGCGCGACCGCCTCGCGACAAGACTGCTGGAGCAGGGTCGCCTCATAGTCGGGCATGAGCAGCAGCGGCATGAGGTACTCGAACATCGAGCCGCTCCACGATATGAGCACGGCGGCTCGTCCGCCCGGGGCGAGCTGACGCCCCAGATGGAACCAGTGTTCAAGCGGCACCTGGCCGCGGGCGATACCCAGGTAACTGCACAGCCGGGCCTCTGACGCCAGTAGGTCGTAAAAGCCCGGGTCGCGCTGGTGTGTATCGACGTTGTACCCGATGGACAGGAGCTTGTGCTCGGGGTCGTACAGGAAGTCCAGGTCCATTTCCGACATCTCGCCGCACCGCTGGGCGAGATCCTCTATCGTTGCGATACGCTCTGCTGCGCGTTTCCGTGTCAGTTCGGGCACGTTGTTCCCCGAGCCTTGCGCCGTGGGAGAAAGACTCGCCGGACGCGCCAGGTCGCGCAGGGACGGTATCGAGTCCTGCAACGGCGGCAGGTGCCCATCTTGCTTCTGCGGCTGCGAATGCCCAGGCGCCAGCCAATCTAGGTCGGTTTGCAGGTCTTCACTCTGGCGGCGCAGCGCGCCCAGCCAGTAGGCGACTTCGCTTTCCGGCTCCGCTATCGGTTCCAGCTTTGCCGACGCCGAAACCATCTCCGACAGCGCCCTGTGTGCTCCGGACAAGGACTCACCGGCCAATGTCAGCAGTTCCATCTGTTGAACCAGGGCGGTCCGTACGCGCCCTGTCGCGGGCGCGTCGGCATTCTCCGGCCGTTCCAATTCCTCCAGCAGGATGCCAACGGTGTCCTCCAACCCCTGCCGCCATCTCGCCGGCAAGATCGGGCGGTCGGCCAGTTCGGCCAGTCCCGTCTTGAGCGCGACCAGGCAGCCCGCAAGGTTGCCGCTGTCGGCCGTCGACACGTACCGCGGCGGGGCCGGCGCCAACGTCTGCGTGTCGTACCAGTTGAGGAAGTGTCCGCGATGGCGCGGCAGTTCTTCCATCGTCCCAAAGGCCTGGCTGGTGCGATTGAGAAGCGTGCCGGCGGAAACGTAGCCGAAGTCCCACGCCGCCAGGTTGCCCAAAAGGGCCATTCCCATGTTCGTTGGAGACGTGCGATTCGCCTCGCCGATGGGCGGGTCTTGTTGGACGTTGTCGGGCGGCAGCCAATGATGATTCTTTCCCGCGAACTGCGCGAAATACTCCCACGTGCGCCGAGCGGTCTTCCGCAGGAAGAGCCGCTGGCGATCATCCAGGCCTCCACGGCGGCGCGACGTCGGACGCCCCAGGTGCCACATGATGGCCGGTGAAACGAACCATGCGGCCAGCAGCAGGCCCAGGGCAATGATCGGCCCCGGTTCGGACTGCCAGTTGCCAGAGAACATGCGTCCGGCCAGCAGCGCGGCGATGATCATGGCCGCGACCGGCGCAGGCCACATGGCCGCGAACGTACTGGCCAGTGTGGTTCCCGCCTGGCTGCCGGCGTCCGATGCCGTCTGCCACTCCAGCAGATACCGGCGGCTGATCAGACGCCACTGTGTCCGGAGGATCTCGGCCACATACATGAAAGCGTGAAACGGAATGAGCAGCAGTTCCAGAAGAGTGATCGCCCAGCCGCGCAGTTCCTTTGATCCAGCGTACGGCAGGTACGTAGACCAGCTCAGGTGCCTGGGCTTGGCGGTCATTACCCGCGCAGATCGCAGGATGTCCGGCAGGAGAAAAACGATCACGAGCATTGCCGTCCAGGCCAAGGCCGCACCCGGAGCGGCGAACCATCCCAGGACGAGGGCCGCCAGCATGGCCACGGGAACGAGGGTCCGACGCAGGTTATCCAGGATCATCCACCTGGCCAGCATCCCCAGCGGGTTTGACCGCCGAGTCGTATCGGGCCCGGGTACGCCGGGCAGCACCCAGCTGGCGATCTGCCAGTCTCCTCTGGCCCACCGGCGTCGCCGGCTGGCATCGGCCAGGTAACGTTCGGGATGATCCTCCAGCAGCTCCACGTCACCGAGGAATCCGCACCGGGCATGGCAGCCCTCGATCAGGTCATGGCTGAGAATTCGGTTGTCCGGGAATCGGCCGCCCACGGCCGTGTCAAATGCCATGATGTCGTAGATGGCCTTGCCCACGAACTGGCCCTGTCCGAAGATGTCCTGGTACACGTTGGATATCTCGCGGCTGTACGGGTCCAGGCCGACATCGCCGGCGAACAGGCTGGCGAAGCGCGAGCGCTGCGATTGCGGCAGCGAGACTGCCAGCCTCGGCTGGAGAATGCCGTAGCCCCGCGTCACGCGCTGGCGCGTCAGGTCGAAGTGCGGGCGGTTCAGGGGATGAGCCATCGACGCAGCCATCTTCCAGGCCGACTGCGGCGGCAACTGGGTGTCGGCATCCAGCACGATGGCGTATCGAGCGCTGCGCAGCTGGTCAATGTCGCCCTCGATCAGCGAAAAAGGTTCGGTCACCCCCGCCAACACCAGGCGATTGAAGTGCTCGATCTTGCCGCGCTTTCGCTCGTGCCCCATCCAGCGCCGTTGCTGCGGATTCCACAGCCGTGGCCGGTGCAGGAGATAGAACGCCGTTTGGCCGGGGCCCGCGTACTTGGCGTTCAACTCGCGGATTTGCCCCAGCGCTCGTTCCAGCAGCGGCCTGTCCTCAGGCATATGCTCTTCGAAAGCGTCGGGCAGATCGGTCAGGAGGACCATCAGCAGGTTGGGGCTCTTGTTGCCCAGGTAGCGCAGTTCAAGGTTGGCCATCAGCTTGTCGACCGTGGCCGCCGAAGAGAGCATCGCCGGAACGACGACCGCGGTGCGGCAGGCGTCGGGGATGTCCTTGGAAAAGTCCAGGCGTGGCATCGCCCGGGGCGGCACCAGCAGGCTTGCCCACCAGTTCACCAGCGATATGGCCGATCGCGAGGCCACCAGAATGACCGCCAGGTCGGTCAGTGCCAGCCATGCCCCCGGGAGAGCGGGGTCAACAATCGAGATCACCGCCAGCGACAGCACAGCCGTCAGCAGCGCGATAACCAGCAGATACACCGGCAGCGCCCGGCGGCGCAGACTCCTGCCCACTCGCTGGCGCAAGTGCGTCCGGTAATGGATCTCCGCTTCGAGTTCGCTACGGCCATCGCCGATCAGGAAGTAACCTACCGTGCCTTCGCGCGGGTCGGTCTCCGGCCGCTGCGTCCGTTCCGTGGCCAGGCGCAGGGTCGCCGCGGCGACATCCTGCTCCTCTCGGCCGCTGCGGCGCGACAAATCCTCGATCTCGCGTCGGCAGAGGTCGCGTGAACGGAAGTCCATTTGCGAATGCACGCCACAGGGCTCCTGGCGCAGGATCGCTTCCACGAAACTCAGCGATTCGACCATGTCCCGCCAGTCGATCTTGCCCAGTTGTCGAAGGCTGGTGATGCTATGGCTGATGGAGGCATGATCCGCGGCCTGGTCGTGGCTTTCGGCCTGTTGGATCAGTTCCAGGGTCTGGCCGCGCTCTGACAACTCCTGCTCGACCCAGTTGATCACCAGCCCCATGGCCGGGTGGGTGCCCTGCAGGCAAGAAGTCAACTCCGCCAAAAACGGTGCGGACAGAACGGGGTCGGACCGCACGAAATCCGATAGGATCGTGATCAGGCTCTTTGGGTCCAGCCGAACCGCATGAATGAAACGATCCGACCAGTCCACGGCCGATTCCCTGTGCCGCCGGCGCCACGCGATTCGCCGTGATACTCGCCGCAGGTTCTCCACCAGGGCCAGGCGCACCATGATCGGCACAGCCCATAGCTCTCCCAGATTCAGGGGATGGACCGTCTGGTAGGATCGGATGAAATGCGAAATGTTCTCGGCGTCCACGCGCCCATCCGTGTGGGAGACCAGTTCGATGGCCAACTCATAGATGCGCGGAAAGCCCTTCAAAGACCCAGCATTCAGGCGTGGAAGTTGCCGGCTGTAGCCCGGCGGGAAGATCAGGCGGACCTGATCGATCTGCTCTTCGATGAATGTGTAGTTCTCGACCAGCCATGTCGCCGCCGGCGATTGCGGGTGGCCCTGCCGAATGGCGCCGGCCACCTCCTCGTACGATTGGCCGATGATACCTTCGTTCTCGGCCAAGCGGCGCAGCAGCACCTCGGGGCCGGGTTGAGAGGATCGCTTACGACCGGCAGTAGCCCCCAAATGCGACGTATCGCGGTTGGGGTCCGCTGCCAAGGCCCGAGCGTGGCTCTCCAGTTGCGTAATGCTGAACAGGCCTTCGCGGAGCGGCGGCTCAACGTTGTCCATGCCTTCCAAGGGAAGCAGACCGCGTCGGCCTAGCAGTCGAATTCGTTGCCACAGCGAATGCATCTCATGCCACGTATCGTTCCTCAATCTTCACAACTCATTTCCGGTACCGACACGCTCCCCGACTTCTCGCCAGGCATCATCGACCGCCTCGGTGTCTCGCCGACTGACCACCGAGGGGCCGGACGCAACGTGCCGGCGCGTGAACATGATCTAGTCTGCCAAGGCGGCAGGCCCGCCCAATGGGCCTACTTTCTCGCCGGCTCGGCCCTGTCCTTCTCGGGCTTGTCTTTCTCGGGCTTGTCCTTGTCCGAACTATCCCTGTCCTTCGAACGATCCGGCGCGTCGGGCTTTGAAGGCTTCGGCTGCGCCTTCAAATCCGGCTGAGGATGCTCGGGTCTTGGCGGCGGCGTGAGTTCCTTGTTGCTCACCGGTTCGCGGACTGAGACCGGCGGCTTGGGAATCTTCACCTTCTCGGGCTGAGCAGCCGCTCCGGCAGGCTGATCCTTGCCGACAGCGCCATGTTCGGGCGTTTGCACCTTTTCGGGCGGCATCACTTCTTTGGCAGGCGGCTTCGGCAACTCCTTGGGTGGCGCATTCGCCTCCTTAGGCGTTACGCCCTCTCTGGGGGCCACGCCTTCCCTGGGCTCCGCACCCATCTTGGGCGCTACCGACGGCGATTCGTTGGCAGGCGCCCGCCCTTCCTTGGGCGCTACGCCCTCTCTGGGGGCCGTGCCTTCTTTCGGCTCGACGCCCTTCTTGGGCCCAGCCGCCGGCGATTCCCACTGCGCTCTCTGGTCCTGGTATGCATGCACGTCCTTGGCTCGGTTGGCGGAGGCTTCGCGCGTCTTGGCATCCACCTTGTCGAACTTGTACGGCGTCGCCTTGTCTGAGACGACCTCCTTCATCGGCCGGGCCAGTTGCACCCCGCGCCGATCCTTTTCCGGCAGCCGGGCCACCTGGGCCCTCATGGCCTCATAGTTCCTGGCCGGCCGAAGGTCCTTGTCATCGCGGCGGTGGTCGTAGCCCTCGCGCTCGTGCTGGACCCAGTCGTGATCGTCGCGATGCCGCCACTGCTGGTGGACAAAGATCGGGTCATACCAATCGTGGTGATCGTGCGCTTCATACCATGGATGGAACCCTTCACGCGAATACTCGGCCCCGTAATAATCGCCGAAGTAGTAGTGGTGTCGCTCCGGCGAGATGAACAGGTTGAGCGTCAGGCCGTCCACGTCCAGGACGATGTCTGGAGAATATCGAAAGTCCGCTCGGCCATACAGGCTGGGTGGGCAATACACCGGCAGGAACGCCACGCCGCGTCCATGCAGCGGATAGTCCCAATAGCCGTCCACGTAGACGTATCCACGCGGCGTGGACACGTAGTGAGCCGGTTCCCACACCCAATTGGGCCGAGCCGGCTCCCAGAATCCCCTCCGCCAGGCATACCGACCTTCGTGGCGGACCCAGCAACCTGGAATCCAGATGTTATCGGCGGAACCTGCCCCTTGCGGCCCCTCTTCCAGAGTGGCTGGTGGCGCTGGCAGGTATTCGATTTCTTCGGTGTCGGCCGCGGTCCAGAATCCGGCGATCCACCGGTAGCCTCTGCTGGTCTGGGCCCAGTACCCGGGAACCCAACTGTTGTTGGGCGGCACCGCGCGCCAGCAGCCGGAGACCCAGATGAAGCCGTTCCGGTCGCTGTCCCAACTCCAGTATCCTGGAATCCAGACGATGTGGTTTCCCTCGGGCTTTTCGTCGGGAATGATCTCATCGATCGGCGGCGGCGGGCGGCGGTCGATCACGAACTCGGCCCCTTCGTCCAGAATGACGGGCTGGGCGAACGCCTCGTGAATCGGGCCGCGCGTCAGTATCTCTATCTCCGGGGGCGGCTCAGGCTGGCCTCCGGTATGGACGTGAACCGGTCCCACGTCAACATTCACTTCGGCGGCGGCCCGGCCAGACCACTGTCCACACACGACGAATATCGACACGCCAATCATGGCCAATGCGACACGGTAATGAGTCATGGTACTTTCTCCGCAATGCAGTGCTGTTTCATACAAGTCATACGTCTGAGTGCCCAAGGCCGTCCTACGGCATCAGCCGCCGACCCTGGATCAGGCGAACCAGCACAACGATCAGCGCCACCACCAGCAGGATGTGGATAAACCCACCCAGCGTGTAGGACGTGATTATTCCCAACAACCACAACAACATGATCACGATTGCCACTGTCCAAAGCATACTGACGTTCCTTTGCGTTCTGTGGCCGTCCTCGCACGCTGTGCGACTCGGCGACGGTCACGTCTACGTCGTTCATGGGGTCGTGCCGAAACAACCGCAAGCCCGGCCGGTGCTACCGGTCGCCGTGCTCGCCTTGATTGTGGCCGGAATCCCCGCCACGATCCTCGTGCCGGTCACCCTGTTCGTGTCGATCGCTATCGTGCCCCTCGTAGCGTGGGGAGCGGTCGCGGTCACCGCGGTAGTGATGATCCTCATCACACCCAGCTAGGCCCATCAGCCCGGTCAGAGCCAGCGACGCGACCACGATCATTGCTGCCTTGAGGTATCTCATATCAGGTTCCTTGTTCTTTGCCTGCCGACAGTGAGGTAGGGACCGCAAGTTCTCGTCCGCAGACCTTCCGCCTTTGCCAAGCGGCGGCGGCAGAACCTGCGGACCCTACCGTCTGCCGACAACTTACGGGGAAACGACCTTGACCAGGATTTCCGTCGAGGTCGGCTCGCCGGTTGCGGGTGTGCCCTTCACAAAGATCTTGTATTCGCCAAGGGCAGCATCTTTGGCGGCCGTAATCCGAAGGTGCACGTCAGGCTTCTCGCTCGCCTTGACCGTGGCTTCACGTGGTTCGACGGTGATGCCCTTGGAGGGCTTGATGTCCAGCGTCACGTCACGCTTGAAGTACTCGCCTCTGTGCAGCGAGATCGTCGCGCTTTCGGTCTCACCCTGCTTGATCGTCACACCCAGAACCGGGGTGGCGATGGTGAATTGTTCGCCGCCGGACATGCCTCCGCCTTGGGGGCTGCAGCCTACTACGCCTACGAACAGCAACGCACTTACGATCCCAATTGCAATCTTCATATCCATGTTCCTTATTAGACTGATTGTGTTCCTGGCCCATCGCCACCGTTGGCGACGGCGCTACTTGGCACTAACCGTTACCTTGAACTCTGTTTCCGCGCTCTCGCCCTTGTCGGGTGTGCCCTTGATCATGAGCTTCTGTTCGCCCAGGGGCGCGTCCTTGGCGGCGGTGATCTTCAGCTGCACGTCACCCTTGTCGCCCGGCTGAACGGTTGTGCTGCCGGGGTCAACCTGCAGGCCGGTGGGAGCTTTCACTTCCAACTTGACCGCCTGCTTGAAATCGGCCCCGCGTTCCACGGATACTCGAACGGTTTGAATCTCGCCTTGTTTCACATCTGTGCTCATGGCCGGAACCACGACCTTGAAAGTGTCCGACCCGCCGCGTCCGCCCGGCTCACTCTTCTGGCAGCCCACAAAAGCCACCAACGCCACAAACGCTACCGCCAAAATCCTGTTCACAGTGCTTCTCCTTTAATGGGATTAAGGAAACTGACCTGCGGCTTCCCGAACCGCAATTCCCGCTGAAACTCAGGCTGCCCGCCGATCATTTCTGGTCGTCGTCCGTTTGGTCGCGCGGATGCTCGACCTTCAGACCACGGTCGCCGCCGATCTTCACCTCTGTATTGGAATCCGAACGCTTCACCACGACGCCCTTGTCGCCGCCGACTTTCACGTCCTTTTCCGTTCTCTCCTGGCGTGGCTCCTGGTGCGCAGGCTGCCCGAAGTCCAGGCACGCCAGCGGCGTCACCCCCACCAGAGCCAAAAGCACACCCAGCAATTTCATTCGCATCGTACCCATGCGTCACACTGTCTTTCTGTGTTATGGCCGGACTCTTGGTCAGAACTGTCCGGTCCGTCTCAAATGTTCTTTCTGCGTTATATGGCTGCAAGTTCATTGCGTTCCAGCGCCTGTGAAAGCTTCCGCCGGCTGCGGCATCAGCCCGTCGACCCCTTGCGCGCCGCGACCACGATCACGGCAATGCCGCCTACCAGGGCCACGCCGCCGACAATGCCCGGAATCAGCACGGTGTTCTGCTTGTCGACGGTGGAATGGAAGCCAAGAAAGTCGACCGGCTCGCGCGTCGTGTATGTCACGACCGGGAAGATCAGGCCGGCCAGGCCAAGCACTATCAGGATGATGCCAATCGTCATCGGTTTCATTTTGCACCTGTCTCTTTCAGTTCGTCATGTATGGAGCTAGCGGACTTTGGCTGCTCGATGGGTACGCTTTTGTTCCAGGTGTCCGCGAGGAGGCCCTGGGCGAGTTGGAACACCTGCACCACCGTGCCGCTCGCAAAGGCGCACACCATGGCCCCCGTTCTGGGCTCGACTTCCGTGACGGCGTCTCGCACGTTCACGCCCGTGATCCTCTTGATCTCGTCTCGCAGCGACTTGGAGGCGGTGGAAAAGAGCTGCCGGTGAAACTCCTGAACCTTCGCGGCCCCTTCGGGGCTCTTGGCCATGTCCTTCTCCGCCGGCGACAGGGCGTCGTGCATCGTGATCACCAGCGTGTCCTGGCTCAGAACCACCGTGACCGCCTTGGGCGCATGGCCGGTCGTCTGCTCCTGGAAAGTCATCACGGCCTGCGCGACCTCCTGCGCCATCCTTGACTGTGGCTTGATCATCGCTGTGCTCCTGTTTCGGCGGGCGGCAAAGGCGCAGCGCTTGGTGAGGCGATCTGGGCGTAGCAGTCGCGGGCCTTGGCCAACAACTGGTCCTCGCTCAGGTGTGTTTCGTCCAGCACGATCGATCCGACAACGCGTTTGGCCACGTCCCCATGGTGGTGCTTCAACTCAGTAAGCAGTTCTTCCATCGCGCTGCTGGCGCCGGTGCCGCTGCCGAGGATGAGGATCTGCTCAGCGCCGTGCAGCGTCTTGGCGATGGCCTCGTAGAAGCTCCGGCGTTCCGGCTTCCGCTGGCCGTTGGAATCGTCCTGGACGTTGTGCAGGTGTCGGCCAAATCCGCCTGGATCATACGGAGTAATTCGCTGGGGGACCGTGCCGTGGACCTCGGTCCTGTATACCCGGGCCTCGCGGTGATCGATTATGACCAGCAGATGCACGCCCTGGGCCTCGGCCGACGGCGAAGCCACCTCGGACCGCTCAAGGAAACGACGAATGTCCGTCAACTCCTCCATCGCGATGTCCTTGTCCAACGAGACATGCAGGACCATCGCTTGAGCGTTACGCGTGATCTTCAGGTTGCCATTGGGCTCTTCCACGACTTCGGCCAGGGCGCCGAGCAGTGAACGCACGTCCCGCCATGACAGGTTCCGAGCCGCCGGGTGGCGGAAGATGGCGTCGTACGTCCTTCGATGGGAACCACTCAGTTGCGACTTCATTTCTGGTTCTCCTTCGCTCCCGGCCGCGGGGCCCTTCCCGAATCGCCGGAAACAAAAAAGCCGACGTGACCGGGCACCCTGAGGGTGTCAAATCACGTCGGCTTACTCTTCAACGGGCCTCCCGGCTCAAGCGGGTTGCCCTTCATCTAGTCATCCGACTCGGAACAGGCGCACACTTGCCACCTCTCCGATGCTTACTAAATACTAGGCGCGCGGGCTGGGCCCATCTGGCGAATTCCGGAATTAAGTTCCATGCCCCCCGGCGACTTGACATCTCAGGCCCGCTGCCCCGGAAATTGCCGGTCTGGAAGATCTACCCCCGCTTCGCCTCGCGAGCGACAGGGGGCACATCCAGCGCGAAGAGCACGACCTCCTCACCGGTTATGGTGCTGATGTCGTGATGCAGACTCACCACCTTGCTGCCGGTGATGCCCTCAATCAAGATCTCCAGGGCCGGCCTGGCCGTTTCCATCAACTGCGTCCGCACTTGCTTGAGCAATCCCCTGCCCTTGTCAGAGGGGAGCGTCTTGACCAGCTGCTGTTCGGCCGCCGTCAGGACGCCGCGAAGCCGCACCACCAGAAGATCGCCCAGGAGGTGTGCATGAATGTCCTTGGGGCCGCGGCCCATGTATTCCTGCTCGAATCGGCTGATCCCTTCGCAGACAGCAGCTTCAATCTCGCCCTGTGTCTTCATAAGCACCTCAAAACGCACCGCGTGTCGTAATCCAAAGGCCCGCGCAACAATAAACGCGGTGCCCGAAAGAGCAATAGCCGGCTGCCTGTTAGCTCCAAGTGAAGTCTAGCACCCACGATACCGTTAATCCGTGGCTACTGCCAGCATTGTGCTGGCGGGCAAGGCGGCCAAAACAATCGATATTTCTACTGGCGTATATACGGCTTGCTGCCTACAATTCGGGCATCGGAGACCAGACGAAGTTGCGTAGGCTCCGAGTCGGATGACTAGATGAAGGGCAACCCGGCCGTGCCGGGAGGCTCGTTGGAGAGTAAGCCGACGTGATTCGTCACTCTTTTGGGTGTCCAATCACGTCGGCTTTTTGTGCTTTCGGCGGTGCGGGGAGTTCCCGCACGCTGAAAGCATTGCTGGACGTTCATTCGCAAAAGGAGATTTTCACATGAGAGGCAAGCTACTGATTTTGCTGGCGATAGCGGCACTCGCCGGGTTCCCGCTGCAAGCACGGGCCGTCACCATAACGATGGGCACGGCGGCAAACTTCGCCATCCTGGGTGGTTCAGCGGTGAGCAATACCGGCTCGTCGGTGATCAACAACGGAAATGTGGGCAGTTCTCCGACATCTACGGTGAACGGGTTCCCGCCCGGCGTGGTCAACAACGGCATCCTATACTTGGCCGCCGATCCCGCAACTGCCCAAGCTCACACGGACTTGGTCATCGCCTACACGGCAGCGCAGACCGCTTTGGGCGGCTCGCCTGGACCTGCCGACCTGGGCGGGGCGACCCTTACTCCGGGAGCATACACGTATGCTTCGACCGCGCCTTGGACGGCTGGGACTTTGACGCTGGACGGATTAGGCAATCCCAACGCGCAGTGGATCTTCCAAATCGGCACCGGCCTGACGACGCCCGCCGGCGCCGCCGTGGTCTTGATTAACGGCGCCTCGTCGGATCATGTGTTCTGGCAGGTCGGATCGTCCGCTGTTCTTGGTGCAACCAACACCTTTGCCGGAAACATTCTCGCAAACACGAGCATCACTCTGGGCGGCGGCACCCTGAACGGCCGGGCGCTGGCCATAGGCGGAGCTGTCACAATCACCACCGCCGAGACCATAAACGTCCCGGAACCCGGCACGCTTGTGCTTCTTGTTTCCGGGATGGTGAGTCTGTTTGCCTCCAAGAAGAAAGCCGTTGCAGTCGCTTAAAGACGAGGGTGAATGTGGAATACAATTCCAGAATTCACCTGTTCTGTCCGCTTTACGCGCCTAGCATTGAAATTGAATGAGCATCGGAGACCGCGAGTAATCAAGACTTGCCTCCAAGTCGGATGACTAGATGAAGGGCACCCCGCTTGAGTCGGGAGGCCCGTTAACGAGTAAGCCGACGCGGTTCAGAGCCCCCTAGTGGGCGTGTAACCGCGTCGGCTCTTTTATTTTGGTTGTGCGGGAAGCTTCCGGGTTCTCTGGGTTTCTCCACTGGCCTCATGCTCGCAGCCTGAGTTTGAGATCATACCAAGCTCCGCCAAAGACTTCCGTGGCAAGACATCCTTGCAGCACAGTCCGCGGAGTCCGGCTGTTTCTTTTCCGAAAGTCCAGCCTCTCACCACTGCACTGAGCCGGGGTGCGGAACATGGAGCCGCCGGGCCCTGCTCTGCCACTTGCGCAGGGTGATTGGCACCAGGGCCTGGTCCTTGTTTTGCCCAGGGCTCGCGCCGCGGAGAACCACGTACTGTTCGGCAGAATCAAGGCTTCACTATCAAGCATTCAGAGTCAAGGTTCAGTATCTCTTTCCAGTCTAAAGGAGCAGCAAGATGAAGAAGTCCCTGTTGGCCCGTTTGGGCCTTGTCAACTTAACCATGAGCCCAGGTCGGACATCGCAACGACAAGGAATATCGCTCACGCTCAATGCAGTCATTGGCGGTATCGCCGTATTGTTCGCCCTTGCGTCAGTCGGCACAGCTGACACGGTGACTCCGGCCCAGGTGTTGTCTTTAGGGCTGGATCCAGGCTACACGTGGCAATATGACCCTGCGGTTGCACCCGGACTCACGCACTATTACACGTTGACACGCACCTACGGCACGTGGGAGCAGACCCGGACGGAAGCCCAGGCTGCCGGCGGTGATCTCGTCATCATCAACGGCAGTGCGGAGAACAGCTTTCTGACCAACGAGTTCGCCAGCTTGGCCTACACGCAGGACCAGGCGGCTCTGACGACCAAGGATCCCTTGCGGAACATCGCATGGATCGGACTATCCAAGCCCAGTATCGGCAGTCCCAGCTCGGCCTGGGAGTGGGTGGATACGACGTCGCTGAGCAGCTTTTCCGGCGGGGCGCCTCTTTACTTTCGCTGGGCGGATAATCCGACACCCGACGCCGCCCCCTTCGGCGTACAGCCAGGCAATCATGCCTATTTGCAGATGGCGAACCATCCAGGCGAAAACGGTCACCTTGGCGAAGGATACTGGAACGCCAACGACTGGCACGAGCAGGGCCATGACCTAGTCAGCAGCGGCACGGGGCTGTACGAGATGGGAATCGTCGAGAGCAGGGTTCAAGGGACTCCCGAGCCGGCCACACTGGCAACGCTATGCGCTGGAGCAATCGTCCTGCTGCGGCGACGCAGATGGTAGCGGGACGCCAGGGGATTCCCTGGCTTTCGTCAGCCCGTTCTTGCAAGGCCGCGTGCCCAGGCTGGCGTGATTTGTAAGTTCTGACTGCCAAGGAACAAGCAAGCAATAGGATAGTAGTTTCAGAATTCACCTGTTCGGCTCACATGGTGCGCCTACGCTTGAACAAGCATCGGAGATGACGAAAAGTGTGCGCGTGCTCCGAGTCGGATGACTAGATGAAGGGCAACCCGCTTGAGTCGGGAGGCCCGTTGACGAGTAAGCCGACGTGGTTCATAGCCCCTGATCGGGCGTGATACCGCGTCGGCTTTTTTGTTTCGGCGGTCTGGACACACGGCGAGACCAACTGCCGACGGCATCGACGGAATCTGCGTTGAAGCGGAGCACTCAATGAAGCTGGAAATCAACATCAGACCACGCCAAAAGACGGATACCGCGGCCAGCTGGGCCTGCTACCCATTCTTGTCCACGTGCTCGGTCTTTGGCCAGAGCCGGAAGGATGCTTACTCCAGAATCGACGTGACCGTGCAGGTCTACCTGGCAAGGTCGGATATGTGCCTGCCGCGGGAGCAGCGGATGGGAATCGCGTAAAGAACGCCTGCCGCGATAAACGACGGCAAGAGGAGAACAGCACATGCCTATTGAGTCTCGCGTGTATTGGCCGGCAAATCTGACGGTTCACGAGGTGTACGGCGGCGTCTCGCGCAAGGAATTCGGCGAGACGATCCGCTCCTTCTACAAGGACACGGGGCCCACGCAAAACGTGCTGTGGGATATGTCTTCTCAAACATCCATTTCAACACCGGCTTGAGCAGTAATGACTTCCTGCCCAAGGCCAACCACATGAGGGATCCGGGCTGATATTCCGGCCGCACGGCAACTCCAACATTCACATCGCGGGAAAGCCGCTAACGGCAGAGTCGCAACGCTAATAATTATAAATAGTTACTTGCTTTGATGCAATGTGCGGTCTACACTCACTGGGCCGGAGAAGAAACAAAGCAGCGTTCGCTCCGGTCGGATGACTAGATGAAGGGCAGCCCGGAGGTGCCGGGAAGCCCGTTGACGAGTAAGCCGACGTGATTTGACACCCTTAGGGTGCCTGATCGCGTCGGCTTTTTTTGTTTCCGCCGAAACTGGACCTTTCGTTCCGTTCGGCTAGAGAGCACATGATGATGATAGCGACAATGCAGGCTGCCAAACGGACCACGGACGAGCCCAACGAAGTGGACGCTCGCCTCTACCAGTCGATCCCCAGCCAAGCAGGCCATGTTCCGCATCCGGAGTACCTGCGGGCGGGTACCGAGAAGACACTGTTCGGCCCCGACGCCGCGGCGGTCCTGGTGCCACAGTGGAATCCGTCTCCAGAGCTTGCAGACGGGCAGGATGAGGTGCAACCGCCCCAGGCCAGGCGGAACCTGTCGCGACAGGACGAGGTGACCCTGTTCATGCGGTACAACTGCGCCCGGCATCACCTGGCCGAGCTGATGGGCAAGCAGGTGCGGCGTTTCGTCGCCAGCCGTGTGCCCAGGATCCTGGCGTGGTATCGCCGGGTTTGCGAGAACCGGGCCGCCTTGACGCAGGCCAACATGCCCCTGGTCGTGGCCATGGCCAAGCGGACCAGAGCCAATTCGGTGGAGTTCGGCGAACTGGTGAGCGAGGGCAACATGGCCCTGCTGCGTGCTGTGGACAAGTTCGATATCTCCCGGGGCTTCCGGTTCTCCACTTACGCCTGCTCGGCCATCATGAAATCCTTCAGCCGCCTGGCGATCGCAACCGGGACCTACCACCAGCGCTTCGGCACAACTTCCGAGCCAGAGATGGAGCGATGTGACGGAATGGAACGGCGGCACGCGGACCAGCACGCCCTGGCCATCGAGGATCTCCAGCGGGTGCTGAGCCTGAACAGGGGCGCTTTGACGGACATTGAGCAGACGGTGCTTGGGGCGCGGTTTGCCGTAAGCGGCCATAGCCGCACCCATACGCTGCAGGAAGTGAGCGGGCTCGTCAGCCTGTCCAAAGAAAGGGTCCGCCAAGTCCAGAACGTCGCCTTGACCAAGTTGCGACTGGCCCTGAGACTCAACTTTTCCCCGGCGCCGATGCGGCCGGGTGAGACCGTCGGGACTTTCGAAGGCTATACGACGTCAACCCGTGGCCAGCCTGGTCTGGAAGCTATAGCTGCCGGCGAACTCGCAACGGGATAATAGTTTCACACTTCAGCTGTCCGCCCTGCACGGCGCGCCTATCATTGTGTAGGCATCGGAGATGGTGTGCAGTCAGACCATGCTCCGAGTCGGATGACTAGATGAAGGGCAACCCGCTTGAGTCGGGAGGCCCGTTGAAGAGTAAGCCGACGTGATTTGACACCCATTGGGTGCCCGGTTACGTCGGCTTTTTTTGTGGCTGTGCACTCGACGGATGGGAGTGGCGGCTGACCAACCCGAAGAATACCCGAACAGAAAGGGCACATTATGAGGAAGTTCCTGAGCAAGCTCATGACGGTTCTGGCGGTAGGGCTAATCGCCGTCGTCGCCAGCGGCTGCAAGACCAGCAAGCAGACAGAGGTGAAGGACAAGGTACTGGGCGGCACTCAGGTCCAGGAGAAGACGGTGACGGAGTTTGGCGGCAAAGCCACCGTGACGGAGAAGAAGACCGACTACAACGCCCAAGGCCAAAAGGAAAAGACGGAAACAAAGACAACGGGCGATACAGGCGCTCAGTAGCGCCTGACATACACACGACCTGACGACGGAGATTTGGAATGAAGACACTGCTAGCGTTGACATGGGCGGCCAGCGGCCTTGTGGTCCTTGGTCTGCTGGGTTGCGATCTTAACATTGGGCAATCCCCTCCCCGAACAGTGTACGTGGAGCGTGAGCAGCCTGACTATGTGGTTGTTCAGGAGGCTCCGCCTGAGGTCATTGTGGAGCGACGCTCGCCCGCGCCCTCGGGTGAGTACATCTGGATTGACGGCTACTGGCACTGGAATAGCCACAAGTACGTGTGGGAACACGGCCACTGGGCCCGCCCGCCGCACGAGCACTATATCTGGGTGGCGCCGCGCTACGAGCGGCAGGAGCATGGCTACCGGTACATGCCGGGGCGGTGGCGAGAAGGGAAACCGGAAGAACACAGAGGGGACGAACACGGCGATAGGCACTGAGACGCTGCCCATGGCCGTATAGGCGAATATCCACAGTGTGAACGACTCTCAGATGAGAGCGAGCACGTACAACCGATTTATCTAAGGAAAATGCAATGAACGAGCACCTGACTCAGTCACGCGCGACGCAGCCGTCCTCAAACAAGCAGACACTCTCTGATCCCCTCGCCGGGTCGGCCCAGACCGCTTGGCCTACGCATGCGGAGATCGCCAAGCGGGCGTACGAGATCTACGTCAAGAGCGGTCACCAGCAAGGTCATTGCCAGCGCAACTGGCTGTGCGCGGAGCAGGAACTGCGGAAACATGCGATGGCGGCATCTCACTCGCACTCGTCAGGGTCTCGCTGAAACCGCGCCGCGATTGCGGAACCTTGCAGAACATAGGCGTCGCGATCAGCTTGATGCCCGAAGCGAGCATCAGGCCACGTTCGCGGCAATGTAAAAAAGAGCATTACGATGGGACTGATTCTTCTGATTCTGTTGATTGTGCTGCTCGTGGGCGGCCTGCCGACTTGGCCCCACAGTCGCAACTGGGGTTACCGGCCCAGCGGGATACTGGGACTGCTGCTGCTGGTCCTGGTGATCATGCTGCTTCTCAACGTGATTCGCTTCGGCTTCTGAGCGGCCGGGCAGTTGAGGCAGGCCGTAGGCGCAAAACCCGCAAACGGTGCAGTACGGGTGCGGGAACTGTGATCTCGCTGTTGACTGACTATTTCAAGGAGAGAGCATGAGCACTGACTATGACAAAGCGGTAGACACATTGATGAAAGACGTCAAGGATTTGCGGGCCGACATGAAGGGCGTCATCTCCGCCCTCCAGAAGAAGGCCGGGGACTATGTTGACAGCGCCAAGGAGTCTGTGCGCGAGTCCGTGACCGAGCGTGTGGACCAGGTCCGCGACGCCGCCTCCGCCGTCGGGCAGAGTTGCCAGCACTCCGTCAAGGACTGCGCCGCGAAGATCGGGCAGCGCCCGTTCGTCAGCGTGCTGGTGGCATTGGGCGTGGGCGCGATTCTCGGGGGCTTGCTCCTGAGGGGGCGAGAGTGAAATTCCTCGATGACGTCGTCGTCTGCTTAACGGCTGCCTGCGCGGCCGGATCGTCCGCTTTCGTTTCAGCCGCCGCAAGGACGATGCGGAAGACCTGTCTGATGGCGGGGCTGCTCGCCGTGGCCTTGGCCTTGCTGCTGGGCGGGCTAGGATTGATGATCGCGGCCCTGTTCATCGGCCTGACGCCGTACATGGGGATGCATTGGGTGGCGATGATCGCGGCGGCGGCCGCCCTTGTAGGTTGCGGCATCTTTGTGGCGGTGGCTATGAAGATGTCCAGCGGCAGCTAAGACACGCCAGAGAGCAACGGGCTAGAAGGCGCCTGGAGGCAACGAGGCCCTGATGCGAAGGATTGTCCGTTCGATTGCGTCCTCGCCGGTCGTTTCCGTTGCGGCCACGTGTGTGGTGGTGGCATCGCTGTATTATGCGCGCGATGTGCTCATCCCCTTAGCGCTGGCGGTGCTGCTGGCATTCCTGCTGAACCCGCTGGCCAGCCGGCTGGAGAAGTGGCACCTGGGGCGAGTGGCGCCGGTGTTCCTGTCGGTACTGCTGGCGATGTCGGTGGTGGGTCTGCTGGGCTGGGTGCTGGAGGCCCAGTTTGTGGGCATGGCCAACAAGCTGCCGGACCTCCGCCAGGAAATACAGCGGAAGATCGCCGACCTCCGTGGCTTGTCCGGCAAGTTTGGCGAGGCCACACGAAGCGTCGAAAAGACTGTCCGGGAGGCCTCGGGGCCCTCGAACACCCAACCCGCAACCGTGCCATCTGCCGTGGGCGCGACGCCGGTCTTGCCCGGGCCATTCCTCCGTTCGACCGCGCCGGCCCTGCCGCCGGTGAGTCCGCAAAACCCGCTTCCGGTCCGCGACTACCCCGAGTCTCGTTCGGCCGCGGACAATGTCACCGGCATCCTCGTGCAGACGCTTCGTCCCTTGGCCACCGCCGGCCTGGTGATCGTGTTCGCAATCTTCATGCTGCTCAAACGCGAGGATCTCCGCGACCGCATGATTCGCCTGAGCACGCGTGGGCGGGTCAACTTTTCCACCCAGGCGGTCGATGACGCCGCTGCCCGCATCAGTCGATACCTGCTGACGCAGTTGTGCATCAACGCTGCCTACGGGCTGACGGTAGGCCTGGGGCTGTGGGTCATTGGCCTGACGCTCGGTTCGGCCGAAGGGGGCTTCCCAAACGTGCTGCTGTGGGCGCTGCTGTGCGGAGTGCTGCGTTTCGTCCCCTACGTCGGCCCGGTGATCGGGGCGGCCTTCCCGCTGGCGATCGCCTTCGGTTCCTTCCACAACAACGGCGTCTTTCTGGTCAGCCTGGGGATGTTCGTGGGACTGGAAATCTTCGTCAGCCAGTTCATCGAACCGCTGCTGTACCGGTCCAGCACCGGCATCTCCGCCCTGGCCATTCTGGTCTCGGCCGTCTTCTGGACGGCCGTTTGGGGACCGAGCGGGCTGCTGCTCTCCATGCCGCTGACGGTGCTGCTGGTGGTGATGGGCAAGTATGTTCCGCAACTCAAGTTTCTGGACATCTTGCTGGGCGACGAGCCGGTCCTGGAGCCGCCGGAGCGGATCTACCAGCGGCTGTTGGCCCTGGACCAGGAGGAGGCCGTCGAACTGGCCCAGCAGTACGCCAAAGAGCACTCGGTGGAGGCGTTGTACGAGCAGGTGCTCATACCCGTCCTGACGATGTCCACGCACGACAGCCATCGAGGCAAGCTGGACGACCGACGGCAGCGTTTCATCCACAAGAGCCTTCGGGTGGTCGTTGAGGAGTTGGGTGAAATGCAGCGACTGCCTGCTGGCCCGTTGTCCGAGGCGTCCACGCCGGTTTTGACGCCCAGCGGCGACAAGCCCGGAGAGCCGCTTCGGGAGCCATCGGGCAAGGCGCCTCAGCCGCCCGTAGTGCGCGTTCAGGTGCCCTCGGCCTGCACCGTCAATGTGCTGGTCCTGCCGGCCGGTGAAGAGGCCGATGAAATCGCCGGCCTGATGCTGGCCCAACTGCTGGAAGGCCGTGGATATTGTGCGGCCGTCGCGTCGGCTTCTTCGTTGGTGGGCGAGGTGTTGGCGATGGTCGAGCAGCGGCAACCGCGCGTGGTCTGCGTGTCAGCCATGCCGCCAGGTTCTGTGGCGAGGGCCCGCTATCTCTCCAAGCGATTGCACGAAAAGCACGCGGACCTGCCAGTCGTCGTCTGTCTATGGGCCTTCCACGGTGACCTGACGGCAACGAACAGCCGGCTAGGGCTGGCGGCGTCGGGGCAACTGGTCATCAACCTGCGGGAAACGCAGGAGCACATCGACCATCTGGCCCAGCCGTTCATGGTGGCCGGAAAGGACGCCGGGGATCAGCCGGACGGCCCGCCCGCGTGATCACCTTGCCCCTGTCCGGCCAGTCTCACGCGCTGGCAGTTGCCGGCGGTATTGGCCGGGCGTCATCTTGGCGAGCCGCTTGAAGACGATGGAGAACGTGGCTTGGCACCTGAACCCGCTCATATCTGCGATGTCGGCCAGGCTCAGATCGTATTGCTCCATCAGCATCTTGGCTCTGGCCACGTGTGCGTGCTGAATATGCTCGCGAGGCGATCGGCCCAGGAGCTTTTGGCATTGAATCTCCAGGTATCGGCGTGACATCGGCACTTTCTTGAGCACGTCTTCCACCAGAATCGGCCTGTCGCAGTGGTTCTGGATGAACCTCATCGCCTGCACCAATTCCGGATTGTCCATGGCAAGAATGTCAGTGGACTGTCGGGCGATCAGATTGCCCGGAGGCACCAGCACCGGGCGAGAGGGGCGACCGCCGGTGCGGATCATGCGATTCAGCACATCCATGGCCGCATAGAAAACAGCCTGCTTCAGGTGAAAGCGATTGCTCCCTGTTCCGCCCCGTTGCTCTGGGGCGGGCGTTCGTTGTCACCCGCGTCTTGGATCATGGCCCTGACGCCGGCTTTGATCGGAGCGTCTGTTCCTGATGGTTCCTCGCTCCCGCCCAGTTTGGACCGTTCAGCATGGCACAAAACGCATAGCGATTTGGCGCAAAACGCGGCTGGACGAAAACGGCGAATCGCAATACTCTTATACCTGAGGGATCGGGGCATCGACCTTGATTCAAGTCGGCTGTCGTGTAACGTAGCTGGAAGGGAAGCAGTTCAGGAGGCATCGCAACCGAGCCTGGCAATTCGTTTCTAAAGAGGAAGGGACAGCAAATGAGAACACACACGTCTTTATTGGCATTCCTTGCCGTATCCGCACTGGCATTGAGCATTTGTGGGCAATCGCAGGCGATCACATGGCGTGCAGCCAATACCTCCGCCACCGCGCAGGACCTGCTCCAAACGGCAACCTGGAGCGGTGGGGTTCCCACCTCGGCGCAAGGCGCGTACTTCGGCGGCGCGCAGGCCAGCACGTATACACTCAGCGGCAACATGTCCATTGGGTGCTGGCAGGGGTTTGACGGCGGCGCGACGACGTTCGACCTGGGAACAGGCAAGACACTTAGCGTCGTCTCTGCCGGCGACCTGGGGAGCGGCTTGGGAATCACGGATTACGGCACGCCTTACGTCGCGACCGTGACGGTCAAATCCGGAACGATGATCTTCACGGGGGCCGACACGGTTCAGATCGGCTACAACGCCGGCCCCCGCGTGGTCGGGTCGCGGCAGCATGACTTTATCGTGGACGGCGGTACCGTCAATATCAATGGCACTTGGAACGGCACCGGCAACAGCAGCAGCGGCGCACTGGTTGTCGATCAGTCCGGACTTGTCTGGGTCAAGGCCGGCAGCACGATGAACGTGGCTTCCACCTCCAGAATCCGCCTCGGCATCGGGAACATCGCCGTCCCGTACGAAGGAACCTTGCAGATTGATGGCGTCCTCAATTGCGCCGGCAAGTTAACCATCGGCGAGTACCGGCCCGGCGGCACACTGCGAATCGGCGGGACCGTCAATCTGACCGGCACAAGCACTCCTCAGATTGGCGGCGGCTCGCAGGGCAACGGGTGGGAGCCAGGCTCGAAGATCCTTCTGGCAGGCGGATCGATCGTGGCCACCACTCACCAGTCGCTTTACGGCAACGCTTCAAGCTTCTCCGGGGCAGCGTCTCCAGGATTGTTGATGGGCACTGGCGTCATCGACAACCTTGACGTATCCCTCACCGTCTCCGGGGCGGCCGGTACGTACAAGCTCGCCCCAGGCGACGCCTCAACGACCGGCACGATTGAAATCAAGAACGGCAACTTCAACGAGAACAACGGCCAGATTGTTTCCCTGAAGATTGGGCCAACTTCAGCAGATAAGTTGCTGCTTTCCACGGCCGGCAAGATCGCCACGATTTACAACGGAATCAACTTCAGCGCGCTGGGCGACCTCAGCACGGCTGCGGGCAACTTCGACTTGGTGGTAGCCCCGACCGTCAGGTACGGCAGCACGAGCACCAGCCTGGTTATCGGCAGCGAAGTGCCGACGGTGACGGGCGATAACCTTGTCGCGATGCTGAACGGCTTGGGCTACACGCGAGTGACGGGCACCGCCCCGGGCGCCGGCCAATTCCGTTACTATGTCGCCGATGCCGGCAACGGCATGGAAAGCGTTCGCGTGCAGTTCTCGCCCGAGCCGATGACGCTGTCGCTGCTGGCCATTGGCGGCTTGGCGATGCTGCGGCGGCGGGCGTGCTAGCTCTGTCATGATGAGCATTCGTTGAAGGGCGGGCAGGCCTTGGGCCTGCCCGTTCTTTCGGCGAAGGAATGTTTCTGCGAGAAGCGGCTTATCGGAGTTGATGTTTTGAGTAGGATCGGCGTCGCCGCCGTCGGAAGGTCCGTCGGCAAACACTGGCCGGGAATCCCGCCACTGGAGCGACGCACCATATATCTTCGTGCCGGAGTTAACTGTGTATACTGTGCATAAGCTATCGATTGCTGCAGTCGTGTTTGCCCTGACAGTTTCCGCCACGCTCGCCCTGGCCGGCGATCAGACCATTTCGAGCAATACGGTGTGGTCGGGCACCGTCACGGTAGACGGCACCGTTACGGTGAACTCCAATGCCAGCCTGACGGTCCAGCCCGGTACGACCGTGAACTTCGTCGGCACAGGCAATATCAAGTTCAGCAACGCCGGCACGTTCATGGCCCAAGGGACGGCCGCGGCGCCGATCCAGTTCACGGGCAGCCAGAGCGGCCAGTTCACCGGCAACATGGTGGGCATGACGCTCAGCAACTGCATCGTGTCGGGCATGGCACCCGTTGTCGGCGGCGCTCGCGACCGTTGGCTGTACGTGACGGCTGGCAGCGGCGGATTTTCGATGACCAGCTCGTCCGTCACCAACAGCGGCGGGTGGTTTTCCAGCGCGAGCGGCTCTACGACGATCAGCGGCTGCGACATTCACGACGTGAAGGAACTCGATGCCTGGGGCTACGGCAAGCCCGTCAGCTTCCAGCACAACACGCTGCAGAATTCCATGCTGTACACCAGCAGCGGCACCTCTCTGATTGCCCATAACAACATGATCAATAGCACGGTGTGGGCCGGCGCCAGCGGCGGCAGCGGCGTCTACAGCAATTTCGTGATCGAGGACAACTACATCCACAACACGATTCACGGGCAGCAGTACGGCATCATGCACACCAAGGGCGAGATCCGAGACAACATCATTCGTGGCTGCACGTGGAGTATGAGCGACGTGGGCGGCCACATCGATGGCAATGTCCTGGAGTCATTCACGCCCAGTGAAGTCACACAGAACGGCGATCCGACTCACGAGAACATCTGTGGCGGGCAGAGTAACGTCGTCATCGAGCGGAACCTCTTCCTGAATAACTGCTATGGCTCGATCCTCGGCCTGGGCTCGACTCTGCTCTCTGGCGCGACCATCCGCAACAACACCTTCGATGGTCGCGGCGGCACCGTCCCCCAGGTGTCGCTCAACCACCTGCCGACCGGCGCCAAGCCCAGCAACATCAACGTCCGCGACAACCTGTTCCTGCGCGGAGGGCGGGCATATGACGAGCAGAACGCCATGAATCCGGGGACGTACGCCGACACGCTTTCCTACATCGATTACAACTGCTGGGCAGGTACAAACGTCAGCGACGGCCGCCCAGGTACGTCGAACCGCTTCTCGGGCATCCAGCTCACCGGCAAGGTCGAAGGCGACGACGGCTTTGGCATGCACGACGTGCAGTTGACGCGCGGGGCGGCTTTCGATCCGTCGACGCTGGTGAACAACGCCAGTTTCGTCGATCCGTACAGCGACGCGGACATGCTGGCCGGCACGTACACCAACGCGCAACTGCTGGCCCTGTATCGGCAGGCGTATACGCCGGTGGCAGGCTCAGCCCTGATCAACGCTGGCAAGCCGACTGACGCATC
This sequence comes from uncultured Planctomycetota bacterium, assembly GCA_903892515.1. Classification (GTDB taxonomy): domain Bacteria; phylum Planctomycetota; class Phycisphaerae; order SM23-33; family SM23-33; genus CAITIS01. The sequence goes on along the minus strand of CAITIS010000091.1, from coordinate 100,226 downwards.
CGATCCTGGTGTCACTTATGGTGCGGTTGACATCGGCGCGGTCGAAGTGGCCCTGTTGGCCGGCGACGCAGACCTCAACCGTGTGACCGACTTCAAGGATTACATCGTCCTGGAGCGCAATTTCGGCAAGACCAGCGCCACGTGGGCGATGGGCGATTTTGACGGCAACGCCGTGGTCGATTTCAAGGACTACATCATCCTGGAAGGCAGTTTTGGCAAGAGCGTGCCCGAGCCGATGACGCTGGTCCTGCTGGCCATTGGCGGCTTGGCCATGCTGCGGCGGAAGTCCACACTTGGGTAAGGATCGATCTGACTGACGAGGCAGGTCGAGTCATAGAACTTGCCTGCCTTGTCTGGCGAAGAGGCTGGCCGGCTTGCTGTCGCCGGTTGGCCTGTGGAAGCGGCGATGGTGGCGTTTGAAGAGTGTGTGCATTGTCACCAGAGGAGAACATCGTGAAGGATTGCGCCAAGAGTGCCAAGGGTCGTCGTGCGAACATTTGTTCGACTGCTTTTGTGTCGATGGAGGCCCTGGAACGACGCGAGTTGCTGAGCGCCTTTGTCAGCACTACCGGCACGGGCAACTGGTCAGCCATAGGTACCTGGGCCACGCAAGATGGCGGGGCCGTCACCCACATTCCCGGCGCCGGCGACACCGTGACCATCGCCGGCAAGATCACCGTCGACGTGACCACGACAGTGGGCACGGGTTCCGGCGACGTCATTACTCTTAACGCCAGCACGAACCTGGGGGACAAGACGCTGTTCGTCTCAGCTCCGCTGACAGTGCAGGGCAATATCCTGACCAAGAACAAGAGCGTGATCGACGTCTCGGCCGGGGCAGGTATCGACTTTGACGCGTCAGCCGGGATTAACCCCAAAGTTCACTCCGCCGGCGCCGACCAGATCAACATATACTTCCACGGCACCAGCGCCAGTCACTGCTATTTCCGCACCAAGGTGGGCACGGCCGGCCTGACGGCATATATCCGGAACGACTCGGGAGGGTACGCGCCCGGAAACGTCGCGGGAACGTACACGGACTTCTCCGACCTCAACGGCGACAACACTCACTTTGGCTTGAACATCTGGCCGTCCGACGGGGCGACGATAAAGTCCCTCGACCACTGCACCTTCACGCGGGTCAGCATGTACCTGAACATGTATCAGGGCCTCGTCACGACCCAATTCACCATCTCTAATTCGATCTTCACCCAGACCCCCATCGTGTCGGGCTGGGGCGGGTTTACCCCGTATATTTACGGCAAGTCACTGGCCAACCTGACGACCGTCAGCATGGACGGCAAACCATTCATGCAGTCCATGAACAACATTACATCCTGCGTCTTTAACGGCGCTCCCTGGCTGGATGAGAATATTACGCACAACTTCAACCTCTGGTCGGACAACCTCATAGACATCACGAATTCAGACAACGGCTATTTCAACTCGCGGACAGGCGTGTACAACCGGACGTATCTGACGTGCATCACCCCCAGTGCGAGCAACCCTCACATCTCCAGCATGGCCACCAATGAAACCTACAACCAGGTCTTCATCGATGTGCCGCTGGGCCACGACGTCGACGACGGGAACATGATGTTAAGTAACTACGTCAAGAACAACGTAGTGAAGCGCAGCTTTGCGCTGCCGCATATCGGCGGGCCGTATCCCGGCGCCGGTTCGTCGCTGGGCTTCGTCGGTGGGACGCAGGTGTACTACGATCACAATACCATCGCCATTGGGAACAATCCGGGAGTCAGGACCGACGTCCAGCATGGCGGAGTGACCGGCGGCTTGGCCGAATTCAAGAGCAACATCGGCTTCGCCCTGCCGGGCGTCCTCACCGGCGGCAGCGGCCACCTGATCGACCAGTACGCCTTGGAGCCGGCGTACGTCGATCCCGTGCTGCCGCAGAATTGCGACTATAACGCCTTGTACAACACCAGCTACCTCATGAGGTCGAGTTCGGCCCCCGGCGCCCATGACGTCGACGGCCAGAACCCCAACTTCATCGATCCGACGCGCGACCTGACCAACTACTACCGCACGCACTCGGGCGTCACGCCCAGCACCGTGGATAACGATGTGCCGGCCGCCATGGCCTGGATGATCCAGCATCCCGAGTTGGTTCCACAGATGATCGACTGGGTGTCCAACGGGTACATCCCGACCAACATAGCCTACAAGGCCGCCGCCGACAACGTGGCCCCGACCAATGGCTGGATCGGCGCCATGGAAGGCAAGCCCGTGGGTGACGCCAACCTCGACGGCGTGACGAACTTCCAGGACTACATCGTGCTGGAGCGCAATTTCGGCCAGGCCAACATGGGTTGGGAAGGCGGCGACTTCAACAATGACGGCGTGGTGAACTTCCAGGACTACATCATCCTGGAACGCAACTTTGGCACGTCGTACGTGTCGGCCGCGCCGGCTGCCGCGCCGATGGCCGGCCCGGCCGACCTGGCCAACAGCGTCACGCCTTCTGGCGGGACAGGCCTGAGGACCTCGACGCCTGCCGTTGGACCCGTTGCTCCGCTGTGCGCGTTGAATGTGACCACAACCGTTATCGCTGCCTCAACGTCGTTCTCGAATTCCGGCCCGCTGGCTGTGCCGGCCACGGCCAGCACCGGACCGGCGCTGCGTGCGGTGACCTGGCCCAAGGCGCAGAAGTGGCGGGTTCCGCCCGTCAAGGGAACTGTCGATACCGTGGCGTTCGACTTGCTCGGAGCCATGGCCCTGTAGAGCTATGCGAGGTCGTCGATCTGAACGCGGGCTGGTGGTGCGGGGTACGACGACGGCGTTCTTGCATCCCGCTCGGTACTGTTGGGTCCGAAGGGCGCGAACTGGGATGTGTGGGCTAGCGCATCGCCTCCGAGGCTCCTTGAGCCGTTCTGGCGATGTCTAAACGTTGCCGTCAGAAGCGAATACTAACCACTTCGCCCCCGGCTCCTGCGGCGGAAGTCAGATGTCGAGGGATAACGGAAACGCCGTCGCAGGTTCATCGGGACGTCGATGACGATGGACTCTCTGTCGCAGCGCACGACGGGCATGCCGGACCGAATTGCGCATCCGTTGAACACGCGTGCGCATGCGTGGATTGACGCTTTGGGAGAGTCAACACGTCTCAAGCTGAACTTCAAGGCGGCTTTCCGTTGCGTTTGCCCACCTTTGCGCGGCATAATCCTCCGGCTCGAACGTTGCCATCTTCCGGCCAAAAAAGGAATTGCCATGAACTTCGGGGTCACATCGCGTCTTGCACTTGTCGCTTTGTCGCTGAGCCTGCTGCTGTCAAGTTGCGTGCCCGCGAGCGGCGGCGCGGGCCCAGCGTCTGTCACTGCGGCCGGGGCACCGCGATCCGCGTCAGCGCCGACCGCTGCGCCTGCGGCCGCGGCCAGCCCGGTCTTTGACGTCCCGCGGCTGGAAAGAATCGTCATCGATGGCAACGTCGATGACTGGGGCGACAAGGGCTTCCCCGTCGACGTCGTGATACCGATGGAAGGCCCCCCACGCAGTCCCAGCGATCACGCCGCAAAGTTTCGCCTGGGCTGGAATGAGGAAGGCCTGCTCGTGCTGGCGACGGTCTGGGACGACCGTGCCGAGGAAAGCACGAGCATCTACGACGCCGATAGCATTGAAATGTTCCTGGGGTCGCGTCGCGGCGAACGCAACCTATGTCAGTGGTGTTTCTCGCCCGGGCTTTCGAGCAAGATCACCAAGCCGCAGTGCACATTCTACGACTGGCGCAAGCCTGAGCTTTCCGCCAGATCGGCCGAGGCGAAGCGCGCCGTTCGCCGCATCAGCGGCGGCTACGTAGCGGAATTCCTCCTGCCCTGGAGCAGCTTGGACATCCAACCATCGAAGGGGCGCGAGGCTGCATTCCAGATCTGGTTCAATGACGCCGACCCCGGTCGCGGCGACGACTATCGTGCCGTGTGGTATCCCGGCACGGGCGTCAGCTGGGCCCCGGACCACATGCACCGCATCCGGCTGTGGGATTCCGCGTCGGCCCCGACCAGCCGGGCCTGCTGCTATGTCGATTCCGAGACGTGTCAGTTGGTACTTCGCGCAGTCACGCCTGAGGCACTGGCCGGCAAGAGCGTTGAAGTGGTCTGCGACGGGAAGCCGATCAGCTCGGCCACGCTGGGCAAAGATGGCTTCGGGCGCTGCCAGGCGGCGATCCGTATGCCGCTGCCGGCCGGCGATGCTCGGCGCCAATTCAGCTTCCGCGTCGAGGGCAAGCCGCTCGATATCGTTGACGCACCGCCCAAGCTGTCCACGCTGCGGCGCGAGATGTCGGTGCAGCAGACGGTCGTGGCCTTTCCCGCCGTCTTCAGTGGCGAGCAATTGCCGCGAATCGACTTCGAGCGGCCTGGCTTCAGCGAGGCCCTGATCGGCCCGTACAACATCACCGTCACGTACTACGACAGCGACTGCAAGTCCGTCGGGTCGGCACTTCGCCCGGGACGCTACGGCGCAGTGGCCGACATTCGCACAGCCGATGGCCTGCACATGCGCCGCTTTGTGACGCTCTTCCGCACCCCGACCAACGAGCCAGAGGGGCTGGGCGGCGCACTGGCTCTGCCGGCGGCAATTGCCGCCTCGCAACCTGCCGCCTGCGAGTGCCTCAAGGGTGACGTCGAGTCGCTGAACAAGTGGCTGCGAGTTGGCGCCCTCAGTGGCCGCAATGCGGCGGTGCTGCTGGCGGCCAGTTACGACTTGGCGAATCAACAGCCCGAATCGGCCGGCTTTTGGAATGACGCTGAGTCCATGGACCGCCAATGGTGGGTTGGCCTGCGACGGACGATCTACAGCCAGGCGAGCAAGGCAGACCAGCCGTTCGTGTGCCCCAAACCAGCCGCAGACAAGGCCCGCGTGCTGCGCGAAGGAACTCTCGCCGAGGCCGGCTTTGCCGACGATTCGGTCCGTCGGCTCGACGAGTTCCTGACGACCTGGGCCAATGACAGCGACGAGGGCTTCAACGTCTGCATCGCCCGCCACGGGGTCATCGTGCTGAGCAAGGCCTATGGCCAGCGGGAGGGCAAGCCCATGACGGTCGAGACCACATCGTGGATCGCGTCCATCACCAAGCTGCTCTCGGGCACGAACGTCATGATGCTGGCAGATCAGGGTCTGGTTAACCTCGACGAACCGATTGAGACGTACCTGCCGGCCCTGCGTGTTCCCGTGAACGCCAAGCCGACGTTGCGGCACGTCTTCTCCCACACGGCCGGCATGGACTTCTGGCCAGGCGAGGGCTTCACCGACTACAGCGAACGGGTCGGCGAGATGCTCGACCAGTGCACCGTCGGAGCGCGCTGGAACTATAGCGGCACGGGCATCAACATGGGCATGCAGGTGGCCGAGGCCGTCTCGGGCGATTGCCTGCCGGTCTACTTCCACAAGCACCTCTTCGGCCCGCTGGGCTGCGACACGGCGCGGGTCTTCGAGGCCGCCGGCTCAGGCAGAATGAACGCGCTGGAACTGGGCAAGGTCGCCCAGATGCTCCTGAATAAGGGCGCGTACGGCCCGCATCGGTTCTTTTCGGAAGAAACGTTCGCGAAGATGCTCCCGATCCGCCAGACCAAGATCCTCGGGCCCAGTGCAACGCTCGACACCGGCGTCGGCACAACGCCGTACAGGACCATCTTCAGCGACACGTGCTTCGGCCACGGCTCAGCCTCCAGCAGCATCATCCGTATCGACCTGGCCAATGACATGTTCGTGACGATGTGCCGCAACGCCGCCGGGGCGAACTTCACGAAGTACGAAACCGACTTCCAGAAACTCGTGATGGACTGCGCCATCTCGCCGGTGAGGCCGACCTCTCGGCCGGCGACGCAGCCGAGCAACTGAGCGGCCGGCCAATGTATAGCGGCAGTCGGGGCCCGTGACTTTGCCGCATTGGCTTTATTGACGACCGCAAGACCAGCGGCTGATTTGTTTCCAGGAGCACAGCCTCAACGCATGAGCGTGCTGCAAAACGTTCGCTTCGCCATGACCGCTTGCCGATGGACTTCAGCGGGCCGTGGCGTTGGCTGCGCGGGGCAAAGCCGCTTTACGCCCTGCCGTCATTGCTGCCAACGCCGCCGGTTTGGACTATTTGGGTCTCAGCACACGCCCTTTCCAGCTCTTTTCTCTCTTTCGGCGGCGGATCTCCGATGTGTTTGGTTCACCCCAAACTGGCCCAGGCCCGACCGCACAGAGCGCTCACGCTGCTGGCGTACAGACACTTACGGAACATCCGTACGGCAGATCAGTTCGGCATCATCGTCCCGATGTTCGCCAAAGCGTGGTCGCTCCACCATGATGCCGGCCCGAACGCCGTGGCCGCTCCACCATTAGGACACCTAAGAATAAATACGCCATGCGGTTAGGGTATATTCATCGCACAAATCCGGGATAAGTGTAGTCATCTTCATGTTCCCGCGTTACGATGTTGCCATTCTGGTCTAGAAGGAGCGAAGCCAGTCTATATCTCATTTTACAGCTTGATATGCGCGCGCGACGAAAGCACATTCCGTCTCCGCTTCGCTTGGAGGCCCTGGAGCCTCGAATTCTCCTTTCCTCCGATCTGGCCGTACTCGACTCGGACCTGACCGCTCCGCCTGCTGTCACTCGCAGCGTGCCCTTTGATGTCAGTTGGAAGGTCCGCAACCTCGGCGATACGACCATCGACAACACCTGGTGGGGCGACGTCCTCTATCTTTCTCCGACCCGAACCTACGACCCGGAAACTGCCCAGCTGGTGACGCAGGACTGGTCCGGGCACACGCCCCTGGCTGGCGGGGGCGACTACACCACGACCACAACAACATCGCTGCCTGAAGGCATGGCCGGCGATTTCTGGCTACTGTTGAGAACCGATGGCCAGGACTCGCTGCCCGAAACCGATGAGACCAATAACCTCGCGGCAGTGGCCATTACCGTGGGCCTGCCGAACGTGGACTTGGTCGTTGACGCCACGGCGCCGGGCACGGCCAAGGTCGGCAGCCAGATCAATGTCAGTTGGACGGTGACCAATAATGGCGCCGATCCTGCCCAGGCCCAAGGGTGGGACGCACTGTGGCTGTCCAAGGATCAAACGTTCAACGATTGGAACAGCCCGCCAGACCAGCGCGACGTAATGCTCGAGGGCATGGGCAACGACAACTTCATCCCCGTGGCCCCCGGCGGCGGATATTACACCCAGAACAGGGCAGTGCGGATCGCATCGTTTGGGGAGCCCCTGACGGAGGGGCAATGGTACATCCTGTTTGTGGCTGATTCGGAACATAGCCAATCCGAAACCGACGAGAGCAACAACATCAAGGTCGTGCCCATTACGTTGAGCCTGCCGGATGTGGATCTGCAGATGGTCCCGACGGCGCCAAGCACAGCCACAGCAGGCGTGCCCTTCGACGTGTCATGGATCGTCAAGAACATCGGCACAGAAGCGGCGACGGCCCAGAACTGGACCGACGAACTCTACCTCTCCGACGACCCCTTCTATGATGTGAACGACACCTATTTGGACAGCGAGTGGCACGACAATTTTGCCGCGCTGGCCGGCGGGGCCGAGTACTCGGTGGCCAAGTCGGTAACCTTGAGCGGCGGCGGGACCAAATACCTGATCTTCCGGACCGACGCCTACTATGACCAGTCCGAGACGGATGAAAGCAATAATGACGTGGCCGTGCCGATCACGATCTCGTCGCCCGACCTGGAACCGACGAGCTTCAGCGCGTCGGCCAGCTCGGTCGCAATAGGATCGGCCATCGAGGTCAGTTGGAGCGTGCTCAACGACAGCGACATCCGCGCCGGCGCGAGCTGGTACGACGTCTTCTACCTGTCCACGGATGATCAGCTCGACACCAACCAGGACACGCAGGTGGGATATCTCTATTCGGCCAATTCTGGGCCGCTGGATCCCCACGCCGGTTACACCAACACCGACCTGTGGCTGCCGATTCCCAGCGGCGTGGCATCGGGCCACTATTACCTGTTTGTCAAAGTCGACGGCTACAGCCAGCAGGGCGAGACCAACGAAGCGAATAACGCCGCATACGTCGAGATCGATCTGGGGCAGCTCGACCTTCACCCGACGAGCGTAACGACGCCTGCGACGGCCACCGCCGGCGCCTGGATGGACGTTTCGTGGGCAGGCGAGAACCTGGGCAATGTCGGCAGCAGCGCCAGCTGGTACGATTACTTCTACCTGTCAACCGACGCCACGTATGACGCCGGTGACCGATACCTGGGCTACGGATACATATACGCCACACTGGCGGCCAGCGGCCAAGCCGGCGACACATATAGCTCCAGCACCAGCCTCTACATGCCGACCGGTTACTCCGGAAGCTACTACCTCATTTTGCGCACGGACAGCGACAACTACGTCCGGGAATCCGACGAGACCAATAATGACAAGGCCGTTGCCATCATGTTGGGCGCGGCCGACCTGGAGCTGACGACGGCGTCGATAACTTCAGGCTCCTCCGATCTGACCATCGGCGTGCCTTTCCCGGTGTCTTTCACGGTCACCAACATCGGCAGCGAGATCGCTGGCAGCGATTGGTATGACTACGTCTACCTTTCCACCGATGACGTGCTGGATGAGCAGGACGTATACCTGACAGAGTTTGACGCAGGGAATTACTCGCCGCTGGCCTCCGGCGGCGGCAACTACACCGTGACGGGCACGCTCACCGTCAACGTCCCCGGCTCAGGCGGCATGCATCTGCTGTTCGTCGCCAACGGCACTCAGAACCAAACTGAAACTACCAGAGCCAACAACGTTTACGCCCTGGACGTTAACCTCAGGGGGCCGGATCTGATTGTCACGACCGCCGATGCTGACGACATCGGCATCTGCGGCCAGAACATCGACGTTTCGTACACGGTCCAGAACTCCGGCGCCGCCGCCCTGGCCAGTTACTGGTACGACACCTTCTATTTCTCCGACGACCAGACACTCAGCTCCGACGACACACAGTCCACCACCTACTTCTACTATGACAACTCCGCCTCGCTGGCGGCCGACGGCACGTATTCCAGGAGTGATGTGCAGGTTGCGGTTCCAGGCACCGCGACCGGCAGCCGGTACCTGCTGATCAAGGCCGACGGGTACAGCTACCAAGGAGAGTCGGACGAGAGCAACAACGTCACTGCCCTGCCGATCACGCTACAGGCAGCCGACTTGGCGATCGTCTCGACGGACATCCCGACCGAGGCCGCCAGCAGTGCGCAGATTCATGTTAAGTTCATCGGCGTCAATCAAGGCGACGGGCCGGCGGGATCGGTTTGGTACGAGCGGTTCGTGTTGTCGGCCAACCAGACGTTTGAATCCTGGCTGGATGCCGACTGCGAGTACATCCAAACTAACGGCCCTGTGGCCTCCGGAGCGAACTACACCGTCGAGGGCGACATAACCCTGCCTTCCTGGGCCTCTGGCGACTACTACCTGCTGGTCTGGACGGACGGGTACAGCTACCAGGCCGAAAGCGATGAGAACAACAACCTGCTGGCGGTGCCCATCAGGCTTGTGACGCCGGACCTGACGATAACGACTGCCAGTGTCGCTCCCGCCGTGGCCGCCATGGGCCAGGGCGTCGAGGTGACCTGGACGGTGAAGAACCTGGGCAACGGCAATGCCAGTGCCGCGGGCTGGCTTGACCGGTTCTACATCTCCGATGATCAAATCTGGGACGCGAATGATACGTATGCCGGGCAATTCGATCCTTCGGCGTACAAGCCGCTGGCCGGCGACGCCACGTACACCGCCACCACGACCGTGACCATTCCCGAGCATGTGGCCGGGGCGCGGTATCTGCTGGTGGTGGCCGACGGCACTGACGCCCAGGCCGAGAGCGACGAGACCAACAACGTTTACTCCCTCGACCTGGCGGTTCAGGGCGTGGACCTGCAGGTCGATTCCGTTACGCCTGCAACAACCGACGTCGTCGTCGGGCAATCGCTGGATGTCAGCTGGATCGTCAGCAACATCGGCGCCGGCGCCGCCTTCGCCGACTGGTGCGATCGCGTGATCCTCTCCGCCGACAACCATCCCGGCAGCGAAATAGCGTACTGGGACTTCGCCGTTGCCGACCAGACGCCGCTGGCGAGTTCGGGCGGACAGTACACCCTTACCCGCACGATTTCGGTGCCGATCATCGCGGCCGGTGACTACTACCTGCTGGTGGCGACCGATGCCCTGGGGAATCAGCCTGAAAGCGACAACGCCAACAACTACAAGGCCATACAGATTCACGTCGGGGCCCCCGACCTGAGCATTACCGCCAATGACGTCCCCGGCTCACTGGTCGTCGGACAGCCAGTCATAGTCCACTGGACCGTCCACAATGGCGGCAGCGGCGACGCACTCAGTTCTCGCTACGACGGCATCTTCCTGTCCGACGACGCGATCTTCGACCGCTATTCCGACACGTGGCTGCATACAGACTGGACCGATGCGGGGTTGGTTTCCGGCGGCGATTGCCAGGTTACCTCCAGCTTCACGCTGGGCAACATGGCCGCCGGCGCACATTACCTGCTGCTGGTTACAGACTTTGACAACGGCCAGGGCGAGACCGACGAGGCCAACAACGTCGCAGCCGTCGCAATCAACGTCACCAAGCCCAACCTGGTTGTGACGAGCATTACCGCACCGGCCACGGGGGCGTGGGGCCAGACGATCACGGTGAGTTGGACGATCGCCAACCAAGGCGCCGGCACGGCATACGCGGGCGATTGGCTGGACATCCTGTATCTGTCGGCCGACGGGAACCTGGACACTTCGACGGACACCGCGATCACTTCAGAGTGGCACACGAACAGCCCATTGCTGCACACGAGCGGCGACGGCAGCCAGTACACGGTGACAAAGAGCGTCACGATCCCCTCGGGCTTCAGCAACACCTGTTACCTCATTCTTCGGACCGACGCCTACGACTACCAGGTCGAGTCGGACGAGGCCAATGACTTCAGCCGGTCGATCCAGCTGAGCCCGGCCGACCTGGCGATTTCCAACGTCACCGCGCCGACGCTGGGTTACCTGGGGCAGAACATTACCGTTTCCTGGCACGTCGCCAACAGCAACGGCCAGGCGGCGGGCAACTGGCGCGACGCGATCTACGCCTCAGATGACGGCGTGCTGGATGCAAGTGACACGCTGCTGTGGAGCGGGTGGGCGTCGGACCAGGGCCACAGCCCCCTGTCCGACGGCGGGGCATACGACGCCACGGCCCAGGTGTACCTGGCCGCCACAGCCAGGGGCAATCGCAAGCTGTTGGTGGTGACCAATGACACCGCGACTCAGAGCGAACTGAGCCGGGACAACAATGTGGCGGTGCTGGATATCGAACTCCGCGGGCCGGATCTGCGGGTGACTGCCGCCTCGATCAGCACGCTCGACGCCCTGATACTGGGGCACACGTACACGGCGAATTGGACCGTCCTCAACGACGGCGACGGAGCGACGCGCGACCTGAACTGGAACGTCGACCGCTTGTACCTGTCGACCGACGACACCTTCGACGCCAACGACACGTGCCTGACTTATTACGCCTACGCCCACAACGTCCTGCAGGGCGACCAGACGTACAACGCCTCGGCCAACTTCGCGCTGAGCACACTGGCGCCGGGCAGCTACTACCTGCTGGTCAAGGCCGACTCGGACAGCTATCAGCCTGAGGGCAACGAGACGAACAACGTTTCATCGGCCATGCCCATCACGGTGGTCGGCCCCAACCTGGCCTTTGAGTCCACGACGCTGCCGCAGACGGCCTCGGCCGGCGAAGTTGTCAATCTTGGCTGGACCATCCACAACACGGGCAACAGCCCCATCGTGGCGCCGTTTACGGTCTGGGTGGGCATCTCCGAGGGCAACTACTACTCCGGCCTGACGATGGGCTATGTAACGCGGGATACGGACATTCCGGCGGGCGAGTCGGCCACGTTCACAACCAGCATGCAGATCCCCTGGGGCCTGCTGGGCGCGTACCACCTGTACCTGCAGGCCGACTCCTCCGGCCAGGTCAGCGAGATCAGCGAGAACGACAACCTCGCCAGCGGCGACATTGCCGTAAACTACGCTCGGCCGCCGGTGGACCTGGTGGTTGACCAGGTCACGCTTCCCGCCCAGGCGGGCACCTTCGAGAACATTCTTGTCTCATGGCGGACGACCAATATCGGCACGGCCACGACCCCGTCCTCGGCGTGGTACGACCGCGTGTGGCTGAGCAATTCCTCCACCGGCAGTGGCAGCACGTGGTACCTGGGAGACTTCCCGCACACGGGCGCCATGAGCAGCGACGGCAGCTACGTCCAGACCGTCAACGTGACCATGCCCGAGAGCCTGGCGGTGGGCAACTACTGGCTGTACGTGTACACGGATATCTACGGCCAAGTCTCCGAGCCGGGCTGGGAGACCAACAATACAGCCTTCAGCCAAGCCTCTACGGAGGTAAGCCTCTCGCCGGTGGCCGACCTGACGGTGGATCTGGTTACCGTGCCAACCGTGGCACAGGCCGGCGTACCCATCAATGTCACCTGGACGGTCGCCAACACCGGCGCCACCGCCCGCGGCAGCTGGTATGACCGGATCATCCTGTCGCGCACGGGCGATCCGCAGAACGTCGAGGCGGCCTATTACTTCTGGCACAGCGGCGACGTGGCCGCAGGCAGTTCCTACAAGCGGACCGAGAGCATCACGCTGCCGGATTGGGCCGACGCAAGCGTCCACGTCTACGTCCAGACCGACGTCTACAACTACGTCTACGAGCGCTCTTCCGAGAACAACAACATCACGGAAGCCGGCAGCATTCTGCAACTGACTCACCCCGACCTGATTGTGTCGGGCGTGACGCTGCCGGGCGGAAGTACGGCTGCCTCGGGCGCGGCCATCACGATCAATTGGAGCGTCGGCAACAGCGGCACCGCGACGGCCGGCGGTCCGTGGAAGGACTACGTCTACCTGTCGGCCAGCGCCACGGCGCTGCAGGACCAGATCAAGCTGGGCGAGGTGACGCATGCCTCCTGCGTGGCGGTGAGCGGAGCGTACGACTGCACGTTGACGGCCTACCTGCCTGATGGCGTCAGCGGAACCTACTACATAGTGGTCGTCACCGATGCCGAGGCCGCGGTCAAGGAGGTCGGGGCCGAGAACAACAACCTGACTGCCTCGTCGGCCCTGACGCTGACCGTGGCGGATTATCCCGACCTGCTGGCCCAGTCAGTGACCGTCCCGGACCTGCTGGTGGTGGGGCCAAACTCGACGCTGACGGTGAATTGGACCGTGGCCAACAAGGGCGCCGCGGCCGGGCGGGTGAGCCAGTGGTCCGACAAGGTATTCCTCAGTCGCGACAACGTGCTGGGCGCCGGCGACGTCGAGATCGCCCAGGTGACGCACACGGGGCCGCTGGCGGTCGATGCCAGCTACAACGCCACCTGGACCGGCCTGCTGCCGTCGGGCTCCGCGGGCCAGTACTACGTCTTCGTGGTCACCGACAGCGCCAACGCTGTCTTTGAGCTGCCCGACGCCAATACCAACCAGGCCATGTACGCCGACAAGGTCGAGGTGCTGGCCAGCGTGTACGGCGATCTGGCGGCCACCGGGCCACGGGCACCGCCCAGCGCGGCAGTGGGCGATCAAATCCAGATCCAGTGGACCGTCACCAACACGACCAACGCCTTCGCGGCCACGCCGACGAACTGGTGGTACGACCAGATCATCCTCAGTTCGGACACCACCATCGGCAACAGCGACGACGTTGAGCTGGGCAGCTTCTACCACTACGGCGTTCTGGCCGTCGGCGCAAGCTACGATGGCAGCGCGACGATCACCATCCCCACCGGACTGGGCGGGGATTATCACCTGTACGCCCTGGCCGACAGCACCAGCCGTGTTTACGAGTACATCTTCGAGGCCAACAACGTCTCTTCGGGCGCCCTGCTGCACGTGATGGGCCCCGACCTGATGGTCCAGAGCGTCACCGGCCCCGGCGCCAACGCCCAGTTCGGCCAGGACGTGACGCTGTCGTGGGTGGTCAAGAATATCGGCGAAGAACAGGCTGGTAACCGCTGGTCCGACCGCGTCTGGCTGTCGAGCGACGCAGTGCTCTCTTCTGGCGACACCCCGCTGTGGACCGGCCTTAGCGCCACGGCGCTGCTCAACGCCAACGGAACGTACACCGGCTCGGCCACCATCCACCTGCCGCTGGGGCCGGCCTGGGCTCAAGGCAGCTGGTACCTGATCGTGCAGACCGACGCCCTGTCCAATCAGAGCGAAAGCCACGAGGACAACAACGCCGGCGCCTGCTCGGCCATCAACCTGACGCTCCCGTCGCTGCCTGACTTGAGCGTCACCCAGTTGACCTGGACGCCCCCCTCGCCCTCTGACGGCGGGACGACGACCCTGACGGCCACCATCCACAACGCCGGCCCCGGCGCAACGGGCGGCGGCTTTGCGGTTCGCTTCCAGATTGGCTCGACCGTCCTTGGCACGGCCAACTACGACGAGGTCTTAGCCAGCGGCCAGAGCGTGGACGTGCAGCTGTCGGTAGTGCTGCACGCCGGCACCCATTCGGTGCTGGTCACGGCCGACGCCGCCAACGCCGTGTATGAGCACGACGAGACCAACAACACGCTGACCCAGGTCCTGCCGAACATCCCGTGGGCCAACCTGTGGATCAGCAGCCTGACGTGGACGCCGGTTAGCCCGACCGACAGTGACACGATCACCTTCCACGCGGTCATCGCCAATTCCGCTGCGACGACCCTGACTGCCTTCGTGGTCCGCTTCGACGTGGACGGCGTGACCATCGGCCGGGTGCAGGTCGCCGGCGTGGCTTCGGGCGGGACACAGACGGCGGAATTAACCTGGGCCGCTCGGCCGGGCACCCACACCGTCAGGGCAATCGCCGACGAGTCGGGCCTGGTAGAAGAGAGCGACGAAACCAACAATCAGGCCACCGCCGCACTGCCGGCGATTGTCGATGAGTTGCCGCCGGTGCTGGTGAGCGCCACGCCGCCCGATCACGCCCACGTCCGCAAGATCGTGGACGTTCAAGCCCTCTTCAGCGACAACACGGGCGTCACCGGCTACAGCTTCGCCTACTCCCCCGCCGCGGGCGGCAGCTGGACGACCGTCGGAGCGTCGGCCAACGGGCACACCACGTGGGACGCGACCAATCTGGCCGATGGCAGCTACCTGTTCCGCGTCACGGCCACTGACGCCGCCGGCAACAGCGCCGCCACGACCCTTACATACGTCCTGGACAATTCCGCCCCGCTGGCCGTAACGCCACAGGCCGCTGGCGGCGAGTTCAGCATCGTCCTGACCTGGAGCGAATCGCAGGCCACCGACTTCGGCTATTACCGCCTGTATCGCAGCACGACCGCCGGCGGGCCCTATGACGCCATCAACGGGGCGATGACCCGCACCGACTTCACCGACCGCAATGTCGCCGTCGGCACGACCTATTACTATGCGCTGACGGTCTTCGACACCGTCGGCAACGAAAGCCCGCGATCAGCCGAGGTCTCGGCCGAGCCGGTGCGTGATTCCACGCCGCCGATGGTGACAGACCTGACCCCCGCGGCGAACACCCGCTGGGCCGACATCGTCGCGCTGATGGCCTCGGGCACCGACAACGTCGGCATCGTTGGCTGGACCTTCGAGTATGCACCCGCCGGCACCGACCCGACCTGGCTGCCCATCAGTTCGGGCACGTCGCGCACTGCCCAGTGGGATGTGGCGGCGCTGGCCAGCGGCAATTACCAGGTCCGGGTTTCGGCCTCCGACGCCGTTGGGCTCAAGGGTACGCTGGTGCAGGCCTTCGTGGTTGACCACACGCCGCCAGCCGTGCCGCAGGCTCTGCGAATCAGTGCCGACCAGGTGGTGCTCGCAGTAGCGTGGAATGCCGTCGGCGACAGCGACTTCCACCATTACGTGCTGGAGCGTTCGATCAACGGCGGCGACTTCGCCGTGCTGCTGCAGAGCACGACCTCGACGGTCTACCTCGACTACGACGTAGAGGTCGGCTCGACTTACGCTTACCGCGTCAAGGCCGTGGACGACCTGGGCAACGCCAGCGTCGCAGCCGCGCCTGTATCCGGCCAGCCGCTCAATGACACCGCGTCGCCGGCGCTTCAGACGCTGCTGCCGGCGGTTGACAGCGCCCATCGCGGCACATTCGCCCTGACCGCCACGGGAACCGACAACATCCGCATCGTCTCGATGCTCTTTGCCTACCAAGCCGTGGGCGATTCAGGCTGGACGACCATCGACACCGACACGACGCTTGAAAAAGTTGGGGCCAATGGGTGGCGCGGCAGCGTGGACTGGTCGACAGACGGCCTGGCCGAGGGCGAGTATAACGTCCGCGTCACCGCCACCGACTACGGCAGCAATACGGTCACGCTGGAGCATGTGCTGGTCGTCGACCGAACCGCGCCGGCCGTGCCGCTTTTCCTGAATATATTCAACCCCAAGACCTTCGGACATCTTGACTTAGTCTGGTCGCCCGTCCATGACGGCCGGCTGCACAGCTACAACATCTATCGCAGCGAGACCTCGGGCAGCGGCTATGTCTTCGCCGGCTCGGCCACGCAGGCCTCTTTTGCCGACGCCAACCTGACCAACGCACTGACCTATTACTATGTGGTGGCAGCGGTGGATGAGGCCGGCAACGAGTCGGACTACTCGCTGGAAAACTCGGGGGTTCCCACGGCCGAGTGCGATGTTCAGGTCGTGTCGGTGAAGTTCGAGCCGCTAAGCCCGGTGCTGAACGCTCTGGCTACCATCACTGCACGGCTGCGGAACCTGGGCCCATCGGCCGCGACGATCCGGCTGGCCTTCTACGACGGCGACGCGGCCACCGGCCAGCTGCTGGGCGTGGTGTCGATGTCGGTGCTCTCCGGGGCGGTCGTGGACGTGCCTCGCTCCTGGACGCCCGGCGCCGCCGGCGCCCACACCGTTACGGTCAAGATCATCGGTTCGGACGTGACTGACACGAATTCAGCCAACGATTCGAACACCTCCGACGTGGTTGCGAACATTCCGCCGGTGGCGGTAACGGGCGGAAACCGCAGCGGCAACTGGAACGCCGCGATTGACTTCAACGGCCAACTCTCCAGCGACGCCGACGGACACGTGGTGGCGTATCACTGGGACTTCGGCGACGACGCCTCCAGCGACCAGGCCCTCGTCACACACGCCTACGCCGCCCCCGGCTCGTATACCGCGACTCTGACGGTCCTTGACGACCGCGGCGCTACGGCCAGCGCGGCCTGCACCGTCACCGTGGCCGACACCCGGGCCGACTTGGTGGTGACCACGCTGTCATGGACTCCGCTGGAGCCGCAGGAACGGCAGGACGTCACCATCACCGTCACGATCGCCAACAGCGGCAACGGGCCAACGGTCAAAGGCTTCTTCGTCACGTACTACATCGACGGCGCCTACAGGGGCTACCAGCTCGTAAACCAGCTTCTCCAGGTCGGCCAGACCGCCGAGGTCAATTTCACCTGGACTGCCACCAAGGGCCTGCACAAGGTCAAGGTCGTCGCCGACGACATCCAGAACAACATCGTCGAGGTCCGTGAGAACAACAACTGGAACGAGACGGCCCTGACACTCCAGCAGATATATTTCCCTGACCTGGTCATCCCGGCGCTGACCTGCGACACGGGCTCAGGCGACATCAGCAGCGAGCAGCCGCTCATCGCCCATGCCACGGTCCGCAACGACGGCACGGCCGACGCCTTTGACTTCTGGGTGAACCTGTACGCCAACGGCGCCACCGTCGCCCGCGTCCACGTGGCCGAGCTGGTGGTGGGAGAAAGCCAGGAACTGAGCTTCCAGTTCGCCCCGCAAAGCGGCGTGATGACTCTGCGGGCGGAGGCGGACGCCCCCATCAGTTACGTCCCGGAGAGCGATGAGACCAACAACGATTTCTCGCTGACACTGCCCGAGCTGAAGCTGGCTTTCCCCGACCTGGCGCTCGAGAGCGTCACAGTGCTGCCGCGCGAGACGGTGCTGTCCGACGGCTCGAGCTTCGACGTGTCGGTGACCATCCGCAACCTGGGCGCCTCGGCCGTTGAGCACAAGTTCAAGGTCAACTTCTACCTGGACGGCCAGTTCTTCGGCGCCCGCGAGATCACGTACCTGGCCGGCCACGCGTCGCAGACCGTTGCCCTGCAGCGACGGGCCACCCCGGGCCCGCACACCGCCAAGGTAGTGGTGGACGAGGAAAACGTCATAGTCGAGGGCGACGAGACCAACAACCTGGTCACCACCGACATCCCGGCCGTCAGCATCCTGTACCCCGACCTGGTCGTCAGCAACGTGCAGTGGCTGCCGCCGAGCGTCGCCTACGGCGATGCGATGAGCTTCCTGTGCACCGTCAGCAACCAGACGGTGGTTTCGACGCAGGACAACACGATCTTCGCCCTGTACCTGGATAACGTGCAGATCGCCGTCCAGGAGCTGCCGCACCTGCAGGGCAATTCCAGCCAGCCCTTCGTACTGAACTGGTCGGCGTATTTCACGCCGGGGCTGCACACGCT
The DNA here is from genome assembly GCA_903892515.1 of uncultured Planctomycetota bacterium. GTDB lineage: Bacteria > Planctomycetota > Phycisphaerae > SM23-33 > SM23-33 > CAITIS01. The sequence goes on along the minus strand of CAITIS010000091.1, from coordinate 81,683 downwards.
CAAGGCGGTCATCGACACGCGCAACAGCGTTCACGAGGATGTCGAGACCAACAACACGCTGGTGGTCGCCGACAATAGCTTCGAGATCCAGGACAACTTCGCGCTGCATCTGACGGCCAGCGGTGGATCGACGGACGATGCGGACCGACTTATCTACACCTCCAGCCAGCTGGCCGGATTCCAGGCGGTGCTGACGCGGGCTTCTGCCCCTGGCAGTCGAGTCACGCCACTCAACAGCCCCGGCACGACCGTCACTATCCGCGTGGTCAAGGCCGGCGTAACCCACTTGGACAGTGAAGGCAACACCGTCACCGACCCGGATGTTGTGGTATTGGACGACGTGCCCATGAGCTTCGTCGCCACCGACTCCAGCTACGCCAGCTCGGTTGGCCTGGTGGGCTACGGCACGGGCAACTACACGGTCCGCGTCACGGCCAGCGACGGCGTCGACACCGCCGCCGAGACCATGACCTTCACGGTCATCGACGAGTGCGTCTTCACGCTCAACACCGACAAGACGGTGTATATCCGCGGGCAGCTCGTCCACATCACCGGGCACGTGGCCACGCTGGCGGGCGACCCGCTGGGCAACAAGAAGATCACGGTGCTGGTCGCCCGCGGCCAATTCGGGGCCGAGGGCGTGGTTTCGTCGTCCATCCTGTTTGACCCCAGCACCCGCCGCGCCAGCGTGTACACCGACTCCTTCGGCGACATCGACTACACCTTCGCCCCCAACTGGGGCGACGCCGGCGACTTCTGCGTGGCAGCGCTGTTGACCAGCCAAGTCTCCGCCAGCAGCGGCTACGCCGAGTTTTCCATCCTGGCCCTGGACCTGTCGCCCTCGCGGCTGCACGTGACAACAACCAAGAACAACGTCTTCACGCAGATTATCACCCTGGCCAACTTGTCCGACGATGCCCTCCACGGCCTGACGCTGAGCCTGCTGGACGAAGATACCGCCGACAATGTCACCGCCACCCTCAGCTCCGCCGCGCCGGCGACTATCGGCGCCGGGGGCAAGGTGGCGTTGACGCTAACGGTGACGATACCCGAGAACGCCCCCGACGAGGTGGCCTTCACCATCTCCGGCCAGACCGAGGAGGGCGCCGACGCCACCAGCCGCATCCGCTTTACGCTCAAGGCCCCGACGCCGGCGCCGGTGCTGGACGCCACGCAGGTCAAGGTGGCGTTAAACCCCGGCACGATGCTGGCCCGCACAATAACCCTGCGGAACACCGGGCTGGGCACGATGAGCACCATCCAGCTGCTGCCGCCGAGCATCCTGCCGTGGGTGAGCTTGTCGGGCCTGGAAACAGCCACGCTTGCCCCGGGCGCCAGCACGACCTTCACCATCCTCGTCAAGCCGTCGGCCGACGTGACGCCGGGGCTGTACGCCGACAAGATCATCGTCACCGATGGCACGCACAAGGCCGAGATGGTCCTGACCGTCGAGATCAGTTCGGCCAATCGCGGCTCGGTCTCGTTCGTGCTCAATAACGACGCCGGCCAGAACGTTGCGGACGCAGAGATAACGCTGGTCAGTCGCCAGGTCTTCACGGCCATCTACGGCAACGGCCAGACCTCCAGCTACCAGAACATCTACCACGCCCGCTCCAACAGCCTGGGCATAGCCAACGTGGCCGATATTCCCATCGGCGAATACGACTACCGCATCAGCGCCCCGGGCCACGAGACGCTCGCCGGCGCCATCACCGTCATGCCCCAGAGCGACGAGCAGGTAGTGGACCTGACGATGACGGCCGTGCCGCTGTCCTACAACTGGACCGTCACGCCCATCACCATCGAGGACCGCTACGACATCGTCCTGAACCTGACCTTCGCGGTGAACGTGCCCAAGCCGCAGTTCGCCTTCATGCCGCCCTGGGTGTGCGTGCCCCACGACGTGCAGGAGCCGATTGTCGACCAGGTCGTGGTGATCAACCCCAGCCTGATCGCCCTGCACGACGTGAAGGTCTCGGTCGTGGGCGTCAACGGCATCACGGTCAGTTCGAGCGGCATCCTGGGCGACATGGCCGCCAAGAGTTCGACGGCCTTCAGCTATCGCATCGACCCCGGCACGTACAACGGTCTAAGCTCCGGCAGCACGTACTTCCTGATCAGCGCCACCTACGTGGAGCTTGACCCCAAGACGCTCGGGCCAAAGAGCGAGGAGAGCGTCCTGACCGGCCAGGTGCCGCTCGTGACGCCCTCTAACCGCACCGTCACCGTTCGCATGGAAGGCGGCCAGGAACGCGAGTTGAAGTTGCCCGAAGATGGCGGCGGCGGCGAACAGGAATTCGAGAAGCTGCCCGACCTGCCAGACGACAACGGCGCCGCTACGGCCACTGAACTGGTCAAGCTCAAGATCGAACAGACGGCCACGCTGGAGCGTGAGGGTTTCGACGGCCGGCTGGAACTGTCCAACGGCATGAACCGCCCGCTGGTGGGGCTGTCGATCATCCCGCGCGTCACCAATGCCGCAGGCGTGGACGTCACTGACCGCTTCTACATCGTCCCGCCGGAGTTGACGGGCATCTCGGCCGTGGACGGCAGCGCCAGCCTGGGCAGCTACGCCTCGATGACCGGGCACTGGACGCTGATACCCGGCGACGGCCTGGCCGGAACGAGCCTCGATGGCACCGTCTATTTCGTCAAGGCGGTCATGAGTTACTACGTGGACGGCCGGCTGAAGGAAGTCCAGACCAACGCCGTCGAGATCACCGTGCATCCGCAGCCCAACCTGCAACTGCACTATTACGTGCCCGAGACCGTGCTGGCGGATGAGCCCTTCAAACTTGGCGTGCTGATCGAGAACATCGGCGACGGCTTCGCCCGCAATCTGCGGATCGACTCGGGCCAGCCCAAGATCGTGCAGAACGACTCGGGCGTGCTGATTGGCTTTAAGATTCTTTCCAGCAGCTTCGGCAGCACCAGCGGCGACATCGTCCGCCTGCTGCTGGGCGACATCGCCCCACACTCCACCGCCCACGGCTACTGGATCATGTCCAGCACGCTGGACGGCAACTTCGTGGAGTTCACGGCCGAGCTGACGCACCGGGCGTACAAGGGCATCCAGATCAACCCGCTGATCACCAGTATCGACACGCAGATCATCACCCACGACAACCTGTTCGCCGACGCCCAGGATCCCAACAACAGCTTCTGCCTGATCGACCAGAACAAGGATGGTTTCCCCGATTACCTCATCAACCTGTGGTCGGGGCTGCGGCTCAATATCCAGGTCCCGCAGGGCGTGGCGGTCACGCGGCCGCTGACGGATACCGACCGCACCATGGACCTGGCCGTGCCGGCCATGGACGGATACGTGTGCGTGATGCTGCCCGACCCGGCGCCCGGGGCGAACATCCGTTCGATCAGCGCCCTCAAGGACGGCCAGACGGTGCTGCTCAGCGGCAACAATTTCTGGAAGGCCGGCGGGAACATCTACATCGTGGACCAGTTAGGCACGATCGACGAGGGCGGACAGCGGCACGCTCAAGAAGCCACCTACACGCTGGATATGCGTTCGGCATTGTCACTGACGGATGTACATGCCGCGCCCGTTGAGTTCAGCGTCATCTACAACCAGGAAGGCGCGGAGGCGGCCGGGTCCGGCGGCGTGCCGATCCAGGTTAACGTGCCAGTGGGCGATTCGCTGCTGACGACGTACGAGTTCTTGGAGCCAGTGTTCTACATCACCGTGCCGCCGACGAAGGGACAGAAGGCCGCCATCGAGGCCATCATCACCAATAACGGCGTGGCTGCCGAAAGCGGCACGCTGGACTTCTACGACACCGATTCGTCCGGCAATGAAGTGCTCATTGCCTCTGCCGAGGTAACGAGCCTGCGGCCGTTCATGCACCGCAGCGTGGTGGCCGACTGGACGCCCAGCTCTGCCGGCACGCACACGCTGCGGGTGCACCTGCGGGGCGACTCGCCACTGAACAACCTGACGCTGGCGCTGATGGTGAACGATCCGCCGTTCGCCGACGCCGGGGCCGATTTTGCCGGCATGGTCCGCAGCCCGCTGACCTTCGACGGCACGCGGTCGGTCGACAGCGACGGCTACCTCGTGAGCTATTTCTGGGACTTCGGCGACGGCCTCTGGGCCAACGGCCGACAGAGCACGCACCGCTACGACCACTCGGGCACCTACCGCGTCCACGTGATCGTCAAGGACAGTAAGGGCGCCATGAGCGAGGACGTGATGCAGGTGACGGTGAACGAGAACCGTCCTGACCTTCGCGTCACCGACATCGCCATCAGCCCGGCCAATCCGGGCGAGAACCAGCTCGTCACCCTGACGGCCACGATCCTCAACGGCGGCTCGTCGGGCGTGCTGGATGACTTCGCCATCGGCTTCTACGTCGATGGCCAGTACCAGGCGGTCAAGACTCTGACGGCCCCGCTGTCTGCCGGCGCGACGCGACAGATCAGCTTCACATGGGCGGCCACGCTCGGCAACCATCTCTTTACAGTGGCCGCCGACGACATGCAGAACGTCGTGGACGAGGGCAATGAAGACAACAACCGCCTGACGGTCGCCCTGCATCCCGAGCAGCTCAACTTCGCCGACCTGCAGGTGACGGACATTGCCGCCTCGGTCAGCAGCAGCCAGGCTTTGCAGTGGGGCCAGGGCGTGGAACTACGGGCCACGGTGCTCAACGCCGGCACGGCCGCCGCTGGTCGATTCCGCGTGAGCTTCTACGTAGACGGGGCGTTCGTGGGCTACGCCGCTGTCAACTCGCTGGGCTTTGCCGCCGGCGCCAACACGGCCACGGTCAGCGTGCCCTGGACGCCCTCGCCCGGCCAGCACACGATCGAGGCGCGGGCCGACGATCCGCTCAGCCACATCGTCGAGCTGGTCGAGAGCAACAACGGCAAGAGCGTCGACTTGGCCGCCTTCAACCTGCAATACGGCGACCTGGCGGTTGCCGAAGTGAACCTGTGGCCTGCTGACGGCGTCATCAACCAAGGCGACCAGCTGCGCGTCATGGCCAAGATTGCCAACCTTGGCGCAGTCGCCATCGGTCGGCCGTTCAACGTGGACGTGTACGTCAACGGCCGGCACGCCGGAAGCCAGACGATTGCATCGCTGGGCGCCAATGCCAACACGCTGGCCGTCCTCGACGTGGCCGTAATGGCCGGAGCGACCGACATCCGCGTGGTCGTGGACGAGGCCGACGAGATACCCGAGCTCGCCTCCGACAACAATGCCCGCACGCTGAGCGGCGTGAACATCCAGGTCCACCGAAGCGACCTGGTGGTGAGTTCCATTACCTGGACGCCGCGCGGCGATGCCACGTACGGCCAGGAAGTGCAGCTGGCCGTGCAGGTGCGCAACCAGGGCGCGGCCCCCACCAGCGGAGCCTTCAACGTCATTCTGCGGGCAAACGGCGTGACCATCGGCACCTGCCGGATCAGCGATGCCATCCAGAGCGGCGGCACGACCTACTGGTTCAAGAGCTATGTCGCCGACGTGGCCAACAACGGCGACGCTCACATCACCGCCACGGTCGATCCGCTCAGCGAGGTCGCCGAAAGTGACGAGACCAATAATTCGGCGGCCGCAACGCTGCACGTCGCCAGCGGCTACAAGGTTGACATCCAGGCCGCCACGCTGGGGATGGTGACAGTTGAGACGGCCGGCAAGTCGCTGAACGATGCCGTGGCGATGGAGGCCATCAACTCCAGCACGTACGTCGCCGGCGACCGCGTGGCCTTCGCCGTGACCGTAGCCGATTCCTCGAATCCCACGGCGCTGCTGGGAGCGCCGGACGGCGTGTCCATCAACCTGGTGGTGCGCGACTCAGGCAACGTGGTCCGCTCCACCACGCCCCTGAGCTACATCGCCTCCACGCAGCGGTTTGAGGCGGAGCTGGGCCTGGCCGACCTGGGCCCGGGACGTTACACCGCTCGCATCGTGGTGACCCTTCCGGACGCCACTGTTACGCGCGAAATCGGCTTTAACATCGCCGCCGACTTCCTGGTGACGCTCCAGGCCGACAAGCTCGCGTACGCCCGCGGCGAGCACGTCCTTTTGACCGGAACGGTCCAACTGCTCGACGAGACGGCCCTGGCGAATGCGTCGGTGGCCCTGCTGATCGTTAATCGCCTTACGCAGCGAAGCGTCACGGTCACCACTGATTCGCAAGGCCAGTTCGTCTATGACATGAGGCCTGGCGACAGCGAGGGCGGGCCGTACACCGTCATGGCCACCGTCGAGCATGACGATGTCCAGCGGACGGCCGTTGCCCGCTTCAGCATCCAGGGATTGATCTTCATCCCCGGCTCGGCCAGCCTGACCGTGACCGGCGGCAGTACGTACATGCTGACGGTGAAGCTCCAGAACATCGGCAACTTCGACCAGACCGCTCTGGTCCTGGGCGTGACGGACGGCAATGCCGCTGACAAGATCTCCGGCGCCATCTTCCAGTTCCCCGGCGTGCTGGCGGACAACGCGGTCGGGACCGTGAAGGTGACCATTTCCGCCGCACTCGATGCCCTGCAAAGCGGCACGCTCACCATCACGGCCGTTTCCGGTTCATCCGCCGCGGCCACCTGCCCGTTGACCGTTACGGTCAAGGCCCCCGCCCCCGCCTACGGTTTGAGTCCCGCCAACCTGGGCGTGACGCTGCGGCCCGGCGGTGACCAGCAGGTCGAGTACGTGACGCTGACCAACACCGGCGCCGCGACGATGACGGGCATCGTCTTTACCGACGTGGCCCTGCCGTGGGCGCAGGTGCAGGTGCCAGAGACGACCAAGCTGGAGCCGGGCGAGTCGCTGGTGTTTGGCGTCGTGTTCGCCCCGCAAGCCGGCGTGGCGGTCGGGACGTACACCGACGTCGTGGTCATCAACTCCAACGCAGCCGCCACCACCGTGCCGGTGACGGCGCTGGTAACCACGGATATCCTCACCAGCTTCTCGCTGCACGTGGTCGATGACATGAAGTTCGAGCTGGCCAATGCCCGTATCCACCTCACGCTGACGGGCAGCCCGTACCTGGCCATTGCCGACAAGTCACTCATCGAGCAATGCAAGGACCTGACCTACTGGACCGATGAGCACGGCAACGTCACGGTGCACGACATCATGGCCGGCGACTACGCCGTCACCGTTTCGGCCCCCTACCACGACGATTACACTCAGAACTGGTCGCTCAAGCCCACGGACACTTCGGCTGCGCCTTGGGAAGTCAAGCTGACGTTCAAGCCGTACGCGTTCAACTGGTCCGCCTCCAGCGCCACCGAAGAGGCCCGGCTGGGCCAGGTGGACCTGCAACTGGTGATGAGCGCCGACTCGCAGGGACGGCCGACGCTGGTGCCCAGCAAGCCGGCGGGCGAGTACTTCCTGCCCATCGGCGGCGGCAAGGACTACGCCCTGATCTTCGTAGGCGGATGCGATGCCCTCAACAATCACCAGCGTTACTACAAGATCGTCCGCAGCCTGTACGAGACGCTGATCAGCAAGATCGGGCTGGACCCGGCCAACATTTACCTGCTCTTCGCCGACGGCAGCGACCCAACGCCCGACCAGAATCCCGACGACGGCTCAGGGGCGTACGTCAATTCGGACCTGAGCTACGCGGTCAACGTCGCCTCGGCCACGCCCGCCAACCTGCAAGCGACGCTGTCGGCGTTGGCAGGAAAGATCACGGACAAGGACAGCTTTCTGTTCTGGAGCTTCGACCACGGCGGCGGCACAACGCCCGAAGATGACCCCAATGCCACCAATATCACCGACGAAGAAGTGCTCAACGGCTGGGGCGGGGACATCGCCGACGAGAGCCTGGCCGCCTGGCTGGGGGCGATCCACGCCCGGCGCAACAGCTACGTTCTCAACCAGTGCTTCAGCGGCGGTATGATCGACGAGATGACGCTGGGCGATGGCTACTTCGCCGCGGCATCGGCCAACCACTACGAGACGGCATACGGCAGCGCCGACGGCAACAGCGGTTTCGCCTGGGCATTCCAGCAGGCGCTGGACGCGGGCCTGAGGTCGACGTACGAGATCTACCAATACACGTACACGCACACCGCCCACGCCACCGGTGGCGAAGGTCCTGGTGGGACATGGGTCGACGGAATCCAGCACCCCTTCAAGGTCGGCGATGATTTCGACATCTTCTCGTCCGCTGGCCTGCCGTCGGCAGCGGGCGTTGACACCAAGGGCATCGTCGACCGTGACACGCTGAGCCTCAACAACCCCAGCGATACCCAGATCACCGGTGTAAAGGTGGAAGCCTTCCTGGGCCACAATTGCCTGCGCTTCAGCAACGATCAGACGCTGCTGGAGGCGGGCAATGTTTCGGCCCAGGGCTCGATCGTCTTGAGCTATCGCATCGACCGCGAGGCACTGAGCGACCTCACGGCCGACACGATCATTGACGGCTACCTGCTCGTCACCGGCATGGCCGGCGACACACCGGTGGAAGTGACGATCCCGATTCGCGTCCGGGTGGGCAGCCGCTCCGATCAATACCAGGGCCGGCCTTACACGTACACGCCATTCAGCGGGCCATGGCCGACCGGCCCGGTGATGTACGGCGACGACTTCATCAAGAGCTGGTACGTCAGCAGGCCAAAGGCCACGCCGACCAACACGGCCAGCTTTGACCTCTCCCAGCAGATCAGCCTGGAGCAGGCGGTTTTCTCGGCCGGCATCAGCTTCCGCAACGTGATGCCGAACAAGATCTTTGCCAATGTCTCGGCCAGCGTGGAGATTTACGACAGTGCCAATCATGAAGTGACCGGCCTGTTTGACGTGACGCAGGCATTGGCCCCGGCGAGCACGTTGGGGCCCCTGGATTTCACGTCCGGCACGTGGTACATCCGGCCTGGGCGCGGCGCTGGCGGGACTGACGTGGCCGGCGAAAAGTACAAGGTCTACGTAGTCGTCCGCTTCACCATCGACGGGCACTCGGGCGAGTTCTACACCGACGGTCGGGATATCACCGTCACGCCGGCCCCGGCGCTCTTCATCCGCTACACCGTTCCGGTGCTGGGACACAAGGTGACGGCGGGGCAGACGTGGCGGCTGGGGCTGACGGTAACCAACAACGGCGTCGGCAGTGCGCAGAACTTGAAGGTCACGCTGCCCAACCTGATGGGCAGCACCGACAGCGGCTCAGCGGCGCAGCGCAACTTCGTGGTCATAGGCTCCTCCACGGGCTCTGCGAACGAACTGGAACTCGGCAACGTCGGGCCGGGCGAGACCGCCCAGGGTTGGTGGGATATCAAGTGCCTCAGCGACACCCGCGTCTCGGCCGTGACCAGCACCTTTACCCATCTGGAAGGGCTGCGGACCGACGTGACGCTGGGCGCGCCGGTCAAGGGCGAGTTGCTGGGACAAGTCAGCGACCAGGACCTGCGGAATGACCTGAATGCCCTGCGGCAGTCGATCCTGGCCAAGCTCGACAGCGACACGAACCTGACGGCCGACTTCATCGCCCAGATCATTTCGGCCATCGGAGACATGGACGCCCTGCAGCGCCAGATGGCGCTGGTCGGCGCGTTCAACATGAGCATCGGCCTGGTCAATGCCATGGGCGGGGCGACGAAGGTGGCCGGATCGATGTTCGAGGCCGAGACGGACCTGATGGCCAGCGTCGAACGCGGGCTGGACCTGCTGGGCGCCAGCTTCAGCGCCAGCAACTCGGCGATGGACATCATCGGCACCTTCCTGACGAGCCAGTATGAGTACGGCAAGTCGTGGGAAAAGGCCTTCACCGCCGCGGTGCAGGGCATCGGTGGCGACCCCCTCAAGGGCCACGACAACTACATCGCCTACATTCAGAACCTCATGCCGTACGTCCTGACCAAGGAGTACCTGCTGTGGAACGCGATGCAGGACGTGAACGTATCCGATGCCGATGCGGCGGTCGCGGCGCTGCAATCGATGCTGGCCTCGGCTGGCAACACCTGGCCCAAGGCCGTTGGGCTCACGGCCCTGAAGCAAGCCATTAACGCGCTCTTCGACCAAGCCGGCCAGTTCCTGGCCGGGCCGTTGCCAGCGTATTACCCGATCGACGCCTTGCACGAGGAGTTCATGCGGCTCAAGGGCGCGATGGACCGTTCAGCCCAGGGCTGGGGCGTCGCACAGCTAAGCCACGACCACCAGCAGAAGCTGCGTCAGCCCACTTCCTGGTATGCCGTGGGCGAAAAGGGCGCGATGACGCCGGGCGAGTACCTGCCGGTGTACCTGATGTCGTGGGAGTTCGGCACCAGCTTTGAGCCGGCGTACATCATCAACATGCTGCTGGCCGACACCTATTACCAGTTCAGCCTGCATTGGGATCTGCTGGCGATGAAGTGGGGCCTGTCGGCCGCATCTAACGGCATGTCGGCGGGCTTTGGCATGATGGGGCCCATGGGCACGCTGGCCGGCACCATTACCGATTACCAGGCCTTCATGGCCAATCTGGAAGTCGATCGGGCCATGGATACCGTGACCCAGGCCGAGACCTGGGGCTTTGAATGGATGGCCCAGCGGCTGATGACGCTCATGAAGAACCAGTCCTTCGAAGCCGACGGCGTTTGGAGGATGAGCTGGGACATTATGAACCACCTGCAGTACCTCTACGAGCGCCAGCCGGTGGACCCGGTGCTGCCGCTGTCGGTGCAGGCCATCAATACGCCCAACGTCCACCTGGGCGCGACGGACCTGCTGGGCAGCCAGACCGCCCACATCATCGTCCGGAACGACGGTTCATCCTCGTTCACCGTTGTGCCGCGAATGGCCATCTGGTCTGGCGCCGACGACTACGGCAGCGTCACCGGGCCGGCCACGACCATCGCCGCCGGCGCCACCGCCGACCTGACGCTTATCTACCAGGCCATCCGCTCGGCCCTGGTGGACATCGGCGGCTACAACGCCGAGATATTCCTGGACGTGATCGACCCCGACACGATGAGCAGCGAATCGGTCGGGCCGTTCTACAGCCGCTTCTTCGCCGGCTCGGACGATGAAATCGCACTGTACGAGTCGCAGGCGGCTTCCCAGCCATTGGGCGGTGTAATCAATGCCGGCGAGACGCGCGAGGTCACACTGAACCCGTCGGAGTCGGCTCACCGCGTGCGGATCCTGCTGAGCCAGTCCGACCTGGCCAATCTGGACCTGCACTTCTACGACAGCCAGGGGCGGCACGTCGGCTGGACAGCCACGGGCACGGAAACCGCCATCCCCGGCGCCACCTATTCTGGCGCGGACGTCATCAACGAATGGATCGAGTTCGCGCCGACGTCGGGCGAGAGCTATCGGCTTTCGGTCGAGGCCACCGACTGCCCGCTGGACAGCCAGTTCACGGTCTCGGTGGTCGAAGTGCCCCAGTACCCGGCACTGATTCGGATTATGAACCCGGTGGTCGGCGTGACGACCAATGCCGACAGCGTCACCTTCCGCGTCGGCGTGGTGGAATTCGGCCAGCAGGTGGGTGTGCACGGTCTGGCGGGGCTTAGCGGCACGCTGACCGACACCGCCGGCCACAGCATCGCCGGCGATAATGTTACCTTCGACCTGACGGGCATGACGACCATCGCCGCCGGCGGAAGCGTGGAGTTCCCTGCCACGCTGAGCATCCCCGACGGCACACCCGACGGAACGTACAGTGGCGTCATCACCGTGACGGGCACAAGCGACACCGGCGAGCAACTCAGCGCGACTGTGAACGTCACGATCGCACTGGACAGGACCGCCCCGGCGGCCCCGACCATCGACCCCATTGCCGGGCCGATTACCGAGAGCGACATCGCCGTGACGGGCACGGCTCCAGCCGGCACGACCGTCGAGCTGCTGCTGGATGGCCAGCATGCCCAGTACATCTGGCCGGCCGCCGACAACACGTTCTACTTCTTCGGCTTGAGCGTCCCAGCCGGCACGCACACCCTTACCGCCAAGGCCAAGGACACTGCGGGCAACGAGAGCGTCCCCTCAGAGTCGCAGTTGCTGGAGTCCACCGTGGACCTGACGGCGCCGGTGACGACGGCAACGGTGGCGGGCGACGTGAAGCTCTCCGATACGCTCTTTGCCAGCGACGTCATTCTGACCCTGGCGGCCACCGATGAGGCCGGCGGCAGCGGCCTGGCCAGCATCTTCTATTCGACCAACGGCGTGGACTTCGTGGCTTACGAGCACGCCGTCACGTTCACCGCGTTGGGGCAGTACCAGGTCTGGTTCTACTCGACCGACGTGGCCGGCAATGCCGAATCGGTCAAGACGGTGGCCTTTGACATCATCCGCCTGCCGCACTTCGCGACGGTGAGCGGCCCGCAGCAGGGATTCGAAGATCGCGACCTGGTCTTCTCGCCCGGCAACGGAAACGCCATCGCCATCGACCAGGTTGACTCGAACGTGCGTGTGAAACTGGAGGCGACCAACGCCCTGATCACGCTGGGCACGACGGCGGGGCTGAGCTTCCAGGAAGGCGACGGCGCCGGCGACTCAACCGTCACGTTTACCGGCACGTTGGCTCAAGTAAACGCGGCCCTGGCAGGTCTGACAGTCCGCGGCGGCAGCGACTACAACGGTTCGGCCAGCCTCATCGCCACGAGCTATGATCCCAACGGCCTGGCCGTGGGCGATACGCAGACTGTGAGTATCACGATCCAGGCCGTCGATGACGAGCCCAGCTTCACCAAGGGCTCCGACGTGGCAGTGCTGGAGGATAGCGGGCTGCAGACACTGGCCGATTGGGCTACGGAGCTATTGGCCGGTGCGAGCGATGAAGTCGGGCAGTTGCTGTCGTTCATCGTCACCAGTGACAACAACGGCCTGTTCGCCATTCAGCCGGCCATTGCTGCTGACGGCAGCCTCACCTTCACGCCGGCGGCCAATGCCAACGGCGTAGCCACGGTCACCGTCCGGATTCACGATGACGGCGGGGCGGAGAACGGCGGCCTGGACACCTCCGCTGCCCAGACCTTCACCATAACGGTTACGGCCGTTAATGATCAGCCCAGCTTCACCAAGGGCTCCGACGTGACGGCGCTGGAAGACTGCGGGCTGTGGACCGTCGCCAATTGGGCTACGGCGCTCTTGGCCGGTCCGAGCAATGAAGCCGGCCAGCACTTCGCATTCACGATTACCGGCAACAGCAACACGGCGTTGTTCAAGGTGGCGCCGGCGGTGGCCCCTGACGGCACACTCACCTTCACTCCGGCCGACGATGCCAACGGCACGGCCACGATAACTGTTGAGATGTACGACGACGGCGGAACGGCCGGCGGCGGCGTGGACACCTCCGCTGCCCAGACCTTCACCATCATCGTGACGGCCGTCAATGACGTTCCTGGCTTCGCCAAGGGTGTCGATCAAACGGTGCTGGAGGATAGCGGACTGCGGACGGTGGCCGGCTGGGCTACGGCGCTGTTGGCTGGGCCGAGCGATGAAGCGGCGCAGTTGCTGTCATTCATCGTCAGCAATAACAACAACGGCTTGTTCGCCGTTCAGCCAGCTATTGCCGCTGACGGCAAACTCACCTTCACGCCGGCAAGCAACGCCAACGGCGTGGCTACTGTGACAGTCCGCATCCATGACGACGGCGGGCAGGGCAACGGCGGCGTGGACACGTCGGCGGCCCAGACATTCGCCATCACGGTCACGGCCGTTAACGACGTGCCGAGCTTCACCAAGGGCTCCGACGCGACAGTGCTGGAGGATAGCGGGCTGTTGTCGCTGGCTGATTGGGCTACGGAGCTATTGGCCGGCCCGAGCGATGAAGTCGCACAATCGCTGTCGTTCATCGTCACCAACGACGACAACAGCCTGTTCGCCGTTCAGCCGGCCATCGCCGCTGACGGCAGCCTCACCTTCACACCGGCGGCCAACGCCAATGGCTCAGCCACGATCACCGTCCGCATCCACGACGACGGCGGCACGGAGAACGGCGGCGTGGACACGTCGGCGACTCAGACCTTCACCATCACGGTGACGGCAGTCAACGATGCGCCCAGCTTCACCAAGGGCAGCAACGTAGCGGTGCTGGAAGACTGCGGGCTGTGGACGGTCAACAATTGGGCGACAGCGCTGTCGGCTGGGCCGGCCGACGAAGCCGCGCAGTTGCTGTCATTCATCGTCACCAATGACACCAACGGCCTGTTCGCCGTTCAGCCGGCCATTAGCGATGACGGCACACTGACCTTCACGCCGGCGGCCAACGCCAACGGCTCAGCCACGGTCACCGTCCGCATCCACGATGACGGTGGGCAGATCAACGGCGGCATCGACACGTCAGGTACTCAGACCTTCACCATAACGGTTGCGGCCGTCAACGACGGGCCCGGCTTCACCAAGGGCTCCGACGCGACAGTGCTGGAGGACAGCGGGCTGTGGACGCTGGCCGATTGGGCTACGGAGCTATTGGCCGGTGCGGGCGATGAAGTCGGGCAGTTGCTGTCGTTCATCGTCACCAATGACAACAACGGCCTGTTCGCCGTTCAGCCGGCCATCGCCGCCGACGGCACGCTTACCTTCACACCGGCGGCCAATGCCAACGGCGTGGCCACGGTCACCGTCCGCATCCACGATGACGCCGGCACGGAGAATGGTGGCGTGGATACGTCGGCGACTCAGACCTTCACCATCACGGTTACGGCCGTTAATGATCAGCCCAGCTTCACCAAGGGCTCCGACGTGACGGCACTGGAAGACTGCGGGCTGAGGACCATCGCCAATTGGGCTACGGCGCTCTTGGCCGGTCCGAGCAATGAAGCCGGCCAGCACTTCGCGTTCACGATTACCGGCAACAGCAACACGGCGTTGTTCAAGGTGGCGCCGGCGGTGGCCCCTGACGGCACACTCACCTTCACCCCGGCCGACGATGCCAACGGCACGGCCACGATAACTGTTGAGATGTACGACGACGGCGGAACGGCCGGCGGCGGCGTGGACACCTCCGCTGCCCAGACCTTCACCATCATCGTGACAGCCGTCAATGACGTTCCTGGCTTCGCCAAGGGCGCCGACGTGACGGCACTGGAAGATTGCGGGCCGCAAGCCTTTGCCAACTGGGCTACGGCGCTGTCGGCTGGGCCGAGCGATGAAGCGGCGCAGTTGCTGTCATTCATCGTCAGCAATAACAACAACGGCTTGTTCGCCGTTCAGCCAGCTATTGCCGCTGACGGCAAACTCACCTTCACGCCGGCAAGCAACGCCAATGGCACCACCACAGTAACCGTTCACATCCATGACGACGGCGGTACGGTCAACGGCGGCACCGACACGTCAGGTACCCAAACCTTCACCATCACCGTGACGGCCGTCGATGACGTTCCCAGCTTCACCAAGGGCTCCGACGCGACAGTGCTGGAGGATAGCGGGCTGCTGTCGGTGGCCAACTGGGCGACGGCGCTGTCGGCCGGCCCGAGCAACGAAGCGGCCCAGTTGCTGTCGTTCATCGTCACCAATAGCAACAACGCGATGTTTGCGGTTCAGCCGGCGGTTGCCCCCGACGGCACGCTTACCTTCACACCGGCGGCCAACGCCAACGGCTCAGCCACGATCACCGTCCGCATCCACGATGGCGGCGGCACAGCGGATGGCGGCGTGGATACGTCCGCGACGCAGACCTTCACCATAGCGGTGACGGCAGTCAACGATGCGCCCAGCTTCAACGGCTCTGACCCGACGGTCCTGGAGGATTGCGGCCCGCAGACGCTGACCAATTGGGCGACGGCCCGCCTGCCTGGCCCGGCGGACGAGGCCGGCCAATCGCTGTGGTTCACCATCACGAATGACAACAATGGCATGTTCGTCGTTCAGCCGGCCATTAGCGATGACGGCACACTGACCTTCACGACCGTGGCCAATGCCTACGGCGTGGCCGTCCTGAGCGTCGTAATCCACGATGACGGCGGCCAGGCCAATGGCGGCTCGAATGCCTCGGCCCCGGTGAGCTTCACGCTCACGGTCACCGGCGTCAACGATGCGCCAACCACGCAAGACCAGTCCGGCCGAACCGACCGCGACAAGCCGTACAACGGCGCGCTCACTGCGACGGACCTGGCCAACGAAAACGAGACGCTCACGTTCGCCGTCGTTACCGACGTGGCCCACGGCAACCTGGATCTGCATCCCGACGGCACGTTCACGTACACGCCGGCGACCAGGTATTGCGGCAGCGATACCTTTACCTTCAGCGTGAGCGATGGCGAGGCGAGCGTGCAGGCCACCTTCAGCCTGTCTATCTTCTACCGCACGACCTTGCCGCCCTCCGGCATCCTGGTCTACAAGGACGACAACCTCGAGACCGTGACGCTGAGCCTGAAGAATGGTGGCACGGCCGATCTTTACTTCGGCGGGGACGGCAACTATGACCTGTGGAAGATCGTCATCACCCAGACCAACGCCAAGTCGGCGCTGTCGATCACCACGACCGGGACCACGACGCTGGGCATCCTGGACGCCTCCGCGGGCCCGCTGGCGTCGATTACGGCCATTACCACGACGCTGTATGAGAGTCTGACCATCGGCACGGCGCCTGCGTCAAAGCCCGCGTCCACCGTCACCATCAGCCTTGGTCCGATCCGGGACGCGAGCATCACCAGCGGCATGGCCATCAAGACGTTCAGCGCCCTGGAGTGGTTGGACACCGGCGATCCGGACACGCTGACCGCGCCGTCCATCGGCACTCTCAATATTACCGGCCGCGCTGCTACGACAAAGCTGACGGCCGTGCCGGGCAATTTCCAGGCCGACCTGAAGCTCAACCAGCTTGCCGCCGCCATCCAGGGCCTCGGGACGCTGAATGTAGCGGGGACCATCGACCAGTCGATTATCGATGTGCGCGGCCAGGACAGCGCCGGCAAGAGCATCAATACGTTCACGGCCGGAGCCGTCGCCACGGCCACCGTCCAGACGGCTGGCGGCATCGGCTCCATTGCCACCGGGGTCTGGGTTGACGGGCTTATCGAAGCTGCTTGGGTCGGCAAGCTGACCACGACAGCCAAGGTTGCCAAGGGCTGGGACGGCAGCTTCGGGCCTGACCTGACGTTGTTCACGGCAGTCCGCGGCAAGGGCTTGGGCAGCGCCACCATCGCCGGCGCGGTTACAGGTGGACTGTGGAACGTCATCGGCGGCGGCACCGGGGCCATCACCGCCGCCAGTTTCGCCAACTGGGAACTGGACACGCACGACGCCGTCACGAGCATCACCGGCAAGGGCAACTTCGCCGCCACGCTGAAGCTCAACCAGAGCAATGGCGCCGCGCAGGCCCTTGGGACGCTCTCGGTGAGCGGGAACATCGACGACACGACCATGAACCTGGACGGGCAGGGCGCAACGGGCAAGAGCCTCGGCACGTTCAAGGCTGGCCACGTCGGTGCCATGAGTGTGACCGCAGATGGCGGCATCGGCCCGATTTCCTCCGGCGGATGGGATGGCGGGGAAATCTCCGCCGCCTGGCTGACCAGTCTCACCACAACCAGCACGGCAAGCATCGCCGGACGCGACGGCAACTTTGCCGCCAAGCTCACGCTGAGCGGCAACAACAAGGGTGCGGCCCTGGGCAGCGCCACTCTGGTCGGCGTTGCCAGCGGCGATTGGAGCCTCACCAACGGCACGGCCGGGGCCGTCAAGGCCGGCAGCTACGCCCCGACCTGGAGCCTGGACTGCTCCGGCGCGGCGACGGGCGTGACCAGTACCAAGGGCGCTATCTCCGGGTGGATACACGCGGCGTCGCTGAAGGCATTGACCGCCAAGACCGACTTGGTCGACGCCACCGTCACGCTGACGGCCGGCTTGTCCGCCGCTACCAAGAGCCTAGGCGGGCTTACCGTGACGGGCAAGATGCTCCGAAGCCAGATCCTGGCCAATGGGTCCACCGGCACGTTGAGCGTAGGGGCCATGATCGACTCGATCATTCTGACAGGGCTGGCAGACACGAACGCTGACGGCATGGGCGATACCCGCAACGTGAACGGCGACCTGGTGGCCGACCTGCCGCAGACCGCCGACCTGGCCGCTCCGCTTCCGGTGAGCAATCTCAAGGCCACGATCAAGGCGCTGGCGGTCAAGGGCATCAAAGACGCGCAGGGCAAGCCCGTTGACAGCTTCGTCAACAGCAACATCGCCGCCGGGGGCATCGGCGTAGTGAGCCTCAACTACGCCAAGTTCGACAACGACGGCGATCCGGCCCAGCAACTCGTGCCGTTCGGCTTTGCCGCCCACGTCATCACGTCCATCAGGTACACGGACGCCGTGTCGACCAACGGGTTCACTTGGCGCAGCGGCCAGGGGCTTCCCTCCGTCCTCGCCGGCACCGACTTGGCCATTCGTATCGGATGAGCGACAACGGCTTCCCGCAAGCCAAGCACGCTCAGCAACGCGCATGTTTTTCTCTTGACGTACCCTAACATATAGCTAACATACTTCTGTCAGCGTAATCCCGCCCGCTGGGGCCTGAGTGCAGGCCCGGCATGGGTAGTGGGCCGACGACCCTAACGGGAGGACTGTCCCGTGAGAAATGCTTGTGCCTGCATCGCCTCGATATGTGTAGCACGCAAAGCCCTGCTTCAGGCTCATCGCGGCCTGGGGCGACGGACTACGCACGCGTCCATGAGGAGACCGCCCCATGCTTCTTGAACTTCACATCTCTAACTTGGCGATCATCGAGCAAGTAAACATCACGCTGGCGCCTGGCCTGAATGTGTTCACCGGCCAGACCGGCGCCGGCAAGAGCCTGATCCTGGGCTCGCTGGAGCTTCTGCTCGGGTTGCGCGGCGGGGGCGAAGAGGCGGCCATGTTCGTCCGCCCCGGTAGCCAGGAGGCGCGCGTCAGCGGCCTGTTCGATGTGTCCAGCCCCGCGATGGCCCAACGCCTTGGGCAGGTTCTCGACCAGGCCATCAGCCCGCACGAGCCGATCCTGATCACGCGGCGGGTGTCCGCTTCGGGTCGGTCGAGCGTGTCGGTCAACGGCTCGCCGGCGACGGCCGCCATGCTGCGCGAGGCCGGCGGGCTGCTCGTGGACATTCACGGCCAGCACGACCAGCAGTTCCTGCTCAAGCCGGCCAACCAGCTCTTGATCCTGGATGCCTTCGCCGACGCCGCCGGAGAGCGACAACGTTTTGAGGAAACCCTTCGCGGCCTCCGGGAACGCCAGCGCCGCCTGATGGAGCTGCGGCAGTCCGAGGCCAAGCGTTCAGAGGCGATGGACCTGTACCGCTTCCAGATCGACGAGATCGACCAGGCCCAGCCCCACGCCGGTGAATACGAACAGGTCAAGAGCCGCTACAGCGTGCTGAAGAACGCCGCTCATCTGAAGGCCCAATCGGCCCAGGTGCTGCAAGGGCTGTCGGAAGGTGACGACACGGTCCTGGATCGCATGGGCTCCCTGAAAGGGCGCATGCAGGAGCTTCTGCGCATGGACGGTTCGCTGGCCGATCTGTCAGGCCAGTTCGAGCAGGCGGAGGGCCTGCTGCAGGATGCCGCCAAGGCACTGTCGCGCTATCAGGATCGGCTGGACGGGGATGGCGCGGAATTGGCCCAGGTTGAAGAACGACTGGACCTGCTGAACCGCCTGATCCACAAGTACGCGAGATCGGCCCAGTCCGGCGACGATCCGTTAGAGGCGGTACAGGCCTACCGGCAGCAGATCGGCGTGAAGGTCCAGGAGATGCAAACGGACAGCCAGGCCCTGAGTGAACTGGACCAGCAGATTGCGGAGTCGCTGAAGCGATTGGCCGATATCGGCACGCGCCTGACCCGCCTACGCCGGCAGGCTGGCAATCGGCTCAAGCCGCTCATCGAGGCGCAGTTCCGCGAACTGGAGATGCGCGAAGCCCAGTTCGACGTAGACATTCGCAGCCGCTTGGCCGACGACCCGATGGTCGAGTCCTCCGGGCTGGACGAAATGGAGTTCCTCGTCCGAACCAATCCCGGCCAGGAAGTGCTGCCGCTGCGCAAGATCGCCAGCGGCGGAGAGATGTCGCGGATCATGCTGGCCCTAAAGACGATCCTGGCGGACAAGGACCAGGTCAGCGTGCTGGTATTTGATGAAATCGACGCGAACATCGGCGACCGGCTGGGGGCCACCATTGGCAGAAAGATGCAGGATCTGGCCCACGGCCGGCGGGCAGTGGGCAAGCCGACGCCGTCAGACGCAGACGCCCGCCAGATCATCTGCATCACGCACCTGTCGCAGATTGCCGCCTGCGCGGACCACCACCTGCAGATTTCCAAGGAGATCACCGGGCCGAACAGCGACCGCCGGACGGTGGCGCAGGTTCGCGTCCTGGAAGGCGAAGATCGGGTCCGCGAGCTGGCCGACATGATGGCCGGCAAGGGCGCAACGGAGGCGACCATCGCCCACGCCCGCAACCTGCTGGCGCCGAAGCAGCGGGCTTTGGCCGGCTGCCGCAATAGGCCAGACCGGGCCATGGCACGTGTTCCAGCGTAGCTTATCCTCGGCTATCGCTGCGTCAGCTTGCGGCGGCCACGCGGCCTTCATGATGCCGCAGGGAAGTTGGACAGACCCGAGCCCGCACCCGTAGTCGATTCATGCCTACTATTGCAGAGTGCGGTGCGACAGACGGTTACATAGCAAACCGTCCCACGTTCACATGGATGGCCTGCTCACACGCGGGCTACAGAATGCCCCTCGACCGCGCCGCGCGAGGAATCGGCGATGAACGCAATCCGGGTAGCATTACGACGGCCACTCACCGTGCTGGTGCTGGTGATCGCCATAGTGCTCACCGGCCTGGCGGCGCTTGAGCGGATGCCACGGGATATCTTTCCTGACCTGGGCATCCCCGTGCTGTACGTGGCTCAGCCGTACGGCGGGCTGGGACCGGCCCAGATGGAGGGGTACGTCACCAACTACTACGAGTATCACTTTCTTTACATCACGGGCATCCAGCATGTGGCGAGCAAGTCCATCCAGGGCGTGGCATTGATAGAACTCCAGTTCCACCCTGGCACCGACATGGCCCAGGCGCTGGCTGAGACGGTGTCATATGTCAGCCGGTCGCGTGCGTTCATGCCGCCGGGAACCGTCCCCCCGTTCGTCATGCGTTTTGACGCCGGCAGCGTTCCGGTGGGCGACCTGGTCTTCAGCAGCAAGACGCGCAGCCTGGGCGAATTACAGGATGCCGCCCTGTTCAAGGTTCGCCCGATGTTTGCCACTCTCAAGGGCATGTCGGCGCCTCCTCCGTTTGGTGGCAGCCAGCGGACGATTGTCGTGCGGCTGGACCCGGAGCGACTGCGTGCCTACGACCTGGCGCCCGAGCAGGTGGCAGCCACGCTGGCATCGGCAAACCCGATCGTGCCAACGGGAAACGCCCTCATCGGGGGCATGTTCCCGATCGTGAACACCAACAGCGTGGTCACCGACGTGGGCGACCTGAGCATGGTGCCCCTGCTGAGCGAGTCAGCCCGCACGGTATACCTGCGCGACGTGGGCGCGATAGAGGACTCCTCGGACATCCAGACCGGCTTTGCCCTGGTCAATGGCCGGCGTACCGTGTACATTCCGGTAACCAAGCGTTCCGATGCCTCGACCCTGGACGTGGTGAACCTGGTAAAGAAGAACCTCCCGCGCTTCCAGGCCATCCTGCCCGAGGACATAACCGTATCCTACGAATTCGACCAGTCCACGTACGTCACCGGCGCGATTTCGGGCCTGCTGCGGGAGATTCTGCTGGGGGCAGGTTTGATGAGTGTAATGGTGCTGGTGTTCCTACGGAACCTGCGCAGCGCCCTGATCGTGGTGCTGAACATTCCGCTGGCATTACTGGCATCGGTTGCGGCGCTAGGACTGTGCGGCCAGACGGTCAACATCATGACACTGGGAGGGCTGGCACTTGCCGCGGGCATTCTCGTGGATCAGGCCGTCGTAGCCATCGAAAACATCCACACGCATTTGTCGAGCGGAGCGCTGCCCGCCCGGGCGGCGCTGGACGCTGCCTCTGAAACCGCTCTGCCAAACCTGCTGGCCATGCTCAGCGTGCTGGCGGTGTTCATTCCGTCGCTGTTCATGGTTGGGGCGGCCAGGGCGATGTTCGTGCCGCTGTCGCTGGCGGTGGGCTTCGCCATGATCGGCTCATATGCGCTGTCAAACACGTTTGTCCCGGTCCTGTCGGCCTGGCTGCTGCGCGTCCGCAAGGAACACGATGAGCATCCTGACCGCGGGTTCTTTCATGCATTGCGCGGCAGATACGCAGCAGCGCTTCGCCCTTCCATCCGGCTGCGCTGGCTGATCCTGCCGGCATACCTGGTGCTGGCAGTGGGCACAATCTTGCTGGTCGGCAGCCATTTGGGCGTGGCCATCTTCCCCACCGTCGATGCCGGCCAGTTCAGCCTGCGTCTCAGAGGCCCCACCGGCACGCACATTGATGCAACCGTTGGGCTTGCCCAGCAGGTGCTGCAGGAAATCGCCGACGAGGTCGGCCCGGACAACGTCGAGATCACGCTGGGGTTCGTGGGCGTTCAGCCGCAGACGTACGCGGTGAACACGATCTATCTCTGGACCGGCGGGCCCGAAGAAGCGGTCCTGCAAGTGCAACTCAAGCGCAGTGCCGGAGTGCCCATCGAGGAGTTGAAGGAGCGGCTCCGCCTCCGCTTGCCGCAGGTCGTGCCGACGGTAAGCTTCTCCTTTGAGCCCAGCGACATCGTCAGCCGTGTGATGAGCTTCGGCTCGCGCACCCCCATTGAACTGGCCGTCGGAGGGCCGGACCTGGCCCAGAGCCGCGCCTTTGCCAAACGCCTGCGCGACGAGCTTTCCCGTATACCACGCCTGCGCGACGTGCAGATGGGACCGCCGGACGACTATCCGGCCATCGACGTGGCGGTCGACCGCGCGCGGGCTGGACTCTTTGGCGCCTCCGCCGAGGATGTATCGCGTGCGGTGGCCGATGCGACCTTTTCCAGCCGAAACATCACGCCGGTCTTCTGGGCCGATCCGCACAGCGGGGTGGGCTACCAAGTCCAGGTGGAAGTGCCGCAACATCGGATGAACTCGGTTCAGGAAGTCCAGAACCTGCCGATCAATGACCGTTCGAGCCATCAGGTCCTGTTGCGTAATGTGGCCAGTGTGCTGCCCTCGACAAGCATCGAGGAATACGACCGCTTCAACATGCAGCGAATAGTCACCATTAACGCCAACATCCTGGGCGAAGACCTGGGCGGCGTTGCCCGATTGGTCCGACAAGCGATCCACAATGTCGGCGAGCCGCCGGCCAAGGTGAGCGTAACGATTCGTGGACAGGTGCCGCCGCTGGAGGACCTCCTCACTGGCTTGGGGAGTGGGTTAATCATTGCGGTGTGCGTGATTCTGTTGCTGCTTATCGCCAACTTCCAGTCCATCCGTTTGTCGGTGGCGGTGGTCTCGACCGTTCCAGCCGTGCTGGCCGGGGTCGTGCTCATGCTTTGGCTGACCCATACCACCATCAACATTCAATCGTTCATGGGCGCCATCATGGCGGTGGGCATCGCGGTGGCCAACGCAATCCTGCTGGTGACGTTCGCCGAGCGCGCCCGCCTGGCCGGCGCCAGCGCCGACGATGCAGCCATTGATGGCGCCACAAGCCGCCTGCGGCCCATCCTTATGACCAGCGCTGCCATGGTTGTCGGCATGCTTCCGATGGCAATCGGCCTGGGCGACAGCGGTGAGCAGACCGCGCCGCTGGGCCGGGCCGTGGTGGGCGGACTGATCGCCGCCACGCTGGCAACGCTCGTGGTGCTGCCGGCAATCTTCGCCATCGCGCAGCAGCGGCGAGGCCGGCGGTCGGCCTCCTTGGACCCTGATGACCAATGACGTCTGCTGACAGCACTGCCGCACCTGAGTCGATGACCAACTGACGGAAGAGTATGCCAATGATTGCTCGATGGCGGAGCCCCGTGACGAGATTGCTGGCGGCAGTACTGGCCGTTGCGATAGTGGCCGCAGCGGGCATCGGCGTATGGGCGATGCGCTCAAGCCCCCAGCCAAAGCCGTCTTCGCCAACTCGCTCATTCAGTTCATCGTCACGTTCCACAAGTACCGCGACCAGCTCCACGTCGCCCGCCATGTCAGCCACTTTGGATATTCCCGGCACGGTTGAAGGTTTCGAGTACGCCGACCTGTACGCCAAGGTGGCCGGCTACATACAAGACTGGAACGTCGATATTGGCGACCGCGTCCAGAAAGGGCAGACGCTGGCTGTCATATACGTCCCGGAACTGCACGATGAACTCCGGCAGGCACAGGCCGAGCAGGCCAGCCGCCTTGCAGCCTTGGAGTACGCCAAGGCAAACGTAGTGGCGATGCAGGCCAAGTTGGATGTGGCCAGACGCGAATTGCCACCGCAGCAGGCGACGGCCTGGCTCAAGGAAGTAACTTTCAAGCGGCTGTCGGTGTTGACCAAGGAAAAAGCCGCTACCGACCAGGACATGGATGACATCACCGCCGGCCGGGATGCGTCGGTCGCCGAGGTGGAAGTGATCAAGGCGAAGATCACGGCCGCAGAGGCCGACCTGGAAGTGACCAAGGCCGCTTCCGTGCTGGCCCAACAGCAGCTTGAAGTAGCCAAGGCTCAGGTTCAACGACTGGGCACATTGCTGGCGTACACCCAGATCATCGCGCCGTTCGACGGCATCGTCACGCGGCGGACGATCAACCGCGGCGACATGGTCCAGGCCGCCACCTCCGATCGTGGGGTGCCTCTGTATCGGGTGCAACGAACGGACGTCATGCGCATCTTCGCCGAAGCGCCCGAAGCCGATGCCGCCTGGATCGCCCCCGGCGTACCGGCGGTAGTGGAGCCTTACGGGCTGCCCGGCACCAAGTTCCAAGGCGCCGTTACGCGCACCGCCGGGGCCATCGACGCGGTCACTCGAACGCTTCGGACGGAAGTAGACCTGCCCAATCCCGACGGCCGGCTGCTGCACGGAATGTACGTCATGGTGCGGTTCCAGCGGGACCACACTTCCAGCACATCCCGTCCGGCGGAGAAGAACCCATGAGCGTCTTGTCCCGACTCGCCGTCCACACCGTACTGGCCGCAGCGACGCTGATGGTCGGCTGCGACCGGTCGTGGCAGTCGCCGCTGCCGGGACCGCGCGTCAATCTGTCGCCTTCAACGCAGCCGGTGGCCGGCGAAGTCTCCCTGGACAGTTCTCTCATCGCCCCGGTTCACAAGGAACTGCTCGCCATCGACCTGCCCACCGTCGTGGAAATGGTTCAGGCGCGCAACACGGACATCCTCTCGTCGCGTCTCCGCGTTGAGGCGGTGTATGGCCGCTATGCCACCAGCATCGGCAATGCGCTCCCTGCCGTCGCGCCGGGCGTGCTCTTTGAGTTTCACCAAGGCGGTGCGCGGGACTCATCGGGCAAGATCATCACCGCCAATTTCACGTCGCTCCGGCCAGACGTAGCCATTCAGTGGATCGTCAGCCCCGGCCAAGTGGCCTACGATATTCTTGCCTCCAAAAAGCGGCTGGAGGCTTCGCAGCAGGATGAACTGTCCGTGCGCATGCGGGCACTTCAGCAGGCGGTGATTGGGTACTACGACCTGTGCCTGGCCCAGGCAGCCACCGCCGCGGCGTTGGAGGCCCGCAACAGCGCCGAGGAACTCGTTCGCATTACCGGCTCGAAGCTCCGAATGGGCACGGCCGTGCCGGCGGACGATTGGCGCGCCAGGGCTGCCCTCGCCGGTCGGCAACAGGATCTGCTGGTTGCGATAAACGAGTTCTACCATGCGTCGATCGCCCTGGCGACGACACTGGACATGGACGCCTCCGTCACGCTGGTGCCCAAGCCTGACAAACTATCGAGCACTACGCTGGTGAGCGAGGAACTGAGCCTTGACCAGTTGGTGGCCACTGCCATCGAATACCGGCCCGACCTGCAAAGCGCGCGCAAACGGCTCGCCGCCGCCCATGCCGACACGCGAGCCACGACCTGGGGAGGTCTGGGGCCAATTGGCATCGGCGGCTATGAGGCCGGCGGAATATCCAGCCACGCCGCGGGCCAGAACTTCGGCATGCGCGGCGATCAAGGCGCCCCGGCCGGAGTCGCGTGGGAACTTAGTGCCGGCACCGTCGGCCAGATCCAGACGGTCGAGGCTCTGTATAAGCTGGCCGACGTGCAAATCACCGCTCAACTGGACGCGCTCCGCGCCGAGGTGGTCCGCTCCAAGCAGGACAGCCGGACCACCAGCCAAATCATTTCCATCGCCACCGAACACGTCAAGGCTGCCCAGGAGAGCCTCAGCCGAATCGAGGCCAGTTACCGCGTGGGCAAGGCCATTCTGCTGGACGTGCTGGACGCGCAGGCCTCGCTGGCCCAGGCCAGGCTGCGATATGCCCTGGCAGTGATCGGCTACAACCAGTCGCAGGTCCGAATCCTGGCGGCACTGGGAGTCCTCGACGCCAGCGCTTTGGGATGCAACCGCCCGACAACACAGCCTGCAACCCAGGCCTCAACCGCGCCGGCGCAGTGAAACCGTCGAGAAGACGTGGCTCACAGGTGCGGCGGCGTTGGGAACCGCTGTGAAGATTCAGTCTTGACAGGTCAGCCGTTCTCATCGAAGGTTGCGGCAGTACGATGTCAACGTGTAGCGTGGTGAGCCTCTGAGGCGGCCTCCAGGGTGCATTGGTTGAGTGCTTTTGCCTTCTCATAATCGGGATGAATTACCAATGAACGATAATGGCGTTTTGGATTGGGAGAACCCGCGGCTGGTTGGCCGAAATCGCCTCGCAGCCCGGGCCAGTTTCATTGGCGTTGGCGATGAGGCTGTCGCAGCCGGCATGCAGCAGCGAACCAGCGACCGACTCCTCCTGCTCAATGGGACGTGGAAGTTCCACTTGGCCGCCTCCCCCACCGCGCCGGACGTGGGATTCACCGCCGAGCAATTTGACGCCTCCGCCTGGCCCAACATTGCCGTTCCCGGCCACTGGCAATTGGAGTCCAGCTTCACCCCCGGCGGCGTGGGCGCCTCAGCGTTTGGCCGGCCGCACTACACCAACGTCAACTACCCGTTCCCGACCGATCCGCCTCACGTGCCCAGCGAGAACCCCACTGGCTGCTATCGCCGCGAGTTCGCACTGCCGCCGTCGTGGGCACAGCAGCAGGTGATCCTCCACTTTGCCGGGGTCGATTGCGTCTTCTACGTTTACGTCAATGGCCGCGAGGTTGGCCTGTCCAAAGGCAGTCGCCTGCCGGCCGAATTCGACGTCACCGCCTTTGTGCGTCCGGGGCGCAATGTGCTGGCGGTGAAGGTCCTGCAATGGGCTGACTCCAGCTACATCGAAGACCAGGACATGTGGTGGCTCTCGGGCATCTTCCGCGACGTATACCTGCTGGCGCTGCCTAAGATCGCGATTTGGGACTACGAGGTGCGCACTGAACTCGATGACCGATACGTGAACGCACGTCTCCGGGTCAAGATCGCGTTGCGAAACTTCAGCGATAAGGCTGCCGCCGGCCAAACCCTCAAGGTCAAGCTGGTAGATGCGGCCGGGAATATCGTGCTGCGCAAGACTCTCTCTGTGAAATCGGCAATCGAGCCCGGCGCAGAGGCCGAACTGGGATTCGCCGCCTCCATCGCTGCGCCGCGGAAATGGTCGGCCGAAGAGCCCTACCTGTACACGCTGGTGATCACATCGGTGGACGCCGCCGGCGCCGCAGTCGAGCACATCGCTTCCCGGGTTGGCTTCCGCCGTGTCGAGAAACGCGGCGACGTGTTCCTCTTCAACGGTGTGGCCATCAAGCTCAAGGGCGTCAACCGCCACGACGTAGACGCGAGTTTTGGCAGGGCCGTACCGTACGAACGCATGCTTCAGGACGTGTTGCTGATGAAGCGACACAACATCAATACCGTCCGAACGAGCCACTACCCCAACGACCCGCGCTGGCTGGACCTGTGCGACATCTACGGCCTGTACGTCATCGACGAGTGCGACCTGGAAGCCCACGGCATGACGGTCGTCGGGCGATGGAGCGAGTTGTCCGACAGCCCCGACTGGACCGACGCCTATGTCGACCGCATGCGGCGCATGATCCTGCGTGACCGCAACCATGCATCGATTATTCTCTGGTCGCTGGGCAACGAGGCCGGCATCGGGCGCAACCAGAAGGCGATGACCGCCTTGGCCCACGAGATTGACCCGACGCGGCTGGTGCACTACGAGGGCGACTACCCGCTGGACACTGCCGACGTGTTCAGCACGATGTACTCTCCGCCAAGCTTCCTTCAGCAGCTGGTCAACAAGGAGACCATTCAATACGGACCGCCTGACTCGCCAAAGTACTGGACGCCGGAGAAGTATGCTGGCAAGCCGTACGTGCTCTGCGAATACGCGCACGCCATGGGCAATGGGCCCGGCGGGCTGAAGGAATACTGGGACGCCATCTACTCGAACGATCGCCTGATGGGCGGCTGCGTCTGGGAGTGGATCGACCACGGGCTGCGGAACCGGACGCCTGCCGGCATCGAGTATTATGCTTACGGTGGCGACTTCGGCGACGAGCCCAACGACGGCAACTTTGTCTGCGACGGGCTGGTCTTCCCCGATCGGACTCCCTCGCCCGGACTCACTGAATACAAGAAAGTCATCGAGCCCATTCAGGCCCAAGCTGTCGACTTGGCCAAGGGGCAAATCAAGTTCACCAACCGTTACGACTTCCTGGGCTTGGGCCATCTCGTCATGAGTTGGCAGGTCAGCGCCGATGGCCGGGTGCTCCAGAGCGGATCGGCGTCGGCGCCAAAGATTCTGCCGCACAAATCCAAGGTCGTGACGATCCCGTTGGAACTGCCAGCCAGGCCCGCGGCCGCAACGGAGTACTTTCTGACCATCCGCTTTGCCCTCGCCTGCCCCACCGCCTGGGCGTCGGCTGGGCATGAGGTGGCCTGGTGTCAGTTCCAACTCCCGGTGAAGTCGCCTCCGGCGGCGCTGCGAGCAATCAGCTCGATGCCGGCCCTGACGCTGGACGAGCAGCCCGGCCAGTTGGTCGTGCGGGGAGCGCAGTTCGATCTGACCTTCGATCAACGCCTTGGCCGAATCGGGACGTGGAGTTTCCTGGGATCGCCCATCGTGCTGGAGGGCCCGCGGTTGAACTTTTGGCGAGCGACCACGGATAACGATCGAGGCGGTGGCGACAGCGCGGCGGCGCAGTGGCGCCGGTTCGGGCTGCACCAGCTCCAGCACAGCGTGCGCAGCGTGACTTGGCGGCAATTGGCCGAGAACAAAGCGGTCGAGGTGAAGGTCGTCTCGCGAATCGCTCCGCCTGCGCTATCGCATGGCTTTGAGTGCGAGTATGAGTACTTGATCAGCGGCAACGGCCAGGTCGTCCTGACGGTGCGCGGCATGCCGGTGGGCTCGATGCCGCCATCGCTTCCGCGAATAGGGCTGCAGATGTCCTTGCCGGAGGGGCTTGATCAGGTTCAGTGGCTAGGTCGGGGGCCCGGCGAGAGCTACGACGACTCGAAACAGGCCGGCTGGATCGACCTGCACAGCCGAACCGTGGACGAGCTATGCACACACTACCTGTTTCCCCAGGAGAACGGGAACCGCACCGATGTGCGCTGGGTAGCCTTGTCAGCGGCGAACGGCCCAGGACTGCTCGCGGCTGGCGGCCCAACCATGAATTTCAGCGTGCATCGCTACACAACCATGGACCTTGAGAACGCCCGGCATCCGCACGAACTTCCGTGCCGCGATGCCCTGACGCTTGACCTCGACTACCGTCAGAGGCCGTTGGGTTCGGGCAGTTGCGGCCCGGGCCCGTGGGACTGCTACGAACTCAAGCCCGCGCCATTTGAGTTCACCATGCGCCTGCAGGGCTTCGCCCTTTCTGCCGGCCAAGCGGCGGACCTGGCAAAGTTCGCGCCCCGGCCGATTTCGATGTAGGCGTTTCCCTGACACCGTTGCTTTGAAAGGTGCCTCTACATGAGATTCCTCATGCTCATCGGCGTGACCGTCGGCGGCGCGATTGGCTGGTGGATCGGAAGCTATGTCGGGATCGTAACGGCCTTGCTCGTCAGCACCATGGGGAGCCTGGCCGGAGTCTACATAGTCTGGAAGCTTTCCCGGAGGTACCTCTGATAATGACGCGTTCCTAAAAGAGCGAGGGGATGCGGAGAATCGGGGGCAATTCGACGCGTTCGTCACGAGCGCATCAACGAATGGTGCACAGGCCGGCT
Organism: uncultured Planctomycetota bacterium; assembly: GCA_903892515.1. Lineage (GTDB taxonomy): Bacteria > Planctomycetota > Phycisphaerae > SM23-33 > SM23-33 > CAITIS01. Next base: position 51,569 of record CAITIS010000091.1, on the reverse strand, counting down.
GTCTCAACGGCTTACGGAAACTACGCCACCGCAACTTAACAGCGCTTCACACTTAACCATGTTCGAGCCAGCCTGGATCGTTCAGACAGTGAGCCACGGATAGAAGTTTGAACCGCGTCCGTACAGGAAACCACTGCGCACATTCCGTCTTTGCAGCTCAGAATCCCTCATAGAAGTCGTGCGGCCTATCGCGCTAGGATTCGATGAGTGGTGATGGCGGGAACGCCACACTCGGCGAATGCAGGCCCGATACACCACGAGACATGCGGTGCTCGAAAGTTGAGGGCATGCCGTCGGTAATCCGCGAGCTGCCCGTTGTTGGAAATGAAGGTCGTAAGGACAACCGTTATGAACATAAACGAATACGAGACACTTATCGGAGCCGAAACGCTCGAACGGATATGGCAGAAAGCCAAGCCCTTGACCGGTCGCCAGGTCGTGCACATCAGTTCGACATACTATGGCGGCGGCGTGGCCGCGATGCTTGGGCCGCTGTCGCTGCTGATGAACGATGTCGGCCTGCACACGGAGTGGCGTACCATTCAAGGGAACCCTGACTTCTTTGCCTTCACCAAGGCTGTGCACAACGCTCTTCAAGGGGCCGAGATTCAGCTAACGGATCACGTAAAATGGATTTACGAGCAGACTAACCGGGACAACGCGGTCCGCAATCAGCTCAACCACGACTTCGTGATCGTGCATGACCCACAGCCCCTTTCGCTGATCCAATCGTACTCCCGGCCGGTGCCCTGGATATGGCGCTGCCACATCGACTTGACCGCGCCCAACCCGCTCTTGTGGGAGTACCTGGGCGGCTTCATCGACAGGTACAACGCGGTGATTGTGACCATTCCCGAGTACACGCAGAAGATCAGGCCGCCCCAGTTCTACTTCATGCCGGCAATCGATCCGTTCAGCCTGACCAATGTCGACTTGGGAGCGGAGCACATCGACCATATCCTCGAAAGTGCCCGAATCCCCACCGACAAGCCGCTGGTCGTCCAGGTTTCGCGATTCGACCGCTGGAAGGATCCACAAGGCGTAATCGACGCCTTCAAGATCGCTCGACGTGATGTGGAATGCACGCTGGTGCTGTTGGGCGCGCCGGCCGCGGATGATCCTGAAGGGCAGAGCATCTATGAGTCTCTGCTCAGCCAGCAGGACGAACGGCTGTTGATCATCAATCGCGAGGACAGTCTGCTCGTCAACGCCCTTCAAAGGCGTGCCACCGTGGTGCTTCAGAAGTCGCTGCGCGAGGGATTCGGACTGACCGTGGCCGAGGCGCTGTGGAAAGGCACCCCGGTTATCGGCGGCAACGTCGGCGGTATTCGCTACCAGATTCGCGACGGCGTCAACGGGTTCCTGGTTTCGTCGGTTGCCGAAGCGGCCGGGCGGATCATCCAGGTCGTAAGGGACCAGGCGCTGCGCGAGCGGTTGGGCGCCGCCGCCCACGAGACCGTGCGAAGAAAGTTCCTGCTGTCCCGCAGCCTGGAACAGTACTTGGATCTGCTGAATTCCTTCGAGATCGTGGTGCAGGTGCGGGAGAATCGAGAAATTGAACGAGCCATGCTCGTGCCCGATGCACCCGTGGAATCCGCCGTTCCCACCGATGCCGCGCTGGCGCCGGTCGCTGGGTAGTGGGTGAGGGGCGCCTCGTTCCATCGTGGGCCGAGAGCATGTGCGCGGATATGAAGGGAAACGATGATCGCATTACTGGATTCGTTCGGGTGGCTGGCGTGGAATCTGGGCTTGGTGTGCGGCGCGGTGCTGGTGGGACTGCTGGCCCACTACCTCGTCTTTGCTCTGCTTGGGCGCTGGGCACATTCGCTGTATGACCTGTTGCATGCACACTGCTATCAGCCGGCCCGGTGGTTCGCGGTGGCGATCACCATCTGGATGGTGCGTCCTTTGACGTCTCTTCCCGCCTCGGTGATGCAACTGATCGATCATGCGCTGAGCATCTTCTGGATCCTGATCTTCTCGTGGCTATTCCTGCGGCTTTGTGGCGTCGGCCACAACCTGCTGCTCCGCCGGCTTCACATTGCGGATACGGACAATCCGCGGGCGCGGCGCATCACCACCCAGTTGAGAATCCTCAACCGGGTGCTCACCGCCGCCGTAGTCGTGGTGGCCGTGGGCTGCGTACTCATGACCTTCACCGAAGTCCGCCAACTTGGGCTCAGCCTGCTGGCGTCGGCCGGCGTGGCGGGCATCGTCGTGGGCTTCGCCGCCCAGCGGGCCCTGGCCTCATTGATGGCCGGGATACAGCTTGCCATTACCCAGCCGGTTCAACTGGGCGACGTCGTGGTCGTGGAGGACAAGTCCGGCAGCGTCGAGGAAATCACGCTGACGTATGTCGTCGTGCGAACGTGGGATCTGCGACGGTTGGTTGTGCCGGTCTCTTATTTCATAGACAAGCCTTTTGAGAACTGGACCCGGGTATCGGCAGACCTGCTGGGCACGGCCTATCTGTACGCGGACTACACCGTGCCGGTCGAGTCCGTCCGTCACGAACTTGAGAAGGTGTTGCAGGCGTCGAAGCATTGGGACCACAAGACGTGGAACCTTCAGGTCACCAACATCAGCAACCAGGTGGTCGAACTGCGGGCCATGCTCAGTGCCGCGGATTCCTCGGCCCTGTGGAACCTGTGCTGCGAGGTCAGGGAGAAGCTGTTGGACTTCCTTCAGACCCACTGCCCCGCTTGCCTTCCCAAGGTCCGCATTCAAACCGCCTCCGACGCCGGGCATAGCGCGGAGGGCCCCGTATCCCAGTCGCCTGCGGCACGATGATCCAGGCCGTATGGAGTCAATGGCCACTATCCGGCCCGGGCGGTCCGAGGAGCGCCACGCTGTGGCCAGGCAGCGCAACGGCCTGGCCCTGGGCGTGGGCTTGCGGATCGGATGCCAGCAAGATATCCATCGCCCTTCCGGCACCAACCGGCACCATCCGGGTATCGTCGGCCAAGTTGCACGCGACCGTCATGGCGCCGCGCTGGAGAACGAACCAGCGGGCCTGTTCATCAAAGGATGTCACGACGGCCTTGGGATCGCCGCAGGCGAGGTCCGGCCTCAACCGCCGCATCCAGATGAGTTGCTGATACCAGCGGAGCATGGATCCGTGCGGTTCGTCGGCGACTTCCCCCCAGTTCAGTTTGGATCGCTTGAACGTGGCGATATCTTGCGGATCGGGCACCTCCTCGCTGCTTCCGACAAAGGCGGCGAATTCTTTCCGCCGCCCCCGGCTCACAGCTTGTCCGAGGCCCGAATCCCCAAGCGAGGTGAAGTACTGAAACGGCGAAGAAGCCGCCCACTCTTCACCTTGAAACAGCATTGGCACGAACGGGGATGTTAATACCAGCGCCGCGCCGACCTTGGCACTGGCCAAGCCGCCCAGGTGGGCGATTCGCTCGCCCTTGGCCCGGTTGCCCACTTGATCGTGCGTCTGAAGATAGGCCAGGAACGCTCTGCCGGACAGGTCGCCCACCGGCCGGCCGTAATGTTGCCGCCGAAACCGGCTGTAACGACCGTCATACACGAACACGTCGTGTACAGCCTTCGCCAAGTCCGCCAGCGTGCCGTAGTCAATGTAGTATCCCATTTGCTCGCCGGTCAGCAGCACGTGCAACGCGTGGTGAAAGTCGTCGCTCCACTGGGCATCCATGCCATACCCGCTGACCTCGGCGGGCTGGACTACGCGCGGGTCGTTCAAGGCACTCTCGCCGATGAGAAAGTAGTGCCGCCCTGTACGCTCCTGGAGTTGCCGCACCTCTAAAGCCATTTCCGCCAGAATGTGCAAAGCCGAGCTATCCATCATGGCATGCACGCTGTCGATCCGCAGGCCATCGACGTGATAGTCGCCCAGCCACATCAGCGCACTGTCCAGCACGAATCGCCGGACATGATCGCTCTCGGGGCCGTCAAAGTTCATCGCCTGTCCCCAGGGGATGCGGTATCGATCCGTGAAGTACGGCCCGAACTTGTCCAGGTAGCAGCCTTCGGGCCCGGAGTGGTTGTACACCACGTCCAGAATCACGCCCAGGCCTTTGGCGTGGCAGGCGTTGACCAGCCGTTTCAGGCCTCCGGGCCCGCCATAGGCCGAGTGCGGCGCGTACAGGTCCACCCCGTCATAGCCCCAGCCGCGCGGGCCTGAGAATTCGCAGATGGGCATGAGTTCGATGTGAGTGATGCCGAGTTGGAGCAGATGATCCAGCTTGGTTACCACGCCGTCGAAGGTGCCTTCGGGAGTGAACGTGCCCACGTGCAATTCGTAGACAATCGCGGCATCCAGCGGAATGGGCTGGTATTCACCATCAGTCCACTGGAATGCGGCATGGTCGACCACACGCGAAGGGCCGTTGACTCCTTCTGGTTGCCAAGGTGAACGGGGGTCTGGCATCGGCTGGCGACCATCGACACTGAAGCGGTAGTCGGTTCCCGGCCCGGCGGAATTCGCCTCGACGTGCCACCAGTCGTTCGCGTCACGCGCCATGGCTATGCGTTGGTCGCGCAAAACCAATTCAACCTTCCCAGCATGCGGCGCCCAGACTCCAAAGGCAGTCATGGGTGTGCTCCTTGCGACGTAAGCAAACACACGGGGAATCGGCCAAGGATTTGGGTGAGAAGAACCCGGCCTGTGACCACCTCGGCTGTAAACTCGTTGTGCCATCGCCCTGGCGGCAGCTCAAACGCTGTGTCGCCCCAGCCATCCAGGCCCATCAGCAGGCGAGGAGCGATGGTGATTACGCCTTCCCCGCGAGAAAACGCCACCACGCGATCGGCGTACCGGCCCTGTGCAAATAGCGGTTGGTACGCTCCATCGCGCCCAAACAAATCTGGGCGTCGCCGCCGCGTCCGCAGGGCCCGTTGGATGACCATCAGCTTGGGCAGGGCCTCATCCATCCGCGACAGGACTTGCTCGGGGCCGGCGCCGGCGCCGTCTAATTCCTTCAGCCGCCGGCGGCGAAGGGAATAGTCCACGCTCCGACGATTGTCGGGATCGACCAGGCTTATCGCCGAAGAGTCCCAGAGTTCTGTGCCTTGGTAGAAGTCCGGCACACCTGGAGCAGTGCATTTGATCAGTGTCTGCGACAGGCTGCTCACGCGGGCGGAGGGCGTCAGCTTCGTCACGAACGCCTCGATGTCGGCCATGAACGCTTCGTCGCGGAGCACGCCTTGGACGAATCCGCGCAGAGCGTCCTCGTAGGCTGTGTCAGGCCGCTCCCACGTCGTGTGTGCCTTCTCCTCCCGGGCGGCCTTGGTCATGTACGCGACCAGTCGCTCATCCGAGATCGGCCAAGTGCCAACCAGCGTCTGATAGAGCAGATACTCGGCATTGCGCGAAGGCATGCCGTCTCGACGATAGCGTGCGGTCATGTCGGACCATCGCCAAACGGCCTGGGCCCATAGCTCGGGAATCTCCGACAACAGGCTGATTCGCAGCCGAACATCCTCGCTGCGTTTGGTGTCGTGTGTGGATGTTGCCAGCAGCGTGCCGGGCCAGTGCTGCCCGATGTATTGGCAGAAATCGTGGAACTCTTTGACGCTCCGGCCAAAGCGGCCCGGGTCGCCGCCCACCTCGTTGAGCGACACAAGCCGGTTGAAGCAGTACAAGGCCGTATCCTCCACGCCCTTGGCCATCACCGGCCCGGTGAGTTGCTGGAAGCGCATGGCAAAGTCTTTTCCGATAAACGCCTCCTCGCCGGTCCAACGCAGCAGCAGCACGTCGGCGAGAATGTCCCATATCCGGCCATCGATATCGCCGCGCCGCTGGCGGGCTTCGTTCACAGCCTGCCGCACATACGCTTCGTCCTGGGCACTGACACGTCCGGTCAAAGCGCTGGCGTACGTCCGGTAGACCGGAAAGGCCGAGATCAGCTCCGCCACAGCCTCCCGCAGTTCAGGCCTGACGAAGTCACGCAGACGCCGCGCCCTGCACGCCTTCAGCAAGATCGTGACCAGCCTGTCCAGTTCGCCCCCGAAAGACAATTGCAGCACTTGACGCTTCTTGCTGCGGATGATCTCGACGTAATCCGTGGGCTCGCCGGTGAACTCGGCGTATAGCCGTGTCAAAGGTTCCTCACCCGCGGGATCGACGAACAGCCCGCCGGCCCCATTCAGAAAGTCGTAGCCCGTGGTGCCGGCCACGGGCCAGGATTCCGGCAATGACTCGTCGGGCTCCAGGATCTTTTCGACGAGTATCCGCACATCCGGCGCAGCCGACCCAAGACGTTCCAGGTACTGGCCTGGCTCGCGCAGACCGTCGATGTGATCCACCCGCAAGGCCGTAACGCGACACGCCGGCGACTTCACCCATTCCAGCACCAGCGCATGCACGTGGTCGAAGGCCTCAGCATTCTCGACGCGCAGCCCAGCCAGCGTGCTGATCGCAAAGAACCGCCGATAGTTGATCGCCGAGCCAGCCGCTGCCCAATACGCCAGCCGATAGTGCTGCCTCTCCAATAGCCCATCCAGGAAATCGGGGTCGCCACGCGCGCGGGCGAGGAATTCGTCGATCTCCAGCGGCGCATGGGCAGCGGTGGCCGACACGGATTCATCTGACAGCGGGAAACTCTGATCCCGATACCGGAGGACAACGTGCTCGCCCTGCCGCTGGAGCCTCAACTCACCAGATCGCAGCACCACGCCATACCGATCGTGCAGCACTGGCAAGAGCACCTTGCCGTGGAGAGACGGATCGGCCACTTCCCAGTCGATGTCAAAGAAGCTCGCGTACCGGCTGGCCGGGCCGTTGGCCAGGACGTCCCACCACAGCGGGTTGTCCCCGACGATGGACATGTGATTAGGCACAAGGTCCACGATCTGCCCCAAACCGAGCCTGGCGAGTTGCTCGCACAGCCTCCGATGGCCGTCCCTGCCGCCCAGCTCTTCGCTGACCTTGCCGTGATCCAACACGTCGTAGCCGTGCGTGGAACCCGCCGCCGCCTGAAGATACGGCGAACAATACAACTCGCTCACGCCCAGCTCTGCCAGATAGTCAGCAATCCCCGCCGCCTGGTCGAAGTCGAAATTGGCGGTCAACTGCACTCGGTACGTGGCGACCATGAACCTGTCATGGTTGACGTGCATGGCAGAGCACCTTCATGGAATGGCCACTAACCGTCACCGACTGGCCAGGCACGTGAACCGCGCCCTCTGGAAGCGGAACCGACTCTTGGGTGGTGTCGATCACCTCGGCCCACGTTTCGCCGTCCGCGCTGCCAGGCGCAACGAATGCCACATCGTTGCCGCCGGGGTTGAACAGTATCAGGAAGTCGTCATCCACGACCGCTCTGCCGCGCTCGTCGACCTGGTTAATCTGGCCGGACAAGCGAATCGCCAACGGCCCGACGGCGTAGTCCGGCTGGTTATCCAGGTTGATCGCCGAGCCGTCGGGACTGAAGGTCGATATGATCGGATTCTGCTCGATCGTGGCCGCATTCAATATGCGCCGGTAGAAAACCGGGTGTTTCTTGCGAAACCCGATCAGGTCGCGAACGAACTGCAGCAGTTCCGCGTCGAGTTCCGGCCAGTGCATCCAGGAGATATCGTTGTCCTGGCAATACGCATTGTTGTTGCCGCGCTGGGTGTGCCCGACCTCCCCACCGGCCTGGCACAGGGGAATGCCGCGAGACAGCAGCAGCGTCGCCCAGAAGTTCCGTTGCTGCCTGGCCCGCAAGGCTGCAACGGCGGGGTCGTCGGTTTCCCCTTCGACACCGCAGTTCCACGAGCGATTATCATCGAAGCCGTCGCGATTCTCCTCTCCGTTGGCTTCGTTGCGCTTATGCTCGTAGGTCACCAAGTCGCGCATGGTAAAGCCATCATGGGCGACAATGAAGTTGACGCTTCCGTAGGGCCGCCGCCCGGTCTGCTCGTATAGGTCGGGGCTGCCCAGGAAGCGGTTGGCCATCTCCGACGCCGGCAACGGCCGGCCGGCCCAGAAGTCGCGCATGGTGTCGCGGTACTTGCCGTTCAATTCCGACCATCGGGGCGGGAACTTCCCCACTTGATAGCCGCCTTCGCCGACATCCCAGGGCTCGGCAATGAGTTTCACTCCACTGAGCGTGGGATCTTGATGGATGATCCCGAAGAACATGGACAGGCGGTCCACGGCATGCAGTTCCCTGGCCAATGTGGCCGCCAGGTCGAAACGGAACCCGTCCACGTGCATCTCGGTAACCCAATACCGCAACGAATCCATGACCAGTTCAAGCACCTGCGGGTGGCGCAAATTGAGGCAATTACCAGCCCCCGAGAAGTCCTGATAGTATTGCTTGTCTTCCATCAGACGATAGTACGAGGCGTTATCGATGCCTTTGAAGGAGAGGATCGGGCCCAGGTGATTCCCCTCGGCCGTGTGGTTGTACACGACATCCAGAATGACCTCGATGCCCGCCTCGTGCAGCCGCAGCACCATCTGCTTGAATTCCTGGACCTGCTGGCCCATCTGGCCGCTGGAGGAATACTCGTTGTGCGGGGCGAAGTAACCTATGGAACTGTACCCCCAGTAGTTCCTCAGCCCGTGATCCAGCAAGTGACGTTCATGAATGATCTGATGCACCGGCAGCAGCTCGACGGCTGTGATTCCAAGTCTCGTCAGGTAGTCGATGGCGCAGGGATGCGCCAGCCCGGCGTAGGTTCCTCGCAGGTTCTCGGGGATGTCCGGGTGCAGATGGGTGAAGCCCTTCACATGCATCTCGTAGATGAGCATATCCTGCGCCGGCACGTTTGGGCGGCGATCCTTGCTCCAGTCAAAGAAGGGATTTATCACCACAGACTTGGGTATGCCTGAGCCCGTATCCGCGCCCTCGGGGGGGCCAGCTGCGTTTGCCCAGGTTCCCGGAAACATCGCATCGTTCCACTGGACGGTGCCGACGATGGCCTTGGCGTACGGATCCAGCAGCAGCATGCTCGGGCAGCACCGGTATCCATTGGCGGGATCCCACGGTCCATGCACCCGGTAGCCGTACAACTGGCCGGCGCTGACCTCAGGCAGGTACCCGTGCCAGCAAAACCCGTCCCGCTCGGGCAAATCCACCCTGGTTTCGTGGCCTTGCTCGTCGAAGAGGCACAATTCCACGCGCTGGGCGATCTCGGAAAAGACGCTGAAATTCGTCCCGATCCCGTCATACGTGGCGCCCACCGGGTAGAAACTGCCTGGCCAAACGGTCATGCCTTCACCTTCTCCGTTCTCACACAGACGCCCGGCGTCCCCAACCCAAGGGCCATCGCGCCGCAGGCCTCGTACAAAGGCCCTGCACAATCTTAGGGCGGCGAAATGAGATATATCCCGGCCTCACCTGCTCTTGAGCGGGCTCGGTCACCGGCTCGCTCCGCGGCCGTCGTGAGCGGCCAGGGTTGAGGGCGATCTCTCCCTACGAACTTGATTCAGCCTGTCCAGAAGGCTGACGACCTGAGGCATCCGCGAGAACTCCTCAAGGCTGTAGCGCGCCTTGCGCCGCCAGTTGGGATAGTCCTGGGGCGCTCCTGGCAGATTCTGCCCCTGCGTTTGGCGCCACAGGTCTTCCAGGTTTACCATCACGAGTCTGGCTGAGCTGGCGCCCAAGAGCGACAGGCAGGCCTGAAGTACATCGAGGGCTTGAGCCTGGCCGGCATCCAGCAACCTCCGGCGACGAAGGTCCGTGGTTATCGCGCGGCGCGCCGCTTGGCGATCCTTGCGCATGGCCGTGGCTTGGCTGGGGCTCAATAGTCCCAAACGAACTCGCTCATCGATATCCAGATCGTTCCAATACGCCTCCCAGGGCGCCAGATCGTGCGTATTCATGCTGGCCACGCAGTCGGCAGGAATCGGTTTCAGTCCCGCCGCGCGGCCTGAGGCGGTCTCAAATGGCACAACGTACATTGAATGAACGCGCCGCCGCTGCATGGCCTGGTTGACTATGTCGGGGACCGTGCCGAGGTTCTCTCCGACGATCATGGCTTGGTGGCGGTGCGACTCCAGCGTCAGGAGGGCCAACATCTCCTCACGCGGATATCGCACGTACACGCCATCGGCCGCGTCCATGCCCTCGGGGATCCAATACAGACGATGCACGCCCATCACGTGGTCCAGGCGAAGAATTCGCGAAACGGCCAGGTGCCGGCGAAGGCACGACAGAAAGTAGCGGTATCCTGCCTGACGCTGCTGCTGCGGATCAATCGGCGGGAAACGCCAGTTCTGGCCCGCCCTGGCGAACGCGTCGGGAGGGGATCCAACGCTCATTTTCCCGACGAAGAGGTCTTGTTCCAACCAGGCGTCGAAACCATCACCGCGGACGCCCAGAGGAAAGTCCATGTACAAGCCGGCCCCCGCCCTCCGGGCGTCATCGGCCAATTGCGCCACCTGCTCCTGCATCTGCCACTGCGAGTAAAGATAGCATTGGTAGTCGCGCTGGTCGTAATCGCCCCGCTGCACATCCCCGCGCTGCATTCGCTCCGGCCAGCGGTTCCAGTGAACGCCCAAACGCTCCCCAGCGGCACGAAACCTGGCGAACACTTCCGACAATGGCTGATGGCGAACATAGCTGTCCAGGCTCGACCGATCGCCGCTGGCGAAGTACCCCTGGGCCACGGCTGACACAATCTGTCTCTTGGCGGCCACTTGACGCGCGTAGTCCACCAACGACGACGCTCGCATGGCCTGCAAGCCTTCTCGAAATCGGGGCTGATTCAGAATGTGCTTGGCCGGGGCGCACTGCGAGAGATTCGGAAGACGGCTGACGTCCAGATAGAACTCGTTCCAGAACAACCGGCTGGTCGGTTCGTAAGGAGATGGCCCCTCGCCCAGTTCCCACAGCGTAGCCAGAATCGGCAGCATTCCAACGGCCTTGCCACCCTGGGCGGCGGTCCAGCGAACCATCTCGGCCTGGTCGCCCAAGTCTCCGGCCCCCCAGCTCGATTGCCGGTGTAACGCGTAGAGCGGCAGAAACACGCCCCAGGAAGGCTCGTCCAGGACCTCTGGCCCGCAGGCCTGCGACGGGGCCACCAGGACCATGCCATGAGCCGATACCCGCCCCACTTCCACGCGCAAACGGTGATAGCCCAACGGAAGACGCTCAGGCAGGACGAGTCGCTTGACCAGGTACCGAACGCCTTCAACGACACGCCGGCAAGTCGTCTGCAACTCATCCACGCGTCCGCTGTAGACTTGCTCGTCGCCGTTTTCGCACTCCAGTTCCCATCGGCCAGGCTCTCGAAGACACGCCGCCGGGATTCGCAGCTTCACCGCAGCATGAGTCCCATGCCAGGCGACGGTCACCGGCTCGATCAGCGTCCGCCAGATTTGCTGGCGACGTTCCCGCACTGCGCCGGGGATATCCTGGAACGTCCGGGCCGATGCTCCCAAGGCCTGGAGAACAGCCAGCACCGCCTCCGGCCGCGCGAACCTTGCCTTGTGTTCCGCATCCTCGTAACTCGTCTGAACTCCATGCAATCGAGCCAGTTCGTGCAGATTCCTGTTGTCATTCATTGGCCACTCTGCGCCCCAAAGACAGGCGCCATCGCCTCCTCCTGACACATCGTATTCCCGAGCCGGCGTCCGAGATGAGGCCTGCGACCGAATTCTCTGACACAACCGCTCTTGCACACTCCGGGGGAAAGCCAACTTCCACAACACGGAACGGCCCCAGACGACCTGCCTCGTGCGTGAAAAGCCCGCCCCCGTCTCGGCATCCTTCCAAGCGCCAAAGCACGGTAAGCATGGCAAGCGAGGTAAACAGGGGAAACAGGCTAAACCGCGGGAGCCGAACGCAAACCATTGAAGCTTTGTAAACAATTCATTCACAATCACTTACACTGTATTACCTACCAGGGCTCACAACTCGGAGAACGTAGCTAGGAGCGGCTCGATCTTGCGGCGGCCCGGGCAGATTGAGGGGGCATATGAAAGCGATCCAATATCACACATAAAACCCTATACATTCTGGGGTAACAGTGGTAAGACATGCTCACGCGACGACCAAAGCCGGTGAGTGCATCGGCGGAAGTTGCCGCCGCAGCTATTTCGCCGCCTGCGGTGTCGTCAGTGGCGGAGGGACGACGCGCAGCGAGGTGCAATGCAACATCGCACCTGCTGGCGCCCCTTCCCCAAGTTCTTGGATGCGTTGAAACCCTTGTGCCAGATGCAAAGGAATGAGCATGGCCCCTAATCAACATGCCTACAAAATGCTGTGTCGTCTCTATCGGCTGGTTCTACAGAAACAGTGGATAGGAAAACTCCGCATTCGCCCCAGCGAGGGGCAGGCCGCTCGGCTCGAGCCGCTTGAAAACCGGGTCTTGCTCTCCACAACGGCCATGCTGACCGAACCGGGCCAGGTGCTCTTCCAGGGCGACGACACCGGCAACAGCCTCTACCTGCGAGCCGACCATGGCGTGCTGGAGTACAGCCAGTCCCCCGCGGCCAGCAGCTACGTCTCCGCGGTCGCCTCATCCTCCGGGTCCCAGTCTGTCAGCATCCTGCCCGGCACGCAGATCACGATCTGCTTGGGCGGGGGCAGCAACGCGCTGTTCATCGATGCATCCTTGAACGACGCCTTGTCGGCGGCGGGCGCGAGCCTGCTCTTCCAGGGCGGCGCGGGATCAGACACCCTCCATGGCCCCACGGCTGACAGCACGTGGAGCGTGACGGGCCGGGACGCTGGCACACTTAATAGCGGCATCGCGTTCACAGGGGTCGAAAACCTCGCCGGGGCAGAGGGCAACAAGGACACCTTCCGGCTGGCGGCCGGGACGACGCTGAGCGGCTTGATGGACGGCGGCGATGCCGGCTTCGACAGCATCGAGATCCTTGGCGGAACCTACTCCACATCGTCATACACTCTGGCCGGGCCGGGGGCAGGCACGTTGACGTTCGACGACTCGGTCGTGATCCACTTCAGCGGGATGGAGCCGATCACAGACAGCACCGTGGTTGCCAGCCGCACGCTCACCGGGGGTGGGGACGCCTACCGGCTGACCGACGACGGAGTGGCGGGCAACGACATGTCGAAATTCCAAAGCGACGACTCCTCTCCCGCTTTTGAGAGCCTGACATTCAAGGACCCGACATCCTCGTTGACGGTGAACGGCGGTGGCCAGGGCAAGATCAGCGTGTACTCGCTGGATTCCGACTTCGCCGCCGACCTGACGATCAACGGCAAGGGCGTGCACGACTCGCCAGGCAGCGATTCGATCATCGTGGCCGGAAATCTGCTTGATCCGGGGCACGACATCACCTTCTCGGCCGGTTCGATCACGCTCAACAGCGGCGTTACCGTGTCGACGCGGGACATCAATTCCGGCGACGATCCGCTGACGGCAGCTTCCGTGGGCGATTCCGGCGCAGTGACGTTCACCGCACCCACGATCACCTTGAACAACGGTGCGCGGATCCTGGCTCACGCCACCACCGTGGATATCCCGGCAGCGCCGGCTGCCGCCTGGACGCCCAACAAGACCTACTCGCACCTGGTCCAGACGGCCACAAGCGGCAGCGGCTCGCAGATGCGCGTGACCGTAACCACCGACGGCGCCGGGCATCCGTCGGCGACTCTTGAAGTCACCGGCCACAACTATGCCAACCACGACACCGTGACGTTCAGCGACCCCGACCACGTGGGCAGCCAGTTGGTCGTCCGAGTCCATGACAACTACGCCGGCGGCTCCGTCACCCTTACAGCCTCGGATACGCTGAGCGAAGGCATAACGCTTGCGCCCATTGCGGATATCACCGAGACGTCCGCGTCAATCACGCTGGACAGCGCCACGGTCCGCGGCGGCGTCGTCAGCATAACCGCCTCCTCCGACAGCGCGCATGCCTTCGGCGATACCGCCTCGGCCGTCGATTCGGCGCTGGACTTCGTTGCCGGCCTGTCGGTGATGGCCGGGGTGGCGATCTCCAACGCCAGCGCGACGGTTGCGGTCAACTCCAATTCAGTCATCGATTCATCCGGCGACCTGACGCTGGGGGCAACCTCCACCACCCAGGCCAAGACCACCGCCGTCACGCTGTTTGTGGGCGTGGCCGTGGGCAAGACCGACGCCAACGCTCAGGTGACCATCGGCAGCGGCGTGGTCCTGGGCGGCGGCAACAACGTGGCAATAAGTTCCTACGCTGACGCCACGCTCGACATCGCCGCCAAGCAGAACGTCGCCGGTCCCAGCAACACCGGCGAGAAGGTGGACATCTGCCTGGCGTACAGCAAGGCCGACATCACCTCCAAAGCGATCATTTCGGCCAGTTCGCTGGTAGTGGCGGGCAACGACGCCTCCGTGACCGCGGCCATGAAGAAGGACATCAGCACGAAGGCATCGGCGGCCGCGTATGAGGACGGCACGGCCGCCACGGGCATCGCCATTTCGATGTCCACCAGCAACACCAAGGCCGAGGTGGCGGGAACGATCGACGCCGGGCACAACGTGACGATCCTGGCCAACTCCACCACCGACAAAAACCGCACGTCAGCGGGTTCGGGCGTGGGCACCGGCATCGGGGCGTCCCTGGCCCTGGGCATTAAGAGCAAGACCGGAATGAGCAAGCTGACGGACTACTTCCGGCAGAAGGTGCCGGGCCTTAAGACGCAGAACAGCAGCTCGACCAAGTTCGCGCTGTCGGCGGCGCTGGCCTACGCCGACCACACGAACAATGCGACCGCCGACCTGGCAAGCGGCGCCGTCATCACGGCGCACAGCGGCCAGGCCGACGTGCACTCGTACGTATTCGACGCGCCGCAGAACATCTCCATCAGCACCATCGACTCCAGCAAAATGGGCAGCACCAATCCCATCACGAAGAAGACCAATCCCAAGGGCAACACGAAGGACAACTCGGTCAGCGCCGCGGTGGCGGTTGGGCTCTTCCACAACAATTCCAATGCGTTCCTGTCCAACGGCGCGGTGGTCGACGCGGGCGGCAACGTGCGCGTTTACGGCGAAACCCGCGTGCCGTACGACATCCAGTGGCTGGACATCGCGGGGCTCAGCGACATCACCGACAAGCTCAACAGCAACGCCGGCGCTGCCAACGGCCTGTTCACCTCCTGGGCCCAGAGCAACGCACAGGGCAGCAAGACCTCCATCGCGGGCAGCGTCGATTTCTTCAAGCTCGACAACACGACGAACTCCTACGTCGACAGCCACGCGAAGATCAACGCCAACCGGCTGTTCGACCCGGCCACGAAGGTCTCCAACTCGGTCATCGACTTTGGCGCGGCCCACGGCTTGGTGACCGGCCAGCCGGTCGTGTATCACAGCGGCGGCGGCACGGGCATCGGCGGGCTGACCGATGGCCAGACATACTACGTCATCGCCGTCGATGCCAAGGGGCTCCAACTCGCCTCGACGCAGGCCAACGCCTATGCGCAGACGGCGCTGACGCTGACACAGGGCTCGGCCACCGGCCACGCCCACTACCTCAGCACAGTCCATGAGGCCGTCGGCGTTCTGGCCAAGACGGAAGTCGAGACGGCCAACCTGTCGGGCGTGTTTGGATTGAAGTTCTTCGGCTCTTCCAGCGGCGGCAACGGCGTGGGCGGATCGTACGTCGAGACGGATTACGACAACATCACCACGGCGGCCATTCGCTCGGGCGCGGAAGTCAACGCCGACGCACTGATGGTGGACGCCGACACGACCATGTTCGACCTGTCGATCGGAGAATCCGGCGGAGCGGCCGACAATTTCGCCTTCAACGGCACGATGTCGGTTGTCGCCATCAACAACCGCACCCACGCCCAGATCGACAGCGGCGCCAAGGTCACGACCGGCGACGGCACGGTGCTGGTGCCCAAGGACGTCCGCGACCTGTTCGGCGAGGATGGCCTAAAGCTGCTCGCATGGTCGGTGGCCCATGTCAAGGTCGAGAACAAGCCCATTACGCTCGACAGCAACGGGGATGGCGATGTCGATACCAGCGACAATTACGTCACGGCCGTCAACCCCGACGACTACTCGACCGATCTCAACCAGTTCGTCACGGCCGGGGATGACACGAAGATTTTCAATTTCACCGGCGGCATCTGCAAGGGCGCCAACGTCGGCATCGGGCTGTCCGGCGCTGTCAACATCATCGACCGCGACACCAAGGCCTTCATCGGCAACGAGAACTACCAGATCGCCAACGGCACGTTCAACCCGTCAGCGGGCGTCGACAGCCAGGGCGTCATCCATTTCGGTTATGACCACGGCCTCTCGACCGGCGACGCTATCACATACAACGACGGCGGCGGCTGGTCCGATCCCATCGGCGGGCTGGTCAACGATGGCACCTACTACGCCAGCGTGGTGGACAGCCAATCCATGCGTCTTGCCCGCACCGCGCTGGAGGCCCAGAACGCGCCGTCCACGTACTTCAATCCCACCGGCGCGAGCGTGGTTGACTCAACGGCGGGGCAAGAAACGATCAACCTGGGATACGTCCATGGCTTCCGCCTGGGCGACCGGATCACGTACAACAACGGCGGCGGGACGAGCATCGGCGGACTGGTCAATGGCCAGAGTTACTACGTCATACCAGTAGACGCTACGCACATCGCCTTGGCCAGCAATCTGGACGACGCGCTCTCGGAGGGAGCCTACTACTTCGCGCCCGAGACGGCGGTTGACGCGACGGCCGATACCATCGACTTCGGTTACAACCACAACTTCGCATCTGGCCAGGCCGTGGTCTACAACAGCGGCGGCGGGGCCAGCATTGGCGGCCTGGTCAACGGACACACGTACTACGTCATCACGCAGACTGACCCCAACGTCGTTCAACTGGCGGCCAGCCGGGGCGGCGCCGCCATTGCGCTGACGCCGCCGACCGCGGCCGGCGACATCCAAAGCCTCACCCCCGCCATCGATGGAGCCGCCGCCGTTGACAGCACCACCGACACCATCGACCTGGGCTACGCTCATGGGTTCACGACCGGCCAGGCCATCGTGTACCACGCCAACGGCACCTCGCCCATCAGCGGCCTGGTCGACGGCCAGGTTTACTACGTCACCGTCGTCAACGACCATGCAATCTCGCTGTCGGGGACCGAGGACAACGCCGACCTGGCCGACGTACGGCTGTTCGACCCGCCCAACCAGGTCGATGCCGGAGACCACACGCTGATCGACCTGGGGATCAGTCACGGCTTCCAGACCGGCCAGCCGGTCGTGTACGAAACCTATGGCGGCGTCGCGGTTGGCGGGCTGGCATCGGGTCAGACTTATTACGTCGTCAGGGTCAGCGACACGAGCTTGCGGCTGGCCCCGACGCTCGCCGACGCCATGGCCGGCGCGAATGCCATCACTCTCGACGCCAGCACGGCCACGAACATCTGGCACACGCTGCGCGGAGACACCCGCATCGCCATCAGCGGCGCAGGCGCCGGCGACGGGCAGACCTTCCTGCCGTACAACCGAATCGCGATAGACCCATCGGTGGCGACCGGTGCGAGCCACAGCTTCCGCCTGGCCATCGACCCGACGCAGGCCACCGGCAACAGTCATGCCTTCGGGCGGGTGTTCAATCCCGCCACGGCCGTGAATAGTGCCAACGATACGATCAACCTCGGTTACACGCACAATCTCCAGACCGGGGACGCGGTGGTTTACAGCAACGGCCGAGGGACGAGCATCGACGGCCTGGCCGACGGCACCACGTATTACGTCATCCGCGTGAACAGCACGACGATCAAATTGGCTGACTCCTACGCCAATGCGACCGCAGCGACACCCAAGGCAATCGACCTGGACGGCTCGGTGGCGGCAGGTTCGAGCCACTCGCTAGGCAAGGCTCTACCCTCAACAGCGGCGGTCGACGGGCCAAACGACACGATCGACCTGGGCCGCCCGACCGGCCTGACGCCAGGCCAGGCCATCGTGTACCACAACGGCGGCGGGACGAGCATCGGCGGCCTGGTCGATGGGCAGACTTACTATGCCGTCGTTGCAGGCAACACGACGTTCAAACTGGCCGACAGCTACGCGCACGCCACGGCGGCAACGCCGACGGTGATCAGCCTGACGCCGGGCGTCGCGACAGGCACAAAGCACTCGTTCTCCGGGCCCACCGACGTGGTCGGGTACGACATTGCCGGCGGGCCGGTGCTGGTCACGGCAGTGGCCCAAGGTCAGGTCATCACGGCCGGCCTGGCGGCGTCTGTGGTCACCGAGAATAAGACCGGGGCCAAGCTCTCCGGCGCCGAACCTTCGACGAACAAGGGCAAATATGGCGTCGCGATTGCCGGCGATGCGTCCGTGAACGTCATGCTTGATGACACGCAGGCGTACGTCTACAACGCCAATGTCACCGGCACGTCCGACCTGGAAGTCAATGCCCGGACGGACGACCGGATCACCTCGGTGGCCGGTTCGGCGGCCATCAGCACCAAGGACAAGAATTCCGTCGGCATCGCCGGGTCGGTCGTCGTCAACGTGATGCACGGGGGAACGAAGGCGTTCGTCAGCAATTCGACGCTGGACCTGGCCGGGGATCTGTTCGTGACGGCGCTGACGGAAGGCAGCGTGCTGGGCATCGCCGCCAGCGGCTCAGCGGCAACCCAGGGCGTCGGTATTGCCGGCTCGGTCGTCGTCAACGTAATCGACCGGGACACCTTCGCGTACCTGCTGGACACAGACGTGACATCGGACGCAAGCGTTCGGGTCGAAGCTGACGACACCTCTAAGACCACCGCGGTGGCGGGCGCTGCCAGTTACGGCGGCAAGGCGGGCATCGGCGCATCGGTGGCCGTCAACGTCATGAACGACTCGACCGAAGCCTACATCCAGGACTCCGACGTGACGACCGGCGGCAACGTGGCGGCCAATGCCAACTCCGACACGAACAAGAACAACGTCACGCAGACGTTTGCCCCCTCGGACGTCAATAGCACGAAGAACGTGATAGCCGGCGGGGCCGGAATGAGCAACGGCGACGCGGTGGTTTACGATAACGGCGGCGGCACCAGCATCGGCGGCCTGACGCAGGGCGCGACCTACTACGTCACGAAGATCGATGGCGCCACTATCGCCCTGGCCGGCTCCAACGATCAGGCCACGGCGGAAATGAATTTCGAGACCTGGGCGACCGGCGTGGACAGCACGGCCAATACCATCACGTTCCTGTCCCAGCATGGCCTGACGACGGGTGACGCGGTTATGTACACGTCGAACGGGCCCGACAACATCGGCCTGACGCACAAGCAGATCTACTACGCCATCGTGATCAACGAGTACACGATCAAGCTGGCTGGCTCGAAGAATGACGCGTTGAACGGGACAAATGCGCTGGCCCTGACCGCCACGGCGGGACTGTTCTACGGCCGACTGCTGTACTGGGCCAATTTCCTGGCGCTGGATCCTTCGGCGGGGACGGGAACCAGCCATCGGCTGCGGCTGCGCAACGACGACGTGATCGGCGTGGCCGCCGCGCTGGGCGCAAGCAAGGGCAAGATGGGGATCGGCTTCGCGGCCAATGTCAACGTGATCGACAACGAGACGCGGGCCTTCATCAAGGGCAAGCTGAGTGCCGGCATTCAGGCCACTGGGAACGTCACCGTGTCGGCGACGGACGAGCCGGGCATCCTGGGCATCGCCGGGGCGATCGGGGCAGCAAAGAACGCCGGCATCGGCATATCGCTGCTGGCCGACAGCATCAGCAATGACACCTTCGCCTACATCGACAGCAGCGTGGTCAATTCCGGCCAGAACGTGAACGTGGCTGCCCGCTCGAACGCGGCAATCACGGGCGTGGCCGTCGGCGGCGGCTTTGCGGACACGGCCGGCGTCGCCGGCTCCATCGTCGTCAGCTACGTGGCCAACCAGACGAAGGCATACATCATCGGAGGCGGCACGAGTGTTTCTGCCTTGGGCGACGTGACGGTCTCAGCCGACGCCGACAAGGACCTGACCACCGCCACCGGAAACCTGAGCGGCGCTGGCAAACTGGCGATCATGCTCGGCAACGCGACAGTGGTCACCGCCTCTACGACCGAGGCATACATCGGCGCGGGCGTGGTCATCGTGTCAGACGCCGGCACGGCCGGTTCGGCGATCTACAACGGCCAGACGACATCCAGCGGCAACCGGGCCGTTGAAACCATTCATGGCGTGGCTGTGTCGGCGACATCGCGGAATGACGTGGTGACCGTGGCCGTTGGCGGAGCGTTGGCGGGTAAGGCAGGCGTCGGCGGGTCCGTTACCGTCAACTACATGGACGAGAACACCAAGGCCCACGTCGATAACTCAGCGACAATCAACCAAGGAGTTGCGTCGGCGGCAGCCAGCCAAAGCGTGCTGGTGTTGGCGGTCGATGATACGACGCTGATTGGCTGCGCCGGGGCGCTGGCCGTCGGCGGCGAAGTGGGCGTGGGCGCTGGCGTCGAGGCGGGCGACATCCGCCGCGACACCCAGGCCTACATTGACAGCCTGGCGTACGTCCAGGCCAGGCAGAACGTCATCGTTTCGGCAACCACCGGTATCGACCTATTGTCCATTACCGGCAATGCGGCGGTCGGCAAGTCGGTGGGAATCGCCGGCTCCGCCACGGGCTACAATCTCGACACTACGACCAAGGCGTACATCAACGACAACGCAACCGTGATTTCAGACGGCAACGTAGCCGTGCTGGCCAAGACGGACGCAAAGATCCGGATGGGCGCAGGCGCGATGGCAGGATCGATGTACGCCGCCGTCGGCGTGTCGGCCGCTGCACTGACGCAGGACAACATCACCCAGGCGTACATCGGCACCAACGCCAAGGTGACCGCCCGCGTGAGCGCCGGAACGACCGCCATCGACGTGCCAACCGGCGCCAAGACCTCCGGCGGCAATGAGATCACCGTGCCGCTGCACGGCCTGTCGGTGCGGGCAGTGTCCTACGAGGATCTGACGGCGGCAGCGGTCGGTGCGAGCTTGGCCCTGAACCCCGAAGGTTCGCTGGCCGTTGCCGGATCGGCCGTGGTCAACGACATCACCCAGACCACTACCGCCAATATAAAGGCCGGCGCAAAGATCAACATGAACAGCGGCAACACGGCCATCGATCCGTCGCTCGGGTCTTCGGCCAGCGTTGACGTGTATGCCTCCGGCGACACGAAGACCACCAGCGTCGGCGGCGCGTTGGGCATAAGCGGCTCGGCCGGCGTGGCGGCCGGCGTTGACGTCGCGACGATCAGCAAGACGACCGACGCGCATATCGATTCGGCCGCCAGCAGCGCTTCGGCGGCCAAGGTGTACGCCAACCAGAACGTCGCGGTGCAGGCGGCCTCGCATGAAAGCTTCCTGTCGGTCGCGGGTTCGGGCGGCGTGGGCCTGTATGCCGGGCTGGCCGGGTCGGCCGGCGTATATGTCGTCGATGTCAACACGTACGGCTATGTCGGCGATTACTCCCTGGTCTGGTCCAAGGGCAACGTGGTTATCGGCGCGGACGACTCGAACACCGTCAACATGATCGCGGGCTCGATTTCAGGCGGCGCCGTCAGCGCCGGCGCATCAGTGGCGGTGCCGGTTATCACAAAGAACACCAATGCCTATGTCGGGGCGCACGCGACCGTTGACGCCCTGGCCAATGCATCCACATCCGCAATCGACGTCCGCAACGGGCAGTTCACGGTCACGTACCGCGACTACACCGACGACGGCGGCGAGGCCACCCCGTTAGACAGCAGCGGCAATCCGCTGAACACCAACCCGGACGCAACTGACGCATCGCTATTCCAGAAGCGCCTCTCCACGCCGAACAAGACCGCCGGGTTCCGGGGCCTGGCCGTCTCCTCGACCTCTCGCGACGACATCGGAACTCTGGCGGTCAGCGGCGGGTTTGGCGGCATGGCGG
This sequence comes from uncultured Planctomycetota bacterium, assembly GCA_903892515.1. Classification (GTDB taxonomy): domain Bacteria; phylum Planctomycetota; class Phycisphaerae; order SM23-33; family SM23-33; genus CAITIS01. The sequence goes on along the minus strand of CAITIS010000091.1, from coordinate 29,791 downwards.
TTCAGATCTGTGCGGCCGTGGTCGTCACGGAAAACACCACGCTGGCCTACATCAATGACGCTGCCGCCGTAAACACCGGCACGACGAACGAGGGCGATCAGCAATCCGTGATGGTGGCCTCCGGCAGCGACACGTATCACATGGGCGTGACCATCTCGATGGCGATAGCCGGCGGCTCGGCCGTCGGCCCCGCGGCCGAAATCCCCGTCGCCAACAATACCACCAAGGCCTACATCGGGCAGAACGCCACCGTGCAGGCCAAGCGTGACGCGTCCGTCGTCGCCAACGCGGCCGAGAAGATTCTCACGGTCGTCGGCAGCGTTGCCGGCAGCGGCGGCGGGACGGCGTTCAGCGGCTCATTCACCGTAGCGTATCTCAACGACGTGACCTGGGCGTACGTGGCTAGTCACGCGACGGTCCTGGCCGGCGGGAACGTGCTGGTCTCGGCCAGCGACACCTCGGACCTCGACATCATCGGCGGCGCCGGCTCCCTGTCGGTTGGCGGAGGCGGCGGCGGAATCGGCCTGGCCGGAACCGCCGTGGTCCTGCACAAGGACACCGAGGCGTTCATCAACACCGACGCCACCGTGGACGCCAAGGGCAACTCGGGCACAATGACGGTCTACACCGGCGAAACGACCGGCAGCAGTCAGCTCAAGGACGGCTCGGGCAATTTCCTCACGACGTCGATCGTCGGCTTGAGCGTTCAGGCGTACTCCAAGGACGACGTGTTCGACATCGCCGTCAGCGGCGCCGCCGCCTCGGACATCGGCCTGGCTGGCGCGATCGCGGTCAACATCATCGAGTCAGACACGACGGCCTCCATCGCCGCCAACGCCCAGATCAACCAGGACGCCAGCGGCCGGGCGGCTGGGCAGTCGGTCAATGTGTCCGCCGTCAACGACGCCAAGACCCGTGTCATTGACGGAGCGTTGGGCGCAGCCCTGGGCGGCGGAGTGGCCGGCGGCATCGACATCGGTTTCATCCGCAACACCACGCTGGCTGCCATCGACGACGATGCGGTCGTCTCGGCCGCCGGAGATATCGACGTCAACGCCATCGCGTGGCGCGACGTCAGTTCGCTGACGCTCAGCGCGGGTGTCAGTCTGGGCGTGGGCGTGAACGCGGCTGTTTCCGTTTACGGCATCGGCACCGGGCTGGGCAGCGACTCGCAGGACAGCACCAGTGCCCCGCGGACGTTCGATCCGTCCTCTGCCATCAGCGGCAACACGATTCACTTCGGCAATGACCACGGCCTGTCCACCGGCGACGCAGTGGTGTACAGCAACGGCGGCGGAAGCAATGCCAGCGTCGGCGGCCTGACGAACGGAAGCACGTATTACGCCTATGTCGTGAACGACCAGACCATCCGGCTGTGCGCCACGCGCGACGATGCGATGGCAGGGACGAACTTCGTCGCGCTGAATGGCGGAGCGGCCAGCGGGACCAGCCACAGCCTCACCACGAACGCGGCGCTGGCCATGGACGACATGGGATATCGGCTGCGGCACTCCGCCACGTCGGGTCTGACCCAGTATGGCGATGCCGACATAAACTCGGCGACCGCCAGCGCGGCAAGCTCCGCTAACACGATCCCGCCAGACGCGTCAACGAACGCGGTCTTGAGCGGCGCCGGCCTGGCCACCGGCGCGACGCGGGCATACATCGGCAACGCCACCGTTACAGCCGGCGGCAGCATTGACGTCGATGCCAAGGAACAACTCGGCTTCTCGCAGATCGTCGGCGGGTTGGCCGCCGGGCAAATCGTCGGCATCGGCGCGTCGGTCGGCGTGGTGCAGATCGGCGAGCACGTGGAGTCCTACATCGGCAGCCGCGACACCGTGGTAAGCGCACCGGCCACTGCGGCGCGTATCACTGCCGGCCTGGCCGGGCATGTGACGGTCGACGCCGGCTTCAAGGAGTCAACCGCCGGCAGCGCGTATGAAGGCACTGGCGGCGGCTACCTGGCGCTGGGCGCCCAGGTCATCACCGTTACCGACGACAGCGTGACGAAGGCCTATCTCGGCAACAGCGCCCAGATCGTGCAGGCGGGCAACCTTAACGTTCAGGCGGCGACGAACCAGACATTCATGGCCGAGAGCATGGGCGCCAGCATCGGCGGAATCGCCGCCGGCGCGTCGGTGGCCCAAGTGACCTCCCAAGGCAGCACCACGGCCTTCATCGCTGACAACGTCAAGGTGGGCTCGGCCAATACTGGCGGGGCCGTAGGCAACCTTGCCGTTACGGCCCAGCGCGGCGTGGGGTCGGGAAACAGCGTCGTCGACGGGGAGAAGTACATGGCCCGGGCGATCGCGGTGGCGGCCGGCATCGGCGCGGGCGTCGGCAACGACGCCAAGGCCGAGATTCTCGACGACGTCGACGCCTACGCCGGCAACGCCGATCTGCGCGTCACCGGGAACATCACGCTCCAGTCCAAGTCCACCGCCGAGGCGGCCACCAAGGTGCTTGGCGTGACGGCAGGCGGCTTGACGGTCGGCGTCGCCATCGCCGAGACCGACGTCAATCCCAATGTGTCGAGCTACCTCGCCAGCGGCGGCAAACTGACGGCCGGGGGAAACATCTCGATCCTATCACAGCACAACGTGGATGATTCGGGCAACGCCATTGCGGCTGATCAGGCGTACGCCCAGGCGTTCTCCGCCAACGGCTCGCTGGTTGGCGGGACGGGCAGCGATTCCGACGCCATCGGCTCGGCCGTTGTGAGCGCGTACATCGCCGGAAGCGGCTCGACGATCACCGCCGGCGGCACGATCAACGTGGCCGCCAAGTCGTTCAACAACACCTCGGCCAATTCCGACGGCTACAACGGCGGCTACTTCCTGGCAGTGGGCGCGAGCCTGGCCGACGCCACGAACAACGGCACGACCAGTGCGTACGTCGGCTCGGCCTCCGTCCGGGCGGCCAACCTGGCAGTCACGGCCGTCACTACGGATACGGCTTCGGCCGACACGCGCAGCGGCGCAGGCGGCATGGTGGCCGGCAGCGGCTCGGTGCCAACTGCCAGCGCCACTTCCACCACGACCGCCTACGTCAACTCGGCGGACGTGATTCTGAGTAGCGCAATGAGCATCTCAGCGTCGGCCACGCCGAAGGCGACAGCCACCGCCGATGGCATCAACGCCGGCGAGCTGGCAGTTGGCGTCTCCATGGCCACCGCGACCGCGTCGCCGGCAGTCACGGCGTATGCCGCCGGCACGCTGACCGCGCACAGCCTGGCGGTCTCAGCGGCGCAGTCCGTGCCAATCGGTGGGCATTCCGCCTACGCTGATTCGACCGGCTCGGTCGGCGGCCTGATTGGCGTCAACGCAACGCTCAGCACCGCCCAGGCAGCAGGCACGGTCAACAGCTACATCGCCGCAGACTCGACGCTGATCGTGGCAGACTCCATCAGCGTGACGGGCACCGGCAACAGCAACCAGCAGGCCAACGCCAGCAGCAACACCTACGGCCTGATCGCGGCCGGCGGGAACAACGCCACCGCCACCTCCAATGTCACCACCAACGCCTACCTGGGCAGCAATGTGAACGTGGGCGCAGGTAGCGCCATCGCCGGGTTGACGGACGGGCAGGTGTATTACGTCGTGGTGGACAAGTACCGCTACTTCAGCCCCACCACCGCCGTCAGCGGCAACGAAATTGATTTGGGCGCGGGCCACGGCTTGCTCACCGGAGACCAGGTCACCTACCAGGCAGGCGGTCCATCAGCCAGCCCCAACACCGCCATCGGCGGGCTGGTCACCGGCACCGTCTACACCGTCGAGGTCGATTCGGCCAACCCAAACAATGTGTTCCTGCACGACGCGACGACTAATGCACTGATCCCGCTGAATGCGCTGGCCGCGACGGGAACCGGGCATCGATTCATCATCGTCAAGCCGCGGCTGGTGAAACTGGCCACTAGCTTCGAGAACGCCACCGCGGGAATCCCAGTAGCCATCGACTTGGGCAACCCGACGACCTACGGCTCAAATCAGAGCCTGACGCCCTACCAGTTGACCACCAGCACACCCGTTACGTTCGATCCGAGGACGACGCTGAACGCCTCGGCCAACACGATCAACGTCGGCCAGAATAGCGGCCTGTACACCGGCGAGGCCATCGTCTACTCCAAGGGCGCCGGCCCGTCATTGACAATTCACGCTTCCGGCAACGACACGAATTTCGGCACGTCGTCCGCCGGCAGTGGCGGAATTGTGGCCGGATCGGCCGCCGAAGTGGATACCACCAGCACCAGCACGACCAGAGCCTACCTCGCCGACGACGCCACGCCCGGCGATGGCACGCATACGAAGCTGGAAGTGTCCAGCCTGAGCATCCAGGCCGCTCATACTGCCGACGTGGACGGCAAGACCGATAGCACCCAAGCCTCGGCCATCGGCTTCAGCGGCTCGTGGGTGACCAACACCGCCACCGCCACCGTCGAAGCGACGGTGGGCCAGGACGCCCAGATCACCACGCGCAGCTTCGACCTCCAGGCCGCCAGCACCTCGCTGAAGGACCTGGTCTCGACCAGCCAGAACAACGTCAAGGCCGCTTCGGGCGGCGTGCTCGATGGCAGCGCCGGCGAGAGCAACACCTACATCACGAACTACACGCACGTGAACATCAACAGCGGCGCGAACATCGCTGTCATCGGGAGCGTCTTTGCGCCGGGGCAATTCACGGTGCTGGCGCAGAACGACGTGAGAGGCCACGACAACATCCTGCTGGATGCCGGCGGCGCGATCGCCGGGGCCGGCGCCGTTTCACACATCGAGGCGAACACCAACCAGGCCTATGTCCAACTCGGCGACAACGTCACGATCACGTCCGTCGGCGATGTGAACCTAGAGACGCTGACGAACGCGGACATCTCCGTCGCGCCGACGGTCCACACGTACGGCCTGGCGGCTGCGGCGGCCATCGACGCGCTGGCCAGCGTCCACAATGACAACCAGGTCAACCTGGGTCAGAACGTCCACATTCAGGCCGAGGGCGCTTTGAACCTGCTGGCAGGTCGGCTGGCCGATGGCACGCGGAACGATCTCAACGTCTTAAGCCACGGGGACGAGCTGAATGCGTCGGCGATCCCGATCGACAGCCTCAAGTCGCACGGCGAGATCATCCAGAACCACAGCATCACCATCGGGACGGGTTCGACGCTGCGGACCGCCCGCGACGCCACCTTGGATGCCGAGTTGTACGGGAACGCGGAGATCACAGCCTACGGCTCGGGGAAGAACTGGATGACGGCCGTGGCCAGCGGCATCGACAGCATGCTTGGCTCTGACGGCGTCTCGGAAGAAATGAAGGGCGGCACGGGGACCAACGAGGCCCACGGCACCGTAACCGTAAACGGCAGCGTCGAGGTGGGCATCCACAAGGACTTGTCACTGACGATCCCGAAGGATTTCGTGAACAACGGCACGGCCCCGACGGCTTCGCCGGGATTGACGTATGCCGCCAGCATCGAGTCAATCGCCAGCAACCTCATCAACGAGTGGAACCACTGGAAGGACCTGCTGGTCGAGTATTCCGGCGATCCGACCTCCGAGGCGGCCTACCAGGCGCAGATCACGCAGGTCGAGTCCCAGATGTCGGCCCTTGGACTGTACGACCCGACGAGCGACACGTATATCGCGTCATATGCCTCGCCGTTCATCACGATCAACGATATCTGGGCCCAGGCCGGCACCATCCAGGTGTACGGCAACGACCTGCTGGGCAGCGGCAGCCTGCTGGCGCCGGGCAACGTGACCGTGAGCATCATCAACGAATCGCCGGCGAACCTGCGCGTCAATCGCATCACGATTCCCGATACCGCCGGCGGCCGGCTGCGGTTCAACAACCAGGATATTCACGCTTATTCGAGTGGCACGGGGACTGGCCGGACGGACATCGCCGCGATCAACCAGAGTGGCGTGGCGCCCGCCTTTGCCGCCGTCGACAGCCTCAACGGCACCGCCAATCCTCCCCAGGTCACCATCGACAACCGCTTCAGCGCCGACGATGCCGCCAACCTGGGCGACCCAGATTACGACAACTTCAAGACGCCCGACCTCTACATCGCCGGAGATATCCTGAACGTGACCGGCGGCGTGACGCTCAAGAGCCGCGGCAGCGTCTATGCCGGCGCCAACATCAATGCCGGCACGTTGTCGATCACGGCCGGCAGCGATTTCGTCCTGAGCTATACCGACACGCTCGTCAACGCCGGGGACAACCCCGGCACGCATTTCCAGGGCGTGGCCAACGTCGCGCAGCCCCAGGGAGTGAGCAACGGTTCGGGGTACACGCTCTCCGAGAACGCCGTCAATGGCGGGGACGCGGTGCAACAGGCCCTGTACGACGCGCTCCACACGTCGAGCTCCGTGTCGCAGAATATCCTGGCCGGCAACAACGTCTACATCAGCGCAAAGTACCTGAACATCTGCGGCGTGGTGCAGAGTGGAATGCCGTACCAGTCGGTCACGTTGGATAATGCTGACACCGCCGCCATCGACGCGGCCAAGGCCGCCTACACGCAGTGGCGGAGCGGGCAGCAGGCCCAAGCCATAATTACCGCTGCCGCGAACGGGCTGAGCACGAGCGATTACAACTACTTCAAGCTGCCCTCCGGCGCCGGCGACACCATCGGCGCATGGTTCAACGTCCAGCAGAACCGCATCGAACTGGACAGCGTCAAGGTCCAGGGCGGATACATGGAACTGTTTGGCCATGTCATCAGCACCGGCGGCGGCAAACTGAACGTGCTGGACGGCTATGGGCAGATCCACATCACCAACACCACCAGCTACAACTTGCTGACCAATGTGCTGGATAGTGGCCAGGGCGTCCACGGCCTGCTGAAGATCACCGACACCTCGGTCCTTAATCCCACGACGCAGGCCCCGCAGGTCACCGAGTACTACCGGGATAGCGGGATCGTCAAGAAGCGGACGTACTGGTCGGTCCGGCCGAACCAGACTCCCAGCTACACGTTTAACGGCTCGGCCGGCGGCGCCGCCCGGACCGCGACCTATACGCCGGTGTCCGGATACCGCTACTACTGGCAGACCGGGCAGAATTTCACGCTGAGAACCTCCACGACGTATGCGAATTCCGAGTGGTTGGGCATCGACGCCCTGGCGAAAGACCCGGGCAACATCGTGGATGGCCCCAACCGTGAAAACCTCGATGCCGTCCCGCTGCGCGAAGGCGAATATATCCAGTACGATCCGACGATCACCGACGACTATACCTATGGCTTCAAGCAGGTCGACGTCGGCACGCCTACGACCATCTCGGATCCCTGGACGACCTCGACGTGGTACGGCACGACCACCTACTACGTCAAGGACACCGTCACCCAGGATAAGAAGGACATCCACACCCACAGCGTCCGGGCCAACCGCGACATCGCCATCGAGTTCACCGGCTATGACGCCAACAACGCCAACGTAAATGTCACGGTTAACTCGCCCAATTCGTCGGTGCTGATCAGCAACGGGATCCACAACCCGCAGGGATGGACCAGCATCACCGCCGGCGGGCAGATCCAGGAGCTGAATGCCGAAGCCACCGTCGGTGGCCACTCGATCACGCTGGCGGCACAGACCGGCATCGGCGGGGCCAACACGCTCCGCACCGACCTGACCGACGGCGATGGCGGCGTACTGAACGCCACGACCACGAGCGGCAACATCAAGCTGGCGGAGATATCCGGCGAACTGAAGATAAACCAGGTCACCACTTCGAGCACCAATGGCGACGTGACGCTGACCAGCCAGCAGGACATCATGCCGTCGGGATCGGGCAACCTGGTTCGCGGCGGGGCCATCTCACTGACGGCAACGTATGGCGCCATCGGCACGTTGGGCGCCGGCGGCAAGGCTTCGGCCACGGGCGTGGGCGCTTTGGCGCTGAATCTCAGCAGCGGAACAACCCCACGCGACAAGGTCACGGTCGTGGCCAGCAACAATGTTTACCTGGCTGAGGCCGGCACCGATATGCAGATCAACAGCATCGCCGCCGGTGGCGATGTGCGCATCGAAGCGCCCAACGGCAACGTTATTGACGACAACTCGGCCGAGGTCACCGACGACCGCACAGCCGCCCAGCTTCTTGCCTTGTACGACCGGATGATGGCCACCGCCAGCACGGTGGGACAGAGCTTGGCCGACACCACGGCGGCGTTTGAAGGCCTGAGGACGCGCGATTACATGGCCTACTGGCAGTACCGCAACGGCCAGACCAGCGACTACGTCGGCGGGTTGACGCACGGCCAAACGTACTACGTCGTGGGCGTCTCGGGCAACCTGATCAGCCTGGCGTCCTCGGCAGGCGGAAAGCCGATCAGCGTGACGGCTTCGGCAGTTTCGGGCGCCGAGCATCGGTTGTACAAAGCCGGCAGCGCGACCGCGCTTACCTTCAACTCCGTGACCGACGTCAGCAGTGCCAACGGCACGATTCAACTGGCCGCCGGCAACGGACTATCCATCGGCAACGCGGTGACCTACTACCGAGTCGTGGAGTACAACGCCGGCTACCACGTGACGCTGACGGGAGCCCAGCGCGACGCCTTCGTCGCGTATTTCACCACGCAGGGCACCACGCAAGGGCTCAGCGGCGCTGACCTGACGGCTTACGTCAACAACGCCATCACCACGCTGGAGAATAAGCAGACCCAGGAATACCACACGCTGAATGAGACCTACGGCGTCGTGGGCAACGCCCTGAATCCGGGCAGCATGGGATACGATGCGAACATCTACGACCCGAGTTTCGCCTACAGCGTGACCGCGGTGGCTTTGCACGGCCGATTCGGCTCGACCGCGGTCAACGCCGCCACGGATTCGATCAGCGTCGGCCCGAACGTCTTCACCAGCGGGCAGGCCGTCACCTATCACAACGGCGGCGGCACGTCCATTCCGGGCCTGGTTAACGGCACGATATACTATGTCGTGAAGGCCGCAGGCGATGCGACGCACATCAAGCTGGCCGCCACGCAGGCCGATGCCAACGCTTCCACGCCGGTCGTCATAAACCTCAGCGCCGGCGGCACGGGCACTGGCCACTACTTCGCCGATGGCGACGACCTGCTCCAGCGGGCGGCCTGGAGCACCAGCCAGTTGCAGAACTCAGTCTCGGCTGGCATTTTGCGGCCCAAGACCGTTTCCAGCACGTCCTCGACGATCGAAGAGCCGAACATCTCCGGCCACGACATAGCGATTGTTACCGCTTCAGGCAGCATCGGCGTGACGGGCGATCCAATCGACATCCTGCTCCCGTTGAGCGGTGGACTGACGAACGCCCAGAAACTCGCGCTGGCCGGGGCGGAACGCCAGGATGTTACGTTCTATTCCGACCTTGCCGGCACTATCGAGATCGCGCCGGATGACCTTACGCAAACGGCCAAGCTGGTCCGCGTGGCCGTGACGAAGGACGTGGACCTGTCGAGCACCGGGCTGATCAGCGCATCGGCCGGGGTGAACGCAAACCTCGGTTCGGAATTGGACATGACGCTCGACCAGGTTTCGGCCGTCGGCGAGGTCCGCATCAAGAGTCGGCTAAACCTGATCAATGGCCGCACCGCTGCGGGGCCCAACGTCAAGGGCGGCGACATCATTCTCGAGGCCGGCACGGCCAGCATCGGCACATCCGCTAAGCCCCTGCTGGTCGAAGTGACTTCGGGCAAGAAGCTCACGGCCCGTGCCAGCAACGACATTTACATCGTCGGCCACGGCGACATGGCGCTGGGCGAGGTGTTCTGCATGAACATCGCCGACCTTCGGTCCGACGGATCGATTCTGGACGGCTACGATGACGACGTCACGACCGCCGACTGGAACGTCAACGCCAAGTCGATCTATCTCGAGGCGGGCGTGAATGGAACCATCGGCGCGGCCGGCAACTTCGTGGAGATCAACCAGCAGGTCGGTCAGCCGCTCAAGGCACTGGCCGGTCAGAGCATCTTCCTGGCGGAGGTCTCCGGTGACATGCTGCTCGATGAGGTCACGAGCACCCACGGCGACGTGAGCCTGACGGCCGACGTGTCGATCCTCGACGCCGATTCGAGCGTCACCGCCGACATACAGGGCAACAGCATCACGCTGCGGGCCACGAACGGCGCCATCGGCAGCGGCAGCCACGACCTGATGGTTGACTCGCAGTACTCAACCAGCGGCTCGACCCACGCCCTGACGAGTTTCAGCGCGTTCAACACCTACATCAGCGAGCTTTCCGGCAGCCTGTACTTGAACACGGTGACGGTGGACGCCGGCACCGCCTTCATCGCCGCGCCGGTCGGCAGCATCCTCAACAGCAACCTGAGCCCCAGCAACGTGCTCTCGGGCAAGACGTACCTGTTCGCCAGCCAGAACATCGGCGCGGCGGGCAACCCGGTTTCGACAACCGTTGGCCGGATCGAAGGCGTATCCACCGCGGGCAGCACGTGGATATCCAACATCGGCGGCCTGACGGTGGGCGGCGTAACTCCCAACGCCAGCGGCATGGTGGCCGGCGGCGCCATCTACCTCTCGGCGGACAGCCCGGTCACGGTTGACAAGGACATGATCGCCTACGACGAAGTCGTCATCGCCGCGGTGGACGACTCCCCCGGTGACGACCTGACCGTGCTGGGCGGCTTCACTGTCCAGAGCACGCACTCGTACGTCCGGCTGTTGGCGGGCGACAACCTGATCATCCAGCCGACGGCGATCGTGCTGGCGGCCGATTACGTGGAGTTGTACGTCGATTGGCAGGGCGACGAGTCGGGCAACCCGCCGGCGCCGGGCCATGTCAATGCCGATGCTCCCGGCGGCGTGGCGAACATCACCGGAACGGTCAACTCCCCCGTTCGGATCGACATGCGCGGCGACGACCAGGCCGACACGTTCAACATCTGGGGCCACATCACCGCGCCCGATGTCAACGTCTATGGCCAGGGCGGCGATGACGCCATCAGCCTCAACCCAGCCAATGGCAGCGGGTATGTCCTCGACCTCGACGGCCACGTGCACGTCTTTGGCGGGGATGGCGACGACACCGTCACCGCCAATCGCCTGGCGACCCTGACCACCGCGCACAGCGGCCAGCGCGACACGATTGATATTGACGGCGGCGAGGGCTCCGACAACGTGGTCGTGAACACCACCGGCGGGGTCACGGACTACATCGTGAATTGCTTCGACACCGGCGTGACCGGCACCGACACGCTGACGATCGAAGGAACCGGCCAGGCCGACAACTTCCTGCTGCGTGCCAGCAAGAACGACTACCCAGAGGGCGTGGCCTTCGTAGCATCGCTGCATGGCGATCCGCTCTCTAACGTCGAGCGGGTCAACTACAACAAGAGCATCGAGCAGTTAACGGTCGATGGCAACGATGGCGACGACCAGTTCACGCTGGACGACAACTGGGCGGCGACCGCCCTCAACGGCGGCGACGGCCAGGACCACTTCCAGGTCGGGCAGATCTTCAAGTCGTTGCGCGACGCAGCGGCGGGCGTGGCCCCGGCCGACGTGTTCGACACCACGCTGACCACCCGCGGCTACATCAGCAACGGCATCAGCTACGAAACCTCGATCTACGGCGACGTGGGCAACGATGACTTCGTGGTGTTCCACAACGCCGCAGCCCTGCATCTCTTTGGCGGCGCCGACGATGACAGCTTCACCATCCGCGCCTTCGCACTGGAAGGCTCGCATGCGACCGACGTCTCGGGCCAGGGCGGCAATGACTTTGTCCAGTACGTCCTCAACGCCCCCGTCGACATCGACGGCGGCACCGGCAACAACACCGTTAGGATCATCGGCACGGAGTTCTCCGACCAGTTCGTCATCACCAACAGTTCCGTGTACGGCGCCGGTCTATCCCTCAGCAATTACGTCAACATCTCCACGCTGGAGATCGACTCGGCCGAGGGCAATGACACGTTCTACGTGGTGAGCACGTCCATTAGTACGGTGACGAAGCTGTACGGCGGCCTGGGCAGCGACCGGTTTGTGATTGGCGGAGACATTCCCGACGTGCTGTCCGGCTCGACGATCATCTACCCCGCCACCGCAGGGCCGCATGTGACCAGCGGCATTGCAGGCGAACTCATCCTTGACGGCGGCCCGCTGAACGGCACGGCCGGTGGACTTGGCACACCCGTCATGCTGCCCGGCGAGACAAATGTCCTGCCGCCAAGCGGAGCAGTGCTCGCCTACACCGGCACCGGCGCACCGGCCACGACTGACACGATGGTCGTCCCGACTGCCTCGCTCGACGCGGTTCGAACCGCACTGGGGCTTGCGAACCTGAGCGACCTGATCGGCCAGACGGTGGAAATCAGCAGCGGCCCTGGTCTCGGGAGATTCTGGCTGATCACGGCGCTGGCCGTTGACGGTTCGGATTCGACCCGGACGACGCTGTCGCTGAAGAACCCAGCCGAAGGGGCCGCTGAGTGGGGCTTGCCGGATTCGTCCAGCGAGTTCGCCATCACGCACCTGTCATCGAACTTCTTCGTTACCGAGTCCGAGCAGGTGGATTTCGCCAGCATCTACAACGACCAGAGCAACACCGACGACACAGGCGCGCTGACCGCGACACAGATCACCGGCCTGAATATGGGCGCATCGGGCATCGCCTACGGCAACTTCGAAGGACTCGATATCTTCCTCGGCGCCGGCAATGACACATTCGACGTCAACAGCACGATGAAGCGCTCCGACGGGTTCCAGACGGTGACGATGCTCAGCGCCGGCGGCGGCGATGACGTGGTCACAGTGACGCTTGACGCCGATGCGGATGGCTTCTTCTCCGTCAACGGCGAGGCGGGCAACGACACCATCGACGCCAGTGCTTCCACGCTGCCGCTGGTCATCTTCGGCGGTGCAGGCGACGACACGATCTCCGGCGGCACGGCCCGGGACATCATCTTCGGCGACAACGGCCAGGTGGATTACCGAGACAGCGTCGGGACCCTGATAACGCGGCTGGGTCTGGATCTGTCGACACGCAATGTGCTCCAGCCAGGCCAGGCGGAGACTTCGCAAGTCGACGTGCCGTTCATGCAGACTGACGGCATCGCTCGCGGGCCATCCCTGGCCGCGACGAGAGACGCCGCCAGCGGCGGCAACGATACAATCGTCGGCAACATCGGCAATGACATCATCTTCGGCGGCGCCGGCAACGACTTCATCGGCTTCGACAGCGGCGGCACACCCCTCGGAGCGGAGGCCGGCAGCGACATCATTATCGGCGACAATGGCAATGTCCTGTTCGATTCGGCCGGCGCGGGCATCGTGCAGCAGGCCCAGGCGACCGATCCTACTGTCGCGGGTGACGACACCATCCATGGCGGCCAGGGCGACGACCTGATCTTTGGCGGCGCCGGCAACGACTCGCTTTTCGGTGATAGCGGTAACGACAAGATCGTCGGCGACAACGGTTCTGCCCAATTCGATGCCTCCGGCCAGCTGATGTCAATCCAGACGGACGATCCCTCAGCCGGCGGGGCCGACACGATTCATGGCGGCAACGGCGGCGACGTGATCCTGGGCGGCGCGGGCGGCGACAACGTCAGCGGTGACACCGGCAACGACTTCATCCTGGGCGACGATGGCTTGGTGCAGTTCGCCGCCGACGGGCTCGTCACGTCGATACAGACAACCGACTTTGCCGACGGCGGCGGCGATACGATCTACGGTGGCGACGGCGACGATCTTGTCATCGGCGGCAGTGCCGGCGACAGCCTCCACGGCGACAATGGCGCCACAGCCACCGGCGGGAACGATGTCCTCATCGGCGACCAGGGCCAAGCCAGCTTCGCCGACGGATTGCCGATCGAGATCGTCAGCACTGATACGGCCACAGCCGACGGCGGCGTGGACACCATTCATGGTGATGGCGGCGATGACATCATCATCGGCGGCGCGGACGGCGACTTGCTGTATGGCGATGACGGCCAGGACATTCTCCTGGGCGATGCCGGACAGATTCAATACCTGGGCGCGATCGTCACGATGATCCAGACCACGGACTCGAACCTCGGCGGCAACGACACGGTCTCCGGCGGCGAGGGCAACGATGTCATCCTGGGCGGAGCCGGCGACGACGATCTTTCCGGCAACGCGGGCGACGATGTCATTCTCGGCGATGATGGCCGGTGCGACTACGGCCTGACGAGCGACGCAATCGAGAACCGGGCAGACATTTCACAGGTCGCGCTTAGCGGAACAGCCGGCGTGCTCGACCGGATCGTAAGCACCGACACCAACGACGGCGGCGACGACACGATCTACGGTAACGGCGGCAATGACATTTTGCTGGGCGGCACCGGCGATGACACGGTCTACGGCGACGATGGCGCCGCCCCGGCCCTCCGCGCCGGTTCGGACATCGTGCTGGGCGACTTCGCGGCCATCTATCCGAACCTGCCCTGGGCCAGCACCTACTTTGCGATCGACACGGGAGATGGCGTTGGGGCCGGCAACGACACGCTCTACGCAGGCGGCGGCGACAGCATCCTCATGGGCGAGCAGGGCGACGATCAGCTCCATGGCGGGCCGGGCGACGACGACATGACCGGCGGCAGCAACGTGCTGACGGCCGTTGACGGCAACGATTCCATGGACGGCGGGAGCGGCGCCGACGTGATGCTTGGCGATAACGGGATGATTGCCCGTAGCCTGGCAGCGCCGGTGGCCGCGAACGATTGGCCGGCGGAGGGCTTCCATGTCCCGCAGTGGGAGACTTGGCCTGCCCCATTTGCCGACCTCAAACGCGACGTGTTCCTGTTTGACGTAATCGACGGCGTTGGCGGCGACGACACGATGCACGGCGGCGCGGGCGCCGACATCCTGTATGGCCAGCGCGGCGATGACACGATGTACGGCGACGACGGCAGCGACGAAGTGATCGGCGGCCTGGGCGACGACGAGATGCACGGCGGCGCTGGAGCCGACTTCATGCTGGGCGACCAGGGATACTTTGTGCGGGCGGTGAACGAAGATGGATCGGCCCGCCTCAACAGCGACGGTTCATTCCATCGCGACTGCGTCCTGGAGGACGTGGGGACGATCACCGGCATGGTCGCACTGGACCAGACCAGCCTGCGTCAGTTCGATCCGCAACTGGCGGCCAAGATCATGCAGGCCGACATGGTGCTCGTGACGGGCGCGTTCGGCGCCGACGGCGCCAAGTATCTCAACCCCGACAACCAGGCCTGGCAGACGGATGCCCTGCTGGTGGACCTGGTCGGCGCCAACGATGACACCATGGACGGCGGCGACGACGGCGACTTCATCGTCGGCCAGCGCGGCGATGACACCCTGACTGGCGGCGACGGCCACGACGTTCTGATCGGCGACCAAGCCGTCAACGCCACGTATTTCGACACCGACCTGCCCCAGGTCGTCCAAGCCATCCGCCTGGTCAGCGAAGACCCCTCCGTGCCCGTCACGCTGGAACCGCTGGGCTCGGTGGTCATTCCGAAGATTACGTCCGCCCCGCAGGAACTCAGCGGCATGGGGATGCCCGCCATCACGGGCCTGGTCAACCTGCTGCCCGGCTACGTGCACCAGGATGTCGAGTCCTCGCTGCCGACAACGGATGGCCTGGGCCTCGTGCCGTACATGGCGATCATCCCGGACACCACGCACCATGTCGACCTGCTGGCCGGCAACGACACGATTTCGGGCGGAGACGGCGACGACCTGATCGTCGGCGACAACCTGACTGTGTATTCCCCACTGAAGACGGGCTTTGCCGTGCTGGATGCCAGGATGTCCTCTGTCACCGACCAGCTGTCCTACGTTACCGATGCCCTGCACCAGTTGTCGCTGGACTACGACCTCTACGAGCATGAGGTGCTGAACGAGACCGACACGTGCGATCTGCACATAGGCGAGAACACCCTTAACGGCGATAGCGGCAACGACACGATCATCGGCAACAACGGCACGATCGCCACGCCGTTCACGACAAGCCTGCCGACGGCAGCAACGGACCTGGCGCCGGCCGCCGTTGAGTTCTTCAATCTGCTCAGCGACATGCAGTACCTGAGCGTGGACTTCGGCTTCGTCGTGCAGGAGGCCCACCTGCAGGCGCTTAACGATCTGGCCAACGACGCCGTGGCGAATAATCCCACCCACGCCGTAACCAAGGCGCGTGACCTGCACGATCCCGGGTATCACGTGCTGCACATCGACAATGACGTGATCAACGGCGGCTCCGGGAACGACATCCTGCTCGGCGATGACGCCATGTTCTTCACCCCGCTCATCACCGGGCAGACGTACGCTTCGCCCGCCAAGTTCCTGAACGTCAGCTCGGCGCTGCTGAAGTCGACGCAAAAGACGCTGATCCGGCTGCGGGCTGAGCGCAACAAGGAGTTGGCCCGTCACGTGAAGGCCGATCACGCCAAGGCGGCGGATTTCCGGAAGCGGCTGCCAACCACTCGCGACCTGTACCTGGCGACATTCGGGTACGAGTATTCCCGCTACATCGGAAACGACACGATCATCGGCGGCGACGGCAACAAGTTGATCGAGGGTGACACGGCCTTGTTGACCATGCCGATTCTGCCCGACACGCCCACCTCGCCGGCGGAAGCGGCCCGCGATGGCAGGAATGCCCGCGTCGTCTCGGGCGTGATTAAGGCGTACGTAAACAACCTCACGTCTCCCCACGGCAGCAAGAACTACTTTGCCAAGCAGTTCCACGACACGCGACGGGCCGGGGGCGACAAGATCGTGCTGTCGCTCTCCAAGGACACCATCGTAGGCGGCACCGGCACGAACTACATCATGGGAGGCAGCCTCTTCCTGACGGTTCCGTTCAACGCCGACGGGCCGGAGGAATTGGTGAAGCTAGGGTACATGAACATGGTGGACTACGACTTCCAGGCCAAGCGGCGAGCGTGCCTCGGCCAGGACCTGAGCGGGCAGCATGTCAAGGTGGATTTCGCCGCCGATGCCATCACCGCCAACGGCACCGACAATCTCGTGTACGGCGGCAGCGGCGCCAACGTGATTACCAGCGGCCCGGGGACCAACGTCATTCGCATCGTCAGCAGCAACGTGCCGGGGCCGAAAGTGTCGCTCTTGATGCAACAGTTCGTGCTGAGTTCGTTGAGTTCGGCCCTGCAAACGCATTGGCAGAACCTCGCTGCCACCAGCACGTTCGACCTGACCGGCACGTTTGGCACGACGTGGTCGATGCCGGCGTCGGCTCTAGCGGGCAAGCCTGTAGCCGGAGCGGTTTCGGTGGTTGTGAGCAACGTTGGGAACACCTGGCTGCCGCTGGGCCAGCAGGTCCAGATTCAGTTGGTGGCCTATGACCCCGACGGCGTCGAGCCCGATATCACGCTGGCGACGCTGCCGAAGGGATCGGTCAGCAGCCTGCTTGGGAACGGGTCGAAGACATTCTCCATCCACGTCAACGCGTCTCTGCCGGCTGGGAGCTACCAGATCAAGGCGATCATCACTCCGGTGCAGCTTCTGGATGAGTCACGGCCAGACAACAATGACGTGCGGACAAATGCCAAGGGCGAGGTCTTCAACCTGGTGGTAACATAGCAGCCTTGGGCCGGAAAGCCGGCCGGCAGCATCCAAAACCGAGGCTTGGTAGTGCACGAGCAACCGACACAACAGCCGGCGCCTGTGAGGATTTCTTCGGAAGTTCCCCACAGCCTATACGCCAATGCGTTCAAGATCAGCGGCGCCGCCGGACAGATCGCCATCATGCTGGGGTTGAACCCCGGCCTGATGCCTGGGCAACTTGAAGCGGAACTTCGCTTTGCCCAGTGCCTCTTCCTGAGCCCATCGACCGCCCGAGGCCTGGCGGCGGCACTGACGCGTGTCCTCCAGGAATACGACTCGCTTCAGCCGCCCAGGACTCCCCCCGCTGTGCCGCCCGACGGCGCCGGCGACATCCTGTCCGTGGGCCAGCCGGCGGCCGGGCCAAGCTTGCGTGTGGCCGCAGGACAGGCCGACCTGCTCTTTAACCTTCTGGACAGCCTGCAAGCCCCGTACGGGTTGGAACGGTCTTTTCGCATCTGCACGGGGACTCTGCAAGGCAGCCGATTTCTGCTTAGCTTGCACACAAAGTCCCTGGGCGATCAGGCCAGGCCTCGTATCCTGGACATTTGTCGGCGCATGATCATGCCCGCTGACTTCCAGCAGGCCATCGAAGAGCACCTGGGCGAGGCCGACATCATTCACCTGGGATTCGAGGGCCACGGAAATCGCTGCCTCTACAAAGTCTATCTCGAACGTGGTGCGGCCTTGCGGCAAGAGGTCGCCCCAGCCGAGCCGTCTGGGCCCCGCCTGCTGCACCTGGCGTTCAAGTGGGACCCGGACAACGCACTCTGTCGCTTCGTGACCAGGTATGTGTGGTATCCGGCTCTGGCGATCCGGCAGATTGACTCACGCCTCTCTGAGATATTCCACGGCCAGGAGCATCGCGAATCGCTGGAGATCACCCGAGGCCTGCTTGAAATCGCCGGCCGGAGGATTGGGGCCGAAAAGGTACTCTACCTGGAGGCGGCCGAAGAAGGCACGCCGCGAAAATCGTTCGACATCAACTTGTACGCGGCGGGCCTTCAATTGCAGGATATGTATGGCCCGCTGTCCAAGATGTGCCGCCACTTCTCGATTCCGTACGAGGAATTCCACGCCCTGTATGAGCCGGTGAAGGCCCGCAGTTTCGGACACATATCCGGCGGGATCCATCGGGAAAGGGAGGAGTTCTTCAGCGTGTACTACGGAGTCGAGGGACGTGGCGGATGAATACCACACCCTGCCAGCGGATTGATTTCACGCGGTATGTCGTGGTCCCCATCTGGTATGGGTGCAACAATGATTGCGGCATCTGCATGTTGGGACGTCTGAAGAAGACCTTGCCGCCGATGGGATTTGACGGCTTCAGAAAGGCGCTCACCGAAATCCGCGACGATGGCCGGTTCGATCACCTGATACTGTCGGGCGCCGAGGTCACCACGTTCGGCGAACTGGAGAAGTACGTCCGATTCGCCGCATCGCTGGAATGGTTCAAGCGAATTCAGATCCAGACCAACGGCCGGAACCTCAGCGACCAGGGGTACCTCGCCCGCCTGGTGAACGCCGGCATCAACGAATTCTTCCTGAGCGTCCATGGGCTGGGCCAGGTGCACGACAACACGACGGGAGTCACCGGCTCCTTCGCGCAGTGGTCGGCGGGACTGGACAACCTGGCTGCCTTCGATGTCAACGTGATCACCAACACCGTTCTGACCCGGCAGAACTATCATGGCATCGCCACCCTGCTGTCGAGCCTGCTGCCCCGGCGAATCTCGGAGTTCCACCTGTGGAATTATTGCCCGATGGAACCAGTCGATACGCGAGACGCGGTCGTCAGCATGAAGGAGTTCCGCTCGCTGCTGTCTGAACTTCTGGCCATCGTCACACCCTCGGGCCGGCCGCTCGTGCTGAAGAGTTTTCCGGAATGCCTGTCGATGGGCGAGCCGGGCTTTTTTGATAACGAATTTCCCGTCGCCCTGCTGCCGCGGGCATTCTGGCAGGAATTCGACCGCAACAAGTTCGGCTCCTGCGTCCACAAGGAGCAATGCCGGGCCAAACGGTGCTGGGGCCTGTGTGCCGCGTACACGGCCAGGTACGGCGACGAACGAACCCTATTGCACCCGTTACTATGATCGAGACTTTCGGCACATATGACTGATCTGAGCAAAACCTTCGAATATGCCGCGGCCGGGGATGAGTTCTTCAACTACTGCCTGTGGCCATACCAGCCGAGCGCCCCGCACGCGGGCAAGTTCCGGGCCGTCAACCTGCTGTTCCATTCGTTCGCCGTCGCAGGGGCGGACGAACGCTGCTTCGAGATCGTGCGGCTCATCCGCGAGACCATCGGCCTGGGCCGGACGGTGTGGGGCGTTAAGCAGATCGGCGACAAGATCGCCTGGGAGTTCTATTTCTACGATTACCGCCGCCGCGAGCGCGAGCGATCCATCTCCAAGGTGCTCGACGCAATCCGCCCGCTGATCCGATGCCCGATCTCACCGAACGAGAACCTGCCCTATTTCATGTTCTCTTTTGACATCGACAGCGAGCTTGTGTCCGGGGCCAGGGATCTGTCGGAAATCCACCTGTACATCGGGAATGTCGGCAGCGCCGTTTCCTCGGGAATCTCTTACGCCCTCCGACCAACGGAAACGGTGCTGGAAAACTTCTACTTCTTTTTCGACCCGAGCCGGCAACGCACCGAGATCATCGCCAAGGTGTGCTGCTCGGCACAGATCGACTCCACGGCTGCGGACGTTGACAAGATCCTCTGGCCAGAGCTGATGCAGTGCAAGACGGTTTGCGTGGCTAACAAGCAGCGGAGCGACTGTGTCTACTTCTCGGGCATCGGCGTGGACCAGTTGCTCGCCTTTCTTCAGAAGATGAATTACCGCGCTGACTTAGTGGCGTTCGTGAGCGACAACAGGTCCCGGCTGGACCATCTCCAGTTCGATGTCGGGCTGGATTATCGAATGGTCGACGGCGACGTCCAGATCATCAAGACCGGCTACTACGGGTTCTTTTGATGATGGAGGAATCCTTGAGCCAGGACAACAATCAAGCGACGCCGAACTCTTATGTCGGCACCGGAAGCCAGTCGGCTGTCGAACGTGAGCACCTCTGCGTCGACGAGTTCATCAAGGACATGGTCGGCAGCCGGGCATTGGCCACTGCCTTTGAACTTGGGCTGATTGATTTCCTCATCCAGCATTCCCCCTGTTCGACCGATGGTATTCGCGGGACTTGGCCGTCGGATTATCGCGGCCTGGGCCTGCTACTGGATCTTCTGACCGGCAGCGGGGTGCTGGAACGCCAAGGAGAAACCATACTCCTCACGCGCCGGTTCACGAACGCGCTGCGTTTTCGCGATCTGCTCGAAGCCAAGCTGCAATTCAGCTTCCAGGTTTCTGCCGATGTGGCGGACTTATTCACCGAACTCATCCGCGACCCTTCCGCCTTTCAGCAGCGGGCCCGGATGTTTCAGCTGTTCCGATACGATTCGTCGCCCCAGGTGACGCCCGAGAATCTCGAGCAGGCACGGCGCTGGATGCGTATCACCACCGCGCTGACCCGGTATGAGGCGGCCGCTTGCATTGGCGGTCACGACTTTGCCCGTTGCCGCCGCGTCCTGGACATCGGCGGCAACAGCGGCGAATTCGCCCTTCAGCTCTGCCGCAAGTATCCTCATATTCAGGCAACGGTCTTGGACTTGCCCGTTGTCTGCGAGGTCGGCCGGCAGCATATCCATGGCCAGCCAGGGGCCGAGCGAGTCTGCTTTCTCGCGGGCGACGCCAGAACTGACGACCTCCCCGGCGGATTCGACGCGGTCGTATTCAAGTCGATGCTGCACGATTGGCCCGACGATCAGGCCAGACTGCTGCTTCGCCGCGCCTCTGAGTGCCTCGCCCCCGATGGCGTCCTGGTCATTTTCGAGAGGGGTCCGCTGGAGCTGGCTGCCCAGCCGCTGCCGTATTCGATGCTGCCCCTGCTGCTGCTGTTTCGCTCGTTTCGTTCGCCGACGTTCTACGTCGATGTGCTAAAAGGCCTGGAATTCGAGCGGGTCATGGTCGACCGCATCGACTTGGAGACGCCTTTCTTCCTGGTGGCCGCCTCACGCTGAGCGGTGCTGAAGGCGGCGATAGGGATTCTTCCGTTTTGCGGGACGGCGCCGTGAAATGGGATGATAAGATCCGGCCACGATGCAACCGAAATGGAGACGATAGACGAATGACATCCCGCGAACGCATCAAAGCTATCTTCGCCGGCCGCCCAAGCGACCGCTGCGGATTCTGGCTGGGCAACCCGGCCAATGAGAGCTGGCAGTTGTACTTCAAACACGTCGGCATCGACGGCAACAGCCCGACCGCCCAGGAGCAGTTCCGCCGCCGCGTCGGCGATGACTTCCGCTGGATCTGCCCGCAATGGAGTTCGTACAGGCATCCGCAGAACAAGCCGCTGTGGGAGCACCAGCACGACCCCCAAGCCGGCCTGGCCTCAGCTGGAATCTTTGCCAATTGCGAGGACCTCCAGCAGGTCGAGGACTTCCCCTGGCCCAATCCCGACTACCTCGACTTCTCCGCCAGCCTGCAGGAGCTGAAACAGGCCGGCGAGGTGTACCGGGCCAGCGGCATGTGGAGCTGCTTCTTTCATGATCTGGCTGACTTCTTCGGCATGGAAAACTACTTCGTCAAGATGTACACGCACCCCGAGATCGTCGAGGCCGTCACCGCCAAGATATGCCAGTTCTATCTCGAAGCCAACGATCGCTTCTTCGCGCTGGCCAAGGATGAAGTGGACGGCTTCTTCTTCGGCAATGATTTCGGCACGCAGCTGGACCTGCTGATCAGCCCTCCCCAGTTCGATCGGTTCGTCATGCCGTGGTTCCGCAAGTTCACTGAGCAGGCGCACCGCCACGGATACCAGGCGATCCTGCACTCCTGCGGGTCGATTCACAAGGTCATCGGCCGACTGATCGAGGCTGGAGTAGACGCCCTGCACCCGCTGCAAGCCAAGGCCGCCGACATGGACGCCCAGAGCCTGGCGCGGGATTTCCGCGGACGCATCGCCTTCATGGGCGGCATCGACACCCAGCACCTGCTGGTGCACGGCTCGCCCGATGAGATTCGCGCGGAAGTCCGGCGGGTCAGAGACCTGCTCGGGCCTGGCCTGGTCATCAGTCCCAGCCACGAGGCCCTGCTGTCCAACGTGCCGGCGGAGAACGTCCTGGCCATGGCCGAGGCCGCCGCCGGGCCCGCCTGACGGCCGGCGAGGAGACAGTAGACAAACCGCCCGGTTGGCTGCACAATCCGATGTGAAAGGACAAACAATGAAACAAGTCAGAACGTGCGCGGTGATTGCCATCACTGCGGTGTGGGCAGTGGCGGCGGTCTGGGGCCAAAGTCAGCCCAAGGCCAAGCCGAGAGCTGCCGCAACATCCGCGACGATGGGCGTCGAGGTCAAGGTTACGCGCATTCAGGAAACCCGCTATCGGGACTTCGGCCCAGACGCAACGGGCGACATGTCATCCGGCACACAAGTGAGTCTGGGCGTCACCGGCGGTCTGGCCGGCAAAGCACACCAATTTGGAAAACTCAAGATTGAAAAGGCCGTCGATGACAAAGGGACCCGACTTACCCGGGAAGAGAGCCCGTTCGCCGAAGACATGACCAAGGGTTTCGTCAGCACGCAGAGATCCTTCGCGCCAACGATCGCAAATGGCTTTGGCTTTGATATCCCTCTTGGCTCGGCCAAACGAGGAGCTTCGAACATAGCGCAGCTCAAAGGCTCCTTCTTGATCCTGTCGGGCACGAAGGGCAGCGTGGTAATTCCTGATGTGGCCGCTCTGGCCGGCAAGGAAGCCACGAACCCCGAATTGAAAGCCGCCCACGTGGCTATCAAGATCGAATCGGTTGAAGGCAACAAGGTTACTTACACCATGTCCGGCAGCGTCGAGGTTGTGCTGGAAGTCGCGCTGGTGGGAGCCGATGGGCAAACCATGGATACGAGCAACGGTTCGTCTTCGACGGATGGCGGGCCGACGTTCTACACCATGGAAGCCAGTGCGTTGCCCGCCAATGCCGGGTTAAAGGTTGCGCTGGTAACAGATGCACAAACCACGACGATCCCGTTCGACCTGAAGAACATTCCCTTGCCATAGCTGCGCATCCCGCGAGGGAACACTGCTGGGCAAGGAACACTGGCTCGACAACTGGCACAAAAGATAGGCAAAGGGCGCCAACATGATGGGCAATAATAAGACGATTCACGGCGGCGGATTTCATCACCTGGCCATCAGGGCCAAGAACTTCGACAAGAGCGTCAAGTTCTACACTCAAGGGCTGGGCTTTGAGGAACGGATTCGCTGGGGCGAAGGCGCCCAGCGCGCGATCATGCTGGACACCGGCGATGGCAGCTGCCTGGAGATCTTTGAAGGCGGCAGCGGCCCCAAGCCCGCGGGCATCATTGAGCACTTTGCCCTCAACACCACCAATTGCGACGCCGCCCTTGAGGCCGCCCGTGCCGCCGGCGCGGTGGTCACCAAGGAACCTTTTGGCGTAGTGATCCCTTCCAACCCGCCTACGCCGGTGCGCATCGCGTTCTGCGACGGTCCCGACGGTGAAGTCATCGAGTTCTTTCAGAAAGACGCCAAGTAGGACTCTCTGACGCGATGGACGGCACAGGCTCTTTAGCCTGTGCCTGCACAGCCTCCACGGCGGCGCTGCCGTCGCTTATGGAAGCACTCAACAAAGGCGGCAGGTCCGGAGACCTGCCGCGCTTACACTCTTTCCACATTACACAGTGCACATTTCCGTGGCGGCGTCTGCCGCGGCAGATTCACCGGCCACGTTCAAACGCTCCTTAAAGAGCCGATCCGCCCAGCACGTCCACGATGGCGGCACCCTTGACGGGCGGGAACTGCCACTTCTGGGCCTTGGCCCAAGTCAGCTTGCGCGGCGTCGCGCTGGATGCTGCCCCGCCGGCCAAGCTGGACAGCCCGCTTTGGCATGACAGCACCGTGCTCGACATGACCGTCGTGGGGGCTGTCACCGTGGCCACGAGCGGCGCCGGCGACGCGAGCGTCGTCGATGCCGTCAGCGTGGTGCTGGCCGGTGATGCGCTGGCCGCCAGTTGCGTCGGCGATGCCACGTCCAGCGCCGGAGCAGCCGACACGTACGATGTGCCGAAGTTGCGTTCCAGGATGATGTAATCCTGGAAGTTCACCACGCCGTCATTGTTGAAGTCGCCGCCTTCCCAGCCCATGTTGGCCTGGCCAAAGTTGCGTTCCAAGACGATGTAGTCCTGGAAGTTCGTCTTGCCGTCCAGGTTGGCGTCGCCCACGGGCTTGCCCTCCATGGCGCCGATCCAGCCATTGGTCGGGGCCACGTTGTCAGCAGCGGCCTTATAGGCGATGTTTGTCGGGATATAGCCGTTGAGTACCCACGTAATCATGGCGGGAACCTGGTCGGGGTGAGTACGGATCCACTCCACGCTGGCCGGCACGTCGGTCTGGACCGTGCCCGGCGTGATACCGGCGTGGGTGCGGTAGTAGTTGGTCAGGTCGCGCGTCGGGTCGATAAAGTTGGGGTTCTGGCCATTGACGTCATGCACGCCGGGCGTGCCCGTCTCGTTCATCGAATAGTCGGTGCGGTACTTGGCGTTGTAATCGACATTCGCCGCCGCCACCAGGTCGGTCAGCCCGCCGAAGGTGTAGATCAAGTGGCCCGACGACGCATTGCCGTCGGTGGTAAAGCCGATGTTGTTCTTGAACGCGCTCAGCCCGCCGGTCACGCCGCCGTGGCTGGGATCGGCCCCCACGCCGTTGTCGGCGCCGATGGCCATGGTGTTGTGATTGTAGCTGACGCCGGTTCCGCCGATGTAGCCCATGTCGGCCCCGGTGCCGGGGAACGGCCCGCCGATCGACGGCAGCGCGATCGACCCCTTCACCACCACGTTGCGCGCGATGTTGCTCAGCATCATCAGGCCGTCATCGACGTCATGGGCGGTGGGCACGTCCCACAGGCAATTATTGAAGGTCGTGTTCTGGCCGCCGTCCATCATGTGCGGGTTGGACGCGGCATAGCCCGGCACGATGGTGTACATGCGGTTGTACGTACCCTGCATGGCCTTGAGGTAGCCGTTGGACTGATCACTCACGATGTTGACGCTGTCCGACCACGAGGTGAAGAACGGCGTGCCGGCCCAGCTGTTGAAATAGATGTAGTTGAACACGGTGGACTGGATGGCGCCCATCTTCTCCATCCAAACGCCCTGGTCGAAGCCCACGCCATTGAAGTTCACCACGTTGTTGCCGACGAAGTAACCCTCGCCGCGCCAGTCGCCGTACTTGGCGTTGGCGCCCTGGTAGAAGACCGTGTTGGCGAGCGTAAAGCCCCCGAACTGGCCGTTGACGTAGATGTCGCTACGCGTCATCGTCACATGGTTGAGGGTGTTCATGACCGCGTCGGTGCCTTCGTAGACCGTCAGGCCCCACTGGTTCATCGGGCCGTAGCTGCCCGGGTCGGCGCTGGCGCCGCCGTTGATGTCGGTGATGTCCACGTAGTTGCCGCCGATGTTGACCTGGATCTGGTACGCATCGGGGGTCACCACGCCGGGCAGGCCGGCCGTGCCGACCTTGGTGCGCAGGTAGGTGTGACTGTCGGCCGTGCCGTAGAAGTACAGGTTGACCTCGCTGCCGTAAGAGGGCGCGTGCAGCTTGGGCTGAACGCCCGCACTGGCGTCAAGTTCGATGCCCGCGCCGGCCTGCACATTGACGACGCTGTGGCCCAGAAACTTGATGCTGCCGCAAACCGTCAATGGGGCCGCTACGTTCAGCGTCTTGTCGCCCATGTTGGCGCTGGTGTTGAGGCTGATGGCGTCGCCCGAGCCCGTTCCCACGGTGGTGGTCACGTCCACGGTCACTTTGCCGTTAATCGTTACAGTGTCGCCAGCGCCGGGGACATGTGTTACCGCCCCGCCGTCCTGCGTGGCCCAAGTGCTCAAAGCCGACCAGTTGCCGGTGCCGGCCGTGCTGACGAAAGCGCTCAGCAACTCGCGCGACTCCAGTGTCTCCAGCGAAATCCTGCTATTCGAGGCCTTGCGTGAGCGCGATGCACGCGCGCACTTAGAGACATGCTTACGACGAACGATATCCATGAGACTCTCCATTTCTGCGGATGCTTGACCAAGCGACACAAAACACCTTTCACGGGCGACCCGACAGCCTCCAATCGCCCGGCGGACGGTCCGTCCGCCTCCGATCCTTATGGTAACTTCTTGCCCCCCAGCGGTCAATCCCCAAAGAGGGACACGCCAGGCAAGTTCAGGCCCTGCCGCATCGACCGAAACCGTGACGCCGCCGGCAAGACCCGCTACGATCAATGCTGTATTTTTTTTGCGAATCTTTTCTTGACGCTTCCGGGCCAGTGGGTGTAGAGTCTGACTGTCGAGATTTGGTGGGCCAGTCCTAGCGGATGGCCCGGCCATGGAGGTCGACAGGCCGGTGTGCCGGCGAGAGGGATTCGCAGCAGTTCTTATCCTCTTTTCGATCTCCCCGATGACTTAAGCTGTTCGCCCGCTGGCCTTTCTGTTTCCAGCGGTGATCTCGACACAAAACGGTGAGGCCCGAATGGATTCGAGGAACGCTTCACTCGCTGTGAAACAATCTTCGATGCCGTAACAGTCTTACCCGGACCTCAACTACGGCGATGTGGCGATGGCAGAGATGAGCGCCTGCCGCTAAGCCCGCCTGTCAACCAGGCGAATCGTCTGAGGTCCAACAAGCAGGTAGCGGTCCATGGTTTGAGACGAACTGGCGGAGATGAGCGCCCGCCCGTACTTCACCCCTCCTCCGGTGAAGGCCGTTGAGAACCTGTCGTGAGGGAACCCTACCAAGGCGAAGGGCGATGGCAGTGCCTTGAGCAAGCACGGCCTCGCCCATCTTTTTGCGCCCACGTAGGGCGTACAACTGGTTGCACGCGGGCGTAGCTGCCACCGAACGAGGGATCGGCATGGCCCTGGTGTCTTTTGTGTCGCGGGCGTCTTGCCCGCGTCTGGGGAATCATCGAGCCCCCACCATTTCGGACGCGGGCGAGACGCCCGCGACACGTTCTTCCCGAATCTCTACGGCTGGGCGATCAGCGAGATGCCGTCTAGGCCTGATGGGATCGGCTTGCCCAGGGCTTGCAGCAGGGTCGGCATCAGGTCCACTGTGCGGGCGGCGGTGACGGTGCCTTTGGGCACGTTCGGGCCGGCGATGGCCATCGGGACCAGCATCTCCACGTCGCGGATGCCGCCATGGCCTGACTTCCACCAGCCATCGAGATCCCACCCCGGCGGCGGATACGCCACCAGGTCGGGGGCCAGCCGCCCGTCGAAATACGCCATCACCCCCACCGGCAGGTCGGGATAGATCGTCCCGACGGTGGCATCGAGCCACTGCCGCTGCTCGAACGGTTTCCCGCTGAGCATCTCCGCCGGCACGTGCTCTCGGTACTTCAGCGGATCGTCCCCGCTCAGCACGTGGCAGGAGATGGGCCCGCTCCGGCCACCGGTGCGGCGGAACTCCACCTCGCCGCCCTTAAAGAGCATCCGCACCGCCTCGGGACCGGCGCGATACGCCACGGCCTCAACGTATGGCTGGGCGACCAGTTCTGCCGGCAGGTCGATGTCGGCGCCCTTGTCCGTGGGATACTGCCGCAGATCCTCGGGCGTCGGCGTGCCCAGCCAGTTGTCCATGCCCACGAGCTTGCCCTCGCGCCGGATGGGCTTGCGCAGGTACACGGGCCAGTAGCGGTTGCCGCCGCTGCACGTCACGCCGACGTAGCGGTTGTACTTGGCCAGACGCTGCTCGAAGTGGGCGCCGTCGTCCGGCTCGCCGGTCAGGATATGCACGCCCAGCGTGTCCCGCACGTACGACTCCAAGTGCGGATGTCGCGGCGTGTCCACGTGGCCATGATCCGAGACCAGCGCCACCACCAGCTTATCCAGCAGCCCCGCCCGCTGAATATCTCCCATCACCCGTCCGATGTGACGGTCCACGTCGCGGATCGCCTGCCGGTACTTCGGCGAGCTGAAGCCGTGATCGTACGCGGCGAAATCCACCGCCAGCATGTACACCGTCGTGAAGGCAGGAACCTGGTGGTACATGCGGGCAAACTCGTTGACCTGGTTGAAGCGGTAGATCGACAGCCGGTCAATGAGGTTGTGCATGCCAAAGGCGATGGCCGGGCCGGCGGTCAAGACGTTCTCGAAGAACTTCGTGGCCCCGCGGTGCACCTGGCAGAACAGCGAGAAGGTCAATCGGTCGGGAAACTGCTCGTAGATCGTCGGAGCGGTGTACAGGGCGTCGACCTTGTTCTTGTCGAAGTGCGTCTCGACGTCAAAGCACATCAGCTGGTTGCGGTCAAAACACTTTGGAGCCGTCATGCCCGCGTGGGAGGAGTACTGCCCGGTGAGAATGCCGACGAAGCAGGACATGCTGATGGACGGGTTGCACGTGACGGTGCGCGGCGAGTACAGGCCGCGATCGACGAAGTACTTCTTGATCGCCGGCAGCTCACCGGCCTGGAGCATTTGATCGAAGGTCTGCGCCTGCACGCCGTCCAGGAGAAAGAGAATCGCTCCATCGGTCTTTGAGCCCGCCGGCAGCGAAAAGTTGAGATGGAACGTGTCGGCGGCGCCGTCATGAGCTGGCACCGAGCAGCCCGAGGGCATCAGCCACAGCAGGCACAGCACCGCCGATGCTATGAGGCTCACCGGCCAGGAGATCGCGTGCTTCTTCGTTCGTTGGACTGCGCCGGCTGAAAACATGAGAGCCCTTGAACATCCGAACCTGCATAGCCGACGACCGCCGCCGGAGACCTCGCGCAATGATAGCGTTGTTGAGGTGTTGGGGCACGGAGTTTAGCTGGCGCAAACGACGGCGGCGTGAGTCGACCTGCTTTTCTGGCAGGTGCTTGCCCCGGAGGGGCAAAGGCATGTAGCCACGGGTGGAGCGCAGGCCGCCGAAGGCGGACCGTAGCGCAACCCGTGGAGAGAGTTTTTTTTCACCCGCCCCGGCAGGGGCGGAGGAAGGCCACGATTCGACCAGGCCGGTGAGGCTCCTTCGCCCCTCCGGGGCGACCGCAAAAGAACCTCGTTCCACGGGTTCCGCGTCCGGCGGCTGCTGCCGCCTGCCGCTCCACCCGTGGCTACATTCCCCGGCCCCGCTGGGGCCGAACACATCAAAGCCATCTTCCCCAGATCCAACCTTCTTCCCCAGATCAAGCCTG